>JBBIGV010000120.1:2979-3708 GCA_037447335.1 Ignavibacteria bacterium | reverse complement strand
GTTCAGATTCCACTCCTCGCCATGGCATCTGTTTTCAGCCTGGTGGCCATGGTGTTTGCCATCCCTCTTCCGGGCGGGACCACAGGGCATCTCAACGGGTCAACCCTTGTTGCAATTCTTCTCGGTCCCTGGCCTGCGGTCATAGCCATCTCCGTCGCATTAGCCATCCAGGCTCTGGTCTTCGGCGAGGGAGGGATCACCGCCCTCGGAGCCAACTGTTTTAACATCGCCTTTCTCGGTTCCGTTACCGGTTACGGACTCTATCGATTCATAACGGTCTTCCACTTCTTTCCAAAAGCGGTAGCCGCAGGAATCGCATCCTATCTCTCGCTAAACCTGAGCGGGCTTATCACCGCCATTGAACTGGGGCTGCAACCCACGATTCATCAGGCAGCATCATCCTATTTCCCCTTCCCTCTTAAAATAGCCATCCCCGCGGTGATGATTCCTCACCTCACCCTTCTGGGTCTTATCGAAGCGATCATCACCGGTCTCGTGTTGATGATCATCCCTAAGAGCCAGCCTGGGTGGTTGAACCGCAAGAAGAACTATCTATTCCTTCTTCTTGCGGCTTTTTTCATCTTCCTGCCCTCGTTGACCCGCGCCCATGATTTCTGGATTGAGAAGAAAGGAGATGAGCTCTTGCTTGTCTTTGGTCACGGAACCAAAAGGGAGGAGTTTGATCTTTCAAAAGTGAAGAATATCAAAGCCTTTGACCTCAATGGGAAA
>JBBIGV010000120.1:0-2806 GCA_037447335.1 Ignavibacteria bacterium | reverse complement strand
GGCTCTTCTCTCGTGGAGTGAGGCAGCCTCCAGACCTCTCATGGACTCGGGTCTTGAGATCGTTCCTCTTGCAAATCTCTTTGAATTAAAGGCTGGAGACCTCTTACTGATCAAAGTGTTCTATCAAGGCAAACCGTTATCAGGAGCGGATGTGGAAGGAGGAGATCATCAGAGATTATCAACCACGGACAGAGAAGGGGTGACAAAAATTCCAGTCAAGAAAGGTCATCAGCTCATTTCGGTGAGCATTAAAGTCCCTTTGAAGAATGATCCTGATGCGGACTATTTGAGCCTCACATCCACTCTGACCTTTGAGGTGACAAAATGAATATGAAAAAGATGGGCCTCAATCTCCTGGGATGGATCACGCCTCTGCTTCTTTTTATATCGCCTCTGTTTGGCCATTCCATCCATTACGATGTCCAGCAGAAGGGAATATCAATCAAGGTCTTCTATTCAAAAGATGATCCATCAAGTTATTCCCAGTATGAATTATATGGCCCAGACGACAGCCAGCCTCACCAGACAGGAAGAACGGACAAGAACGGGTTCGTCTCTTTTGTTCCGGACAGGGCGGGAATATGGAAACTTAAGGTCTGGGGTGAGTCAACCCATGGGTTTCATGGGTTAACCATAGAAGTCAAGGTGGATCAAGCCCTCCAACTTGAATCTTTCAGCAAACCCCTCATTGCTACCTATACCAAGCTGGTCGTTGGGATCAGCATCATCTTCGGACTCTTTGGAATTTACGCCCTTTGGAAATCGAGAAAAAAAATTTCATCCTGAGGAGGTTTTTAAGATGAAAAAATTAGTTCTATCCTGTGTCGTAGCTCTTTTGTTCTTGCCTTTGGCCGCCAGTGCTCATCACGGAGGCATCAGCCTTGCACTCGGACCTGGAAGCCCCATCGAGACGAATTCTCCCCTGACGCTCCCCCAGGGCGGGTTCGTTCTATCATGGAGGCTTGAACAGGTGGAATGGAAGAAGCGTAACTTTGCCGAACCAACCAATAAGGACTCCTTCACCTTTTATAATCTGGGGCTCTCCTATGGAATCACGCCCTATCTGACAGGGAGCCTCTTTGTGCCTTACAATATCAAGAGACAGGACGCTCTCGGCACTATTAGGGGGATGGGAGATCTTAAGTTCCTCTTCAACCTCGGATTCAATTACGATCCTTCGATCAAAGGAATTCGTTTGAACACAGCCCAGGATACGGCAATCACTCTCGAAGGAGCAAAGAAGACTTATCTCTCTCTGTTCGGAGGCTTCACCCTGCCCACTGGGAAAAACCGGAAAGAGCTCGGAGGAGACATTGATCCGGGAATGCAGCCAGGGTTCGGAAGCCCGACCTATACTCTTGGATTTGCTGCCACACGACAGCTGACAGGCCCCTTGACTCTGGCCGCCGATACCTCTTATGAGATCTTTACAAGGAAAGATGGCTTTAAATTCGGAAACGAATGGAGGGCCAACCTCGCTGGAATCTATGAATTATACGGAAAACCTGAGGCGCTCGTCTCGAAAATCGATGGGATCCTCGAATTGAACCTTCTTAATATTGCCAGGGATGAAGAAGGACGGGAGAAACAGAGAGCGACTGGAGGAACGATCCTCTACCTCTCGCCCGGGCTGAGGTTCTCATTTTCAAAACCGCTCAACGGTAGCCTCGGGTTGATGTTAAAATTCCCGACTCTCAAAGACCTGAATGAGAAGAGAGAACAACAGGGAGCGGAGGGCCTTGAGAAGGTGAGAGCCATTGTCACGCTCTCTTTCTATTTTTAGAGCATGAATCTATTAATGAGAGACCAGATTCCTTCTTTTTTATTCAATCATTCCTCCTCGGAACCCCTTCGTCTTGAGGGAAAACGCTTGAGAGCCCCTTTTCTCGAAAAGGGAATGAATCGCCTATCGGAGATGATTGTCACGGCTTACTCTCAGTGGGAATCCGCCTCGAGGGATGGGTTTTTTCAGAAGATCGATGCCCGAATCAAAGTTCTCTTCCTCGTCTTTTTCGTTGTCATCGTCAGCCTCAAAAAGGATATAGGATCAGAACTCTTGATCGGTTTCTTCCTCTTCTCTCTAATGCTCATCTCCCGGTTGAATGTGTTTCAACTTTATAAAAGGATCCTTTTGTTCGGTCTAATCTTCGGTTTTCTGGTCAGCCTTCCCTCCATCTTTAACCTATTCAGGCAAGGAGAAGTCCTGGTCGCTCTCTTGCGTCTTCCAGCAGCTTATGACATCTGGATTTATTCGATTCCTCAGGAGATCGGAATAACGCAAGAGGGTTTATATGGAATGGGGATGCTTACCCTCCGGATCATCAACTCGCTATCCATCACTTTCCTCTTATTATATACCACTCCGTTTCCGGAGATTATCAAAGCCTTAAAGGTCTTTAGAATTCCGGACACGTTTCTCATCATGATCGCTCTCGCCTATAAGTACCTCTTTCTTTTTGCAAAGACAGTTGAAGAGATGCACCTTGCCAAGAAGAGCAGACTCCTCCGGGAGTTGCGCCCTTATGAGGCGCGGAGATGGGTGGCGGGAAGAATTGCCTTCCTATTCAGAAAGACCAGGTTGAGAGCAGAAGAGGTCTATAAGGCCATGCAGTGCAGAGGATTTTCAGATACGATCACAATCCAACAAACCGGAAAGCTCCGGCAACGAGATTGGGCAGTGGGAATCTCCCTCTTTCTCGTCGGTTGTCTGATGTTGTGGATTTAAAGGAGGAGGATGGAAAAAATCATCTGTCTTGAGAAGATCACTTACCAATACCACGATTCGATCTCGGCGCTCACCGACATT
>JBBIGV010000119.1:0-3680 GCA_037447335.1 Ignavibacteria bacterium | reverse complement strand
ATGAAATAAAGAGAAGCTTATTCCCGCTTGAGAGTACCGGTGTATGGACAGAACTCCATCCCAAAGTACCCAGAACAAATTATTGGGGAGTTTATTTTGTTAACAATGATACCGGTATTGCAACAGGAGAAAAAGGAGCAATCATAAAAACAACTAATGGCGGTAGTTCGTGGTACAACATCGAAACAAGTTACAACAAAACTATTAGAACAATAGGAAGCTACAACGGAGAAAAAATAATTGCTGCGGGGGACGGCGGATTAATTATAATTTCAACAGATTACGGAGAAACCTGGGAAACAATTCAAAGCGGAACAGACAAAAACTTTTGGAACATACAATTTATCACAGAACAGATTGGCTGGCTCGTTGGAATGGGTTCCTCTGCTTTTAAAACAACTGATGGCGGAAATACCTGGATAAATCAGCAAACACCTCTTAGCGGATACCCATATTGGGATGTTTCGTTTCTTGACACATCTTTTGGTTATATCTGTACTAATTTAGGCGGCATTCTCAGAACAACTAATGGTGGACTAAGTTGGGATGTAACACAAGTAGGCGACAATTACGGACTATTTTCGATTTATTCTATAACGCGGATGAAAGCTGTTGCGCTCGGCTTTGCAGGGAAGCACGTTTATACTTCTGATGGTGGAGAATCCTGGCAATTTATTACTTATTTGGGAGACACATTCATAGGAATAGCCTTTCTTGATAGTCTGAATGGTTTTGCCGTAGGTACCAACTGTTTTGAAACAACAGATGGTGGGTTTAGCTGGACATGGCGAACTGATATGAAACAGGCAGTCAGAGATATCGCTTTTTCTAGTGAAAATGTCGGCTACTATGTTGGTGATGCATTAGTTTTAGAAAAAACAACCAGCTCTGGACAAAGCTGGTACAGAACAATAATAAACGATAATTTTACTGACGTTTTTTTCACAGATGAGAATAATGGCTGGTTTATTGGTAACCAGAGGTTATATCATACTACTGATGGTGGAATCACATTAATACAACTTACTGATTTTCCGGGGTTACTGCCGTCATCTGTTTACTTTTTTGATAAATTTGTGGGGGTAGTTGGGGCACAGCATAAAATTTACAAAACGTATGACGGCGGTTTAAGCTGGCAGGAAAAAAATATTACCGGAATTTCCGGGAACGCCGGTGAATTTATAAGATTGTTTTTTATTAATGATGACATTGGCTGGGCAATAAGTTATGGATATGTAATAAAAACAAGCGATGGGGGAGAAAATTGGTTTGTAAAATTAAATGTTAATGGGATTAATGGGATACATTTCAGTGATTCGTTAAATGGATGGGTAACGAGGGGAGGTTTGTACAAACCTTTTAAAACGTATGATGGAGGAGAAAATTGGATTGAACAAATTAATCTAACATTGAATTTTATGTGGGATGTTTTTTTTAATGATAGTCTTGATGGATTTATTTCAAGGAACAACGAGCTTAACAATACTACTGATGGGGGGATAACTTGGTCCGTAATTCCAGGTGTAACAGTAGGTAGATTTAGTAATAAAATTCAGGGTTTTATATTTTTAGCGGGTGGCCGAACTTTTCATTCAACAAATGCAGGTAAAAATTGGTATGAAGTTACAGATTTATTTAACAGAGAAGTAAATTTTATAAGATTGTCAAATATTAATGATGGTTATGCCGTTGGTAGCAGAGGTTTGATAATCAAATATTATGATGAAAATATACCAATTGAACTCATTTCTTTTAATGCTACAATTCAAAATGAAAATAACTTAATACTTGAATGGAGTACAGCTACCGAAACGAATAACCGGGGATTTGAGATTGAGAGATTAAAAGATTCAAAGATTGAAAAATTACAAAATTGGAAGAAAGTCGGTTTTGTAAGCGGACACGGAACGACAACAGAAGCTCAGTTTTATTCTTTTACAGATAAATCACTTCAACCCGGGAAGTATGAATATAGATTGAAGCAAGTAGATTATGATGGAACTTACGAATACAGCAATACAATTAGCATTGAAGTAAAATCTCCAACCAAATTTAAGTTAAACCAGAATTACCCAAATCCCTTTAACCCCGATACTAAAATAGAATTTCAGTTGCCAGAAGATTCTTCTACAAGACTTACGGTTTATAATGTATTGGGTGAAAGGATAGTTGAGTTGGTTAATGAAAAATTAAATGCTGGCTACTATGAATTTGAATTTCATGGTCAGCAGTTACCTAGCGGCATATATATATATACACTAAATACAGAAAAATATAATGAATCGAGGAAGATGATTTTGTTGAAATAAAAATCTCTCACTAAGAGAGTAAAAAAATCACATACCAAAAATAAGGAGTAACAATAATGCAAAAGTTAATTGTACTTTTGTCATTACTATTTTTCCAATCACTTTTGATTGCGCAATCACCGGGTGATTCATTGATGGTTGACGATGGACCCGATTTAAGAGAGTTAACATATCAAAATCCAACTTATGCAAACTTTCCTAAACCTGAAGAAGTGCTGGTAGTCTATAAGAAACCAGACAATGCGAGCGATACATTATCTCAAAGCATTGCTTATTATTATAAGAATAAAAGAAACATACAAAATGAAAATATTATGCCTGATGGTATCTTAATACCGGATAGCATAGTATATCAGGAGGGTACTGTAAAACTTTTTGATGGAAGAGAGGATATTCGTGGCCAAGGTGATTTGGGTTGGCGTTACGTCATGGATACCATTGCCATTCCGATCAAAAGGTATTTGAATAATACAATAGTAAACGGCGATCTCTTGGCAAACAGAATTAATTATATAGTTTTGGTTAAAGGAATTCCTCATAAAGTCCGTTCACTCCCATATATTTGGAATGCTGGTAATAGAAGGCAAGCATCGGTAAGTGATCTTCTTTGCCTTATCAATCAGCCTGACACTACGAAAAACTTTCTCCAACTTTACAACACCAGTAGATTTTCAAATATTAACCCCTTGTTGCAGGTTGACCCAGATATTACGATGGATTACCGTTTTAGATCAAATCATTTTGTAAATAGCGGCGGATGGTACACTCAATATCTGGTTACTTGGCTCAATGGAGAAACATATGCTGATGTAATAGACCTAATAGACCGATTGGCTGACCCGGATTATACAGGTGAAAAAACCTGGGTGTTAGATGCAGATTCTGACGCTTCGTATCATCAAGCTACTATCTACGCTACATACCAAAAACTGGAAGAATTAGGATTTTATACAAATTATGATAATACTCACGAATTCATTAAAACAGATTCTAACAGCGTTGTTGGCTACGTTTCGGATGGCGTACACGCTGGCATGCCGGCAAATTATATTTTAGAGCTACTAGAGTTTGACTATACTAATGGTGCAAGCTTTATTAGTTGGGAAAGTTTCAATGCTTATAGTTTTGGATTTTTTACTTCAACAGGGGTAGGACAAGGATTGATCTCAGATTTCATTCGTATGGGTGGAAGTGCTGCAAGCGGACATTGTTATGAACCATTTGTAAGCGGAGCTACATATGATGATCGAACATACCCGGCTTACGCTATGGGGTATAATGATGTTGACGCTCACTATCAGGGAATTTATTTTAATGCCTGGCAGAATGTAATTGTTGGCGACCCACTAACTGCGATCGCCTGGGGTAAAC
>JBBIGV010000118.1:0-3898 GCA_037447335.1 Ignavibacteria bacterium | reverse complement strand
ACCGGTTTAAGCCGGTCGGGAAATTTTTGCTGAATATCAGACGGCATATAATGATGAATGTTAACAGCCATCCAGAAAGTCATTCCCTCATAATCATCCAGTATCCACTTAGCGTTATTGGTATAACGGTTCTCCCTGTAAGCATCAGAAACGTGATAGCTTATTTTCGGTTTAAGCCCGCCAAGTTCAGCGGGATAAAGCTGCTGTAAAACCGAGAAGCCTGCCCCAACAGTATTTGCGATAAAATCACCCCAGCTAAATCCCCAATCAACAAAAAAAGCATCTGCAATTTATAATTGAAGTATCCACAGCCATGCAACAAGTCCTCCGTATAGAATAGAGCTCGATCCTTCCATGCCCGACCATCTGAAACCTCTGGATAAAAGACCGGCTGCAAAATATGCGTGTAAAAAGTGACCGAACTTGTCCATCCACATATCGCATTCCATATCATTTTTAATGTTCATCGTATGGAACTTTGTTGTTTTGTGGTGATACCAAACTTATTTGAGCATCAGGATTCCTATAACTTCACCGGCAGAGATTGTACCAACAATCATGTTGAACCTTGATCTGATAATCTCCTGTTCATACCACCAATGTGTGCCGTCTTCAAGCCAATAACCCGCCGGCAGCTACGGGGTTAAGCTAATTCCGGTGTGCTTATCTATGAAAGGAACGGAGTGCAGCATCAGAGCCGGCGAGCGATGATGGCTTACCGGTTCAGAGTCAATCGTATGGTTATACTGGCGTATGGTTATACTGGTTTTGCCCGACACCTGCAATCAGCGAATCGCTGCCAACAATTTTATCTGTGCAATAAGGATTTGCATAAATAAAAACTGAAAGTGTAAAGAAAAGTTGAATCACCTTAACAGTTAAAAAGTTACGTTTCATTTATTGCAATAATAAAAAAAACGCCTGATGTTATAAAGGAAGAAATTTTAAAGCGGCTGCAAATTTAAATGTGATTCCTTCAGGTTTTTTTTAACTTTACACCCCGAATAATAATCAACCGGTACGATGAGCAATTTTATAATTTTAATGTTCTATAAATACGTTACCATCGATGACCCGGAATCGCTTAAAAACGAGCTGCTCGATTACTGCCGCGCACATTCCGTTAACGGAAAGATATATGTTTCCGTTGAAGGAATTAACGGAACAGTATCAGGCGGAGAAAGCGACACGGATAACTTTAAATCTTTTGTTAAACAATATCCACCGTTTACCGATTTATGGTGTAAAGAAGACAAGGCAGACCGCCATGCTTATTCTTCAATTTACGTGCGGGTAAAAAAAGAGCTTGTAAATTCAGGGTTAAAGGTAAATCTCAACAACGGGGGCAAAAGACTTACACCGGAGCAGCTTCTCAAATTTTATGAAGATGGAAAGGACTTTGTTATTGTTGACGCGCGCAACTGGTATGAGAGTAAAATCGGGCATTTTAAAAATGCCATCACCCCGAAAATAAAAAATTTCAGGCAGTGGGCAGATGTGGTTGAATTACTTGAAGAATATAAAAACAAAACGGTGATTACATACTGCACCGGAGGTATAAGATGCGAAAAGGCTTCTGCTTATATGGTAGAAAAGGGATTTACAGATGTTTATCAGCTTGACGGAGGAATTGTGAATTTTATTCAGCAGTATCCCGATACTGTTTGGGAAGGGGGCATGTTCGTCTTTGATGAACGTAAAGTTGTTGAGCCAAATTCCGGCGAAGAATTGACATATACTGCCCAATGTCACTTTTGCGGTAAACCAACCGCATACTACATCAACTGTCACAATGTTAAGTGCGATAAGATAATTATAACCTGTCACGATTGTAAAACTAAAAACGAATATTGCTGTTCTGAGGAATGTAAAAATGCACCGAAGAAGCGACCAAGATTTTATGATTGATTTCCGGTTCAATTGTATTTTCCAGCCCGAAAAATTATCTTTGTGCCCGATTATTAACTAATTTGTAATTAAGAATGCCGATGTAAACCGTCAGTCTTTTCAATTTTTTCACAGGTGCTGCTATGCTGAGCCAATTAATTCAACCGGAAATTCAAACCCTTATAGCTGAAAGAAAACTCGGCACACTGAAAGAAATTCTGATTGACTGGACACCCGCCGATATAGCGGAACTAATGACCGAACTCCCCCAAAACGAACAGGCTATAATTTTCAGACTGCTTCCCCAGGACCTTGCAACGGACACTTTTGAGTACCTCGACTTCGATACGCAGATGAGCTTTCTTAAAGCGCTGGGCAATGAAGAAGTGGCGTCAATACTCAATGATATGTCCCCCGACGACCGTACCGCCCTGTTAGAAGAACTTCCGGGTGCGGCTGCAAAGCAGCTAATGATGCATCTCTCACCTGAAGAAAGAAACATTGCCAGAACGCTGCTCGGGTACCCGGAAAACAGCGTTGGAAGGCTTATGACCCCCGACTACATTGCGGTAAGTCCCGATTCTACTGTTGATGAGGTTCTGACTTATATCAGGCAAAACGGGAAGGACAAAGAAACACTTAACATCGTTTACGTTATTGATGAAAAAGGCAAACTGATTGATGACATAAAAATCAGAGAGTTTCTGCTTGCTAAGCTCGATACAAAAGTCAGCGACCTGATGGATGAAAACTTTGCGGCTCTTCATGTAACAGATGACCAGGAAGCAGCAGTTGAACTATTTAAAAAGTATGACAGGGTTGCTTTGCCCGTTATTGATGCACACGGAATATTGCTTGGCATTGTTACTGTTGACGACGTTCTTGACGTGGCTGAAGAAGAAGCAACCGAAGACATTCACAAACTTGCCGGTATTCAGGCGCTTGATGAACCGTATGCAGACATTCCGGTATTCGGTATGGTGAAGAAAAGGGTTTTCTGGCTTACTCTTTTATTTGCAGCTCAAACGCTTACTGCTATTGCAATGGGCTTTTTTGAAGATGAGCTTGAACGTGCCGTTGTGCTCTCGATTTTTATTCCCCTTATAATATCCAGTGGAGGCAATTCCGGTTCACAGGCAGCAACTTTGGTTATTCGTGCAATAGCGCTTGGAGAAATTACACTTAAGGATTGGTGGAAAATTATGCACAGAGAATTGATTTCTGGTTTTATACTTGGGTTGGTGCTGGGCATAATCGGATTCCTTAAAGTGCAGATACTTTCTACTTTTCTTCCCGGTCTATATGAGCACAGAATACTGATCGGATTTACAGTCGGGTTTTCACTTATTGGCGTTGTTATCTGGGGTACATTATCGGGATCAATGCTGCCTTTCATTTTAAAGAAACTTGGAGCGGATCCTGCAACATCATCGGCGCCGCTTGTTGCAACTATGGTGGATGTTACAGGGCTTATAATCTATTTTAGTGTGGCTATACTTGTTCTGAGCGGTACGCTTCTTTAAGAAGCTGATGCGGTTATTTTTTTTGATTTTATGGTTTCTTTAATTTGCAAAAGCCAGCAAGAAGTTTCTTTTTATTAAAACTAATCTAGTGGATTTTCATTCATTACCGGCAAATTTTATTTCTTCTGTTTTGTAACTATATTTTGAGCCGGTGCTGGCTCAATTATTAAATTTTCAGGTCGTGAAGATGCTCTTCGGGTGTCAAATAGGAAGTAATTACCAATGTGAAAGCAGTAACTCTTCTGATAATTCCGGCTTAAAAGATTTATTGAACAGCAAGCGCATGGCTTGTTAACAAGTCCGCATTGTTGAATGGTATTGATAATGATTTTAAAACAAAGATTAGCGGTTTCAGAAATAAGAAGTTAATAAAAAATCAGAAATCGTAAATCTGAGATCAAACAAAAATGACTGATTGCCGGCAGAGAACGGGCGAATGGATGAATGGATGAATGGATGAATGGGTGAATGGGTGAATGGGTGAATGG
>JBBIGV010000117.1:0-4049 GCA_037447335.1 Ignavibacteria bacterium | reverse complement strand
TTAAAAAATGTTCTTTAACACTAAATCCCATTTACACAAATTATTTTACAGACTCACTAAGTTTGACTTTATACCTCGAATCTCCAACAACTTTGAAATCAGTATTAATTTTAATATGTCTTACATAAGCCGTAGCAGAATAAATGTTATCGTTATTCCAAACATTTATCTTATAATTTCCACCAATAATTCCCTCATAACTATATTTTATTAAGACGATAATGGGATTTATTTTCCATTTATCTACCCCAGTACTATTATCACAACTATTCAACGAAAGAACAAATAGGAAAAGAGAAAATATTTTAGTTGGTGAAGTCACAATCCACCGCCTATGTTTTCTTTGAGTAGTTTTTGCTTCACAGCAGGAAAGTCAGTTCGCACCACCAAGGCTGGAAGGTTTAATATTTCTTTGTACTCTCTCATAAAGCGACTCCCTATCCCGTTTTTATTTACTTTTGTAAGCAGCTAAGCAAAATTTCTGGCTAAAAGTTCGTTAATCAAATTATAATTGTCAAAGCAAAAAGCGAACTTTCTTGGCAAAAAGCGAACTAATCGTAATAGGAAGGAAGATAGAAGGCCGGAGTGAGCAGTAAAAAAGAAATGCTATATTTTCCAACTTTAGAGATGGGGCTGTCTCAAAAGTCTATTTTGGTCACCCTGCCCCGATTTATCGGGATCAGGGTCTGATTTCATTTCAAAATCTAAATTTTAGATTCCGATCCCGAAAGCATTCGGGACGGAATGACAGTTATGAGACAGCCCCATCTCCTAAAATTCAACCCTGTAATTCACATTAAATATTTCTTTCAACGCAATAATATCATCTTCTTTGTTTCGGAGAAGCTGCCGGCATTTAATCTGTAAAAGTAAACTCCGGAAGGAAGTCCCGATGCATTAAACTCAACAGAGTGAGTGCCTGCTTCTTTTAATTCGTTTACAAGTGTTACAACTTCACTGCCTAAAATATCAAAAACGTTCAAAGTAACTTGAGCATTCTCAGCAAGTCTGAAAGAAATTTTTGTGCCGGGATTAAACGGATTCGGAAAGTTCTGCTCAAGTGCAAATAATTGCGGCAGACTAACTTCAACATTAATTACCTGTGAATATTCAAAAGCGCCGTCGAAATCAACCTGCTTTAACCGATAGCTAAATGAACCTTCATCAACTGCATAATCGGTAAAAGTGTAGGTTGTTACGGAAGTTGTAGTTCCATTACCCGGTACAAACCCGACAGAAATAAAATCATCTCCCGATCTGCGCTCAATTTCGAAACCAAGATTATTTGTTTCCGTTGCAGTTAACCAGTTTAGTGTTACGTCTTTATTTGAAACCGAGGCAGTGAAAGACATAAGTTCTACCGGGATGCCCTGGTCTACTGCATTCCAGAATGCAGTGTTAAAAAAGTTTGTTCCGTTATTATTACCTCCGGAAGAAGTACATCCGCCATGAGAGTGAACACCAACTGATACACCTGTGGCTTCATCAATTACAGGGCTGCCTAAATTGCCGCCTGTTGTATCCGTGCGGTATCTCATCGTTGTGCCGCTTGAGTTGGCATTAGGCCCAACGTGCGTTTGCTGTGCCCTGTTCCTGATGCCGGAAGCAGTGCCATATCCTGTTATCCGGATAGAGTCGGGGTTTAAATTCTGTGCAAGGTACCAGAAAGCTGCCTGCGCTTGTATAGGAGTCAGATTAGTAATGGAATTAGGAAATGCTTCAATAACTCCCCAATCATTACCAACACCGCTGTTAACGAATACATTTGTTGAAACATTAACAGCGTATTGATCTTTGGGACCGGGATGCTGAAGTGTGCCACCGGGTAAAGACTGCGGAACGTTGAATTGCAGCACTGTATTCCCGCTTGCCGAAGTAAGGCAGTGCCCTGCCGAAACAATTTTTCCATTAGGAATTATCCAACCGGTGCAGCCCGGAGAAAGTAATCTTCCCGTTGCCGGCTGAAAAGAAAAATCGCGTTCATCAACCGGTCCGCAAATTGTAAAATATATTTCATCGCCTGCCCATTCTCCTGCAATCACCTCATCAATTACAAAGAATATGTTTTGATCCTGTGGCGCGGCAAATAATTGTATTTCAACCGCTGCTCCGTTAAAATATGCGCTGTGATAGCTCCATTGTTCAATACTAACAGCATCAAGTTTCTGCCAGCGTTCATCGTAAAGAGACCTGATAATTAAATAACTTTTTTCTCCCAGATATGCATCGGCAAAATGTAATCTTAACCATGGAATACCGGTTACTTCCACAACAGCAGAAAAAACCTGAACAGGCTCAGCCCCTGTAATGCCGGTTCCGTTATGATAACCGGAATTCAGATCATATCGCTCAACGCGGAATAATAATTCATCCATCTGACTGAAAGTCACAGGTGTGCAAAGGAAAAATACCAGAACCATTACCGAAAATTGAATTGTACCAAGATTTTTTTTTCATAGCTTACTCCGAAATGTTTTAGGGCAAAAAAAAGCGATACCATTCCGTAAAAACAGTATCGCTTAGAATAGCAAAATTATTTTGTAATGACCATCTTCTTAACATCAGTAAAGCCGGTACCATTGCTTCCTGAAGCTGCCAGCTTATAGAAGTAAACGCCACTGTTAAGATCAGATGCATCAAATTCCACCTGATGTGAACCGGCGCCAAGCTCATTGTTAACCAATGTAGCTGCTTCCTGTCCGAGTATATCGAACACCTTCAATGTGATATGCGCCTGTGCAGGAACATGAAAATTAATTTTAGTCGAAGGATTGAAAGGATTTGGATAATTCTGACCGAGCGCAAAGTTAACCGGGTTTGTTACATCAACTTCGATCTCAGGCAGATATTCGAATGTTCCGTCAAAATCAATCTGCTTTAACCTGTAGTAATATTTTCCAGGATTCAGATTTTTATCGGTATATGAATAATGTGTTATCTCAGTTGTAGTTCCGCTGCCGTTAACAAAGCCGATCATTTCAAATAAATTATCATTTCCTCTGCGTTCAATCTCAAATCCATTGTTATTCAGTTCGGTTGCAGTTGCCCAGTTAATAATTACATCATTCAGTTGAGCATCAGCTGAATAAGAAGCCAGCTCAACGGGTATGTAAGGCTCTACAACAAGTTGAACCGTACGTTTATGAACAGGCGGTCCAAACGGTCCGTTACCGGTTACAGTAATTGTATAAGTACCAAGAGTAACTCCGCCTGAAGCAGTTACACGCATCGGAACTCCGCCGGGAAATGTAGTGAGTGTATTGCCCGAAGGAAAATCAATAGTTAATGTACCTGCCGCCGGGGTTGGAGTAATTGTTGCTGAAAATGTAACTGATTGGTCATATAGCTTAACTGCGGGCACCTGCACATCATAAACCTTAAAGTCAAGATCATTCATGATAGTTTGAGTAGCCGGGCTTGTTGTCATTGCATAATCGGGGAAGTACGCTACGTAACTGCCGAACTGCCCGAAACGGAAATCAGCCCAGATTGAAAGCGAGTTATTATTCAACCCATAAATAGCATTATAATCGCCCTGGTAGCGGGGTGTGCCGCCGCCTCCGCAGGTTGTACAATTAATTCTCATTTTCTGGTTAGAAATTCTTTGGTTTGGTGCAAATGTATTTCCGCCATCGTCAGAATAAGTTGCATAGATGTATGCGCTGTCGCGGGTAGGAGTATCACGTGTATCCATCCACTGCATAAAAATCCGACCTGAGGTTTTATCAACCCAAACTGCCGGATGCCATTGATGATGCTGAGTTGTATTAGGATCATCATTTACTAATCTTGCTGAGGACCAGGCAGCGCCCTGGTCATCAGAAAATCTTAGAAAGATATCAGGTTTATTCCCATTACCGGCAGGAGTATTTGAAGCGTACACAAGATATAATCTGCCTCTGTAAGTGCCGTAACTGTTATCGGCTGCTATGAATGGATAAGGACGGGTTCTCATATTCTCAACAGAATTTCTGCCGCCAACGTTCGTCCCGACATAATCCCAGATTTGTCATTAGGGACCCACGACATAAGGGCAAGAAAATGCTTGA
>JBBIGV010000116.1:0-4105 GCA_037447335.1 Ignavibacteria bacterium | reverse complement strand
ATCCATTCACCCATTCACCCAATCCGGCGGGCGAATCCCCAAAGAATCTGAATGACTGAATGATTGATTGTTTGAATGACTGATTGAGATACTAAACTAAATTTTTACTTTTTGAGCTAAGGTTTATTTAAAAGATATTTTGAAGGGTATTGTCCCCTCCCGGGAAGGGAGAGGGTGGGTTCATTCATAAAACATACTCCCAACAAAGCATAACAAAAGAATGTTAATAAAACCATTCATCCATTCACCCATTCATCCATTCCTTTTCCCCCCTTTCCGGCAATCGCAAAAATTAATATTAATTTATTGGCAATTTAAATTGCCTTTAATTAGTTTGGGGATGAGAGAAGACACTATGAGCCACAAAACGCAGCTTATACCAGCGTTACGACTTTTTTGCTTACTAAGAAATTTGTGGGTGTCCTTTTCTGCAACTTCTCATCCCTTTTGAAATTATGAGTTTAAATAAAAAATATATTTTGTCATTTAATCTTTGAGGGAAATATGAAAAAATTCGGAATATTATTACTGTTTATATTCGTTTCGAGTTATTTAACTAAAGGGCAAACCACGGTATTCTCTGATGACTTTAGCACAAACACTAGTGCAACATGGACTACAAGTGGCAGTATAGGTGCAAGTGCCTGGTCAGTTTCGAGAAGTGGAGATGACTGGGGTGCAAGAAGGAACACCTCTCCCGAACAACTTGAATTAACAAATGATGCGAGTGGCACAACAAATGCTAACGGCTGGGTTTTTGCCAGCGTAACAACTTCTTCTTTCAGCGCACCTTATAACACTACTCTATCTTCAAATACTGGTTTAGTGACATGGAGTTTTAATATGAGGCAGATACGACCTGATCCAGCCGGATTTGGTAGTGGTAGTTATGGTGTTGCTTTCATTTTAGCAGCCTCATCGACAACCGCGAATAATTCAGGAAATGGTTATGCAGTTGTTTTGGGTAATACGGGGGCTACAGATCCAATTAGATTAGTTATGTTTACGGGTGGTATTTCGAGCTTGGGTAGTGCAGCAACAGGAATTATTCTTTCAAACACTTCTGGTTTAACTGACTTTGGCAATGAATATTTAAGTATTCGTGTTACATATAACCCTTCAAATGGTCAATGGGAATTATTTGTTAGGAATGATGGAACAAGTTTTACTGATCCCGAGACTGGCAGTCTAACATCTCAAGGAACAGCAACAAATACCACTTATACTGGCACCGCGTTAGATTATCTTGGTGGATATTGGCAGGGTGCTACATCACCTAATCAGACAGCTTTCTTTGACAATGTAACAGTGAAAGTGGGCGCACCGGTCCAACCGACAATCATTGTTTCACCCTCATCTCTCTCTGACTTCGCTTATATCGTCGGCTCCGGTCCCTCATATTCCCAAACCTACAAATTAAGCGGCAGTAATCTTGATCCTGCGGCGGGCGGCATCACAGTAACCGGCTCAACAAATTATGAGGTTTCATTAAACGGCACAGACTTTTTTTCGAGCGTTTATGTTAGTTATACCGGAGGCACATTAAGCGCAACAGATATTTATGTAAGATTAAAAGCAGGTTTATCTGCCGGTACATACAATGGTGAACTTATCGCAAACTCAGGCGGCGGAGCAACAACACAAAATGTTACGGTTAATGGAAAAGTGCTTGCATTAGAACCAACTGTTCAGGCCAGTGGCGTCAATTTTACTGATGTGACCGAAACCAGCTTTACTATAAACTGGACAAACGGCGGCGGTGCTTCAAGGATTGTATTAATGAAGTATTTTGTTGCTGTTGATGTTGTGCCGGTTGATGGTACACTCTATAATTCAAATTCTTCTTTCGGCACAATAAGCACCGAGATTGGAATTGGCAATTATGTAGTTTATAAAGGTTCGGGGAGTTCAGTTGCAGTTACCGGTCTTCGGAAGGGAAGAATTTACCACGCAGCGGTTTTTGAGTACAATGGTTCAGATAATTATGAAAACTATCTCACTTCATCTCCTGCAACCGGTTCTCAGCGGACCAACGGTCCGACACTTACCGAGATAATATATCCGCAATACATGCAGGGTAAAGCGGGCACTAATAATAACCGCGTTCCTTACGCATACAGAGTTCAAATTAACGGACTATTGCCCAGCGCGGCTTACAGGTATTATAATACGGTTGTTGAAGCCATTGACGGGCACACAACAGACGGAGCCGGAAATGTTATTTTCGCAACTAGTTCAGGCGATTTTGTCAAAACTACAAACGGTGGTTTGAGCACTGCAGGTAATTATGGTGAGTTTACTACTAATGCCTCCGGTGAATATACGGGCTGGTTTATTACTGAACCGACAGGTAATGCACGGTTTACTGCTTCAGGGTTTGTTTATATGCAGATTATTTTAAACAATGGCGCAGGCGGAAGTTCAGTTGACGCAAGACTCACTTTAGACAATGGTGTATATGTAATGGATTTTGGTACTAATCCATTTCTGGGACAAGGAACGGGAATAAGAAGTCTTTCAGGCGCGCCAGCTAAGGACTTTGTCTTTCTCTATGATAATGAGAGCGGAACGGGGAGACCAATTTCAGGCACTTTTGCAGAGAGCGATGGAACATCAGGTGGTACAGATTACGTAACTTTCTATTACAGTGATGTTAATGGAATTGCCGGAGCCTGGGGCACTATCATTCCTAATATTTTACCAAACGGAATACGCAGAATAGAAAGAAGATTATTATCTGATGCGAATATAGGTGTGGGGACATCTACCAGCCCGGATGGAATGTGGGGGTCTGTTAATACTGTAAATCCATCAGGTGGTTCAACTCCGCTGGTGATACCAGGTAGTTCAGCCCCGCTTCCCGTAGAGCTTGCTTCTTTCACAGCTTCGGTTATCAACGGTAAAATAAAGTTAAACTGGAAAACAGAAACAGAGAAAGATAATTACGGCTTTGAGGTTCAGAGGGCTTTTAATTCTTCTTCAACAGACGGTTCTTCCAAACCAAAAACATGGGAAAAAATCGGGTTTGTTGAAGGTTCAGGGAATTCAAACTCTCCGAAGAGTTATTCTTTTACGGATAATAACGTAACCTTCGGTTCATATTCATACCGCTTAAAGCAAATTGATACGGACGGTAAGTTTGAGTATTCACCTGTAGTGCTGGCTGATCTCGGCACACCTAAGGAATTTTCACTCAGCCAGAACTATCCTAATCCGTTTAATCCTTCAACATCTATCAGCTTCACTTTGCCGGAAGCAGTTGATGTGAAGATCACCGTCTTTAATATACTCGGGCAGGAAGTTGCAACAATCCTGAATGCGAAAAAAGAAGCCGGTGTTCATACTGTTGATTTTGACGCTTCTGAACTTAACAGCGGGCTTTATATTTACAGGATGGATGCAGGTAAATTTTCTAATGTTCGTAAGATGCTTCTGATCAAATAAACAGAAGGAAAAGTTTTCATTTTAGTTGAGTTTGACCAAATGAAGGGGGTGACCGGGAAGTAAGGAAATAGTTATTGCAGGGAGCGGAGCGAAGAAGCAATCTTTTGTTTTTGCCCGGAGTTTGAGATTACTTCGCTTCGCTCGTAATGACAAATCCACTTTTTAGTCAGCCTTTCTGTTTGGCCGCTCAGGCGCTAAGATCACGTAGTTTCGCAAAGGTATTTAATGAGCTGTAGATGAGATATTCAGTTTCAATTGAAATTTTCTGCAGAAATTAAAATCATGGCACGATTATCAATTATTGACTACAATAATCTCATCCGTACTGCAAATTTTTAATTTAAGTGAAGAATTAAATTGCTCTTAATAACTCTCGTTATCTCAAAAAGAAATTTTTAAAGATGACATTTTCAATTTTCAAAGAGGAATTCATAAAATCAGCATTTCGGTTAAAAAATGAGGTTTGATTTTCTCTTCAGTGCTGTCCAAAATATTTTTTAAATATCTGATTAAATTGTGGCAAAGCCAGACACTTTAATTAGCGATGAATTTTATGCAGTTTAAAATGGATCCTTATTTCGTCCTCATCTGGATTTGATCCATTAGTAGGAGGCTGACCAAAAAGTAAATTTTGCAAACAACTCTGAATTTATATGTCTGA
>JBBIGV010000115.1:0-4361 GCA_037447335.1 Ignavibacteria bacterium | reverse complement strand
AGCACTTAGCTAAACTATTGCTTTAACCATTTACACAAAATTATTTACACTCCCTGATTCTGACTTTACTACCACTTATTAACCTTGCCGACTGTGCCGCAACTACGCAGGTTTAAATTTCTATCAGGTAACAAAGAAAAGTTCAAACTGGTGGGTCCTACCCGCCGCAAAAGCCACTAACGTCGTTGTTTATATAAACAGAAAGTCGCGTAAAAACATTTACCCGCCAATATTTTATGGCGGGGTTTATCCCGCTTTGTGGAGCAGGTATATTTATTCTATTAGTTTACCTGTTAAAGGCAGGTTAAATATTTTTTAGAACAATTTATCAAGCTCTTGACTTTTTTCATAACGGCTTGAGTCCACAATGATGGCGTTGCCACCAAGTTTTTATTTAATGACAATTTTCGTCTCATATCTAGCATGCGTTGATTTCCATCAAAATTCGTAATTTTTTCAAGTAATATTTACCTTGTCATTAGCAGTTGCTTGTTAGCTCCATTTTTGTAGATTATTATTTATACTTCTTTAAACTTTCCAGAAATATATTTATGAATTATACTTGTTACGAGTGTTTGGTATGGCATTCCCTCTTCTAATGATTTAGCTTTTAGATTTGCTAAATCTCTTTCTGAAAGACGAATATTAATTCTTTTATTCTTTGCAGCAGTATTTTTAGCGTATCGTTGATACTCTGTCTTTTTCTTTTCATAGTCCTTTACAGATTTCCATTCACCCTTTTCGTATGATTTTAATAATTCTTTTTCTTCTTTATCTAATTTCATTTTTATTCTCCTTCCAAATATTTTATTGTCGCTCTTCTACTTGGAATAATTGTTTTCAAAAAAATTTTATTTTCATCTTCTACGAATGGACTAAATAAACATATTTATCATATTCAACAACATATATACTTTGGCTTTTATATTTAGCTTTATTCGGTTGTTCAACAATATTAATTATATATCCTAATTCAATTTGGCTCACGATTATTTCAAATGAAATGTTTCTTTCTTTTTTAAGTTTTTCATTCTTTTCTTCTTTCCACTCAAAATACTTCATCTTGTGATTTTTTATTTTAACCTTAATAATAATGGATGCCTATTGTCAACCTTAATTTAATGGGCTAACGGCGTTGTCTATAGAAAAGAAAGTCAAGTAAAAACATTTACCCGCCAATATTTATGGCGGGGTTTACCGCCGGGATTTATAACCCCTGATTACTCACTTCGGCCTCACAGCTAACACCTTTGTTTATTATGTTTATTTTCTTATAAAAGAATTACTTCTACTTAATTTTCTTTTAAGTTCTTTCACATCCGGGCTAACCATCATTCACCGTTATCTGGTTCATCCCCGCCGGTTTTGGAGTGTATCGGGGTAAGTCATAAAATCTATTTTCAACATAATCTTTTACATTATCATTTTCAACTATTTTACGCTCTTCGCAATAATTCACTCCGCAGCCTTACCAGCGTATTATTCGGTAAGCACTGGAAAGAAGAGGACCTGAACGGGTTAGAGGAGGTGCTTAAACTGAAAGTTTACGAAAGCTCACATCCAACAAAAAATAAATTTCTCAGTATAGAGTTACACCATATGAAGTCCATACACACTGCATACAATTCTGAGTTGCAATCAGCCGGATTCAAAAACCATTTAAAACCAAAAAACCTCAAAAATCTTTCGATTCCTGAGGTTGTTATGTGGGCCCGGAAGGACTTGAACCTCCGACCCGCTGATTATGAGTCAGCTGCTCTAACCAACTGAGCTACGAGCCCTTTGTTTTTGGTGTGCAAAATTAACACTTATTGTAAATTTTTCCAACTCAATATGGTTATTATTATACGATAATAAAGAAGTTTGTTTTGAGAGGTAAATAAAAAGAAAAGGGATTATTTCTGAATACAAAATAATCCCCTATAAATTATAGAGTGATAATTTTCGGTTTCGTTACAGTGTTTACAATTTGATCATTGACAAAAGTTATTTCCTTTGTGATGTTACCGTCTTCATCATAGAGAGTCCACTTTCCCTCTTTTAGCCCGCTGTTGAAAAACCCGACCTCCTTAATTTCACCATCAGGATAATACCAAACCCACTTTTGATCCGGTCGATCATTTTTGAACTTCCCTTCGGATTCAACCTGTAAATTAGGATAGTAATATTTCCACAGACCTTCATTTTTATTATTCTTTACCACCCCTTCTATTTGCAGACTTCCGTTCGAATAGAAAATTTTAAAGATTCCGTTTTTAACCCCTTCAATTACCTCGTAAGTGACGATCAATCCCTCAATAGTATCTGTAACCGTGCCGGTAAAAGGCAAACCCGAAACAGGATCCATAATTTTTGTGTTGAGATCAATCACAATCTCATGCTTAACTTCATCTTTGCAAGAGGAAAGAAAAACAATAAGCAGGAGTGAGAATAAAAGAAATAATCCGCTTATCCGGCGCATTTGAGCCGGGTATTTTTCGGTCATTGAAAACCTCGCGATAAGAATTTGAAATAGAAAACAATTTTAAGCTGAGGGCAATTCCGTTAATCCAAGATATATGCCAGACTGATTATAATCTGTATGAGGGTCTTAGATAAAATCTGCTATCTCTTTATGAGAAAACAATTTCATAATAGACACATCCGGGATAAATCAATTCTGAATTCCAATATAATCTAAAAAATATTTTTTCATAGTTCAAATTTTTTAACTGAGAATAAAATATTTTCACGCATTCAGTTTCGATCTGAAGTAATTCACTTTTTTCGTGTTGCTCGCAATAATCCTTAAATAAAATTTCATTGAAATTGCTTTACTGATTTTTTCGGCTTAATCCGGGTCGATTTCTTTCTATGAATAAAGAATAAGGTGTTGAATGCTGATAAACAAATATGTCCATTCAGCAATCGAAACAAATTGCATTTGTTGAAAATATTTATTTGACTTGCGCATCAAGAAATTCGCTCCACCTTGAGAGGAAGAATTTTACACTTTGTATTTTTTATACTCAGGTATTTCTTCTCATCAGCTTCCCCCAGTGCGTGACGATGTTCCATCATTGAAATATCTATCGGAACGAGGCACGCAATTAACTTAATTATCCGGTAAGTCTTATTGCAAAGAATTTTTCTTTGAGGTGTGTTATGCGAGATAAATTATTTACTGCCTTTGCAGTGTTTATGTTTTTCATTACCTCCACCAATGCTCAACTGCACTTAACCGGGGTCTTTCCCGTTGCAGCAACGGCAAACACTATGGTGAGAGTCCAGGGTACCGGTTTTCTTCCAACATCTATTGTTAAATTTGGTCCAATCCAGTCGCCAAATGTGTCTTATGTTAATCAGAATCTATTATTTGCAGTCGTTCCTGTTGGTCTTCAACCCGGAATAAAAAAAGTCAGTGTGCAAAATGGAGGAACAGTAAGTAATAAGATTAACTTCACTCCTGTTAAGCCGTCACCCGGGCAGCTAGTGCTGCTCGAACAAACTCCATCAAGGCTTCCGGTAAAATCTGTCAGCGGAAGAAATGTAATTGCTGGCGATGTGGATGGCAATAATGATGTAGATGTTGCTCTGATTACTCTTAATAGTACCGATTTATACATAAATGATGGTGACGGGGTCTTTAGTGATCAAACTGCTATTCGATTGCCTGCATCATCATTTGAACATGGGGACGGTGAGTTTTGTGATGTTGATAATGATGGTGATCCGGATCTGATTATAGTTAACTTATCATACCAGAATAATCAGATTTATATAAATGACTGTACAGGCAATTTTTCAGAGGAGTCTTTTCGCATTCCGCAATTAAACGACTTCAGCCTGGATGTTGATGCAGCAGATGTTGATAATGATGGCGATTTTGATTTTATCATTGCTAATTCTGATGGTCAGACTTCGTTTCTGATAAATGATGGCAATGGTTATTTTGTTGATGAGGCTGTTACAAGAGGTATAACCAGCCCGATCTCCGCACTGGCAGCAAAATTTTTTGATGTTGACAATGACGGGGATTTGGATTTGCTGCTTACCGGAGCTGAGATTATGGTTCTTTACATTAATAATGGTTCCGGGTATTTTACTGATGAATCTGCAGCGAGAATACCCCAGTTGCCAATTAGGGTTTTAGAAATTAGAGTTTGCGATGCGGATAATGATTCATATCTTGATCTTTTCCTGCCGTCTCTCGAACGAAATCGTGCAAATCGAATTTTGATAAACAATGGCACGGGTATTTTTAATGATGAATCTCCTTCACGGCTGCCATTATTTGTTGTTGATGCTGTAACGAGGCAGTCATTAGTCCTGAATATTATATCCCATGGGCCTGCCATCTGAGATGCATTCGGAGCAATAAA
>JBBIGV010000114.1:0-4737 GCA_037447335.1 Ignavibacteria bacterium | reverse complement strand
GAATAATTTCTAAACATTTTAATTAATCTTGAAAAAAGTGCGGAAGTCAGGAGAAAATTAATAATTGAATGTTGCAAGTATTCTGAACGATGCGGGTTTAAATATTAAAGCCTGAGTTTCCCGCAAACTTCTGACATCATTTCAGCCAGTGAATGCTGTCTGATTCCTAGAGCTTGCATCTTATCCGTATTCATTGAGACATCCTCAACTTTTGCTACAGCCGGTACATCAATCATCAAAATCTGTTCAATAAGTTTCCGGTCGAATCCTGCAGCTTCGCACAGCAGCTCACCTAATTGAACCCGCGAAACCCGTTCAGTTCCACCAAAATTTAGAGTGGTTTCACGTAAATCCTTCTTAACGAGATCTCTTATAATTCTTGCAGCTTCCTGCAGTGAGATTGGAGTTCTGAATTGATCTTTGAACAAGCGGACTGTTAAACCGGATTTTAAATTTTCATATACCATATCAAAGTGTCTTTTAACACCAGTCAAACCCAAGCCGAATAATAGAGCAGTCCTGAGTATCAGATAATTATCGAATGTCTCTTTGATTTTTATTTCGCCCATAAGTTTTGTTTCGGCATAGAGAGAAACCGGCATGAGCTTTGCCTCCTCTGCAAGCATAGATCCTCTGTTACCGGCATAAACGAGATCTGTCGAAGTATAGATTAACTTAGCATTAACCTTTTCACAAAGCTCAGCAAGGTTTTTTACAGCACTGACGTTCACAGAATAAACAAACTTTGCAGGAAATTCTTTTGTAGCGACGGATGCCGAATATGCCGCGGTATGAATTACAACATCGGGTTTGTATGATCCAATTAATTCAGAAATGCTGGTAAAATCTGTAAGATCAATCCTTGCTGACTTAAATGATTTATAGTTTCCCACATTAGTGTAATAAGTTGTCAGGATTTCAAACTCCTCAGCTAATACCGTGTTCAGATATTGTCCTAATAACCCGCTGCCGCCTGTGATAAGAATTTTAAGTTTTCTCATATTATTTCCACTTCAAATTAATATTGTACATTAAAATATTGATTTATCCTCAAAAAATTGACTTAAAGGGTTAAATGAATGATGATAAATTGCCCATCATTAATTTTAATCTGTGCGGATTCTTTGGAATTTCTTAATGCTTTGGTAAATTTATTTACTATCAATATAAAATTATAATGAAAATAATTAAGACTGCAGCAATAGTATTTTTAATATCATTTAATTCGATTCTACCCCAGGAGACGAAATTTTTTGATGCGCCCTTTGGAGGCGGCGGTGGTTATACACCTGGTTGGGTGATTCCTAAAGTAGATGTAATAAATGGAAAATTAAGCTCGTTAAATATCCCTGGTTTTTCTGAATCCGGGTTTTATACATCAGGAGGGGCAGGATTCCTTTACATTGGACTCATTCGGAATTTAAGATTAGGTGGTATGGGCTTCGGAGGCTCTGCATCCAGAACTTCTAATTTAAATAATATGAATCGTGAAGCGATTTTATCTGTGGGAGGCGGAGGTTTAACAATTGAGTATACACTCCCCTGGGTAAGAGATTTTGGGATTTCGCTTGGAGTTTTATTTGGTGGGGGAAGCATGAATATCGAACTTTACAACAACGATGGTAATTTTGAATGGGAGAATTTGTGGAATGAATTGCCATCTAACACATCAAACATCAGTCGAACTCTATCGAATGATTTTTGGTTATTCTCTCCAATTCTTAATATTGATATTCCGTTTTACAGATTTTTCGTATTTAGAATTGGGGCAGGATATTTATTATCTTTTGGTGAGGAATGGACAATTGAAAATGATCAGAAGTTGAAAAATGTACCTTCCTCGCTTACTGCAAAAAGCTTTTTTATTCAAACAGGTATTTTTATAGGATTTTTCTCTTTCTAGGACTTTAAATGAAAAATATTCTTGTTACCGGCGGAGCTGGTTTTATTGGGGCTAATTTTATAAATGAAATGCTTAAAAAACGTGATGACTATTTTGTTGTAAATCTGGATAAACTCACGTATGCAGGCAATCTTGAAAATCTTGCGAACTCAGAAAATAAAAATCATTATAACTTCATAAAGGGCGATATTACCAATCATGAACTCATCCACTATATATTTGAAAAATATAAAATTAAATATGTAATCAACTTTGCTGCTGAATCACACGTTGACCGTTCAATTTCAGGTTCTGAAGTTTTTTTCAGGACAAATGTAATTGGAACAAATATCCTTCTGGAAACTGCAAGAAGATTTGAAGTTGAAAAATTTGTGCAGATATCAACAGACGAAGTATACGGCAGTCTTGGGGAAACAGGTTTGTTCACGGAGCAAACCCCGTTATCACCAAACAGTCCTTACTCCTCAAGCAAAGCTGCGGCAGACCTTATGGCTATTGCATTTCATCACACCTATGGTATGCCGGTTGTTATAACAAGGTGTTCAAATAATTACGGGCCATATCAATTCCCGGAAAAACTTATCCCCCTGATGATCATAAACTCACTTAATGATAAAAAGCTGCCTGTGTATGGTGATGGACTGAATGTTCGTGACTGGATATATGTGATTGATCATATTAATGCAATTGAAATGGTTTTTGAGAAAGGAATTAACGGAGAAGTGTACAACATTGGTGCCAGCACAGAGATGCCAAACATTAAGATTATTAAATTAATTCTTCAGCACTTAAACAAAAGTGAAGACCTTATACATTTCGTTAAAGACCGGCCGGGTCATGACAGAAGATATGCGATTGATTCCACAAAAATTTATACCCAATTAGGATGGAAACCGGTACACTCTTTTGAAAAGGCCATAGGTTTAACAATTGAATGGTATATCTCGAATAAGCAATGGTGGCAAAAAATAATTTCCGGGGATTACCAGAAGTATTATCATCAACAATATGCAATCAATTAAGAATCGGAAAGAAACTAAAATGAATTTAACATTCTTATTTGTGTTAATATTCTTTATAAATGGTTATTCACAATTTGAATCTATAAGGGATTCAAAGCTGAGTAAATTGCTCGAGTCAAATACAATTAACGTAACAATCGGAGGGTCGTTTCTTGTAACAGGTACTTTCCCTGCATTGGTAACTGAAAGAGCAGATGCTTTTGTAACCAGAATTTTTAATGAGGCACGCGAAACGCTGCTAAGCACCGCAGTTGACCCGGAGAGCCGAAGAAGTGTTCGAAATGAAATTGAGAATTATACTCTCCGTGGAATTAAACTGAATCGTGCTGATGGTGAACAACTGATAATAGACCTTGAAAAATTCAGAATTAACGGTGATTTAATAAATAATCCTTATCTGAAAAACGATGACGTTCTAATATTTCCGGTTCCGGACCTGACAAGGTCTTTTTTCAGGATTGATGGGGCAGTTAACAAACCTGGTCAATTTTATTATTTGGAAAGAGACAGTTTATTTGATGCCATTGAACTTGCCGGTGGATTAAATCCGGCATATGAAAATGTTACCGAGGTTGAGATATCAAGATTGAGTTACGATGGATACATCATACATCGTGAGAGGCATAGTATTAATGAAAATATTCAATTGAAACGGGGGGACTTTATTCGGGTGCTTGCTGACGAAACACAGAGAAAGGGATTTTCAGTTCTTGTACTCGGAGATGTATTAAATCCGGGTTATATCCCAATCACAAAAAACAATACCACTCTTAGAGAAGTAATCGATAAAGCCGGTGGCGTTCGGGAATCTGCGTCATTAAGAAGAGCTAAACTTTACACAGGAACAAGTGTATCAATGCTTCTTGAAATGATTTACGGTATTAGACTAAAAGAATTTCCGGATCAACTCGAAATGGAACTTACGGAAACGTTAAGCCAGTTTGAATCAAGGTTAATGTACAGGATGTCCAATGTAAATGAAGAAGACTCCTCGTATTTTTTTATGGAAAACCAGCTAAGAGTATTTCTGCAAACCGGACCCATTGATTTGTCGGATTTGTATGAAGATGGTTCCGAATCCTCCAATTATATAGTAAGAAATGGTGATGTAGTTATCATTCCGCAAAAAGTTAACAGCATATTTGTTTTTGGACAGGTTAAAAAGTCGGGACATATTAATTACATACCTGGTGCAAATTTCGAATACTATATAGATAAAGCAGGCGGACTTGGCGATTATGCTGATGGCGATGTAATGGTTATTAAGGCAGCAACACGTGAATGGATAGATGCTAAAAAGCAGGAGGTCTTAATTGAAGAAGGAGATTATCTTTTTGCACCACGAGTTCCCTCCAGGTCATTTCAATATTACGTGAAACTCGCCGGGGAATACCTAGGTATTGTTGGAAGCATCGCAACTATTATTCTTTTGCTGGTTCAGCTTTCGAAATAAGTAATCATAAAGAAGGAATATGAAATCAGAAAATAAAAAATAGTAATTTTCTTGACTCCTAAATATATTCGTGTATATTTGCAAAGCTAATTCAGAATTGATTTTACAGCTTAGTTATACCGGCGAATGAGTTAACGAATTGAATGTTTAATACTTGACATTAGCCGGTGCAGAAATTAAATTTAATGCCCTTCTTTTAGAAGGTTTATAAAAGTTCTTTGAAAGAGTGAGTGCGTTTAACAAGTCAGTTAAACGGTTTCAATAATACGTTTCGACGCCAGAGATTACACAAAATTACAAACTCTACAACGGAGAGTTTGATCCTGGCTCAGGACGAACGCTGGCGGCGTGCTTAACAC
>JBBIGV010000113.1:0-4882 GCA_037447335.1 Ignavibacteria bacterium | reverse complement strand
GTCCTCAAATTGTTTCTGATGGCAGCGGCGGCGCAATAATTGTCTGGGAAGATCTACGGAACGGTTTAGTCCATGACATTTATGCACAGCGAATCAATTCAAGCGGAATTGCTCAATGGGCAGCTGATGGAGTTCCAATTTGTACTTCGGTTGGAGCTCAACGAAATCCTATGATTGTTGCTGATGGGACAGGTGGTGCGATCATTACTTGGCAGGATACACAAGCAGGGCATAAAGTTTACGCGCAGCGTGTAAACTCCAATGGTATTGTGCAATGGACATCTAACGGCGTTCCGCTTTGTCCGGGCAGTACAAATCAAAGAGATCCCCAAATCATTGCGGATGGCTCAGGCGGGGCAATAGTAATGTGGATCGATAATCGCACAGGTGTAAATGAAAATGACGTTTATGCACAGCGAATTACCGGGGATGGTAACCTGATGTGGTCAGAATTCGGACTTCCTGTTTGTGCTATTTACAGACGTCAGCAAATTGCATCTATAGCTCCGGATGGAAGCGGCGGAGCTATTATTGCCTGGACCGATGATCGCGACACAGTTAGTTTACCCTTGACAAGTGATGTTTATGCTCAAAGGGTTAATTCTAATGGTACTTTACTGTGGGCAAGTAATGGTGTGCCCATAGCTATTGGACCGGGTAATCAAAAAGCTCCTCAAATACTTGTTCAAGCAGGTGGTGGTGCCATAATCGTTTGGGATGATACACGAAATGGTAGTAACAATCGTGATATTTATGCACAACGAATCGGACCAACAGGTTCGATCCTCTGGAGTAATAACGGAATTCCTATTTGCGATGCTCCAAATAATCAGGATTGGCAAAGAATAATTTCCGACGGGAATGGCGGTGCGATCATTTCCTGGGAAGATGAACGATCCGGAGGAAATAACAGGCATATTTATGCTCAACGCATAGATGCAGACGGAAGTATCCAATGGGCTACTAATGGAATTGCAATAAGTAATGCACCCGGATATAAGAGTTTTTCTCAATTGCTGCTTATCGGCATGGATGATGTTGTCTTTACCTGGGGAGATGAGAGGTTAAGCAGTTCTGACAGGAATATATATGCTCAACAAATTAATAAAAATGGACAATTAGGACTTGTTACAGATGTAGTTAATGAAAATCAAATTCCTGTTTTTTTTGAATTATTCCAAAACTATCCAAATCCATTCAACCCTACAACAAAGATAAGTTGGCAGTCACAAGTCGGCAGTCATCAAGTCCTTAAAGTCTTTGATGTCCTTGGTAAAGAGGTAGTAACGCTTGTTGATGAATACAAACCTGCCGGTAGTTATGAAGTTGAGTTTAATGCATCCTCCGCCGCAGTTGGATTATCAAGCGGAGTTTATTTCTATCGGTTACAGGCAGATGGTTTCGTTCAGACCAGAAAGCTTATGCTGATTAAATAAGCTGAAAATATTTCTTACATGCCGGATTTTCACACCGGAATCGAACATTTGGGCAAGTCCGGCAAGTAATTTTAAGTGCATTCACTTCTCATTTTCTTGCCTCTCTGCAATAATACCTTTAAGTTTTCTACTCAAATTTTCATACTTATTACAGAAAATAAAAAGAGTTAATTATGTCAGATGTTTTAATTGAATGTGTCCCGAACTTTTCAGAAGGTCAGCGTTCGGAAATTATTAAGCAAATAACCAATGAAATAGAAAAAGCTGAAGGCGTAAAACTTCTTGATGTTGATCCGGGCTACGATATGAACCGCACCGTTGTAACTTTTATCGGAAATGTGAAAGGTGTTAAAGAAGCAGCCTTCAACTTAATAAAAAAGGCAGCGGAACTAATTGATATGAGCAAACATAAAGGCTCGCATCCAAGAATGGGCGCTACAGATGTTTGTCCTTTTGTTCCGGTAAGCGGAATAACAACTGAAGAGTGTATTGAGATTTCAAAGGAAGTTGCAAAAAGAGTTGGTGATGAACTTGGTATTCCGGTTTATCTTTATGAAAAATCTGCAGTAAAACCGGAGAGGGAAAACCTTGCCAAAATAAGACAGGGTGAATATGAAGCGCTCGAAGAAAAATTAAAGAAGCCTGAATGGAAACCCGATTACGGTCCTGCAAAGTTCAATGCAAAAGCAGGCGCAACAGTAATTGGTGTAAGGGAATTTCTTATCGCTTATAATATTAATCTCAATACACGCGAATCAAAGTATGCAACCGACATTGCTTTCGAATTAAGAGAGAAAGGAAGATCGGCACGAAAAGAAACTGATGGACCATTCTACTTTAAGAGTGAAGAGATCCTTAAGTATGAAAAAGGTTCATACCCTTGCGGTCTTGATGATTTTATCGGGAAGACCATTGATGAAACAATAAAGCATTGTAAAGAAATTCATGGATATGATCTCGTTGAGCTTCTGGAGCTTAACGGTATTGATGCCCGGAATCCCGAAGGGCAGTCTGTTAAGATACCGGGAAAGTTCAAACATTGTAAAGCAATCGGCTGGATGGTTGATAAATATGAGCGTGCACAGATATCGATTAACCTTACTAATTACAAAGTCACATCAATGCATCACGTATTTGATGAAACAGAAAAGCTTGCCGCTGAAAGAGGATTGCGTGTAACCGGCAGTGAAATAGTAGGTATGGTTCCATATCCGGCTTTACTTGAAACCGGCAAATACTATTTGAGAAAGCAGCATCGTTCAACCGGGGTTCCTGTTCGCGATATTCTTAATACGGCAGTTCAATCGCTTGGGTTAAATGATGTTTCTCCATTCAGGATTGAAGAAAGAGTATTGGGACTTCCAAAAAATCCGGAGAATGCACTGGTTGAGATGAAACTGACAGATTTTGTGGATGAAGTATCTAGAGAAACGCCGGCACCGGGAGGAGGTTCAATTGCTGCAATAGCAGGTGCACTGGGTGCTGCGTTAGCTTCGATGGTAAGTAATCTTACGGCTAATAAAAGAGGGAGCGATCCTGAGACAGATAAAATTCTTAATGATGCGGCAGATAAATGCCAGGAAATTAAAAACACTCTGGTAAAAGCTGTTGATGATGATACAAATGCATTTAACGATTATATGGCTGCAAGAAGATTACCCAATAAATCTGCTGAAGAGAAAAAAGTCCGCGAAGAAGCAATGCAAAATGGCTTAAAACAAGCTGTCCGTGTACCACTTAACACTGCATTATTAAGCTATGAAGCAATCGAAATTGCAGAAACGGTTGCAAGGTATGGTAATCCAAATTCAATTACTGATGGCGGAGTTGGTGCTCAGAGTGCATACACCGGTGTGCTCGGCGGAATATATAATGTGCTGATCAATTTGAAAGATATTAAGGATGAAAAATTTAATGATGAAATGAAAAAAACCTGTGCAGAGTTGAAGAAGAAAGCACAGAAAAAACTTGCAGAGGTGTTGCAACTTGTGGAAGTGAAGTTGTAGTTTGTTGCTGGTAAATGTTGGATAATCTGTTTACAAATAAATTAGTCTTCAATAAATAGTTATAATCAAAAATATCTTGCTCAGATTAAAGAAATAATATTTTCAATTATTGATTTAAAGGAATATAAGATTTTTCTTTTCGGATCGAGAGCAACAAAAAAATTCAATCGTTATTCGGACGTTGATATTGGTGTGCAAGGAAATAAACCAATTGGAAATGCCTATTATAAAATTATTAACAAAATTGAAGAATCTGAAATACCATATAGAGTTGATATTGTGGATTTTACATTAGTAGGTGAAAAATTTAAAAAAATTGCGTTGCAGGAAATAGAGGTATGGAACGATCCAAAGTATTCTTAGGAAGATTATCAGATTTTTCTAAATCTTTAACCTCATTAGCTGAAGCTCTAAAACTTGATTTGTCAAAGTATAATGAGATTGAACTTGATCTGGTTAAGAATGGACAAATTCAAAAGTTTGAATATTCCATCCCTTGAAACGCTAATTTTCTTAAAGTATTTTAAAATAAACCAAAAAGGAGTTTTATGAAATTCAATATAGTATTAGAAAAAGCTGAAGAAGGTGGATTTAATGTAACGGTACCTGCTTTGGATGGCTGCTTTACTCAGGCAGAAACCGAAGAAGAAGCAATGTTAAATGCTAAAGAAGCGATTTTATGTTATTTGGAAGGTTTGGAAAAGTTAAACCAGATAAAAACAATACCAAATCTTAGCTATCGCGAATTAGAGGTTGTGATTTGAGTAAAACTTTCTCTGGTAAATAAGTATTGATAGCTCTGTGTAGAATCGGATATTATGTTGATCATCAGCGGGGGAGTCACATCTTCATACACGATTTATCTGAAAAATAAAAGCGTTATCGTTCCGAATCATTCAGAACTTAAAAAGGGAACATTGAACAATATTCTTATGAAAGTGGGAAATACTATTGAAGATTTGAAGAGGCTTTTATAAGTAGCCTCAGGCTTTACGCCTGAGGCAAAGCTAAAAACCGCAGACGTAAAGTCTGCGGCTACATCAATTAAGAAACTATATGAAGCGGATAATTCGTGAAAAGAAACATCGGCTTGTTGCTAAAGCTTATCGTGGAGAGATAATAGCAGCTTTTACATTATGTGTTAAGGAGAGAAAGGAATTATTCAAGCAGCATCAAACATTTAAAATCTTCAAATCAATTTTAATTGAAATGCTAAACAAATTTAATTGTGATTCTCATGTATATTTGTTTATGCCTGATCATTCTCATTTACTTTTATCAGGTAAAGATGATAATTCTGATCTCAAAAGATGCATTGATTCATTTAAACAAAAATCGGGCTTCTGGCTGTATAAAAACAGACCGGAAATAAAATGGCAAAAAGATTATTATGATCATATTATAAGAAAAGATGAAGATCTTGTGGCTCAGATAAATTAT
>JBBIGV010000112.1:0-4933 GCA_037447335.1 Ignavibacteria bacterium | reverse complement strand
TGAATGGGTGAATGGGTGAATGGGTGAATGGATGATTGAAATACGAATCAATCAGCCTTTGAATAGAGCCCTTCGGACATCAATTATTCATTTTTGTTTGACGGCATGCCACCCTGGTTTGCAGCCGGATATCAGCCGCATAATGTGACTGACCCGGCGAAGCTGTGCCCGGACATGAGGCTGACCAAAATGTAGCACAGATTACTAATCTGTGCTACGATGAATTTGAATTTAATCTGAAATCAGACATATAAATTCAGAGTTGTTTGCAAAATTTACTTTTTGGTCAGCCTCCCGGTGCTCAAGGTCGTGTCCCTGAAACTATAAACTATTCAAAAATAATTTTAGAATTAATTGTCGTTTTTCAGATTAGATAAATTCATATTCCTTACCGCTTCGGTTTTCTCGGGTAAATCTGCTCTGCTGATATTAGCATATTTCCTGAATGAAGCAGAATATAATTTATTCAATAAGGCGTACTATACAGCATCACTGCTGATATTGTTCGGCACACTTGGGTTCAGGTACGTGCTGGCAAGGATGAATATTTCAGCAAGAACAATGATAGCTTCCGTAATACTGAACATAGGCATCACATTTCTTGTTATCTATATAATATCGCCGCCGTTCGATAGTACATTTCATTCAATATCTGTAATATGCTATAGTATTTTTGCATGCATCGGAGGCATTTACTTTTTCCGGCTGCTGTTTTCCGGTATTTATACTGCCTACTCTATGATGCAGATTTTTTATGCCCTGTTCCACATATCACTTATTCCGGCAGTCAAGATTTTTCAATTTGATCTTTATACGATTTTTCCATTTGTTACATTTTTCTGGATGCTTGCCGGAATAAAATTTTTTAATTCATCTGAAGCAATGCCTGAAGGAACATTAAGAGATCTTTATAAGACGGGCATTTCGGCATTCATAATTAATGCGGCGGTTCCCGCAGCGCTTATTGTTGATAAGTATGTGATCAATCATCACTTTCCCGTTGCAACTGCAAACTCTTATACATTTGCGTGGGCAATAAGCGCACCGCTGTTTTACGTGGGTAATGTGATAGAAAAGATGATATACTCTTCCGGTAATAAAAATTCCGTTTACACTTTTAAAAAAGCGCTGCTGGCGCTTGGTATAATATTGCTTATTTATGTCGGCATTCTATCAGCGGTAATAATTTTTATTCCTTCATTGCTTCCCCGCTCGGTTGATGCAGAGCTTCTTAAACCCGTTTTCTTTTTCATGGTATCCGGCTATGCAGCTTATGTGCTTTTTCACTTTCCGGTGAACGGATATCTTTTCCGCTACAGCGAAATACAAAAACAAAGCATAACAGCGGCGGCTTTTGCCGTATTCATTCTGATTTTTACTGCCGCAGCTTTCTATATATTCTATCAAAATCCGATTCAAGATTACAGGACACTTCTCATTACAATATGGATATTCATCTTTTCGCTTCTGATTATTAAGTCTTATGTGATCTTCAGGAACGGCAATACCGGCAAAACTAAAACTGAGTGAAACGTATTAAATTGAAAATTATCTCCGCAAATAAAATTGATGCAGTTAATATCATAAAGCTGCTTGCGGCTGCAGCAGTGATTGCCGTTATCAGCAGAGCATTTGAACATTTCGATTCCCTGTATTACGCTCTTATTCCTCTTCTTGTGGTTACAGCAGTGATTGCACTGAAAAACCTGAAAATTGATAAAGACAATTTTCGCTTTTTCATTTTAATATCGCTGTTTCCTTTATGGGCATTAATTACATCTTTGTGGTCTTACTATCCGGCGCTTAGTTTTGAAAGAAGTGTTTTTTTCTTAGTGATAGTCAGCGGGACATTTTATGCCGGTTATTTATATACATCTGTAAGTGAAAAATTTCCCATTAATTATTTTCTGCCTGCAAATGTTTTAATGATTGCTTTGTCTGTAATCTCACTTATAACCGGTATTCCCGCCGAAGCATGGACAGGCGGAAATGAAAGAGGCTTTATGGGATTTTCGGTGCACCAGAATACACTTGCAAGTCTTTTGCTTCTTACCATACCGGTTATTTTATTGAATATTATGAGACTCGAAAAACCATTTAGTCTGAAAAAATTTTCTTATGCAAAGCTGTCTTTATGGATTCTCTTATCTTTAAATATTCTGATATTGATCTTAACACATTCCAGAACAAGCCTGCTTTCACTATGCATCATGGTTTTGATATTCATTTTAATTTATTCGGAAAAAAAGCTGAAGGCGGCATTTTTACTTTTATCAGCTTTGATTTTTTTAACAACTATCACCTTGTTAATTAAACCGGTTACAACTGCGGCTGAAGATTTCCTGCATAAAGGTTACGCTGATGTATTGGGCAACAGAATGATACTCTGGCTGCCATCAATTGAAGCTGCAAAGGAAGGCGGATTAACCGGACTCGGATACGGCGTCAGCCATCCTGAAATTTTCTCAAAAGGCGCCGGCAGTCATTACCAGGGTGAAAGATACGTGCGCGAAAAAGGCAACTCAACGCTCGCATTGATCGAAGAGACAGGCATTGTGGGGGGAATGCTCTTCATCTTACCATTAATGTATTTCTTAATTCTCCTGGCAAGATCAATCAGAAATATTAAAACCGGTGGGGTCTCTGCAATTATAAATCCGGTATCCGGTATCCGGCATCCGGCATCCGGCATCCGGCATCCCAAAAAGGGGCAAGCGGTATCCCCCAAAGGGGCAAGCGGTATCTCCCAAAGGGGCAGGCGGCATCCGGACTTCCTTGCCGCTTCACTACTCATCGCTTCATTATCAGCATTCATTTTTCATGCACAATTTGAAGCATGGTGGGTTGGTCCGGGCAGTGTTCAATTGCCGCTTTTTTACTTTTATGTTGGTACAGCAGCAGCAAAGATGATAGCGGGTCAATCATCCCGTTATTCCCCATCAATCCTGCAATGAATGCCAACCCGCCGAAGACTTAACATAGGCGGGATTGAATGGATGAATGGATGAATGAATGGATGAATGAATGGATGAATGATTGGTAGTATTTTTAATTTAATATGATTGCACTATGGATTGGGGATCCCTCCCTTTGGGAGAAGATATTTTAAATAGGAATAAAAATATTGATCGAAGGTTTCGAAAACCTGAGGGTTGGCCGAGAGCATTTGAATTCTAAGTTCCTGTAAAAATAAAAATCAGCAATTGAAATTCAGCCCCATTTAAAATTAAAGCTCGGGTTGAAGATTACATATTCTCCTTCTTAATAAAAGATGCCATCTCTCTATCTTGTTTAACGTGAGTTATTAACTACAATAAATCTCAGTTTCAGCAATTAATGGGAATCCATCCCTTTGGGAAAAGTAATGCTGATCGGAGAGATGAATATATACTTAGAGAAATCATTGAAAAATACGAACCAAATAAATAGCCCAATCAACCAATCAATCATTCAATCCGGCGCTTTGTTCAGCACTCCATCAATCAATCAATCATTGCATTTACATGTGCGGAATATTCGGTGTAATAAATTTTAACGGACAACCTGTTGATAAAGAGAAAGTCTTATCAGCAAGGGATGTACTCGCTCATCGCGGACCTGATGACTGCGGTATTTATTTCAGCAATGCAGGCAAAGGCGATGCCGGATCAAACCAATCATCTGTTGCTTTAGCTCACAGACGTCTGTCGATTATAGACCTTTCCGATGCCGCTCATCAGCCGATGACTACTGAAGACGCCTGCCAGCCGGCTAGGCAGGGAAGGTTTACGATTGTTTTCAATGGGGAAATTTACAACTATAATGATATCCGGAATCAGGTATCCGGTATCCAGGATCTTCGTAGCTCAAGCGACACAGAAGTTATTATTAAACTTTTTGCAATTGAAGGACCGGAATGCCTGAACAAACTTCGCGGTATGTTTGCATTTGCGATATGGGATGACAAAGAGAAAAAACTTTTTGCAGCACGCGACCGGTTTGGAATCAAGCCGCTCTATTATCTTCATAATGAAAAGGAATTCATCTTTTCTTCCGAATTGAAAGCTATTAAACATTACAAAAACGGATTGACTCTTTCGATGGAAGGAATGGATGCTTTCCTGAGAACTGGTTCCGTACCAGCACCTTTGACAATCTACGAAGAAACGAAAGCTCTGCTGCCCGGGCACTGGCTTATAATTAACAATGATCAATTATCAATTAACAATTACTGGTCGTTCTTTGATTTACTCAACAATAATTCAACGAATCCCGGCGAAATGAAGCGAAGACGGATCATCCAACCCCCTGATTATATCCGCACCTCCCTGCTCGATTCTATCAAAGCTCATATGGTTGCCGATGTTGAGGTAGGCGCTTTCCTGTCGGGCGGAATTGACTCTACTGCAATTGTTTCTTTGATGCGGCAGGCAGGACAGGAGAAAATAAAAACCATCTCTGTTACTTTTCCCGGTCATCAGCTTGATGAATCCGCTTTTTCAACTGCGGCGGCAAAAAAATATAATACAGATCATTATGAATACAGGCTGCAGGAAGATGAACTTATAAATGACTTTGATAAAATTATTGAGTCAATGGATCAACCGACAATTGACGGAATAAATACTTACTTTATCTCAAAGGCTGCGGCATCATTGGGACTGAAAGTTGTTTTATCAGGTGTTGGCGGCGATGAACTTTTCGGCGGTTATCCATCATTTGTTAACATCCCGAAATATCAGAGGATAAAATCACTGCCGTTTGCAAAACCAATTATGAGAGCGGCGGGTTTTCTTTTAAATGGAAAACTTCCTGCAAAAGCAATTGAGTATTTCAATAATCCCGATGCACCCAACGCTGAATACAGGTTGCTGCGCGGATTGTTTACAGACACCGAACTCAACAACCTTGGCTGGCACCCGGCATCCGGCATCCGGTATCCGGCATCCGGTAT
>JBBIGV010000111.1:0-5120 GCA_037447335.1 Ignavibacteria bacterium | reverse complement strand
CTCCATGCTTTGCTATTCAAGTGATTTTAAAGGCATAGTTTTTCCAACTCCCCGCTCTTCTGAAATAATCTTTTTATTAAGTTACTTTTTCCAATCATATTTCAAATTCCCGCAGGAGTAGAATGGTTTTTAATGTCTGCCCCATAGGTTATAATCACACATAAAGAGAACCGTCCCGTTTATCTCCTTTCCTTGCTTGATCTCTAAATGTCAAATTTGGCATCTAACTCCCACACTAACTCATGATGTTTCCTATAACATCATTTTTTTGTCAGAATTATGTCTACTTCTCCTACATTCTTTGTTTTATTTCCACAAATTTCCGTCTGCGTTTTATTCTTGAATGGTCTGGACTCAATTTTAACAATGTGTTTCGGAAAATGTTTCATTAATATCTTGAATGTTGAATTGAGTGTAAATTCTCGAGCATCTGTACGTACATAAACTGTGCTCTTTTGGTCCATTATATAAGCACAATTGCCAAACACCGTGTCTAATAAATTGTAATAGTCTTCTTTAGAAACGAAGCGTCTTTTGTATTGTTCTTGCAAAGGTTTGGGGCTTTGTGGCCCACCCAAAAGCCAAAGTCTTAACCATTGATCAGCATGGTAGTCTGTAACGGAGCAATAAGGTGGTGAGGTAAATAACAATGAAAATTTTATGCCTGCCTTTTTAGCTTTTTGAACAATTTGTTCCAGTTCAATTGTGCTATCTCCAAAAATTACATGACTTTCTTGTACATTAGGAGTCCCTTTTTCATATCTCCACTCAATTTTTCTTAATACAAATTCTAAAGGGTTAATTTTAGGAGGATTAATCATATTATGTTTCTTCCACCAATTTGTAGAATAGTTGATTCCCATTGCCTTAGTCATTCGCATTTGATTTGAAAGACCCTCACCAAGCTTCCCGTGTAAATAAACTAAAAGTATCGACATTAAAGTTGCATCAACGTTATCGTTTTGCCAGTCAAGATGTTTCCGGGCAGCAAGAAGAAATCTCAATACTTCATCGCAGTAACACATCTTATAAAACACAGGCATTGATTCGCTGGCTTTTTTATAATAATTGCGCCTCGAATATATGTCCTCAAGACGATTAATGACCAGTTCTTTATCTGCGGGTCTTAATTTTACTGAACCATAGAGCCAACCTACAGGGTTAATCTCAATACCTAAACTTTGTCTGCCGAGCACTCCACCTGCATAAATACTTGAACCCCTTCCTGAAAAAGGATCAATAATGAAATCACCTTTCCTGGAGTATTTTTCTACTACTTCAAAAGCGAAATCCAATGGGAACATGGCATAGTAAGGGCCGAATCGCGCCCATCTGGATTCCGGAGTCTTAAAACCTTTAACTATGTCAAGAGTTTTTATCATGTTTAAACAGACTTCTCTCTGATTTCTCTTGCGATGTCCTCAAAAATTCTTTTGCCTAAATTTAGAGGAATTGCTGCTTCGGCATGTGCTGAAACCAACGGTGATACAGAATTTGGATAACGGCTTGACACTAATTCGTCTAAAAGATTCATTAAGTCAGCTAAACGCGGGAACTGATCAGGCTTTGCTGTACTCAAATCCCGCTGACAGTCATCAAAAGTTGCAATTACAGGAACGACTTTATAACCTGTTTTTGTTTTATAAAATAGCTTTCTGCCGAAATATATGTCTTCTCCATATTGATGTTTGCTGCCTTCGGAGAAGATAATATTTCTTTTAATATATCCATCGGTCAAAAGAAAAGATGCCTGATTTGGAAATTTGTCAGAAGCACCTTCAACTGTAGTGTCAACCTCATCAAAGTGGTTATAAAATGTTCCTGATTTTTCGATGCCGATAATAAGAAGATCTTTCCCGCTTATCTTCTTTTGAAGTTCATTAATCCTACTTAATTCTGAAATAATCGGCTTGTTAAGCCAAGACCATGTGCTAAAGCAAGCTAACGGCCCATCCACTATAAACGCAACACGCTGTAAAATCGGAAGCCATCCTTTCTTTTCAAATGCCCTTAATATGTGAACTAACCAAAGCTTCTCTAACATGCTCATTATCTGACCGTACATTTCTCCGCTTGTGCCACCAGTATTTAAAAGCTCATGTAGCCTCATTGCATCGACTGAGTAAAGCGATTGCCCTGTATGCGGACATTTAAATTCTCCAAAGTCAACTGTCATTTCTTTATCAATGCCATCGATAGGACTTCTGGGTTTTCTCGTATTGCCTTCTTTTTTATCTCTATCAAGTTTAATGCTTAAAAGAGCTTCATATGTGTCTAACAATGTCTCCCCATCGGAAAAAATAACATTGCATTGCAGTTCCTCAAAAAGCGCTTTGCGCATAGAAGCCTTAGCGGATAGTTCTCCTTCAATGATAATATTGCTCCCTGGAATAACACTTTCGATGGTTGATGCTTTTTCCGTTTCTCTGAATTTTTTGGGGTCTATAAATTCGTGTTTAGCAAATTGGCGGACTAAATCCAACTTGACAAGAACTGCCGCGACAGTTACATACCCAAACTCTGCTCCTGGGTATCCATTTTCCGCCTTTGCCGCCTGATAGCTACCATCGATTGAAATTACGTAGTCTGGAAGAAAATCGCTTTTAGGAATATCTGTTTTTTTGATTATATTGCTCTCAAATTCCTTGTAGTCTTCCTGTTCTTCCCTCTTCCTTATTCGTAAACGATCATGAAGGGCCTTGACCTTGGGACTATCCAAAATTCTTCGTAATGGCTCATAACAAGCAAATTCGTTTTCAAATCCCATAATTATACCGTTTAAGTAGCGACATCAAATTTATCGATTTGGACAGGAATAACAAAGGGGTTACTCAATGTTTTAACTCTCAAGAATCCCTTATCCTGTGCCCTTCTGATTGAAAGTTCAAAATCGGCAAAGTCATAATACTTACACAGCTCTTTAGTTTCATCGGTATTGTTCAGATGAGCAATGAACCAGTTCGCAGTATTTCTTAGGATATTTTTCTGGATGCTACTGACTTCTTGTGTAGCGTATACCATACCTATACGATATTTGGCGCCTTCTTTTGCTGTCCTCACCCAGATATCACTAAGGTCAAGATCGCTACCTGCAGGCAAAATATTATGAGCTTCTTCTATGTAAACTAAGCTTTCAGGAATATCTATTGCTCCCTGAATAAAACGCCGCTGGTTTTCTTTAAAAATCATTGTCATAATCCTCTTGGCAGATGACTTATTCAGTTCGGGCTCCCCACTCGATTGATCAATGATCACTAATTTCCCATCAACTAAATGGTTATAAATATCCGCGGCGTAATCCTGACGTGTGTCTGGACTATGTTGTTCAGCTGCTTTACCAATTTTTCTTGTACCATTAGGATATTGAAAAATTCCAATTATTTTTTTAATATCTTCATCTGCCCACCTGTCACCTGAGCCGTTGGGTCTATTTACATAGTTAGTTTCAAATGCTTGATAACCACTAGTCCTATCACGCATGAATTTATCCAATGCTTCAAACGCATTACCGAGTTGATCCCATGTAGGATTAGACTTACGAAATATTTGTGCAGCAGCCTGATATTCGGGAGCATTATCGCTTGTGCTATTTTGCATGGCACTAAGTAAGTCAGCATTAAATAATCCTCTTGTACTTGCTCGCAGATTGTTTGGTACCGTAAAATCTGCTCTGGCCAGCACTGACCTATAGGCTAATACTCGTCGGTTATACCTTGTCAAAGCACTCCTATCGCTTGGATCAGGAGGCTCAAAGCTCACTTGAAGAAAATTTTTAATATATGTCGTTCCATCCTCCGCAAGAATGCTGTCGATAATCTCCTTACCTATTTGCAGGTTATCATCTCCATAGAAATTCAAAAGCATGAGCCTTCTGTCTGGATCGTTCGGATGTCTCGTAATTCCGTATGTAATAACTTCATTTTCTTTTTGTGCATTCGAGTTAATTTTCCAAATGTTTTTTAATGCATTCGGATTATTATTCCCGTCTTTATCCTGTGCATTCTCATTTGCGTATTCACCGTTGGGGTCAAAAATTATTTGCCCAATACGCAACGATTTGTCACCCGGCGTTGTTGGATACCGAAGTTCATACACTGATTTAGCTATAATTTTTGTTGTGTTTGATTTGCCCGTACGTGTCATACCAAACAGTGCAGATTTCTGAGAAAGCAAATCTGCAGGATAGATGAAAATTGGCACATCATCTATTTGTTGGTATTTTCTATTTGTTGATGCATACCTAATATAGCCGAGCTTAACCTTTTCAGCAGTTCCGTAATTTTCGATATGCTCTTGCAAGTTGCTTGGATCAGTATAATTTACGATTTCTTCAAGAGCTGTGCTGTTTGGTTTGTAAACCTTTAGCCCTCGATTCGGATAATAGTTTGAAATATCACTTCCAAACTTTAGAAAAAGATGGCCTTTGGGATTTTTATCTTCTGGGGGGGCTTCAAGATAAAATGTTCCAATGATTCTACATTCAACTCCGGCGTATCCTAAATATACACGGGTTTTAGTGTCCATTATTCCCTCGCCGTCCCAATGTTTATCCGTCTCCCCGCTTACTCTCTGAGCCGTTTCAACTCTTATTCTTTCCGCTTCTGCGCTGTTCGGCAATTGCGCCGCATCCATCACTCTTAATAATATGAAAGCAGCATCTTCAGTTTTGAAATCAATACTGTCAGAGTCAGGATCAACTCGTGTCGCAATGAGGAAACTCAGGCTTGGAATCCCACCTACTCTTTGTCTTTCGGAATCGTGTATTTGAATTTTTGCCGTCTCGTAGTTGATAGAATATAGTTCACCAACATATTGGCCTTTTTGAATGAGTTTTTGAAACCATTTTTTTGCATCATTTTTATGAAGCTGTTCAATGTCCTTTTCAATGCTTTTTTCTATGGTCATTTTCACCTCTCTATTTTCTATTTTTTCTCCTTAGCTATTTCAATACCCCCTTATTTTATTCAATAGAATAATTATAACTCATTGCGCTGATGAAATAGCGCATCTCCCCGCTTCCAGCCAATCTGTTGTAACCTCTCATTTACCTTTAAATCCGTTGATGTCGCCTCGTTTGTTCTGGGCATGATTATTCTTCCTTCTCTCTCCGAAACCCTATT
>JBBIGV010000110.1:0-5347 GCA_037447335.1 Ignavibacteria bacterium | reverse complement strand
CGGGATTTGATCCACTAGGTAAAGTAGGGGCGTTCAATTGAACGCCCCTACTGACTGAATATTTATAGATAAATTCGACAGACAGTCCCGTAGGGACGAAATAAAAAAATTGTTTTGGACAGATATGCGGAAAACATTTTGAGGAAGGTTATATTGATTTTGTTGATAATTTTTTGCCAAGGCTTTTACTTTATTTATCACTTAAAATTTTTAATTGACTTATGAAACGCGCTTTAATTTGCGGAATATCCGGACAGGACGGGGCTTATCTTGCAAAGCTTCTTCTCGATAAAGGATACGAAGTAAGCGGCACATCAAGAGATGCACAGATAAATACTTTTTCAAATCTGGTTAAGCTGGGCATTAAAGATAAAATAAAGTTCTTTTCAACATCGCTGACAGACTTTCGCAGCGTGCTGCAGACCATCAAAAATTCAAAACCTGACGAAATCTATAACCTTGCAGGACAGACTTCAGTTGGTTTATCTTTCGAACAGCCGGTTGAAACATTTGAAAGCATTAACGTAGGAACTTTGAACCTGCTTGAAGCGATACGCTTTCATAATCCAGTAATAAAGTTGTACAATGCAAGCTCAAGCGAGTGTTTTGGCAACACAAATCAACCGGCAACCGAATTAACCCCCTTCAATCCACGGAGTCCGTATGCAGCGGCAAAAGCCGCTGCTCATTATATAGTTTCAAACTACAGGGAAGCATATAACATCTTTGCATGCAATGGAATACTTTTTAATCACGATTCACCTCTTCGTCCTGAAAGATTTGTAACACAGAAGATTATTTCGGCTGCTGTACGGATATCAAAAGGAAGCAAAGAAACTTTAACGCTTGGCAATATTGAAGTTGTGAGAGACTGGGGCTGGGCGCCTGAATATGTCGAAGCAATTTATCTGATGATGCAGCAAAACAAAGCTGACGATTTTTTAATAGCAACCGGCGAAAGCCGCAGCCTGAGTGAATTTGTAAAGGAAGCTTTCAACCAGCTTGGGATGAATTGGGAAAAGCACACTAAAATAGACGGCAGATTAGTCAGACCTGCAGATTTGGCGGTAAGCAAAGCTGACCCGTCAAAAGCCAAAGATGTTTTTAACTGGACCGCACAAAAAAAATGAAAGAGGTAATTGCTGAAATGATAAGCAGTAAACTTGATTCAGAATTATGAAAGTAGTGCATTTTCACAGAAGGAGGAGACAAGCCTGTAATTACAGCATTGAAGGATTTTATGCTAATGTACGAAATGAACTTAAGGATAAAATAAACATTGAATATGTTGAGCTTCCTTTTCTCAGCAATAGAATTTTCAGACGACTGTTTAATTGTCTTTACGCTGCATTTAAACAGGGAGATATTAACCACGTTACCGGTGATGTTAACTACCTGAATTTATTCTTTAATAAAGACAAAACAATCGTTACAATACATGATTGCGGCTTGCTTGACAGCACTGATGGATTGGCTAATAAAATTTATAAATATTTCTGGTTTACTTTACCGGTTAAAAGTGCGAAATACATTGTTGCAATTTCCGAAGCTACCAAATCAGAAATTTTAAAATATGTATGCTGCAACCCTGATAAAATTAAAGTAATCCACGTTTCCGTCTCGCCTGTATTCAGAAGAGCAGATAAAAAATTCAACAAAGAAAAACCGGTTATACTTCACATAGGCACTGCACATAATAAAAATTTACCGGGACTAATTAAAGCGGTTAAAGGATTAAGCTGCAAACTGATGATAATTGGCGTATTAGATGAAAATGATAAGCGGCTGCTGGCAGAAAGCAAAATTGAATATCATAATTACATTAATCTCACCGATGAGGAGGTGTTCGAAAAGTATAAAGATTGCGACATACTGTTTTTTGCCTCAACTTACGAAGGATTTGGAATGCCGATAGTTGAAGCGAACATTGTCGGCAGACCCGTCATTACATCAAATATTTTATCCATGCCGGAAGTTGCAGGCGATGCTGCGCTGCTTGTTGATCCTTACAACACAGATGAAATCAGAAACGGAATTGTTAAAATTATCAATGATGCTGATTATAGAAATGATTTAGTTGAAAAAGGTTTTATGAATGCTGAGAGGTTTACTTTAAATAAAATAGCCGGTGAATATTTAAAAATTTATCTGTCTGTCTGAGCAATGCGAGCAAAGAAAAGATTTATATTTCTTTTAAGCCACCCGATACAATACTTTTCTCCTCTATTCCAGGAAATGGCAAAGGATCCGGCTTTTGATTTACTGGTGCTTTACTGCTCTGATGAAAATGTAAAAGGTCATATTGATAAGGATTTTGGCGTTAATGTAAAGTGGGATATACCGCTTCTCGAAGGTTATAAGTATAAATTCTTAAAAAATAATTCCTGGAAGCCGTCTATTTATAACGGCTTTTTTGGATTACTGAATTTTGAAATAATAAAAAAATTAAAAAAAGAGCGGGGAAGTTTTTTGGTTATTCACGGATGGGCTTATGCCACAAATTTTTTAGCGGTGCTTGGAGCAAAAATATTTGGTGTTAACCTTTGTCTTCGTTCTGAAAATCCTCTGAACCAGGAACTTCTTAAATCTAAATTTTCATTATTCATTAGGAATATGTTTTTCCGGTATTTTTGGTTCAGGATGTTTGATTATTTCTTTTATATAGGCAGCCAGAATAAAAAATTATATATTCACTACGGTGTGAAAGAAGAAAAACTTGTATTTACACCTTATGCTGTCGATAATGACAGATTCAGATCAGAATATGAAGAATATAAAAACAAGAAAACTAATCTCAGGAATGAGCTTGGATTACCTGTTGATAAAAAAATTATTCTCTACTCAGGAAAATATATTACAAAAAAGAGACCAATGGATTTACTTCAGGCATACCATTCTTTGAACGATGAGAAAGCAGCCCTTGTCTTTTTAGGCGATGGTGAAATAAGAAAAGAAATGGAAGAATATATTTCTGATCACAAGTTACAGCACGTGTATCTAACCGGTTTTAAAAATCAGAGTGAAGTTGGAAAGTATTTTGCCACGGCTGATATCTTTGTACTTCCATCCGGTGCCGGTGAAACCTGGGGGCTGGTTGTGAATGAAGCTATGAATTTTGAGCTGCCGGTTATTGTATCAGATCTTGTAGGATGTGCTGAGGATGTAGTTAAGGATGGTTTGAATGGATACACATTTAAGTGCGGAGATATTTCGACCCTTAAATCCGCTTTAAATGTTTTGCTGAATGACAGTACAGCAAGACTAAGTTTCGGTTTGAAGTCATCTGAACTAATAGAAGAGTACTCTTACATAAAAATAATTGAAAATTTAAAAATGATAGAAGCATGAATATTCTGATTATCGGGAAATTTTCAGCAGATCAGTTCGGTTTCCACATTTCCGACACTCTTAAGGATTTGGGACACACAACTTCAGAATTTGATCCGGCAACAAAATATAAAAACAGCAAAACAACTTTTGGCAGAAGACTTCATCAGCTAAACCACACCATCTATAGTAACCTGATCAACACAGCTTATTTCAGGGAGAAAAGAAAAAAAAAATTATCAAAATTAATACAAGAATTTAAAGTTGATTTAACTATCACCACACACGACTTCTTATATCCGGATGAAGTTTCCTTCATAAAAGAAAAAACAAAATCCCCTGTCGTGATGTGGTTTCCTGATGGTATCGGAACAGCAGGCAAAGCTTTTTTCATGATTGCTGATTATGACTTTATATTCTTTCAGGACCCTTATGCAGTAATCACTTTAAAGAATCATTACAACAAGGCTAATGTCTTTTATCTGCCCGAGTGTTGCAATCCGAAGTATCATGAGACGGTACATTTATCTACTCAGGATATTGAAAAATATGGATGTGAAATTACCACATACGGGAATCCTCATAGTTATCGTACATACTTTTTTTTTCAACTTATTGATCTGAATTTTTCAGTCAAAATATGGGGACATCAACCTCCAATTTGGCAAAAAAACCAGCGGATTAATTCCTTGTTTAAGGGTGAATATTTAACCAACGAAGAAAAAGCGAAATCCGTGCTTGCTGCTAAAATTAACTTAAATACTTTAGTCCCGGCTGGTATATATAGTTTAAATGCCAGAACATTCGAAGTTGCAGGTATTGGTGGATTTCAGATGATTCAATACAAACCTGCTCTATCAAATTTATTTGATGATGAAAATGAATTAGTATCATTTAGAACTTTCGAAGAACTCATAGAAAAAATTAAATATTACCTTAATAATGATGAATTACGCAATAAAATTGCTTCTGCCGGACAAAAAAGAGCATATAGTGACCACACCTATCTTCACAGATTAAATTTAATTCTGGAAACTGTTTTCGGCAGGGCTAAAGGGTTCGATATTCCTCAAATTGATCATAGGCTTATTTAAGAACGATATGAAATTAATAAGTAAAATAAAGTTGCTTCCTAACGCAGTAAAAGGGTACGAAAGATCAGATCCATTTAGAAATGGTGAATATAAATTCCTGAGACAGTATTTAAAGAATAATATGGTTGTCTTCGATGTTGGAGCTAACATTGGTGAATACTCTCAGTATATTTTAAGTATAAATCCACAAGTGAAAATATTTTGTTTTGAACCGGTTTTAAATACTTACTTAAAATTAAAAACTAATCTAGAAAAGGAAATAAATTCCGGAAAATTAGTGGTTAATAATTTTGGCTTAAGCGATACAGAATCAGATGCAGAGATCTTCATTTATGAAGAACTTTCCGGAAACAACTCAATTTATTTTAATGAAATTTATGGAGTTAGTACTGAATCACTTCATAAGGAGAAAATAGTGCTGAAAACACTTAACCATTACGCAGATTCGGAAAATATTAATAGGATAGATTATTTGAAGATAGATGTAGAGGGACACGAATTTAAAGTAATTCAAGGATCTTCAAGCTTAATTACTCAAAAACTAATCGGATGCATTCAGTTTGAATATAATACCAATTGGAAAGTTTCAGGTGCAACACTAAAAGATGTTTTTGATTATCTCGTGCAATTTGGTTACAAATTTTACAGGCTAACGATATGGGGGAAAATTCCCATTAAGCGTTTTAATAAGAATTTAGAAAATTATAAACATTCTAATTATGTGGCGCTGCTGGATGAAAGATGAGGTAAATTCAAAATTAACTGCCTGCTTACTAGTTTATAACCATGAACATCTGCTTGAAAAAGTAATCGCCAGCATTTTAGGTCAGACATATTCTGATTTTGATTTGATCATAAGCGACGACTGTTCAACGGATAACTCTTATGAAATTGCCAGATCATACGAAAAAACAGATGCCAGAGTT
>JBBIGV010000109.1:0-6258 GCA_037447335.1 Ignavibacteria bacterium | reverse complement strand
GATAATTATTGATAATCAGTTAATTACATCAAAATTTACGTAGTCAAGGTAATCCTGAACAGATTTACTTTCAATAAAAAAAAATAAACACCGGACTGGATTTTTTCGAAATCTCTTATTTCAAAAGAAGAAGTTTGATAGAACGTAAAGAATTACCATCATTTATTGTGCAAATATATGTGCCGGAAGAAAAACCATTAGCGTTCCAGTTAAAATAATGTTGCCCGGGTGAGAGATCATTAAGATAAAATTCCTCAACTTTATTCCCGAGTATATCAGATATATTTATTGAAACATCCCGCTGTTGATCGAGAGCAAAGATGATAGTGGTTGAAGGATTAAAAGGATTCGGGTAATTCAAAAACATGTTAAAATCACTTTGAGAGATTTTTTCGTCAATATTGCTTGCATGGAGATATGGTGAATACTTGTAAACCGTTTCACCTGCTGCATATCCAAGCGAATCGCTTAACATCCTGAAACGATTTATGCGTTTGCCGAATTGGTCGGGCGCCCAGGTTATTCCACCATCTGTTGTCCTGAATGTTTGTGGTGTATTCGCATAACCGCCTACCCATCCGTTAAGTGAATCAGTAAATAAAATACCTTGTATGCTATAAGAAACACCAAGCGTGGATAATTGTTCTGTCCAGGATTCTCCATTGTCTGTTGTATTTATAATAAATACCCTGTTGGTGAATTCCTGGAAAGAAACAAATCCATTGTTAATATCCGGATACGACTGCTTCCAGCATGCAACACCTGTTGCGGAAGTAACATGTTTAATTTCCCAGTTCTCACCGCCGTCGGTAGTTTTTATGATTACACCTCTCGTTCCGTTTTGTTGAATACTGCCAACAGCAATCCCTGTATCAGGATTAAAGAAGTGAACATCAACCAGCCCGCGAATTTGAGATGTAAGGTCTTTCACTGTCCAGGTTAATCCACCGTCGGTAGATTTAATGAATCTCGCATCACCATAATATCTTCCTACACCATAAATATTCTGGTTATCGAGATTGAACATTCCGCACAAACCTTTGGGTGCAGGATCCGGGAGTGAATAGGGAGCCCAGGAAAATCCACCATCTGTAGTTTTATAGAACACAGCTCCATCAGCGTTAGTTTCGGAGGTAATATCGCCGATCCAACCGGTGAGTGAATCGCGAAAAGTCATACATCGAAACAAAACCTGTCCGGGAGTCCGCTGGTAAAGAAGCTGCCATGAATTTCCTCCATCGTCAGTCCGATAAACCTTTCCGGGTCTTGTTACAATCCATCCTTTATTTTCGTTAACGAAATAAACATCTTCAAACCGTGAATTTTGTTCAACCGGAGCGAAAGGAAGCTGCCACCATTCCGGTGTTTGGGCATTAAGCAGAATTGGTATAGAAAGAATTATTAAGAAGTATATCATATCGTAATAAATTTATCGGTGCTTTTCAGCAAACATCTCGACTTTCCTCCACACTCTGAAAATATTCCCGGAACAAATCTTCTCAATGTCATTTTCAGAGTAACCTCTTTTCAGCAGATGAAAAATTAAATTTGGAATCTGAAATGCATCTTTCAAATCTTCAGGGAGAGAATTACCGACTCCATCGAAATCGGAGCCGAGTCCTACATGATCAATACCGACCAGGTTAACAACATGATCAATGTGATCAGCAACGTCTGTAATATCTGCAAAGCCGGGATGATGTTCTTCCCGGTACTGCCTGATATACTCCTGCGCGATCGGATCGTCTCTCTTAAGATCATTCTCACGCAAATAGGTTCTGATATGCTCACTCATATGTTCAAATCCTTCCTTAACTTCTTTTTTAAGGAATGATGAACCGAAGTTAATCATAATAATTCCGCCATTCTTAGCAAGTTCAACAATCATTTCATCGCTCATATTACGCTCCCAACCGGGTGTAAAATGGCGGCAGGATGAGTGTGAAGCGATTACCGGCACTTCTGAAATTCTTATCACATCATAAAATGCACTGTCGGAAATATGGGATACATCTACCATTATACCGACTCTGTTCATCTCTTTAACCAGTTGTTCGCCGAAAGGACTTAACCCGTTCCATTTTCTTTCGGGGTCATAAGATGAATCACAAATATGATTATTCCGGGAGTGTGCCAGAGTTATGTATCTGATCCCCCTGTTATAAAAATACTGAACGTTAGAAAGATCTTCTTCGATTGGCGAACCATTTTCCATTCCCATCGGCAAAGAGATCAAACCCTGTGCAAATTGTTTTTTAACATCATCAACCAAAACTGCAACTGCAAATTTATCGGGCCATCTTTCTGCAAAAGCGTAAATTGAATCAATCAGCTTGTCTGCAAAATCCTTCGCTTTGCCTGTGCCTTCATAAGAGGAAGGGACGAAGATAGACATGAACGGTGCATCAAGTCCGCCTTCTTTTGCACGCACATAATCAAAATCACCTGATTCGGTCCGTTGAGAAATATCTTCCCATTTACCCTGCAGACGATAGGGAATATCCACGTGTCCATCAACAATTATAAATTTATGCGCAAGTTCTTTTGCTTTCTCCTTTAGTTGTTCATCGGTTAGCTGCTTATTTTCATTTGCACAACCATAAATAAATGCTGCGGTAAAAACGAAGATTATTAATAACAATTTCACTTTATTTTATCCTTGTGATTATTGATTCGGTTTGAGTTAAAAAATTTGCAAGGTCTGAAAGCAAAGCTATGTGAAAATTTATTTATCGTTGAATTTTTTCTTCAATGCTTCCTGAACAACAGGCGGAACAAAATCGCTAACATCACTATGAAGGCTTGCAAGGTTTCTGACTATTGTGGAGTTAAGATACGTGTATTTTTCATGCGGCATCAGAAATATTGTGGCTATATCACTCGCCAGTTTCCGGTTCATCAGAGCCATCTGGAATTCATATTCAAAATCGCTTACTGCACGCAAACCTCTTATAATACCGGTTGCTCCAACCGCACGGGCATGGTCAACAACCAGTCCTTTGAATGAATCAACATATATATTTTTAAAATCCTTAAGGCTTTCTTTGAGCATTAAAACTCTTTCTTCAAGAGTAAACAATGGCTGCTTGGTGGGATTTATCGCTACTGTTACAACTACAGCATCAAAAAGTTCTCTTGCACGCTTTATAATGTCTATGTGACCGTAAGTTACGGGGTCGAAGGTACCAGGATAAGTTACTTTTTTCATTTGTTTACCACAGATAATATGAAACTGCCGGCAGTAAAATAAAATTTTATGCCGGCATAACAAAAAAAATCTTACATTTCTCTGGCAGTAATTCCTGTAGCGAAACTTCCGATATCAAGAATTTTCACAAGATCGCGTTTCTGTGTATCGTAAACACAAACAAGCGATGGCATTTGCATTCCTTGTTTTTTGTAACGCGGACTAAAGTCATTGGTTGAATTAGAGCAGGTTACATACAGAAATTTATCATCTGGTGAAAGATCGGCGCCATACAAATGATGAAAAGCATCGTTCTGATACTTGGAGGTGATTGTCCACGATTCACCACTCTTTGTTATTTCGGTAATGTATCCGTGGTGGTGACTAACAACGTATATTTTATTACCATCACTTGAAACGGCTGCCTGCATTGGGTGTTGTTCAATGAGCAGTTCCTGTATTATATCACCGGTTGATATTCTCATAATCAGCATTTTGCTGCTTGTTTTGCAGTTTATGTACAGATATTGATCATCGGGTGATAAATAAATATGCATTGGTTCGTGAATAAGAGTTGGACCGGGAGAAAGTAAAAATTCATCATCAACATCACCTGAAGTTGTATTCAGAACAGTGATGCGATCCTTACTCATATTTGCAACAAAAAGTTTGCTGCCGTCCTTTGTAAGTGCTATTGCGTGCGGCAATCCCGGAACCGGCAGAAGCAGATCATTTACCTTAGTCATTGTTTGTGTGTTTATAACATAAATCTCACTGTAAGTGCCTGGTGCAGTAGATGATTTAGAAACATAAGCCGTAATCCCGTCAGATGAGATCATTATCATTCCGGGCAGGACAAGGTTCGATACTTCACCAACAACAGAATTTGTGTTAACATCAATCTTGAGAAATTTACCCGCAGCTATAAGTGTTACATAATAATATCCATTTTTTATCTGGATGTTATGCGGTGAATTTATTCCCGCTGAAAATTTAACATCTACTATTCTTGAAACTACATTGTATTCAGAATCAATCACATAAATTTTATCACCTGCCTGGCTGCAGGCGTAAACTTTATTTTGTGCTGAAGAAAAAGGAACATTACCCTGAAAATCTTTAGCGCCATTTTGAATCCATGTTCTGACTGACTCGATTTGTTTTTGAGTTAAAGCCGGACGCTTATATGGCATTTTGAATTCTTCATCTTCAACAGCGCCGGTTATAAGCCTGTAAAGCAAGCTCTCTTCCGGTTTGAACGGGATTACAGCCTCGCCGCCGTAAACTGTTTCATCATCGTGAGAAATTTTTGATCCATGTCCATGATGCTGATCGTCAAGCGGACGGTTTAAAGAACCTTTAAGCATATCTGAAAATCTTAACAGTGACAGGCTGTGTTCCGGGCTGCTTGTTCCATGGCAGCCTGCATCTGCACAAGAACTTGCAAAGACTTCTGCAACTTCAAAAGTTTCATATCCGTTATTCATGTTATCAACAGATGGAGAAGGGGAAGATGGATCTTTTGTACATCCTGTAATTAAAAGCAAAGAAGCTGCTAATAATAATATTATCAGTTTCATTTTGTCCTCATTTCATTAATGTCATTTTTATTTGTGTGGTAATGCTGTTCGTTCTCAAACTTGCGATGTAAATACCGGAAGGATAACCGAATGCATCAAATGATACAGAATGTTTTCCGGCTGTCAGTGGTTTGTTGATCAGTTCGTCAGTTTTTTCACCAAGCACATTATAAACTGAAATGTTAACAAATTCATCGCGTTGTAATACAAAACTTATTTCTGTAGAAGGATTAAACGGATTAGGATAATTCTGATAAAGGAAAAATTGATCTGGTATAATATCTCTTCCTTCGTCTTCAACCCCTACTTGCGAACCAAGAAATTTGAGGATATATAATCCTGTCTGCATATCAGAAATTATCACGGACTCAGAATCAAAATAAGGATAGCAATTCCATGCTCCTGCATAATGACCACCCAATCCATTGTGTGTATTATATTGTCCGACGAGAGTTGGGTTAAGAGGATCGGATACATCCAGCACAACATAACCTTCTCTGTAATAAGAAATATGGGCGTACTGATCTTTAATGTAAATATTATGGATAGGACTGGTTCCGGGCATCTGCCACGATGGAACAACCAGATTCCATGTTGTTCTGTCGGCAAGGTCCCAAACCATCAGATCTCTTACATTAAATTCTTCAGCGGCAATAAAATAACGTTTATCTTCTGTAAGCCAACCGCTGTGCGCATAAATATTAGGCAATGCAGCGCTTTTTGAAATAAGAGCCGGACTGGATTTATCCGCCAGATCAATAAGGTCATAAGTATACTGGCACGAAGCATAAGCAGTATCATTCCATACATACACATCATGTACATAACCGCTTCCGATATAATATGATTTCCATGCGGGGTTAACAGGGTCGGACAAATCAAGAACGTGCATACCGCCGCCGCCCTGCACGCCAACTACATAAGCATAACCATCGTCAATATAAATATTGTGAGCAGTAGTAAACATTTGTGTATAGGTATTAACCAGCACAGCGCTATCCGGAAGATATGAAAGATCAACAATCTGCATACCCTCACCTGTACCTGAACCTTCTGATACAATGTAAGCGTAATGACTGAGGGTCTTCATCTCTCGCCAGTGATAGGGCGGGGCAGGAGGACCAGGAATAAATGCTGCCTCATACGGGTTATATGGGTCTGTAATATTTATAATTGATGTGCCGTCTTCTACTCCAAGTATTGCATATTCTTTTCCGTCAGCGGCTGTGTATCCCCATAAGCTGCTGTATTTTTTTGTTGGATAAGGATTGAAATTACTGAGAAGTTCAACATTCATTTGCGTGAAAGCAACTGTTGTAAACATCCATAGAAATGCCATCGCATGTTTTATCATCTAATATCCTTGTTCAGATTTAGGGTACTATTGAATTTTGTACCTTAAAAGTAAGGATAATATCATTTTAAAAGAAAGAATATTTTTTCTTAATTCCGAGATAGAAATATCAGAAGGTCTGTTTAAAGAGCCAAAAA
>JBBIGV010000108.1:0-6317 GCA_037447335.1 Ignavibacteria bacterium | reverse complement strand
ACAGACTAAATTCTTTTCTTGACAGACTAAAGTCTGTCCCGTAGGACAGAGTTTACTCTATCCTACGGGATATATTTTCTGAATTGGACAAATTTAAATTTAGAAAACTTAACGCCATTTTCTTCATTAGATATTCGTTCAGTAGTTGAAGCAATACATGTTACGTTATTTTTACTTAGTTCATTTACCAGTGCAAAACAAAAAGTCATCTCACCCATAGTGTGCACGGCATTTATTTCATCCCGATAGTATCGGGATTCAGAGAGAATCGCAATACACTTATCTTTATAATCAACTGCAATGCTTTTAACTGTATTCGCGTCAGCATCAGGCGAGATTTGAGGAAACGGCAAATCTATTATTCTGCCATAATACTTTTCAGCGGTACTTATCTGATATTCCGACCAGGATGAAAGCGGATGGTTTGAGAGGTTGATGAGCATGATAATTATGAAAGTTTATCTTTTATTCTTTGGATGAGTTTATTCTTCGATTCAGGAGTTAGTTCAGGATTATTTCTGTTTTGTTCAATGCCGTCTATAATAATAATTTTATGCGCAATGGCAAGGTCTTTAATGTGTTTGGAAAGTTGACGTGAAGTAATCAGGAACCTGTGAGTATAAATTCCTAAATATTCCCTTTGTCCTGCTAATGCAAGCTGGTCAATTCCTTTTTTAGGGTTTCTTTCTTCATTGTCTCCGATTTTTATTTCAGCAATACCAACATTGTTGGAACCATTATATCTGATAACAGCATCTATTTCCAATTGATTGCCTTCGCCAACAGGTTTGATGTTTTGGAGTACTTCAAATCCGCTTGATCTAAGGGTTTTACAAATGAGGTTTTCAAAATCAGCGCCTGTTCCTTTTTCACTTTGTGCAAGTTTATAATCAAAAAGATGAGCTTTAAGATAAAGATCATTATCAATTAACTCAGGCAAAACATTTTTCGTACAAACAATATTTTCATTTTCAAATATATAATTAAACAGAACGCTTTGGTTTTTCTCACTTTGGAAATAGACGAATTTTATTTTTTTATCGAGAGCTGCCTGGAACAAAGCTAAAGACATGATCTTTGTCCCGCCGGTTATATTAAGAATAATATCATCTGAGTTTTGGATTTTACTCAACACCTTATTTTTAATTGAATCAATATCATAAGCATCAATTTTTACTTTTTCTGAATTAGTAAGAAGTTTCTCAAGTTTTCTTGCTGCAGTTTCGGTCAAATCAGAATAAAGCAATACATTTTTATCGGGGTTAATATGGAGAATGGGTAAAAGATTTGGCATCGGCTGTTCGCCGATAAGACTGATTAGTGTTTTCATAATAAATATTTATTCGGATTTAATAAATAATTCATATCACTGATAATTAAATTTTAATGTAAACGGCATACCGAATTGAACAGTGAATGAGTTAGCTTTAGAAATTTCACCTTCATCAGTTACTCTTCCATAAAACTCAAAGTTTCTATTTGAATTAAAGCAGCTTCCGGCTGTAAGAAAAACAATCGGGTTTTTAAATGGATTTTCTGATTGCGAAAGATACTCACCAAGTTTCCCATATTTAGTATTTATGTCATATCCAATTGGCAAAGCAATATCATTATCGGATGGCAGGTAGTTTCCTAAAACAATAAAAGCATTTGCATCCGCTGGTTCCTGAAATTTATTAAACTCAGCTATATTTCCAACCTCAAATTGTCCATAACCGGAAGATTTTTTCTTGCCGAAACCAATAGTAAAAGTATCTTTGATTATTTTCTCACACATAAAGTTTTCATATGCGGGTTCATCTATTACTTTTAGGAGTACAACGTAAGAAACATCGTCTCTGGTATATTTTGGATTATAGGAAAATAATCTCCCTTCACTGCTTCCAAATGTATTGCGGTCAATCTGAACGCTTACACGGAGACTTTCAGTCATTACTGGTTTTTTAATCTTTGGTTTAGCTGAACTTTCATTCACTGGCATTTCATCCAATTCTTCCTTACCGGAATTCAGGAATTTATTCAACTCGGTAAGCTTTACGAAGTTTTGCTCTTTGCTTGATTTGCGCTTCACAAACTCCAGCACCTTTTCTTTTTTCGTTTGCTTAATTTCAGGTTTACTAAAAACCAGAGGTCTTGGAAATTGTATTTCACCATCTACAACTAATAATCCATCTGACAAAATAAATGCTGGTTTATTGTTTTTGTAAAGCGCAATAAACTCTGTTAATTTTTCATCACCAAGCTGCTCTTTTAATCGCCAGCAGAAATGACCATAAATAGTATCTGACTGCAGATCGGTTAGCAAACCAGATTTTTGCTTTAAAGGTAATATGTAAGTTTTCATAATTCTTCGATCTCCAATTTACACCAACCGATATGAGCCAGTTCACGATCAATCGTAAATGAATAGCTTGAGTGAGCTGGTTCCAAAACATTTCTTTTATCTGGCAGTTTACTTTTAAACTTCGGAATATCACCTTTAGATATCTTAAACCAGCTGCCTCCACCAAAACCAATGTTAATAATAGTTTCATCATTTGCTGCTAATGTATTAATCTCCTCAATAGATCTTAAAAATAAATCAGCTTTTCTCAGTTTACCTGTTCTTTTTGAAGTGAACTTTGCAACTTCACGATTTAGATTTTCCAATTGAGTATCTGTATAAGATTTTAATTTTTTTAGAAAGTTGTTTCTATCGAACTTTCCTTTCTTGCGCATCAATAATGAAAAAGTAACACCAGGGTCTAAACAAATAAGATTATTTTCTGGTGGCCTGTTTTCTGTTCTGTATACTGAAAAGTTCTCACTGTTTAATTCTTCGGAATCATAGAAGACAACCTTATCCTCAATGTGAGGGTCTTGATGCTTAATACCAAGAGAAGGCTCTCCAAGCGGGGTTAATAAGGCTCCTTTAACACTGCTTGCCGGGATATAAAATTTGCCGTTACTGTTTATAAATTCAATTATTTGTCTTCTTCCGACCGCTCGCTGATTTTCTAAGTGAGAATTAAAAGTTTCTTGTATCTTGACACTATATATGTAAGCATCATCAATAATAGCAAGCTGATGCTTTTTCACCCAGCTTTCAATTGCTCTGATTCCGATATCAGAAGTAAAATCAATATTTTCTTTTTTCGCAATCATCTGAGAAAATTTTAAGTGATTGATTTTATAGATATCACCTTGATAAGAAGTGTAATTAAAATTCTGGTATAATTCCTCCCCATTTGAAATATGCAGAGGGGTTATGGTTGTGAAGTTTAATTTATACATAATTAACCCCATCAGAATAAACTTACTTTTACCGCACCATATCCTCGGCTTCCAGAGCCTCCAAGGTAATCATTATTTAGCAGTTCAATTCCCTGATTAAGAACCTTTGTAATATTCTCAAGCTCGCCGTCAGAGTATCTTATTAATAATTCACCAATAAACTTAACCGATGGGGGTACTCTTTCAATAGATCTTAATCCGCCATCCTTGGCAGTGCCCTTACTCCTATCAATTACAATTTCAGTTTTAAATTCTGTTGTCACTTCACCACTTTTGAATTTTTCTTTATCTTCATCAGATAAGTTAAGATCCCTAAATATTAATCTGGTCGGTTTTTGTACAAATCCTTTGTCATCTTTTTTTGTTTTGAGATATTCGCTTGTTGGACCAAAGTAATCATTAATAGTATCGTTTTTTTCAGAATAACCACCCTCCGTTTCAAGCAAACACCTGATTTTTCCTTTTAATGAACTGCCTGGAATGTATGGTAATGCTGAAACAGGATCTTTAATGACTGAAGAATCTACACCACCTATTTGAACCGCATCATTGCCTGCGCCAATATGTATGCCGGTTAAAATTTCAATTTCAATTTTTTTAACTTCTTTTTTCATTTTTTCCTCCTTTAACTCTTTGGATAATAAGCAACTAGTGCTTCAAAATGTAGTTTAAATGCGTTTAGATTTTTGATAAAATCCACTCCTGTTTTTGAGACAACAAGATTGATTCTATTGGCAAGAAACTCTTTAAACCGATTTGTGTTCAATCTTTTAGCTGAATATTCAGCATTAGCTTTCAGCATCAATAACTGAATCTTTTTCACTTTTTCTTCTGACCTGGTGTTATATACTTTCAAAAACGTATCATAAAATTTTCGCAACTGATTTATATTTAGTTTTTCATTGCGATTATTACTGTCCTTGCTCTGTTCGCGAAGGTATCCTATTAGTTCTCTGATATTCCCTGCTCCTTCGTCGGTTATAAGAGGTGCCAATAATTGACCATTCGCGTCAAAAAATGATGGGATTGATATTGATTGCATATTAATTCTCCTTTAGTTTCTAATATTATAAATTACCTGGCAAACGAGGGGATAAAGAATCGTTTCAATTTTTTGAGCATCCTCATTTCCCTCTTTATTTACTATTAAAACATTCTCAAAAAACTTGATTATCTCTTTATCTTTATCCTTTAATAAACGATTAACTGTGTGATTTAGCCGTGTATAAGCAATAAGATAAGTTGCATCATCTGTCTCTTCATATTTTTTGAGCATTTCTGAGAGTTCAAGCAATCTTCTGATAAGTCCCCTGCTTAAACCGCTTTTTTCATCTTTAGCTTTTTCAGTTAGTTCATTTGCAATCTGAATTAAATTATCGAGCTCGTTATTCTTAATGAAAGAATTAAAAAGAAATGTTCCTGCTTTATCAATTTCAGATGTGAATGCTCGTGTATTATTTTTTCCATCAGAAATTAGCTTATTTTGTAACTGACTGGTGAATCTTTTTCCTTCTTTCTGACTTTCTTCGGCAAAATCAGCTACTATTCTTATTGGCGTATGATCTTTGAAATGCGTTACGGAATATGAAATGTGTATTTCATCATTTGAGCATGAAAATTCAGTGAATTTATCATTTAACTCTTTTATCAGTTTTACAGCAGAGCTTTGCGGAGTAATTAGCATCAGATCATCACCGCCGGCAAAAATCGTATAGACTTTATTTTCCATATTACGTTTCTCCCTATCTGCAAGGAATCCATTTAAGAAAAAACTGAAATAATATTTAAGATGATTACTTAACGTTGTTGTTCGTGATATTCCTGTTAAATCATCTTTATCTGAGGTTAATCCATAAGCCATTATCAGTCCAAGGTTGTCAATGTCTCCTTTAATAAGTGATAAAAACTTTGCCCCATCATTCTCTTTGACCATATCTTCAAAAGGCATTATTTCTTCTTTATCACCTCGTGAGCAAAAGTTTGCTGCTTCCAGATAATAGGTATTTCGGAATACATCCTTACCAAGATTTGTTTTTTTCAATTGTTCAGTGAAAGTAGGATTTAATAAAATTTTTATACGGTCTTTATACTTATTATCATTTTTGAAATTTTTAATGCGCATAATATTGTTAGGATCAATAGACAAACCATTATCATCTAATACAGCTATTAAATCATTACCGACTATCTTTGATCCGATACCAAATTCAATCGCAACTTGCTTATCGACCTGCAATTTTTCTTTTCCTGTATCAGTTGGGATTTCTATAAAGTCACTTCTTTCCTTTCTGATAGGTTTATCCGTTACTCTGCATTTTACTGAATCAGTCCCGCTGCCATCGTCATTAACATAATCCTCTTCCCAGATATAATTTTTCTTAAAATCCTTCTCCTGATTATGAAGCCTGTTCTTAAATAAAGTATATCTGTTCTTAATTAGCTTATGAGATGCTTCCTCAATAATTTGTCCAAAAGTAACAGCTTTATCTTTGTTCATAAGTTCAGAAAAATCAAATGTATGATATGCGCAATTGAAACCTATTTCCATCCTGAAGTTATCAAACAGATAATTTTCAATTTCTTCTCTTAAAGCTTCAAATTTTTCTCTAAATTGTTTTGTATCGGGCGCGATGATATAAAATTTTCCGCCTGCCAGCATTATTAAGTTCACTTCTGTAAGCCCGAAAGCTTTCAATAATTTTGTTGCAAGGTTTCTTGTCAACACTTGCACAAATATTGAACGACCCCTGAGTATCTTTGCTGGTTTACGGTTAACCACATCAAAAATATAATTCTGGATACCGGGTACATCACCTATAACAAGATTTAATTTTTTTGAATCAGTGTTCTCAGATTGTGTTAGTTTTATAGCGTGCGCTAAGCCGGCAACATCTTTTAAGTGGTTGTAAAGAGAAATATCTGTTTCAGAGCTGCCGGTAAAATCTGGTATGCACCACATATATTTTTCAAATATAACCAATAAAAGATTTAATAAACCCAGATTGTTCAATAGAGAAAAAGTTCTAATGACCGCCATTAGAAAA
>JBBIGV010000107.1:0-6967 GCA_037447335.1 Ignavibacteria bacterium | reverse complement strand
CCGGCTATAAAATTAATTTTTAATCTCTGCTTTCTGAAGTGCTTCATAGTACCTTCTGATCAGATCTTCATAATCTCTGCTGTAACCTTCTTTAACTGCTTTATTAAATTCATCGCGAATTCTGTTTTGTCCTTTCTCTGAAGATAAATTTAATTCGGCAGGTGATTCACGAAATATCTGCTGACCAGTAAAAGACTCGCGTTGTTTTTCAAAATCTCTTTCATGAATAGAGCGTTGTGCATCCAGCATTTTTGATAGAATCCTTTCCTGTTTTTGTATAAGGTTATCGTCAAGTTTTTGTGTCTGCATGTCGGTAACAACTTCACGCATTTCTCTAAGCATTTCATCAAGATTAGATGCAAGAGCTTTAGACTGCCCGGATTCTCTGGCTTCCTTATTAAGTTCCTCAAGTGATTTCCTGATAAGTTCCTGCTGCTGTGCTAGCCGCTGCATTTCAGCCTGCTGCTGAGGTGATAGTTGTCCCTGGCTCATTTGTTGCAGCATTTGCGTCATATTATTTAAGCTCATTTGCTGTCCGCTCATTCTTTGCAACTGCTGCATTAAAGACATCATTCCACCCTGACCTTCACCCTGCATCATCGACTCCATAGAACCTTTCATGAGTGTAGCAGCTTCATTTAGTGCAGCCATAGCTTCACCCTGACTCATTGCAGCAAGTCCGGTGTTTCTGTTCTGCAAAGCTTGTAATGATTTAGTCATTTCATTCCTTGCATTACCCAAAGCCTTACCCATTTCGGGAGTAATTGCAAAAGTTTTTTGGGAGAGATCTGCAAGCTGTTTCACAAGGTTATCGAGTGTTCTCTGAAGGTTATGCTGCTTTTGTGCATTCTCATTTGATTGTGGCGACACGGGATTCATCTGCTGTGCTTCTTTGCGCAAATCCTCCTGTTGTTTTGATAGATTGATCAGGTTGTCTAGTATCCGCATCATGTCCGAAAATACCTGCATCTGGTTCATCTGCATCATCATCATTTGCATATCCTGCATCTTCTTGTTCATCTGTCTCATATTTTGTGAAATCTGCTGCTGATTCTGCATTGCCTGCTGCTTCATACTTTTGTTCAGATTTTCCGATGCATCCTGTGACATTTCCTGGTTTTGCTGCTGCTGCAATTCTTCCAGAATTTTTTCCATTTCTTCTGTGGGCATATCTTTCAGTTCAGACATTTTCTCAGCAAGCTCTTTCATCTCTTCTTCAAGTCGTTTAAGATCATCGGTAATACTATCCTGTTTTTGTGATAATTGCTTATTGCTGTTCTGATCTGAAGGATCGCTTGTTTTCGTTTCGTCTGAAAGATTTTCTTGTTTATTTGCAGCATCTTCTGTTCGTTTAACCAACTCGTCAATCTTTTGTTCAATCTGTATCCGTTTTATAAGATTTAGTGTCCGTTCTAAACTTTTACGAAATTGTTCTTCATCAATTTTAAAGTCTTCCATTGCCTGCTGGGTTTGCTGACGATTAAGATTTTCAAGCATCTTTCTCAACTTCTCCAGTGCTTTTTTCATTTCTTCACTGGTGAATTGTTCCATCAGCTTTTGCAGCTCCATGTATTTCTCCATCGTTTCTTTTGAAAGAAGATTGTTTTCACGAAGCTCTCTCTGCATTTCTTTAAGCTTATGACTGACTTCCTCGGCTTTACTTTGCAGCTTCTCAAACCTGTCAAGCGCTTTTTCAATTCTGTCCTTTTCCTGCCAGCTCAGATCTTTCCTGTCTTGTTTAAGTTCGCGATCAATTCTTTCGAGGTCTCGCTTGAGGTCATCGGCTTCTTTAAGAACTTCCTTTAATTGATGTTCGGCTTTATAGTGTGTATCATCAGCTTTTGCCAGTATTTCATCAAGCGAGGGAATTCTTATAGTAAAGTTTCCGGTTTTTGTTGATTTAGGTCCGGATACGATATCATTATCAAAAACTTCAAGGTAGTAGGTAACAACATCTTCAGTGGCTAAACTCAGGTTAGAAACGTTCCATATATAATTTATTTCCTGATCTATCTTTTCACGTGATATAGGAATTTCGACCGATGAAAAATCTTTATGAGGGGGTTCATACCTTGAGGCGGATAATCTGTAATGAAGCAGCAGCTTTGTAAAACCGTAATCGTCGCTTATTCTTAAAAACAATGGGAGTCTGTTCTCGGTTGTCAACGATACATTACGGTTCGGTTCAATAATTTCTATCTGAGGATACGCATCAAAGAGCGCTTTAATTGAATAGGTAACCGGAGAAAGATTATTATTACCATTTATATCAGTAATCAGAATTTTGTATTGATCATCCTTACTTACCCTGAAATTCCCAAATGCACGCTTATCGCCAATTGATAATGATATTGATGATGTATCGGAAAATTCCAGACGTGCATCTTTAAGAGATTTTGTTGAAGTAAGCTCTATCCCTACATTGGTGCCAATAAGTGAAGTTAAATTTCCATTATCCCTTTGCTTTGTTTGAGCTAATCCTGAATAAGAAGGAGGATTTATTGTAACATCGAGGATGCGAATGATAGGTCTGTCAATTACTTCAATCCTGTAAATTTCGCTTTTAATATTTTCTGCCTCTGCATAGTAGCTGAATGAACTTCTTACCGATTTCAGTTCATGAACATATCCTTCCTGGGTAAAATTTTTAATTGATATATGTGAAAAATCTGTTTGTTCATCATGCTTTACAGCTATGTTTATTTCCGCAGGCCTTAGTCCTTCAGTTTTAATGAGAATAGATACATCTTCACCTTTTGTGATGGTATAATTGCCGGGGGCAATAATAAAAGTAAATTTTGGCGGCGCAATAAACTCAACATCGAAGTTTATGAGGCGATAAGATGCAGCCTGTAAACCGGGCACAGACAGGAAAAGCAGCGCACAGAAAACGAGCACTCCGCTGAAGTAAAGAAACAACTCTTTAGCTTTTTTAAAATCAACAATAGATTCAAACTTAATACCTTGCGTTTTTTGATATACATTTCTGAACGCAGCATCAATCAGATTTGAAGAGTAAAGGTTTTTAGTATTATCAAACGATACGAGCTGCATTGCATTCAGCAAGTCATCCTTTATAAAAGGAAAACTTCTTCCGACTTTTCCTGCCGTGTCGTAATAATTCGTTTTCCTGAAAAGATTAAAATATTTCAAAAGCGGAAGGACAAAAAGAAATATAATCGAAGCAATCCCAACTACCGTCAGGATAAAGAGCAATACAGTTCGTATTGCTGAAGAAAAATTACCCAAAAGCTCTAACAGTGAAAAACCTGTAATGAACGAGACTATAATTAATGCTGAGGTTTGTATACCCAGCATTGCAAACAGCGCATACTCACGCCTGTTAAGCTGTTCAAGCTTGTTAATTATATCTTTATAAAAATTAGAATCTGTGCCCAAAATAATTCCTGCTAATCAATTAGTGAGTGCATATAAAACTATGTTAGTCCCAAATTGTAAAGCCTCTTCTCTTTTTTCCGGAGGATTGTTATGGATTTCTGCATCAGCCCATCCATCGCTCGGATTTGTTTCATAAGTATAATACACTGCAAGGCGTCCATCAACAAAAATTCCGAAACCCTGAGGTGGTTTTTCATCATGCTTATGTGTTTTTGGCGGACCGGAAGAAAAATCATACATTATATTATAGATACCATGGCTGAAAGGCAGCTCAATAAAATCTTTATCCGGAAAAACTTTTTTCATTTCTCTTCTTACTGCTTTATCGAAAGCATAATCATCATCAATATAAAGAAATCCGCCTCTTTCAAGAAAACGCCGCAGCCTTGCAGCTTCATCCGATGAAAAGACTAGATTGCCATGCCCTGTCATAAAAAGGAACGGGTAGAAGAATATCTCATCTGTAGCTACATCAACAAAAGTATATTCGGCTTTAACCTTAATATTTGTATTAGACTTAATAAAATTAAGAAGGTTCACCTCGGCTGAAGGATCATTATACCAGTCGCCGCCTCCTGCATATTTAACCCTTGCAATCTGAAAAGCGGGAGAGATTTGTGATTCTGCAGTTACCTGCAAAATAAAAACCGAGAGTAATAAATATTTGATCATCACAATATTTTAATTATTTACTGAGAACAAGATAAAAAATTAAATTCTGGCATGCATATGCATTTTGATGGTACCACTCATATATGTCCAAAACAATTTTTTTATTTCGTCCCTACGGGACTCCGAATTCTCTGTCTGTCGAATTTATCTATAAATATTCAGTCCCTAAAGGGACTCTTTATTGTCTTAATATTAAAATTTAATGGTTATTTGTCCCGTCAGTAGGGGCGTTCAATTGAACGCCCCTACTTTACCTAGTGGATCAAATCCCGTTAGGGACGAAATAAGGATCCATTTTAAACTGCATAAAATTCATCGGAAATTTAAGTGTCTTTCAAATTTAATTGGATATTTAAAAAATATTTTGGACAGCACTGGTACCACTTAACGAAACATATCATTTACTCCTGAGCTGTTCTATCGGATAAAATGTCCCTCTCCATTTAATACCTTTGTTACGCAAAGTAAGCACCATCGATCGGCAGATAATGTAAATGAAAAATGCACTGCCTAAAGGAAAGCTGATGAAATACCACCATCGTGCATTGCTTACTCTCTGAATTTCAAAATGAACTACTATCAGTATAAAGATGAGAGAAATGTTGAATGCGAGTGCAGCGCCTTTTGAAACAAATAATGCAATAACAGGAAAGATGCTGAAAAAAAATATGAAGACTGAAAACATTAATACATTCGACACACTGTAGTTTAACCCGGCGAACATGTTTTTTGATAATCCGTCAATAATACTTTTAACAGATGAGTACCATTCAATCTTCAGATAATCTTTGCCGAATAAAACATCCTGTTTCAAACCATTCTTTTTAATTATCTGACCAAGTTTAATATCATCATCGGGACGATTTTTAATATCGGTATGCCCATTAATTTTATGGTAAGACTTTCTTTCAATAAGATTGAAAGCGCCGATTGCAATTGAGAATTTGCTTCTCTCATTCTTTACACGCCATGGTCTTGTAAAAAAAGAAAGATAAACTGAAAAAGCAGCAACGAACATATTCATAAAAGTTCCCGGCATTACAACATGTGGGGTTATTGTTAGGTGATTTAATTTTTCCTGCCGCATATAAGTAACTGCTTTTTTAAGGGATGAAGGTTCCATTACCACATCTGCATCGGTAAATAAAAGTAACTCACCTTTGGAATTTTCCGCACCATACTGTAACGCATAATTTTTCCCAAGCCAGCCACCAGGAATTCCGGTTAAATGGAAAACTGTTATTTCCGGAAATTGACGCTTTATATCTTCAATTATTTTTCCCGTTTTGTCTGTTGACCGATCATTAATAACAATAATTTCTTTAGCCGGATAGTCAAGTTTAATAATACTGACTAATGCGGGTTTGATTTTTTCTTCTTCATTACGTGCCGGTATAATGATCGAAACGGAAGGAAGCTCTTTTACATTGTGGGGAGAAATGTTTTTCAGAAATTTTATTGAACGATTTCCGGCTAACGCTTCGACGGCACTTGTAAGATACAGCACCAAAGTCAGCAGTGCGAGGATGAATAAAAACAATTCCACTGATTAAATTTATGATTTGATAGTTAAACGGGAATACCATACCGCCAAAACTTTAGTTTCAGGCAAGTACTTTAAGGCTCGGATTCTCTTTTGGCAGTTCCTTATTAAGATATATCCCCAAATTCTGTTGGCAGTTGCTGCAAAAGTATATATACCTGACTCCTATTGTGGAATCTACTTTACATATCCACACCGAATCAATCTCTTCTCCGCAATGAGAACAGATTGCTTTAATATTTTCTTTTTCGATTTGTTTTGTCATAGCAGAATAGTTTGAGATAATCTTTAGACTACCGGTATTAAAATTAGGTTACTTTTCGATTAATAAAAAATCAAATTTTTCGGGTCATTAGTTTCTGAATAAAATTCGTTTTGAATTACTTCGGTAATCTTTCCTGTCCTTCCGCTCCCAACGGTTAGATTATCAATCCTCGTTACCGGTTTAACTTCAGTAGTAGTGCCGGTAATAAAGCATTCTTTAAACAAATTTAGCTCGTTCACTTTAATATTTTCTTCCAAAAGAGGAATTGCAAGTTTTTTACAAATATTAATAACCACTGATCTTGTTACACCGGGAAGCACTCTTTTATTCAACAAAGGGGTGAAAATTTTTTCATCTTTTACAAAAAAGATGTTTGTTTGCGAGCCTTCACTGATAATTCCATCCTGATGCCAGACTGCTTCACCAAATCCTTTAGAGGCTGCATCCTGTGATGCAAGAACCGATGGCAGAAGTAATATGGTTTTAATATCACATCTCCCCCATCTGTCATCTTCAAAAAGCATAACCGAAGTTACGTCTGAATTTTGGATCAATGGTAAATCATTAACTGAAATGAAAAGCGACGGATTGATAGTATCGGGATTAAAAATCCTGCTGCGTGGAAGCTGATGTCCCCGTGTAATTTGTATATAAGCAACTGCATCTTTACCAATGAGCGCATTTTTTCTCAATAATTCGAAAATTATATCCATAATTATGTTAGTATTTTCGAATGGAATCTTTATTTCAGCAAGATTACGATCGAGCCGCATCCGGTGCTGATCCATCAAAAAAATTCTTCCTTTATAAATGCGGACAACCTCATAAACACCATCGGCAAACATAAAACCGCGGTCGAAGGGCGAAACCTTGATCTCATCTGCAGGCAGGTAATTACCATTAAAATAGCAAATCAGTTCGTTTGACATATTTAGGATTTTGTTCAGTTAGTATTAAAAGATAATTGACTTTTGATGTGCTTAAAATATTTAATCCACATTTAAAAATAAATTTTTCTTTGATAAATACAGATAATCTTAAATCCGATATAGAGCATAAAATGGATGCATTTTACTGCGCAGTTCCGA
>JBBIGV010000106.1:0-7146 GCA_037447335.1 Ignavibacteria bacterium | reverse complement strand
CTGTTGTGAACCTAAGTTAAACAAATCAAAAAATCAATTACAATTTTACCCGCTCTGTTTTTAGCCGCGAATGCACGAATGATTTTTTTTGTGTTTATCAGTAACTATTGGCGGATTAGCGGCGGGACAAAGAATATCTACGAATAACATTTTACTCTGTTGTTAACAAGGCATCCTGAACTTCATTGGGAAGTTGAATAAATATGAAATATGATCTGGGATAAAGATAATCTTCACCGGATTCATCAATTATTCTCAAATATCCTTCAGCTTCAGAATTATCATCAGGAAGTGATTGATAAATTTTGCGTTTCTCAAGGTCGTCACAATCTTTATTCTCTATACAGAGAACAAATTTTCCTTTTTCCTTTTCCATCTTAATCCAATATCCTTTTAATTTTTAATTTCTTTCTTCCAATACCGTGAGCTTCATACCAATGAATTTCTGCATTACAGATTTTTCCACTCTCGAGACGGATCCGGGCAATACCTTTAAGTTTTCGCCATCTTCCAATGCCGTATCTTTTCTGTAACCTTATTATATTTTTTATACTACCCCGTACAGCAATAATTTCAACTTCCTTTATTTCACCAACAATTTCAAAATACCCGGAAAATTTCATTTAATTATTGTATGCTTATAATATTCTTGTATTAAAATTAAGCATTCAAAGGTATTGAATCAATTCTTTAGATCTTTTTCAGATTAGTAAAGCACCTGATCAGAGAACACCGATGTTTCTTCGGTAATGGTTAAATTTTATTGTTAGCGGCTATAAAGAGTTAATTACACATCATAAATGATAATCAGCGACTGAATAATTATTAACCCCTCTCACAAAAAAAAACCGGGAATAACAGCGGTCATTCCCGGGTAAAATTTTAATAATTCATTTTGCTCTGGCGCTCTGCAGCCTGCTTATCCCATTCGGGCACAACTGTTTTCAGAAATTCTTTCTTATCTGATCTTAGTTTATCCATATCAAGCCTGATATATTGCTGCGCTTTTGCTTTAGTGGATATATCCGGCATATCAACCGGATATTTTACGCCTAGCTTTGTAAGAATGCTGGCAAGTAGTATTCTGCTTTTTTCAGATAACTGAATTGCTGTGCCAAGAAGTCTTGCAGATTCAAGCGGCGCATGGAAACTGCCGCCATGACTTGCAACTACATAATCCCATCTCCACTGTGCTTTACGGATAAGGCTAAGTACTTCCTTCATTTGCTCTTCAGCAGCGCCATTATCCCATGCTGTCTTAGCTTCGATGTGTGCATTTACAAGAGAAATTTCACAGAGGTTGGCAAGTTCTCTAACCTTTAGCTGCCTTTCATACACATTATTCCTCAGAGTTTCTTCGCTTTCTCTGTGGCATGGCTGGCAGGCATTTTCAATATTGTTTAACGGACTTTGCATCTTATGGTTTGAGAATTTTACACCGCCTTCAGATTTATACGGCATATGGCAGTCAGCGCATGAAAGCCCTCTTTGTGCATGAATACCAAACTGCGCAAGCTCCCAATCCGGGTGCTGCGCTTTAATAATTTTCGCTTTACTCAGTGAATGTACAAAATCAACATGTTCGATGTTATCAAAATAGTATTCCATATCTTCTGCAGTTATTCCGTGGTCCCATGGAAAGGTGAGATATTTTTCATCCTTACCCTTGAAGTAATATTCAACATGGCATTGCGCACAAACAAGCGAACGCATTTCCTGGTTTGTTGCTTTTGTGATATCCTTACCCTGCCGTTCAAATGCCTCAATTAAAGCAGGGCGTGTAATTCTTAAATTCATTGTTTGAGGATCGTGGCAATCCTGGCAGCCGATATGATTAACAACTTCAGAACCTAACGACATAACATCTGCTTTATAGAATTCAGCAACACCCATCTCATTCATTAATCGTGGAACATCTGTACTTTTACAAGTCCAGCAAGTTGCCGGCTGAGGCACACCTATTCTTAATGAATTTCTTACAGCTTCTATTGAATAGTAATGACCTCTTCCCTGTTTATAATCTCTTGAGAAGGCAAAACCAGCCCAGAGTATAACGAGGTTGGGGTATTTATCGAGCATATCAATCAGAGCGCCGCCGCCAAATATACTTCTGAAAGTTGTATCGCGTGTATCTAGATATGATTCAAACTGACGGGGAAAACTTTCGCCCCATACTTCATTGCGAGGTTCCCATTCGGCTATTGGTTTAACAAGCTGGAATTGCAGTTGAGCTTCACCGCGTCTTTCGATAATAGAGGCGCCGAATAAGCCGATAAGAAATACAATTATAAGTGTTCCTAAAAAGATAGCCCATCCAACCCATGGTTTTTCTGCTACAATGTCTTTAATTTTTCTCATGTTTGATTCCGATGATTAAGTTAAACAATAAATTAAACTCTTAATTTGCCGTTTGTCTTCGGGTAAAGTTTTCCAGCCATGCAGGAATTACGGGAGGTAACTCGGGAACACGTGCATATGGAAATGCTGATAAACTTTTAACCGCGCCGTGCGGGGTTTCGCGGTGGCAATCCCAGCAATATCTGCCATCCCCCGTTTCTCTCAGACTAACTGTTACAGGATTTATAAGATTAACCCTATGAACATGATGTTCATGGCAGCGTATGCAATTCTGCTGTACTACATTTATACCTGCATCTTTTAAATTGATTACCTGGGGTTCAAGCCTGAATGTAAACATATATGCATGACGCAGCCCATCGCTTGCTTTGAAGCGGTAGGTGTTAATTATATTATCGTGTGGAACGTGGCAGTCGTTGCAAGTCGTAACACGCGCGTGGCTGCTTTTAGACCACGATGCGTATTGTGCAGTCATAACATGGCAGTTTATACATGCACGCGGATTATCAGACATATAAGAAGTTGCATTCGATACATGAAGTATCACGAATACTAAACCGAACAATACTCCCAATGCAACCATAACGGGGACTCTCCACTGCAAAGGCGGAACGATCCTGGAGATCACTTTCTTAATATTCATATTTCTTAACTGTATTTGTTTGCTCTATTGCTGCGGGGTCAGACATTGCTTTCCGCCGCTTTCAGAATCATCAAAAATTATTTCACTGATACGGGCCAGCTCACTGTCAGTAAGTTGTGTCTGAAGTTTTTCAAATAAAACTCTTTCTTCTTTACGGATATGTTCTGTTAAAAGATGTCCTATCTCATCGAGGTCATTTTCAACATCAGTTTTGCTTTTCAGCCTCTCAATCAAATGATAAATGCGTACATGTTCCCGCAGCAGTTCATCTGCCAATTCGAGCACTGTATTATCAACACCGTTTAATTCTTCAAAAAGAATTTCCTCTTTGCGGAAATGCCTGATAAGATTTTTATTATAAAAATCTATTGTGAATTGTCTTTTGCCTTCTAAATCAGCCGGCAGGTTTTTGTACTGCGGCGCATCTTTTTTAATTAAATGAGCAAGCATCAAGCCATGATGATGCTCCTGTGATAAAGGAATAAAAGTTTTGTGTCTCTTCATATTTAACAAAAGATTCATTTCAAATCTAAAGAACCGAGTTTTCTAATTCAATAGTTTTCGGAAAAAGAATATTATTTTCGAGATGAATGTGCTTGTGCAAATCCTCTTCAAATTCTTTTAATTCCTGATAATAAACTTTGAAAGTATTACAAGCATCCGGCGGAGGCGTATAATTTGAAGTTAATTTCCTTATTTCAAACAGTTCGTCACCGGCAAACTGATGCTCAGCTTCCATCATTTTAATCGGGCTCTTTGCCGTACCGAAAAATGGCTTTTCGCCTTTTTGTCCTTTGTCTGCTGTCTTCACAAGATATTTCACGTAAGGAAAGAGTATTTCTTCCTCCTTCATCATGTGCTGTTTGAGATCTTTGTAGATGACCGAGAATTTTTTTGCGACATCTACAGTTTCGGGATGATTTTGTCCGTGCACAGATGCAACCTTTTCAGAGTGAGCGGCAATTACGGGTATCATTTTTCTCACATAAGAATGATGAACATTTACAATGTAGTCTGCCAGAAAATCTGCATTCCATTCGTTGTAATTCTTATCGGGATTTTCACCGCTGCCAGTGAGAAGTGCAATATCGTTCAGGACACTCTCAACCTGTATATTCTTTTCTGTGCATGCGTCTTTCAGTGGTCTGTTTCCGCGGCAGCAAAAATCCAGGTTGTATTTTTCGAAGACCGCTGCTGTCCTGAAATCATTTGAAACAATTTCTGATAGTGTTTGTTGGGATAAAGCAGCATTGTGTGTTGTGCTCATGTTTTTCATTCTCCTTATTTTTTTAATAAAATTGTTTGGTATTCAGATTGACTCACATTGCATTCAATACTGTAGCTGCAATGTGTACATTCTTATTCAATCCTTTGTGTTGAAAAATAATCTCTCCCTCCTCATCCAGAATGTTAATGATATTTGAGTGCGAGTAGTCGCCGTTAAGTTCCTTGTTAAGGTAAAAACCTGTCACTGCTATTCTGTCAGCGCTCGTTTACGGGTGGATGTCAAAAAGCCACATGGCTGAACTTCAATACTATTCCAAAAGTTTTTTGACGATTCCTGTTTATACCTTTCTTCGTTGATTATTCTGCCACACTGCGGCGATTGACTGATTCAATTTTATCATCATTATGAATCGTATTATTTAAATTCGATTGCGCTTCTTCATTAAATTTTCTCATTGCATTTGGTCCGGTAGGATGACCGTAGCTTCTTAAATACTTATAATGATAGAGATATTCCTCTTTAGTTAAATCATTCTGCCAGTTGCCTGTTAACATCCCTGCTCCGGTAACAGCCATAAAAATCGTAACTACCGCTATCGCAACGGTTTTCTTTCTGATCTTCTTTTTGGGTACCAGATTTTCTAGTTGAAGTGTGTCAGCAACCGGGCATGCATCCAGACACTGTATGCACGAGGTGCATTCATCTGAAAGCACTGTTTTAACTTTATCAACTTTAATGAATGACGGGCATGCTTTTGTGCATAATCCACAGTCTATGCAGCTAACAGGATTTCTTCTGATTTTTGTCAAGCTTAAAAGTGAAATTATTCCGAGCAATGCACCATAAGGGCATAAGTATCTGCACCAGAAATTTCTCAATACAATCGAAAGCACAAAAAGCGCTGCAATAATTATCAAAGCTAATTGAGAAATATCTGCAAAGAAGTAATACATTTTAATATCCGATACAAGATTGTAAGGGCTGTCAAGGAATGCTTTAACAGCCGCAATACTCATTATGAAAAAAACTGAATAGAAGAGGAAGCCAAGCATAAGATATTTCAAACTTCTGAGGGGATAATCGAGAAACTTCGGCAGCTTCAAATCTCTGCCAAAAATCTTTTTTCCAAAATCACCAATAAGTTCGGAGAGAAACCCAATCGGGCATAACCAACTGCAAAATGATTTACCGATTACAAACGAGACTAAAATTATCGCCAAAAATATCATCATACCTGCAGGGTGAGCGGAATGAATTTCCCCAGTTGATATAAACAAATAAAAACTCATCATTGAACTGATAGGCAAGAATCCATCAACTCCGGGCGGGCGTGTGTAAAATGATGCATCTCCCCCAGTTTCCATGTATTGGATGAACAGGTAAAACTCTACACCTATCCACAAACACAAAAGCGTGAAAAGACTCTGAACAATAAATCTTAATTTTTGTATTGGCTTTTCTTTATTTCGGTTCTTTATTTTTTTTATTATTTGCATTATTCGGATATTTTTATCTGAATTAAAATCAAAAAAATATTAAAGTGAGCTGATCTTACTTAAAGTTTTGTCTTTGAACTTATCAATGGTCTCTTCTGTAAGCATATCATAAGCATTAGTCCTCAGAATTCCCCATTTATCGTGTACGGGACAAGGTTCTGTTGGCGAGCAGTTTGGAAATCCAAGCACACACCTGTTAAATAAATTCAGCCCGTCAATTGCAGCAACAATATCAATCAATCTTATTTTTGAAGGAGCTTTCGCAAGCGCAAATCCGCCGAACTTGCCTTTCTTTGAGAAGATGATACCACTCTCAACCAGGCTTTGAAGGATCTTAGATACAAATTCTTTCGGAATATTCAATTTGCCGACAATTTCATCCACCGGGGTAACAGTTCCTGTTTCCTTAGTAGCAAGGAAAAGCACTGCCTGAAGTCCATACTCGCATTTTTTTGAAAATATTACAGTCATTTTATAAATCTGCCTAAAGTCAGATAAATCAGATAGTTTTATCTGGTTAAAAATACTTATGTTTCTCCTAAGAAGCAAGGATTCCAAAAAACTTTTTTGGGACTCAATTAAGCCTGAGTATTCATCATCATGATTTTGACTTTCATTATTAGTTTAATCATTTTTAATACAACTTAATATTTTAATACAACTTAATATGAAACTTTCGGAATTATTTTGAAATTACAATTCAATGGTGCAGCACAAACAGTTACCGGCTCGCAGCACCTTATTTTAGTTAACGGCAAAAAAATTCTTCTCGATTGCGGTTTATTCCAGGGCAAACGTAAAGAAGCATTCGAAATAAACAGAAATTTCCCTTTTGATCCGTCGGACATTGATTCGCTTCTTCTTTCTCATGCACACATAGACCACGCAGGCAACATTCCCAACCTTGTTAAGCGGGGTTTCAGAGGAGAGATATACGCAACTTCTGCTACGGTTGATTTATGTCAGATAATGCTTCGCGATTCAGCTTATCTTCAGGAACGTGATGTCTATTTTGTAAACAATAAAAGAGCAAAGCAAAACAAAAATTTGTTCGAACCTCTTTACACCGAAGATGATGTTGAACAGGCTATGCAGCATTTTATAGGGGTGCAGTATGATAAAACGATTGAAGTAGCCCGGGGTGTTAAAGCTACATTCAGAGATGCGGGGCATATTCTCGGTTCGGCAGGTATTTCTTTGGAGATAGAAGAAAACGGAAAATTTACACGGCTCGGTTTCAGCGGTGATATTGGCAGAGCAGAGATGCCTATTATCAGAGAACCGAACATATTGCAGGAAATGGAAGTGTTGATAATGGAAAGTACGTATGGCAACAGGCTACATACGCACTCTGATGAAGTTGAAGAAGAAGTTGCCCGGATTGTTAAAGAAATTATCAGCACCTGTGGAAAAATAATTAT
>JBBIGV010000105.1:0-7240 GCA_037447335.1 Ignavibacteria bacterium | reverse complement strand
TGGGAAAAACTTCTAAAACCAATTTAATGAGGCGTAGTCGAAGACGAAGCCTATTTAGAGAAAATAATATCAAAACAAAAAGAAAATAACTCTTGAACGGGCGAAGTCAAAGACGAAGTCCTTTGCAATTGATGAATACAGCGAGGTCATTAAAACCGAGGTAAAACCTACTGTAGAGTTTACTAAAGCCAGCCTTCACGATTCAAATGCCTTTGAGCAATTAGTTGACTACTCTGAAGAGGCGATATTTGCTGACAAAGGCTATGCAAATAAAAACAGACGAAAGAAACTGGAAAGAAGAAATATTTTTGATGGTATATTATCAAAAGGATATCGCAATAAGTCTTTGAGTAAATCAGAGATAAGACTTAACAAATTACTCTCAACAGTAAGGAACAAAGTTGGAATCCGCCGAAGGCGGACATTTGCATATATGAAGCGAATCCTAAACTATCAGAGGTGCAGTTACTATGACTTAAGGCCAAACCGATTTGAATTTATAATGGCAGCCTTGGTTTACAACATTAGAAAACTAATAACTGCAACAGGTTAAGATGTTAAAGTAATATAATTTATTCTTTCAAGTGTAACTTTCCAACTTAAGCATTATATCAGTGCAACTCTGTGTTTCAGGTTTTTCGTTGCATCAATCAGAGAGGCTGACCAAAAAGTAAATTTTGCAAACAACTTTGAATTTTTGTTTCTGATTTCAGATTAAATTCAAATTCATCGTAGCACAGATTAGTAATCTGTGCTACATTTTGGTCAGCCCCAATACCGCCGGCAGCGTCTTATTCAACTTTGGACGGGGTATTTTCTTTACATCCCATCGCCTGCCTAAAACACTTTCATAAAAGAACTTCAATGAAGAGTATGCTGTATTTATCCCCGACCAGCTTGATTTCTTTTCATCCTTCAGATAACAAAGATACTTGATTATCTCTTCCTGTCCCATCTGTTCGGGTGACTTATTATAATACCTTACATAGTCTCTTACATACATAAGGTAACATTGAATTGTTTTTTGGCTGAAGTTTTTTATTTCCATTAATTTCAGCATTTGATCCTTAAGTTTTCCCATGGCAATACTCCTTTTTTTATGTTATTGATTTCTCTTAAAAACAGAGTATGCCATTTTACGAATTATACCTTTAGAATCAATCCGCCTGCGGCGGACAATCGCTGTTTTGGAAGTCTATCAAATTTTCAAAGAACTGTTTCTTAAACTGCCGTTAGGCTTCGTTCAACTGCCATATAGGCGGCAGAATGCCAGATTACTATAAAGTCTATTTTTTATTTTCCAAGGTATTTTTTATCCAGTCTAACCATTTTCAATCAAGGTCTGGTCTTCCCCCCGCCGGTATAAGGATAGTTTCGAGGCGAGTTTTATTCTCACTATTCAACCTAATCTTTTTCATTAATACTTTCAACGGGATTGTATGATTGGTAATTTTTTTTGCATCATACAGAAGCATTAACATTCCCCTTCCCTATTACCGCACCCACCTCCTGCTAAATATTCCTGCTATGAATAAAAATATTAATCACATATATTTACCGCAACTTTATTAACCAATATGTTATAAAAGGAAAAAGTTATTTCTTCTATGCCTGTCAATTCAAATTATCTTCACAAAAAAAACCACTAATTCAATGAGGTTAATCTATGTTTAAAAATCATCCGAAAGGACTGCCGGTTCTCTTCTTTACAGAAATGTGGGAACGGTTCGGGTTCTATACAATGCTTTCCATTTTCGTTTATTACATGCAGGCTAACTTTGGCTGGGATACTGCTACTGCAACAAACGTTTATGGAATATTCTTAGCCGGTGTTTACTTCACTCCTATTCTTGGCGGGTGGATTGCCGATAATTTCCTTGGTTACGGCAAAACTATTATGCTCGGTGCAATTGTCTTTGCAATAGGTTATGCAATGATGGCAATACCCACTTCATCACCGATGCAGCTATATATAGCCCTTGCTATTGTGTGTATCGGTAACGGCTTATTTAAAGCTAACATTTCAGTGTTGGTCGGAAATCTCTATGGTCATGCACAGGGTTCCTTAAAAGATGCCGGCTTCAATATCTTCTATATGGGAATAAACGTAGGAGCATTTTACGCGCCTATTGCTGCTGCCGGAATAAGAAGATATGTTATGGAAAATTTTGAGTTTACTCTTGCCCAGGGTTACAATGCCGGCTTTGGCGTTGCTGCAGCAGGTATGATCATTTCTCTTTTGATTTTTATGATCTTCAGAAAACATTATAAAGATTCGGATTACCGCGCCAGGGAAAAGCAGGACGTTGTGAAAGACCTCGTCCTTACAAAAGAACAGGAGAAGGAAAGAATCGGCGCGCTTATTACTGTATTCTTTATAGTAATTTTCTTTTGGATGGCATTTCATCAGAGCGGCTCGGCGCTGTCGCTGTTTGCAAGAGATTATACCCACCAGGTTGTTGATCGGGTTACCGCTTTGTTTTTTGATGTGATAGGACTGCACGCTGTTATTGCTGTTCTGCTCGGAAGCGCGGCAGCATTGACTGCAAAAGGTTCTTCAAAGCAGTTGGGTTTTGGAATTTTATTCGTAATAATCGGAATAGCTGTAATAATATTAAAGCTCAACACACTCGAAGATTCAACCGAAATAGCGCCTGAACAATTTCAATCATTCAACCCGATGTTTATTGTACTGATGACTCCGATCATAGTCGGCTGGTTCAGGTATATGCATAAGCGGGGTAAAGAACCTTCATCACCGGGTAAGATCGGAATTGGCATGCTTATCACCGCACTTGCATTCCTTATCATGCTTTTTGCATCTGTGGGATTGCCGGGTGTTTATACTTTGGAAGGCGGTCGCTCTTTACTTACCGTTTCACCCTACTGGTTAATCGGTACTTACTTTACAATAACGATTGCCGAACTTCATTTAAGCCCGATGGGTCTTTCATTCGTCTCGAAAGTTGCTCCGCCAAAAATGAAAGGGCTCATGATGGGCGGCTGGTTCGGTGCGACTGCAATCGGTAATTATCTATCAGGATTTGTAGGAAGGTTTTATCAGAACTGGGAAGTCTGGCAGTTTTTCCTTTTACTTGTGATAACATCATTGTTTGCAGCATTACTTGTAAAATTGTTCCTGAAAAAACTAAAGCACGCTACACGATAATTTCATAGCCCCGCTTTTTCAGCGGGGTTTTTTATTTTAAACTATGCTTAAAAATTATTTTTACCTGAACAGGTTCGTTGTTGAAGCTGCATCGCACCTGGCAAACAGCCGTTTGGTTGAAGCGTTTTCACAGGAGAAGGATAAGCTCATACTTAATTTTTCCGAAGGTGATAAAAACCAATTCCTTGAGATAAATACAAATCCCGGTTTCCCTTTTATAAATCTGAGAGAAAGTTATCATAGGGCGAAAAAGAACACTATAAATTTCTTTTCAAAGTTTCTGCCGTCATCTTTTCTAACAATGTCAATTGCGGAATCGGATAGAATTATTAATATCTCACTAACAAATGCTGATATCTATTTTGCGATCAGGGGAAAGTTTACAAATGTTGTTCTTTTTTACAACAACGGTAAATCTGAAATTTTTAAAAATTATGATTCTGAATATCTGAATACATTTTCCGATGAAATTAAGCAATTGAATTTTACTGATTTGCTCAACTTCCCTGAAATCATTACCGGTGAAGACCCGGATTTTTTTGATAATGTAAGAGCTAACTATCCTTTCCTCGGTAAAGAAATATTTTCAGAATATAAGCTGAGATTTAAACCGGGAATAAATCAGTCTTCACTTTTAACGCAGATTATTAATGAAGCGCTTATCAGTAAACCTGAAGTAATCATCAATAAAAATTCATTTGAGATTTGGCTTCAACCATCGGAATTTCATAAAGATGTTTTTTCGGAAGCCAAACAATTCGGGAGTGTGGCAGAAGCTTTCAACTATTTTATCCACTCTTCTTATTATTTGGATGAATACCGCAATAAATTAAAGCTGATAGAGAAATTCCTCGCAAGAGAGCTGAACAGGCTTTCATTAAAATTAAATAATCTTAAAGCACAGGCAGATAAGGATAGCCGGGAGGAAGAATACAACAAAGCCGGCAATCTTTTACTAATTAACTTAGCTGAAATTGAAAAAGGTAAAACCGAAATTATACTTAAGGATATATACTCGGATAATAAAGAAATGAAAATTATGCTCGATCCGAAGCTTTCACCCGAGCAAAATGCAAAGAAATATTTTGATAAGGCAAGAAGCGAAAAAATAAATATTCAAAAATCGCAGCTCCTTCTACAGCAATATGAAAAAAAATATAATGAGCTGATTCAAATAAAGAACAAATTAGTTTCCGATCTTTCAATAAAAGATTTATCTGTAATAATGAAACAACTGAAAATAAAAGAACCGGTGCAAAAGGAAAAAAAATCTGATGTAACATTCCGTTTCAGGCATTACATCATTGAAGATAAACATCATGTTTACGTGGGCAGGGACAGCAGGAACAATGACGAACTCACTTTAAAATTTGCCAAACAAAATGATTATTGGTTCCATGCCAGGAGCGTTTCAGGTTCACACGTTGTATTACGTGTTGAAAATACCAAAGAAGGTATTCCGAAATCAGTATTAAAAAAAGCAGCTTCTTTGGCTGCCTATCACAGCAAAGCAAAAACCGCAGGTGTAGTTCCTGTTTCATATACACTTAAAAAGTATGTTGTGAAAAAAAAAGGTATGGCTCCCGGTAAAGTAGCATTGATGAAAGAGGAAGTTCTGCTTGTCGAACCTCTGATACCTGCTGATTGTATTTTTGTTGAGGATGATTGATCTCCCGCGGTGGAGTAAATAAAAAAACCGCGAGGAGTAAAAGGTGCCCTCCGGGCGGGTAGCCCTGATCCTTTCACTCCAGCGCGGTCATCATTGGAGTCACGGACTGCTCTGAGCCAACTATTATGCCGCTTCTTTTAATTTAACTTATTTTGATTTTTTTAATGTTTTGAATTTCTGAAAGGAAATAAAATGAGACTCAGATTCATATTGAGAACTCATTTTAAGACAGGCAGGTTGAAGTTGTATTACAAAACTTGCTTATTGAGATTAAGGAGCTTTATCAAAATTGTCGTTTTTTTATTGATACCTGATTTCTGAACCCGGCTTTTATTTGCTGATTGTGGACTGAAAACTGCTGACTACTTATTTTCATCAACTGATGCTCTGCAAGTAACCTACATATCAGCCGCACTTAGTATCTCCATAAAAACATTCTTACCAAGTTCAACTGATTTGTCTGGTGGCAGAAACTTTGGATTATGCAAACCATACCTCTCCCCTTCCGATACTCCCAGCCATAACATAAATGAAGGATACTTCTGAGAGAAAAACCCGAAATCTTCACCGGTCATTTTATAGCCGCAGTCAATGAATTTGAATTTTTCAGAAAGAACAGGTGATAACTTTTTAAATAGAGTTTCATCAACGATTACTTCAGGGTAGTGAGCGCCTTTTGTAATTGTATAGTTAACTCCTGTTGTATCTTTTATCTTTGCAAGTAATTCATCTATCTTAGCTAAAAATTCCAAAGCGCGTTTTGCACGTAAAGATCGGACGGAACCTTGAATTTTTGCATGACCGGGTGCAATATTCCGTACAAACCCACTCTCAATTTTTCCGATCCCGAATATGAATGGTTCTGAAATGACAGATTTCATTTTATCCGCTTCATCCAGAAATAATCTCATCGCATTGAAGGCATTTTTTCCTTCGTCAGGGAAGGCAACGTGGGAACTAACTCCATAAAAATCCACATCAACTTCAAGCGCTGAGGCGAATAATACTCCGGGTGTGGATGCAACCGTTCCAAATGTATATTCATCTGTAACGTGAAGAGCAAAAGCCTGACTGATATTAAAGGTCTCAAATATGCCGGTATCATAAAATTTCATTGCCCCTCCCCCGCTCTCTTCAGCCGGCTGAAAGAAGAAAAGAATATTTTTAGCGGGATTATTCTCAATCGTCTCTTTAAGTAATGAATACAAAATTGATGTATGAACGTCATGCCCGCAGGCGTGCATGTATTCATTCTGAGATTTGAAATCAATTTCATTTTCTTCTTTAATCGGTAGCGCATCAATATCCGCACGGAAAAGCAGATAGGGGTCTTCATTTATTTTATATTCTATTAATGCGCCTGTAGGATACGGCTGGTGGATCTTTAGTTGATTCTTCCTGTCAAGCGCTCTGATGTTATTAACAATCAGTTCTGTTGTTTTAAACTCCTGGAAAGCAATTTCCGGATTGCGGTGCAACGTGTGACGAAGTTCTGTTGGTGAGAGTGGTTTCATTCTTTTATTTGCTTAAAATTTATAAATAGTGATTAGATTCATCCTAAAGTTAATTTAAACTGACATTGTGCTTTTGGTAGCTGCTCTTTTCTTTCGGTGCTTTTTGCGCCATTTTATGATCAGTAAAAGAATAATGATGACAATTATAACCGCAATTACCGGGAGAAATATTGCAAGAATTGATAAGATTACAGCAGCAATTCCTTCTCCGGCAGAGATAACCGGATTGGCTATTCCTCCCGTTGTGGATGTTGACGTCAGTCTTAACAGCGCCGTCCCCGATTGAAATATACCCGATATACCGCCGCCTGCAATTATAGCGAGCGCCCATTTAATCAATGGTGGTAAATCTGCTGTCACAACAACCATTATTATTGCGCCGGCAATTACTGCGGATGGAGCAGCAATAGTATCTAATAAGTTATCCAGCCATGGAATAAAATATGCAATAATTTCTATAACTGTTGCCGTTCCGAACGAAATCAACGCTGGTTCTGTTCCAATCCATTGGAAGCTTTCCGACAGTGTGAGATTGCCGGTATAAGCTGCCACTGAAACCACAAGAAACGGAAGAAATATTCTGAATCCTGTTGCTGCACTTAGTCCGATTCCGATTAATATTGAGACTGTCGATTCCATATCCATATTCTACATTGTTTTGAGCGCTAAAATAAATATAATATTTAAAAAACGCTGACCAAAATTCAGCGGGACTTTCAGGTTATGAAGCACTCTATTTGTCTTCAGCTTTAAAAACGGGACAAGATTATATAGTCACTATGAAATTTGTTTTTCACGCATTGATTTAACTTTTAGTTATACATCATCAATAACTTCCTGACTTACGCATTGGGACACCCTAAACTTATATCAAATAATTTTAACAAC
>JBBIGV010000104.1:0-7903 GCA_037447335.1 Ignavibacteria bacterium | reverse complement strand
CATAGCATATTCCCAAATTTGTCATGGTTTTTATTTCATAAGCTGAGGGTTCTCTTAATACAGTATCTTTCCATGAGTGTGCTTGTGGTGAGAACCAGAAGGATTTTTCAAATCTGTTTGCTGCATCAATTTCAAATTTAATTCCATAAATTTGATTATTCACAATTAACCTTGTGTCAAATATATTCTGTATTGATGTAGTGTAACCAGGATAATTAGGAGCTACATCCACAAACCCAATTGGATAATTATTAGAGAGCAATATTTCTAATCGTGTTTGAGCTAAAAATTGTTGTGATGATGATATTTTTGGTTCATACCAGCGGCTGGGATGAAATGCGAGTGCGCCTTTATGTTCAAATCCGGTACCTGATAAATACGTATCAATTTTTTCTTTAACATAGCGTGTCGGGAGTAAATATTCTTTCGATGGCTCATCATGTACCTTTATATTTCCCAATCCAGGGTTTATCTTATAGTTATCGACAAAAATTTGAATAGCACTATCATAATCACCACTATGCAACTTGTGAGATCTAAAATCGTCAATAGCAATATAATCAAGGTCGCAGCTTACTTGACCATACCAATATATTTTTATTTCGTAAGGAGTGTATCCCTCATCTCCTAATATTTCAAAGTCTTCTATTCCAATTATCCCAAGGCTGTCAACTAATACATTATTATTAAAGTCTTCTGCTGTGACAGCAGGCCCAATTGCACTTTTATGAAAGCTAAATAGAAACTTCTCTTGCCATACGTTTCTTATTAGTTGGTTTGCATAAATCACACTTTCAGCAGGAAGGTTGTTAGTTTTATTTATAATTATAACTTTAACCACAGGTATTGTACTCCCAGACTGTATGCCAGTTCTTTTTATTCTTAGCTTAACGTAATAAGTAGCACCATCCGGCTGAAGATCATCCTCAAGTACATCCTCTGCTGCATAACCTGCAGAATGCTGCCCAGAATCCAATCGCCAAAAGTTAGGTGCATTTTGATTAACTTTTACCTGGCTCCAGTGTGGTTCGGCATTTAATGGAATATGAGGCTCGAATGCATTTGTACCATCAGAATGAGAACCAAAATCATAATTATCTTCCACCTGGTACATCCATCTTCTGCCCTTAGTATAATCAAGTTGATACGTCCATAAGAATGTAGTTATTCCTCTGCTTGCAGCCTTATTTAATTCATAATTTATATTTGGAAGCCCCCAAGTAGTTCTTCCCATATTTAAAGCACCGTAGTTCAAGCCAAAAGACTGAATTAAATCCCAATAGTTTGGCCCTAAAGGAGCATAATTATAACGAGGGAAAGGGTAAGTTGGATTAAGCTAATCTGCTCCGATAATAAACTTATCCTGCTGCTGTGAAAACAGGATAGTAGAAAAAACAGTAACCCAAACTGTTGCTAAACAAAAAAGTAAAATTGTCTTTTTCACTTTTTCCTCCATTGAATAGTTTATAAAAATATTTACTTCAAAAAAATCATTTTAATGCTTGATGACTCACCCCCTCTTATTTGTAATTTACAAAAGTAAACTCCACTGCTTAAATTATATTTTGAAGCATCAAATTCTACCTGATGACTACCAGCAGATAGTTCTTTATCAAGCAGCGTCACTACTACACGACCTAAAGGATCATAAATAGTTAATTTAACATTGGCTCTAATAGCTATTTGAAAGTCTATTCTTGTATAAGGATTAAAGGGATTCGGATAATTCTGATAAAGTTTAAAATCTTTTAGCTTTTCTTCTATTTCTTTAACATCTGTTGGGATATCCTGTCCATAAAGCATTAAGACGTATCCTTTCACATTCGGATGAGAGCCAGTAATAACAGTAATGTCATTTACTCCATCACCGCTCTGATCTCCTAAATTCACTCCTTTTGGTGGAAATACACCATAAGCATTGGAGTAACCTCTTGCTCCATACCTGTTGCCATTGCTTACATAAGGTCCACCAAAATGAAGTGCAAATTGATTATTACCTGCAGGTGACATTATAAAATCATCATAGCCATCCATATTGAAATCACCTATATTTTGGGTTACCCCACCGGCACTCCAAAAATACAGGATTGTTGTATCCTGTATAAAGGTAAAAGATGGTATTGTATCTATTCCACTTGAACTACCATAATGAACAGTTGTTATATGAGGATAGTTATAAAACGATCTTCCAACCACAAGATCATCTATTCCATCTCCATTTATATCATCTACAGAAAACCTCCTCAAAAACCATCCTGCAGCGCTATCCGGTGGGCTTACAAAAGAAGAATATACTTTAGATTCATTCCCCTGAATTGCTTCGAAATTATCTGAGCCGTAAAAAATATGAAGATAGTTTATACTGTCATAAGTAACACCTGCCGTTCTCGAAAGATTTGAACTAATTAATAAATCATCATAGTTATCACCATTAATATTACCTATTTGAAAAAAATAGCCATAGTTAGCCAAAACATACTGCCCAATTAACATAAAATCTGCAGTATCTGCTGGTATTTCTTTTCCCATATATATATATATATCTTTCCGCTCGGGACAATATCTCCGAGTTCTTCAACATTATAAAGCGAACTGAAAACAAGATCCCTTTTCCCATCATTATTCAAATCACCTTTTTGTATTCCAACAGTGAAATATCCAACAGTAAATCTTTCAAAAGTTGGATATAAAGTAGGTAAAGGAATTGAGTAATCAGGTATGGTATCTATTGCAAGTTCGGTTGTATCGCTTCCCCAGTAAAATAATATCTCTCCGTCATAATCCTCGCGTGTGCTGTCAAAATTAGTAAAGTGCATTGCTATCAAATCATCAAACCCATCGCCGTTATAATCGCAAATTGCAAGCATTCTTCCTGTGTAAACTAAGTCAACTGTTGTGTTTAGGATACCGGGTCCGCCATAATAAACATAGGTATCATTCCAGTTTCCAACTACAACATCGAGGCGCCCGTCTTTATTCATATCAAACGCTTCAATGTTAAAAGCCATACCCGGTCCACTAACTGTCCAGAATGACGGCATATAGAACCAATTTTGAGCGGAGAGGTTTGCTGTTATCAAAACAAAAAGTACGAATAGTGTTTTCATGGTATTAACTCGTTTGGTTAAAGTATTTATGGTTGTATGTTGTGGGTAGTTTGTGCGCAGGAGTGAACGCAGCAGAAGAATAATTTTCATTTTCACTGCCGCTTAAACCCGCTTGCGGCTTCGTAATTAGGGTTTTCATAACAAATCTCCTAATTGTTATTTTATTAACTGGGTAGAACATAAGAACATTTTGGATTAAACTCAAACTTAATCGTTAGCTTACATCAGGCTCTGTGTGGGATTTATCCCATACACAAATCACAACCATCATTCCATTTATACAACGATTTTCTAATTACTACACAACTCCTTGATCAATCATTGCATCAGCAACTTTAAGGAAACCTCCGATGTTTGCGCCGTTAACATAATTGCCCGGTGTTCCAAATCTGTCAGACATTTCAACACAGGTTTTATGAATTGAGTGCATAATCATACGCAAACGATTATCAACCTCATCCCTTGTCCAGGGAAGCCTCATGCTGTTTTGCGTCATCTCCAAACCGGATACAGCAACACCACCGGCATTTGCTGCTTTACCGGGGCCAAAAAGTATTTTTGAATCGAGAAATATTTTTACTCCGTTAGGGGTTGTAGGCATATTAGCCCCCTCGCTTACAACATATACACCATTCTTCAAAAGATTTTCAGCGTCTTTTGCATTTATTTCATTTTGTGTAGCGCTCGGGAATGCACAGTCTGCTTTATGGTTCCACAATGGGTTAAAATCATCTTTTGGATCGAGCTGCGTGTAAACTGCTTCTTTGTATTTCTCGGCATATTCTTTAATCCTGCCGCGCTTAACATTTTTCAATTCCATCAGGAACTGGAGTTTATCTTTATCAATTCCCTTATCATCATAAATATATCCGTTTGAATCCGAAACCGTAACAGCTTTAGCTCCGAGTTCAAGCAGCTTTTCAATTGTATATTGGGCTACATTGCCGCTGCCCGATACAAGACATGTTTTCCCTTCGAGCGTTTCATTTCTTGTTGCAAGCATTTCCGCTGCAAAGTAAACAGCTCCGTAACCGGTTGCTTCGGGGCGAATAAGCGAACCGCCCCAGTTTATCCCTTTACCTGTTAACACGCCTGTAAATTCATTGCGAAGTTTTTTGTACTGACCAAACAGATAACCGATTTCCCTTCCGCCAACACCAATATCGCCGGCTGGCACATCTGTTTCAGCGCCTATGTGTCTGAATAATTCATTCATAAACTGCTGGCAGAATCTCATTATTTTTAAATCACTTTTTCCTTTAGGATCGAAATCGGAACCGCCTTTTCCGCCTCCTAGCGGAAGTGAAGTCAAACTGTTTTTAAATACCTGTTCGAATGCAAGAAATTTAAGTATGCCTTGTGTAACCGAAGGGTGAAATCTCAATCCACCTTTATATGGACCGATTGCACTGTTCATTTCAATCCTGTAGCCGCGGTTAATGTGCACTTCGCCCTGATCATCTACCCAGGCAACCCGGAACGAAATTATTCTTTCCGGTTCAATTATTCGCTCTAGGATTCTTGCTGCTCTGTACTCAGGATGTCTTTCCAATACGAGATCAAGAGATTCTGCAACCTCTTCAACAGCCTGGTGAAATTCAGGCTCGGCAGGGTTTTTTGCTTTTACTTCTGCCATTAGTTCTTTTACATGCTCTGTCATTTTTTTCTCCCTGGTGTTTTGCACACCGTTTTAAGTTTATGTTGAGAATTAAAGAGCTTTTGTTTAATGAATTTTTACAACACTTCAGCTTGATGTATTTGAAACTAACGAGCGATTGATTAAGACAGTAGAGCGGATATTATGATTTGCCTGTAATAGAAATCATTACAAATTGAATACACAAAAAAGGCTGCCCGTTTGAGCAGCCTTTAACAAAAAGTTAATAAATAAAAATTTATTTAATTAAGATCATCTTACGTGTCTGAATAAATTTTGAACCATCCACGCCTGCAGCGTCTATACTATAGAAATAAACACCGCTGTTTAACCCTGCAGCGTCAAAATCAACTTTATGCTGACCCGCGCTGAAATTATCATTTGCAATGGTTGCTGCTTCCTGTCCGAGTACATCAAATATTTTTAATGTAACCTTAGAATCAGAAGCCAGACCAAATGCGATTGTAGTAGCCGGATTAAACGGATTGGGATAGTTTTGCTCAAGGCTGTATGCAACAGGCGCATTAACTTCAACTTCAATTACATTTGAGTAAACAAAGCTGCCGTCAAAGTCTATCTGCTTAAGCCTGTAACTGTAAGCGCCGTTGTTCAGATTGTAATCAGTAAACGAATAACTCATCGATTCTGATGTTGTGCCATGACCGGCAACGTATCCGATCTTCTGCCAATCCTGCCCTTTCAACGAACGTTCAACTTCAAATCCCTGGTTGTTCAGTTCTGAAGAAGTACTCCAGTTCAGCACAACATCATTATTATTTGTAAGAGCCGCAAATGATGCAAGCTCAACAGGAATGATGTAACCAAAGGTAAGATTATCCCAATAGATGAAATCTATATTAAAAGAATTTCCGGTAAATACGATCTCTGCCTGCAAATTAAGAGTTTCGGAAGCCGGAGACATAAATGTTCCGGAAACAGTTAAAGGTCCGACGTCGCCAGTGGGATTTACCAAAGTGTAAAGAGGTGTGGTTGTTGTACCGCCATTCCAGGTAATCAGAACTTCAACCGTTCCGCTTGGATTGGCATACCAGTCAAGGGAAAATCTGAATGAATATGAAACTTCCTGATTATTTGGAAGCGGAGGAGAAAAAGTAATAACATTCGACCTTATCCTTGAAACGCCATTAAACGATGGTGTCCAGCTCATTCTTAATTCGGGAGCAGTACCGCCTGCATTTGCAGAATTGTTTGCTGTCCAGTTTGTTAAACCAAGAGGTCCGAGAATTGTCCAGTTAGATAAGTTATTAAACGGCTCTACCCATTGCACAAGCATAGGATCTTGTTCTGTAGTGAATGACCACATTGAACCATTTGTGGTGCAGGTATCGCCAATTGAATTTACACGCCAGTAGTAAGTAGTTCCGTAAGAAAGCGGACCGCCGGTAATATTCCAGCTTGTAGATAAAGAGCCGCTCTGAACAAGTGTAAGGGCAGATGGATTAGTTCCGAAGTAAAGTTCTGTGGCAACTGCACCTGTGCCATTAGTCCAGCTTAACTGAGTAAGATTTATAGAAATACCCGTAGATGCATGAGCAGGGTTAGGGCTTGATGCGGGATCAACCGGGCAGCCTCCTGCGCCCTGTTCAACGGCAGTCCAGAATTCTGTTCTGAAAAAGCTGGTTCCGTTATTATTGCCGCCAGTTGAAGTGCAACCTCCATGAGAGTGTACTCCCACAGACATACCTGTAGCTTCATCAACTATTGGGCTACCGGAGTTACCACCGGTTGTATCTGTACGATACCTCATTGTAGTTCCGCTTGAACCTGCATTAGGACCAACGTGAGTTTGCTGTGCTTGATTTCTTTCGTTTGCAGGAGATGTTGTTCCATAGCCAGTGATGCGGATTGAAACCGGTCCCAGATCCTGCTTTAATACATAAAACGCATTTTGTGCCTGCTTTGGCATTAAACCTGTAACTGAATTCGGAAATACTTCAAACACTCCCCAGTCATTTCCAACGCCAGAATTTGAAAAAACTCTTGTTGTAACATCGGCTGAATATTGATGTTCCGGCGGGGGATGCTGCAATGTTCCGTTCGGAAGCGAAAGCGGTACATTAAATTGCATAACGTTTACACTTCCTGCACTGCTTATACAGTGACCTGCGGATACAATTTTTCCGTTAGGAATTATCCACCCGGTACATCCCACATTGAGCAATCTTCCGGTTGCCGGCTGATTCGAAAGCTGACGGTCATCGGTAGATCCGCAAATACTTTCAGGGTCATCTCCGTCTTCCCATACTCCAACGATAACTTCATCAAGATTTATGAATACACCCCTGTCCTGAGCATCAACATAAAGTTTTAGTTCTACAGTGCCGCCGTTAAAAAATGCACTGAAATAATTCCATTGCTGGATTGATTCTGTATTCAACTTCTGCCAGTAATCATCATGAAAAGATCGTATAGTGATATAACTGTTTTCACCAAGATGTGACTTTTCAAAATGAAGCTGAATCCACGGTATATCGGGCACACTGATAATGGCCGAGTATGCTAAACCCGGTTGAGTTCCGACATCACCGGCGCCGTCATAAACACCTGACTCAAGTTTATATGGACGAACATCGTACTTCAGCTCGGCAGTTTGGGCAATTACTGATACTGAAAGAACAAAAGCAATCAGTAATGAGAGAGCCGTTCTGAATATTTGTAGTTGATACCTCATAGTATCCTCCTTGTTGTTTATTAAGAAATTAAGATGGGTTTCCATCTTGTAAATGTAGTTTGAACATCAAACTCTTATTTTGACCGAAAGTATTTATTCAGATAAATGAACAGGCTTTAATTTACTATTGCTGATCTGATGAGTAGTTAAAAAAATCAATGATAGATAATAAATATAAATTGCTCCGGGGTTAGTGTATTTCCAATTTATAAGATGCAGTCTGTTTTGATAGTAAAGTTAACCAAAGATTTATAATAATTAAATAAAAAACGGTTAAACTTTTTTATTCATCAAAAAAAACTTACCGGGCTGTAAATTGACTGATGTTATAAAATATTGCACATCTTTCTGAAAATCTTAACAGGAATAATTCCCGGGATCAATAAACTTAATCACATCTGTCCAAAACGATAAAAAAAGCATCCCTCAAATAAAGGTGGTAAATTT
>JBBIGV010000103.1:0-8167 GCA_037447335.1 Ignavibacteria bacterium | reverse complement strand
TTGTTAAAATTATTTGATATAAGTTTAGGGTGTCCCAATGCGTAAGTCAGGATCACCTGTGCAATCGCCAATCCGAAAATTGCGCGCAGTATCATCACTTTTCTTCCATATTTATCGCCCATGCTTCCCCAGACAGGTGTGAGGAAAAATGACAGGAAAAACGGACCGGCAAATACAAGTCCGCTCCAGGTGGCTGTTTCTTCAAGGCTTGTAACTCCGAGTTCACGGATAAACAAAGGAAGAAAGGGAACTATAGAACTCATCCCTGCCATTACCAGGAACTGGCAAATCCAGATAATAAACAGGTTCTTTTTCCAGAATACCATGCTCAAAAATAATAATAATTCAGGCGCTGTTATAAAATATTATTTGATTTTTGCCATTTTTTGCAATTAATTTTAAAGGTAAAATTTTTTATGAACCCAACTTGAAACTTGACATTATAACCCATTAAGAATATATTTTGGGCGTCAATATGCGATCCCTTAAAATTTTTATATCGTTAGCGCTGTTCACTACTGCTTTTGCCGGTGCATTCCTTGAGTATTTCCAGGCACGAAGCGAGGGAGATAACATTCGCTTAGAATGGCGCACACAGGAAGAATTTAATCTCCAGCACTTCATTATTGAAAGAAGGAACCCCCAAACTTCTTATATTGAAATTTCAACAATAGCTCCCAAAGGAAGTAACTCCTATTACGTTTATGTAGATGAGAATGTGTATAAGTCAAATGATCTGATTTTTATTTACAGGCTTAAAATAGTTGAAAATAACGGGCAGGTATCTTACTCTAAAGAGATAACAGTTTCTCACAGTGTTTCCGGCGTTAAAAGAACCTGGGGCAGTATAAAAGCTATGTTCCGGTGAACCACCCCTTAATGTGCTGTTTTACTTTTCTTTTTCCCATCAAACCTTTACTTCATTTAATAATAACCTGATTTCTTCTTAAATTTTTGTATGAATGGCAATAATTATTGTAGATCGAGGCTAAAACATTTTAACAATTGTTTCGTGATTTGTTTTACAAGTCTGCTGCTTTATTCATGCGCCCCCTCGACAAAATTCACAAGCGAGAAAGAAGCTGCTGAATATATTGAAAAAAATCCCGTGAGGGTTTTGTTAAATGATGAAAGTAATGAATTAATCCTTACTGTGAATACACCGGTTTATCTTTTTATTGGAGATAAAAGACTTGCATTGATAAATAAAGGCAACAGGATCAGATTTACACCCGCAGGCAGGGGAGTAACTGCATCAATCGGAAACAGGAATTACTCCGGCATTGAAATCCGGCTCGAACAGAAAGACAAGTCTTCTTTAATAAGACTGAATTATGCATCATACCGCGGCTCCGTTAGAGTTGTAAATGAATACGGTTTGGTAAGGCTTATAAACTCGCTTTCTCTCGAAGATTATATAAAAGGTGTAATGACAAAAGAAATGCCAGTCGGAAAGAGCAATGAAAATTATGAAGCCCTCAAGGCGTTCGCAATTTGTGTGCGGACTTATACAATTATGAAAATGGGTGAGCGAAAAGAATTCTTCGATGTTTATGCTGATGTTAGAGACCAGGTTTATGGCGGCGCAGATTCTGAACACAGTCTCTCTACTAAAGCTGTAGTGGAAACTGATGGTATGATCTTGACCTACAATGGAATCCCGGCTGTCTGTTATTATCACTCTACATGCGGCGGTTATACTGAAAATGTTGCTAATGTTTTTAATCATTCAAATGGTCCTTACTTGAATGGAGTTAAAGATGGCGAACTGTCTTACTGTTCTATATCACCAAGATTTAAATGGGAAGAATCTTATTCTGAAACTGAATTTATTAGCAGACTAAAAAATGCTGACCTGCTCAATCCTGAAATAAATTACTCACTTCAAAAAATTGAAGTTGTCAGCAGATTTAATTCAGGAAGAATAAATGAATTGAGGATTGAAGTTAAATCATTACAAAACGGTACCGAAACCCTGAGGTTGTTCAGCAACCGGATAAGAAGTGTGATTAAAAACTCAGATAACAACGGTATTTTACGCAGTACTATGTTTGATGTAAACTTTTCAGCGGGCAAAATAACAATTACAGGCAAGGGATTTGGTCACGGTGTTGGTCTTTGCCAGTACGGTGCAATCAGGCAATCAAATCTGGGGATAAAGTATTCAGAAATTTTAAGACATTATTTTCCCGGTACCAAAATATCGAAGTTGTATGATTAAAACTGATCTGCCAATTTATTTAGCATCAAAATCACCCCGAAGGAAAAAACTTCTGGAGCAGGTGGGGCTTAAATTCAAAATTATTGCAATTGAGTGTGATGAAAATATCAACTCAAAACAAAGCCCTGTACAGAATGTTAAACGCATAGCTGAGGAGAAGATGATTTGTGCCCGCAAGAAAGTTAACTCAGGGATAATAATTACAGCCGATACAATTGTTGTGCTCGATTCCAATGTTATCGGTAAGCCAAAAGATCAGAAAGATGCCTTTAGAATATTAAAAAAGTTAAGTGGGCGCACTCATTTTGTGTACACCGGCATAAGTATTCTTAATTGCGCTTCCAATAAATGGATTACAACATATGAGAAAACAGCGGTTAAATTTAGAAAAATTTCAGATGATGAGATAATTGATTACATAAGATCTGGCAGTCCTATGGATAAAGCGGGTGCATACGGTATTCAGGATGATTATGGCGCCGTATTCGTAGAAAAAATAAACGGCTGCTATTATAATGTAGTAGGCTTGCCGCTTGCAAATCTTTATCAATCGTTCCTTAAAGTGATTTAAATGCTGAAAAAAATTAAAAAAAATATTCTTATCTCACTGGCTGCAGCCGGACTGGTCTATCTTGCGTTTACTATATATGCTGACTACCATGAAGTTGCGGCAGCCTTCCGGCAATTTAACTGGATGCTGCTTCCGCTTCTGCTTTTACTTTCTTTGGCAAACTACATTGTAAGATTTATTAAATGGGATTATTACCTGACAATTTTAAAAATCAAAATCAAAAAAATTGATTCTTTCTCGATATTCATGTCAGGGCTGATAATGAGTGTTACGCCGGGGAAAATGGGTGAACTGCTTAAATCTTACATGTTAAAAGAAATAGCTCAGGTTCCCATCAGTAAAAGTGCGCCTGTGGTTTTCGTGGAAAGAATAACCGATTTTATTTCTCTCCTGATGATCGCACTGCTTGGCGCATACATCTATGATTATGGAAGGGAGATCGTTATAGGCGTATCTGTTTTTTTTCTGCTGATAGTTGTAATAATCAGCAACAGGAATCTTGCACTATGGCTATTGACAAAGCTTGAAGGCATAAGGTTTCTGAAAAAACATATTGAAAGCATTCACAACGCATATGAAAGTTCATACAAGATGCTTCGACCAGCACCGCTATTGCTGATGACTATAGTAAGTTTGTTTTCGTGGTTCTTCGAATGTTTGGGATATTATCTTATTCTCAGTAATTTTGGATTAGAAATTAATTTATTATGGGCGTCTTTCAGTTATGGGTTCGCAACCATTGTCGGGGCAATTACCTTACTGCCCGGAGGTTTAGGCGTAACTGAAGGCTCACTAACATTTTTGATAATTAACAAGGGGTTTCCAAAAGAAATCGCTGTTGCATCTACGTTTATAGTGCGCGCGGTAACATTGTGGTTTGCAGTGTTTGTCGGGATAATCAGCGTCGCATTATATCAAAAGCGATTCGGGAAAATCTCCGTTGAATCTTTTTCAAACCCTTAAAAATCTTGTAGCATTAAATATAGTGCGCCAAATTTGGTTAGTTTTTTAAATATTCCTGAGTAAATTTTGGCTAAAGTTGAATGAGTTACAGAATGACTTTGATGAAAATAAATCAACCATTCAGTCATTCAAACATTCCTGCTTTTGGCTGCAGACCAATTCGCATTGCGGCAAAGTTTGCTGATCAGGTACATTCATTAATGAATTTTATGGAAAGACAAGTCAAAAAAGCTTGTAATTCTTTACAATTTCTTGATTTTCAAGGGGTTGCTTGTTATATTCTATTGAGTTAATAAATATTAAGAAAGGAGATATGTATGTCAAAAGAAAGCAGCACAACGAAAGGTTTATTGATTGGTTTTCTTGCCGGTGGTGTAGTCGGTGCGGTGCTCGCATTGTTATATGCGCCTAAAAGCGGCAAAGAATTAAGAGGCGATATAAAAGCAAAAACTGACGAATATCTTGATGAAGCAGAAAAATATATTGCTGAGGCAAAGGATAAAGCAAAAGAGTTGATCAATGAAGGGAAAAAGAGATCCGAAAAGCTGATCTTGGATGCCAAGTCCAAATCCCAGGATTTACTTAAAGATGCTGAAAAGATTTTCGACGATGCTAAAACTAAAGCAGCCGGCGCTTACTCTCATGGTAAAGAAGTTCTGGAAAGTGAAACAAGCAGGTTGAAGACTGCAGTTAAAGCGGGTGTTGATGCCTACAAGGAAACTAAAAACACCGACAAATAATTATGGATATTCTAACAGTCTTCTATATCATTCTCCTGTTATCAGCATCTGTTTTATGTATTGCCCTGGTAATTTATCTTAAACAAATTACCAAATCGGTAAAAGAAATCAGTAATGATATGCAGGAACTTACCGGTCAAATCAAACCATTAATCATTTCAACAACAGAACTGAGCGATAAGCTTGGTTCTGTTGCTGATCAAGCCAAAAACCAGCTCAATGTAACCAAAGAAATGGTGAATAACATTAAAGAACACGTTGACGCAGTGTTAAGTATTGAAGAAAAAATCCGTGGAGGTATTGAAAAACCAGTTCTGTCACTTATCAATAATCTCTCTGCAGTTGTTAATGGTATCGAAGCTTTTTGGCACAAATATAAGAAAAGTGAATAATCAAAATATACCAAACTCACCTTAGTTCAGGAGGAACCCTTGAAAGAATACAACGCTGATTCAATTCGCAATATTGCATTTATAGGTCACGGAGGAAGCGGCAAAACTTCTCTCTCGGAAATTTTACTTTTTACAGCGGGAGAAATAAACAGGATCGGAAACATTTCTGAGGGAAATACAGTTTCCGATTACTCTCCAAATGAAATCGAAAGACAAATCTCTATCTCAACTGCATTACTTCATTTAGAATGGCACAATACTAAAATAAATATACTTGATACACCCGGTTATGCGGACTTTTCAGGTGATGTAAAAAGCGCTATGCGCGTTTGTGATACGGCTGTTATGGTGTTGAAATCGGTAGAAGGTGTTGAGGTTGGTTCTGAAGCTACGGGAAAATTTGTGGATGAATTCAATCTTCCTTCTGCGGTGGTTGTAAATAAGGTTGATAACGAGCATTCAAAATTTCAAGATTCTTTTCAGCATTGTAAGGAAAGGCTTACCGACGGTGCTGTGGTTGTTTCTTTCCCGGCAAAGGAAGGCATAAACTTCGACACTGTGATTGATGTAATTAAAATGAAAGCATTTACTTACGGGGATGCCGGAAGCAAAAAAGTTGCCGAATCTGAAATACCTGCTGACCTGAAAGAAGCTGCAGAAGCTTACAGGACAGAACTGATCGAAAAAGTTGCCGAAACTTCAGAAGAGCTGATGAATAAATATTTTGAAGAAGGGACTCTTTCTGATGACGATCTGAGCAAGGGAATAAAGCAGGCAATGATTAAGCGAAACTTTACACCGGTATTTGCAGTATCGGCAACAAAAGCCGTAGGTATGAACAATTTTCTCGATTTTGCTGCAAAATATTTTCCATCGCCGGCAGACCGGGGTGGGGAAGACGCGATATTTAAAGATTCCGGTAAATCTGTACTTGTAAAACCCGATAACTCTGCCGAACCGGTGTTGTTCATTTTCAAAACAATTTCAGAACAGCATGTTGGAGAACTTTCTTTATTCAGGGTTTATTCGGGTACTGTTACCCCGGGTCTCGATATGGTTAACCTCAGTAATAATAAAAATGAAAGATTAAGTCAGTTATCCATTCTCAATGGACACACACGAAAAGAAATTACAAAAGTTCTTGCAGGCGACCTAGCTGCTGTTGTTAAGTTAAAGGATAGCCATACCAACAATACACTCGCATCAAAAAACTTTTCGGTTAAAATAAAACCTATCGAATTTCCTCAAGCCGTTATCAGAAGCGCAATAGTTCCGCGCGCAAAAGGAGATGAAGATAAAATAGCTTCCGGTCTGCACACACTGCACGAAGAGGACCCGTCATTCTCTGTTAAATATGATCCTGAAATCGCTCAAACTATTGTTTCCGGGCAGGGCGAACTTCAGCTTTCTCTTGCAGTTAAAAGACTCAAAGAAAGATATAACGTTGATGTTGATCTTGTCGAGCCGAAGGTTCCTTACCGCGAAACTATCAAAGGGCGTTCAGAAGATGTAGAATACAAGCACAAAAAACAATCCGGCGGCAGAGGACAATATGGACATGTTCACTTCAAAATGGAGCCATTACAAAGAGGCGCCGGTTTTGAATTTGTTGATGCTATTGTAGGCGGTGTGGTTCCGGGAAGATTCATTCCTGCAGTGCAAAAAGGCATTCAGGAAGCTATGGAGAAGGGTGTAATTTCGGGTAACAAAGTAGTTGATGTAAGAGTTACTTTGTTTGATGGAACATACCACAGCGTCGACTCTGATGAAATGTCATTCAAACTTGCCGCCATGCAGTGCTTTAAGAAAGGATTCCTGGATTGTAATCCGGGTTTGCTCGAACCTATTTATGAAATTGAAGTGACTGTTCCTGAAGAGTATATGGGCGATGTAATGGGGGATATTTCCAGCCGTAGAGGGAAGATACTTGGCATGGATTCCGATGGAAGTTACCAGATAATTAAAGCTCATGTCCCCCTTGCTGAGTTATATAAATATTCTTCACAACTCAGAAGCTTAACCCAGGGAAGGGGCGCGCACAGAATTAAATTCTCTCATTACGAAGATGTTCCCAAAGAAGTTGAATCAAAGATAGTTGAAGAATACAAGAAGAGCCGCGAAGAGGGAAATTAAAATTTCTGTTCATTAAAGGCGGAAAATTCTTCCGCTTTTTTTTTGACGAGGTATTATGAAAAATTTATGGTCACCGTGGCGTTCACAATATATTGAATCGTTCAAGAATGATTCGAAAACTGAACACTGTATTTTTTGTGATGCCGCAATGGCAGATGTTGAGGTGAAGGAAAATCTTTTGGTCAGAAAATCAAAGCTTACATTTTCAATTCTGAATCTCTATCCTTACAATAACGGTCATCTGATGATCGTTCCTTTCAGACACGTAAAAGATTTTGCCGATCTTACTGCCGAAGAAAATTCTGAAATAATGTACGAGCTGCAGTTATCACAGAAAGCTTTGATAAAAGTTGTTCATCCCTCGGGATTTAATATCGGGGCAAATCTCGGCAAACCTGCCGGTGCGGGTATTGACGATCATATACATTTTCACATTGTGCCGCGCTGGAATGGTGACACTAACTTTATGCCCGTACTCGGTGAGGTTAAAGTTATTTCGCAGGAGCTCCTTTCAACTAAGTTAAAATTGATTGAAGCGTATAATGAAATTCTTTCCGCAAAACAGGGTGGAGAATGAGAAAAGGCATTCAGTCAATTATTTCTTATTCTTTTGTAAATATTTCAATTTTCTTAATCCTTATACTTTTAACTGGCTGCGGAGATGAAAAAGAACAAATTCATTTTACGGTTTATGCTGATAGTCTGATTTATGTTGAAGGTACACAAGAACCATTGACGGGTACACGCACGGCAATAATTGAAGGCAAACATCTTGAGTATGAAGTAGTTGAGGGCATAAAGCACGGCAGCTTTAAAATCCTGTATCCCAATGGAAATATTGAAATACTAGGGCAAATTGAAAACAACAGGAACACGGGTATTTGGAAATACTTCTATGAAGACGGCACTCTTGAATGTGAAGGAAGTTTTGAGAATGATAAATCTGACGGTAAATGGTCGTGGTATTATCCAACAGGAGAATTGAAAGAAGAGGGTATATTTGAACAGGGCAGAAGAATTGGTATCTGGAGAATGTTTGATGGCAATGGAAATGTTCTCCAACAGGTAAATTATGATTCATTAAATTCAATAAAGAGTCTGTAAAATAATTTGTGTAAATGGGATTTGGTGTTAAAGAACATTTTTT
>JBBIGV010000102.1:0-8253 GCA_037447335.1 Ignavibacteria bacterium | reverse complement strand
TCCTACTGAAAAAGCAGACAGATTAAAATCTGTCCTACTGAAAGAGGCTGCTCAATCGGGCAGCTTTTTTTGTATAAAACCTTCAACGTTTGGGTGGCGTTTGCACTTCGTAAACGTAGAAGGTTAGCGGACGATTAATAATTTTGTTGATATGCTTTTCTGACACAACGTCTGATCAATTTTTTTCCCTTCAGGTTCTAAATGCGATTTATCGCATTTAATCATTCGCAGTACGCGCATTATTTTTTTTCGGGATGAAACTATTGCACGTTAGTTTCATCAAAACAGCCGCAAACATGCCTTTTATTTAAGGCAGTTAAACCTTAATTTTGCGCAGCCAGATTAAATAATTCCAGGTAATTAACAAAAACTCAACATTTAAGTAAAATGTCCCACGAAGAATTAAATGAACGCGAAAAACTTATTTTACGCTCTATCATACAGCAGTTTGTGCTTACGGCTACGCCCGTAGGTTCGCGGTTCATTACAAAGAAGTATGATATCGGTTTATCACCGGCTTCCGTGAGGAGTATTATGTCCGATTTGGAAGAATCCGGTTTTATAAATCACCCGCACACTTCAGCAGGACGTATACCGACTGATAAAGGTTATCGCTTCTATGTTGATTCTTTGATGGAAATCCCAAAATTGCGAACTTCGGAAATAGGGATGATCAGTAAAGGTTTTAATCAGTCTTCTTCCGAAGCTGACGAACTGCTAAAAGTTACTTCTTCCCTATTAAGTAGTATAACAAAGCAGCTCGCTTGCGTAACCTATCCCAAACTCGATACGGGAATACTTGAGAAAATTCAACTCGTAGAAATATCCTCAAGCAGACTGCTTGTGGTCATAACGATAAAGTCAGGTCTTGTTAAAACTATTACCCTCGAAATGAATTCCGATGTGCCTCCGGCACAAATTGAATCAGTGCAGAGCCTGCTTAATGAACGTTTGTGCGGATTAACCTTGCAGGAAATCCGTCAAACATTTTCAGAAAGATTTAAAGATGTAGCCGAAGATCACAATTCTATTATAAGAATATTTGTAGATTCGGTGGACAAAATTTTCAAAGATTTCAAACAAACTGAAAAGTTACTTATCACAGGTGCAAAGAATGTGATAAAACAGCCGGAGTTTGAAAACCCTGAAAAATTTGCGAGCGTTATTGAACTGATTGAGGATAAGGATATCATCATCCACATTTTCGAAAAATCATCAGAAGGTGATACAAACCAGGTATTCATTTCCATCGGAAGTGAAAATAAAGATCAGAAGCTTGATGAATACAGTATCGTTACAAAAGAATATACACTTGGTGAAACTTCCGGTACGCTCGGTATTATCGGACCTAAACGAATGGAATATTCTAAAATTGTTGCTATTGTTGATTATATGGCTAAGATGCTTTCAGAATATCTTTCAAATCCTATTTCAAAATAAACGGAGGTAATACTTTAAATGAGTGATAAAAATAATAATCAGAATATAAATGATGACGAACAGGTTGAACAAAGCCAGGTAGAAGCAGAAAATTTAAATGATGTGAATAGAAATGAGAATTTTATAAATCTTGAAAAGGAGATTGAGATCAAAAATAAAAAGATAGATGAACTTGAAAAAGAAAACCTTGACTACAAAGATAAACTTTTAAGAAAAGCTGCGGAGTTTGAAAATTATAAAAGAAGAACTGAAAAAGATCAGTTGAACATTATCAACTACGCTGCTGAATCATTCATTACAAAACTTCTTCCCGTAGTGGATGATTTTGAGCGCTCGCTTGAACATATTAACAATGCGAAAGACGCTCCATCTATTGGGGAAGGCGTTAAACTCGTTTATGAAAAATTAATGAAGCTGCTTGATGAACACGGTGTAAAAAAAATAGATTCAACCGGTAAACCATTCGATTTTAATTTGCATGAGGCAGTATCTCAGCAGAAAAATGATTCTGTTCCTCCACATACGGTTATTTATGAGGTTGAGAAGGGTTATATGTATAAAGACCGGGTTATCAGACATGCAAAAGTTGTGGTTAGTGAAGATGGAGAGGAACATCCGCACGCTGATAATTCCAATGAGAATTCAGATATTTCCAATAATGAATAGGTAATATGGCTAAGAGAGATTACTATGATGTATTAGGTGTAAGCCGGAATGCTTCGAAAGAAGAACTAAAAAAGGCTTACAGAAAAATTGCTATGCAATATCATCCGGACAGAAATCCGGATAACAAGGAAGCTGAAGAAAAATTTAAAGAAGCAGCCGAAGCCTACGAAGTTCTAAGCGATGATGATAAACGTTCTAAGTACGACAGATTTGGGCACGATGGTGTAAGAAACGGATTCGGTTCGCAAGGATTTACGGATATTAATGATATATTCTCTCACTTCTCTGATATTTTTGGAGGCGCTGGCGGAGGGTCAATATTTGATGACTTTTTTGAAACCGGCTCAAGGCAGTCGCGCTCCAGAAGGCGCGGTACCGGAACGCCGGGTTCAGACCTTCGCGTTAATCTTAAACTCACGCTTGAAGAAATTGCACACGGCACATCAAAAAAAATTAAATTAAAAAAGCTGGTTAAATGCAATGACTGTAATGGAACAGGCGCACAAGCCGGTACTTCAACACAAACATGTCATGTATGCCAGGGAACGGGAGAGATGAGAACGGTTTCCCGGTCTGTATTCGGACAGTTTGTTAATATAACAACATGTTCAAATTGCTCAGGCGAAGGCAAAGTTGTTGACCAGCCATGCAGAAAATGCATGGGAGATGGACGGGTACAGGATGAGGTTACCGTTAAGATTGATGTTCCTGCAGGTGTATTCGAAGGAAGCTATATGACCTTGCGGGGTGAAGGAAATGCAGGTAAAAGAGGCGGTCATCCGGGTAACATAATCGTAGTTTTCCAGGAAGCGCCCCACGAGCATTTTGTGCGTGATGGTGATGATATTATTTACGATTTGAAAATCAGTTTTCCCGAGGCTGTTCTTGGTGGTGAGATTGAAGTTCCTACTCTTAATGGACGTGCCCGTTTAAAGATTGATCCCGGCACTGCACCCGGCAAGATGCTCAAAATGCGGGATAAAGGTATTAAACATCTTAATCAACCCGGTACGGGCGATCAGCTTGTCAGGATCAATATTGACGTCCCGAAAAAAGTATCTTCAAAAGAACGGGAATTACTCAAGCAGCTTTCCGAATTATCGAATTTTAAACCAAATCCAAACGAGAAGGACGAAAGCTTTTTTGGAAAGTTAGGCTTTTAATGCATTAGCATTTTGTGATTTAAACAGCCATAAAATTTACTGAATCAATCTTTGCAGATTTTCTGTCAAATATTTAACTTGAAGTAGAACATCTTTTTTCTTCAAAGTAAAGTAATTAAGGCAGCATTAACAAATATTAGCGGAGGTTGATATGTTCGAAAAAGTTGCTCAGAAGCTCAGGTTTACCGTTCAGGAACTTCGTGTTTTGATATTTATCATTGCAGTATTTCTGGTCGGATTCAGTTATAAAAATATTTTCCTTAATGAAGAAACTCCCCCCTATCGTGAATTCGACTACTCTGAAACTGATAGTTTATTCAACTCCATAAATGAAGAATACAAAAAGTCGGGTGAAGAAGCTGTTAATAATGATAAAAATGTTGACTATAAGCAGGAAGTTTTAGATTTTAACAAACGTAATTTTAAATACAAAGGACCTAAAGAAGTCCCTGCCGAAAAAAGTATAAACCTTAACACAGCGGGGATCGAAGAATTTACAAGGCTGCCCGGAATTGGCGAAAAAACAGCCGAAAAAATCATCGAACTGCGCACCAGGCGCGGCAAATTCCGCAAGCCGGAAGAACTGCTTGATGTTAAGGGAATTGGCGAAGTAAAGTTCAGTAAAATTAAAAAGTATATTTATATTGATTAATCATTCTCAAATAAAAATTTTGACCCGGAGGAAAAATGGCTTCTAAATCTGCTGATCCGTGGTATGTCCATGCCGCATTTTATGTAATTATAGTTGTACTTGTATACCTGCTGATTCAGGTTGCTATTATTGAACCTAAATCAGTAGTGCAAACTGAAAAATATAATCGCAGCGAAGCACGCCTTCGCATGATGAACCTTAGGGAAGCCGAGATACTTTGGCAAAAGAAACACGGATCATTTACCGATAACCTTGATGAACTTATTTTATTTCTGCATTCACCGTGGGTTGACAGCGTAAGAAATTCTATTGATTCACTCACCAGAAGATCTGCAGACAATTTTGTCAAACTTTCACATGGTGAATTTACACCAGACAGTCTTTACCGTACCCCAAGATCACAACAGAATTTCATTATTTCAATTGATACAACTATGCAGATTGATACAGTCGTTACACCTCGCGGAAGATTATTGAGAGTGGATACAACTATTATGATAGGGACAAGATATCTTATTGAAGATCCTGATGGATACGGAACTATCGGCAGTATTGATAGCGACGCTATGAAAAATACTGCTTCATGGGAATAATAAAAGACTGAAATGGCAAGTTTCGAAAATCATGCCGGGTTTACTATTACCGGTTCAAAACTTCAGATTGTTGAAATAAATTTCAGGAACGGGCAGTTTTATCTAAATAACATAGATGAAGCCTATTTTACGGAGCAGATAAATTTCGAAAAAGAAAAAGAAACAAAAATAATCGCATTGCTTCAGGGGGCTTATGATGAATTGCTCGTCCGTAAACCCTTGAAGTCTAACCTGGTTTCCTTCTCACTGCCATTCGACATTTTTCACGTAGTACAATTACCGTATGACAATACTCTGCTTCATCAGGACTTATTGGAAGAGTTTAAGTGGGAGTTAACAGTTGTCTATCCTTATATTTCTTCAAAAGACCTTGTAATTCAATATATTGAAATTCCGAAGAACGATATTATAACATCAAATACTGCGCTTGTTGTTGCTACAAACAGAAAATATTTACAACTTCTCAATAACTTTTGCAGCCGCAACAGACTGCGTCTGAAGTTTGTTGACAATGTTCACTTCTCATCTGAGAGGGCGCTTGCAGCTTCATCAACCACAATTGTTGATGGAATAATGCTCAGCATTCATATAAGCCAGGGATTTTTATCGTTTATAATTACACAATACGGTAAACCAGTACTTTTTAAAGTGATGCAGTTACAGTCAGCAAGTGAAATTCCTGAATTTATTAAAAATGAATTAACTCCCTCCGCCTCTAAGAATATAAACAAGAACATGATTGAAGCGGCTTTCATCAGCGGTGAATTTATCACTGAAGCAATTGCTAAAACCATTAATGAACAAACCGGAATAAACTTTTCTTTATATAATCCGTTTAAAAATATAATTCCGGAGGCTGAACTATCGACTAATAAATTCTATACTGAAAAATTTAATTCTTTCTCCCCTGCTGCAGGCATTGCCTACAGAATGGCTTAATTCTCATCTCTTATTTTCATAATATTTAAAAAATCAGGACTACATTTATATGCGAATGAGAATTATTTCAGGCGAATTTAAGGGAAGGATGATTAAAGTACCGGATTCAAAACTTGTCAGACCTACAACTGATCGCACGCGGGAAACGCTTTTTAATCTGATTAATAATCGCCTGGATTTTGAAGGTATTAAGGTTGCGGACATATATGCCGGATCGGGTTCGCTTGGTCTGGAATGTCTAAGCAGAGGGGCTGCTCAGGTTCACTTTGTTGAGAGTAATTCTTTAATAGCTAAAAACCTGTTCGAAAATATCAAACTCTTAAATGTTGAACACCGAACCAAAATCTTTAAAACGGATGCTCTTAGATTCTCCCGGCTTTATAAAAATTCTGGTTATGACCTTATCATTGCCGATCCGCCTTTCTTCAAAGATGATATTTATAAGGTAGTAAAAAACTTTTTATCAAATTTGTATATTGCAGACGAGGGCAGGATTATTGTTGAAAGATCAATCCAAACAAAAACAAAAGATATTGAGATCTTTAATACACAACCATTTAAAGTAATAGGCGATTCTTGTCTCTACGAAATATTTTATTCGGAATAATTTTATTCGGATTTGTCTTTGTCGCAAACCTTTGCGCACAGCCTTTTACAAGAGAGTTAAATTCAATTCCCTTTACGGATTCTGAAGGTATAATAAGAAATACATTTTCCGGAGGAATGAACAATCCCGAACACCAGTTTATTGACATTGATAATGATGGCGACTATGATCTTTTTTATCTTGACAGCGACGGCACATACGGATGGTATGAAAACATCGCCACACCGGAAGTTCCATTATTCGTTCTTTCATTCGATTCAATACCCGGTTTAAAATTTTCCAACTGGTTTTATTTTGTTGATATAGATAATGACGGAGATTTTGATCTCTTTACCGGTGGTGCTGCTAATTTTATTGAGTTCAGAAGAAATACCGGAAATGCCGGCTCTCCCTTTTTTACACTGGAAATTGATACTCTTCGTGATGATCTCGGAGATCCGATATTCAGTGAGTTCAGTTCAAACCCGTTGTTTGTTGATGTAGACGGTGACGGGGATTTTGACTTTATCACCGGTAACTCTGTTGGAACGGTTACTTTTTATGAGAATATAGGTACACCAACAAATTTTCTCTTTAAGTTCATAACAAACTTCTGGCAGGATATTATAATTATAGGAAGAATTGGAAATAACCCGCATGGCGCTAGCGCTCTGGAATTTGGCGACCTTGATGCCGATGGTGATCTTGATCTGCTTTGGGGAGATTTCTTCGGTAAGAGCCTGTACTATCTCGAAAACCAGGGCAGCGCAGCAAATCCTGATATAAAACTCGTTTCAAATATTTTTCCTATAAACGAAGACAGCATCTGGACAAGCGGTTTTAATATGCCCAGGCTTGTTGATATTGATAATGACGGTGATATGGATTTATTCGTATCCGTTCTTTATGATCCGACAGTACCGCAGTCATTAATGTTTTATGAAAACAGGGGAACACCTCAATCGCCCGACCACCGGCTCGTTTCACAAAATTATCTAAAAACACTCGATGCCGGTATTCAGAGTGTTCCGGTATTTGTTGATATTGACGGTGACGGTGATCTTGATCTTTTTATCGGCTGCGCTAAAAACCCGGAAGGAACGCTCCACTTCTTCGAAAATATTGGAACATCAACCAATCCTGCTTTTCATCTGGTTGACTCAATGTATTTCGGAATCAAGGGAGAATTATCAATTGCTCCTGCATTTGGTGATCTTGATGGCGATGGAGATTTGGATTTATTGATTGGGAACTTTGACGGAACCATTTCCTACTATGAAAATATCGGGACACCAACCTCACCAAATTTCCAGTTTGTTGATAAGATCAGACGTTCGGATAACACGATAATTGATATTGGCTTATATGCTCGCCCCAAATTACTCGATGTGAACGGCAATGGCTTGCTTGATCTTTACATCGGCAGGTTCAATGGAAGAATTTCAATGTTCAGAAATGTTGGTAATCCATCAAACTATATTTTTGAAGAGGATACTTCATACTTCAGCATTCTTGATGTCGGAGATTCAAGTACACCTCTGCTGCTCGATTATACAGGAAATGGAAAGCCAGAACTTTTTGTTGGGAACCGGGCTGGTCATATTTTTTATTACACGAACAGTGGTACGAATAATAATCCTATCTGGCAGCTTGAAACAGATAATGTTCTGGGAGCAGGGGTTGGCGGCGATGCTGCGCCGGTTTTTGTGGATATTGACGGTGATGGCGACCTCGATATTTTCATTGGAAATACAAAAGGCGGGTTATTTTTCTTCAGGAATGATTTAATAACAGGAACTGACTCAGAAAAGAATTATTTGCCTGAAAATTTTTCATTGAATATTTTCCCGAATCCCTTCAATCCTAATACTAATATATCCGTTACTCTGGATGAAGCATCAGTGTTAAATATCAGTATTTATAATATCTTAGGGCAACGTGTTAAAGAAATATGGAATGGTTTTCTGCCATCCGGACATTTTAATTTTGTGTGGAATGGCTCTGATAATAAAGATCAAACTGTTTCATCAGGAATATATTTTGTGAGGGGGATAACACAATCAACCGTAAAGACTGTCAAAGCAGTTTTTAGTAAATAAGAAAGGCAGCAAAATGAATATGTTGAAGACTCTCATTGTCGTTCTCCTCCTTACATCACCAGGGGCTGTCCAAAATGTAGCACAGATTACTAATCTGTGCTACGATGAATTTAAA
>JBBIGV010000101.1:0-8264 GCA_037447335.1 Ignavibacteria bacterium | reverse complement strand
GTTAATGTTTTACTATACCAAAATGTTACCTAATTATTGAGCATTAACAACCGGTCCCTTTTCTTTGCCCCTTCATTTTTTGGGTAAAAGGAATCCCTGATAATACCGATGACTTTCAGCTATGCTTTGACTTCGGGTAAAAACTCAGGAAACTCCAGAGAAATTAGACCCTCGACAAATGTCGCATATTATATTAGAATATTTTTGATAAAGAAATTAAAATAGCATTGAATGAGCAAGGGGCTTTCAATCGGCATGGAAGATCTATTAGCAAAAAAATCACGCGATGAACAAAATGCTGTCATAGCAAAAACATTGGCAGAAGAAAAGCTAACGTGGTTTACTGTAACTCCAATAGATGTTGATTTTGGATGGGGCTTAAGGGACCCGGAACGAAAGCGTCTCGAACACAAAAGCAAAGAACAATCTTCACTGATAGCGGTTTGTGAAGTGCCCTTCCATGCAATGGCTGAGGTTGAGGTAATTACAAAGAATGGTGGTACTATAAAACATTTGTGGTATGCTCATGAAAGAACAACGAACAACTTGATATTGAAGGATATCAATGTTTTAGCATGGACTCACCCGGGATTTCAACTCGCCATATCTGGAAATCTTCATGATGACTATGAAATCAATCATCCCACAATTAACCTTGCTGAAGTAAAGGCGTTTGCGCGCGCAAAATTTAAGAAAGTACTGCCTCAAATTATCGGGATATACGAACCTGGAGGAACAGTTGGTGAGCCAATTCAGCCAAAGGGTGCAGAACCTTTTTTAAAAGCTGTTAAGCTTGATATGACCAGTGAGCAAGTGCAGGCATTTATAAGTAAAATGGATGGTGTAATGTTTATAACCGGGGCGCCAGGAAGCGGTAAGACGACTGTAGCGCTTCAAAGGATGAGGTTTTTGTTTGACCAGTTAGGAGATGATATTTTAATTGTTCATTCCCCTTCAAGAAGCAGGATATTTCTTGCCAACCCTAATTTGATTCAATTTTCACGTCAATTGCTTGAGGATCATCTCGAAATACCTTTAGATACTGTTGAGCTTGTTAAAGATTTTATTGCCAGATATTTAGCAGATACATGGAGGTTTAAGCACAACGCTAATCTTCATTGGCAAGAGCATAAATACAGGCTTGACAAAAATGCAAGAGAGGCATTCTTTTGCCTCTGTTCCTCTTCAGATTTAGGGAAATGTTGGAAAGCTTTTGAAATGCAAATTGTTAACCGCCTTATGGACGTTAGAGAAGCATCATGGATATTGATAAAAAGTGAGAAGGAGACAGCGCTGTCCAGTTTGGTAAACGCGATATACAATGTGGCAGAGAATAGAAAATCGCATGCGCTTCAGAATACAAATCCCTTAACATCTCAAATAAGAATGGACAGAATCTATGCGGCGGTAAAAGATGATTATGAAAATGCCAGAGAAGATTTGACCGATAAAAAAGAGAAAGAGAATTTTGATGCTGAATTTCAAAAATGGTTGTTTTATGTCTATGATCCACTGGATTGCCTGAAGGCCTATTTTCAAGATAATATTCATGAAGGTGAACTTCGCATTAAAGCTGGTACGGCTGAAAGGGCAGACGAGAAAAGAATAATCGCTGCAATTTTTTCTGATTGGGATAAAAGAGTATATAGGGCGGAGGAAGCTGCGTGGCTCGCTTGGTTGTTACGTTTTGCTTTGCCCGAAGAAAATAATGCAGAAAACCGTTTTCGCGAAGTTCCAAATGCTATAATTCCCGTTTCAACTAGAAATTATGCTCTGTGGAATCATATAGTAATTGATGAAGCGCAGGATCTGTCGGTGCCAGAAGCATCTCTTCTTTGTTCATTTGTAGACCCGGGGGGTGCGCTAACCATTTCTGCTGATTTCCAGCAAGTTGTGTCGCCAGTCCATGGAATGCTTGATGCCGAAGCGTTCAAATATGGGTGTCCGATTAAAGATAGAGCAACAGATCTTCAGTTTCCATTCTCAAAAAATATGCGTCAGACAAAACAAATCACGGATTTTTTGAGAGCCTTCTATAATAATACATTCAAAATGCCCCCCCCGTTCGTTGCCAATGAAAATTACAATGATATTAAACCGCAAGTCCATATTGCTGAATTCAGGGGGTTTGGAAAAAAAATTAGACAAATTGTAAATGTGCTGAGAAAAGGGGGCTTTGCAGGAAGCATTGCCTTGATCCAGATAAATGAGGACGAAGACGAGATGAATCGCATTCGCTCTATGTTGCAAGATGAAAAAGTTGATATTGCGCCCATTTGGGAATCATCAATTTCTTCCTCGGATTTGGTAACAAGTAGCGTAGAACGGATTAAAGGACTGGAATTCGATGTCTGCTTCATCATAGGAATGGATAATATAGAACGATCAGCTCTAAAATTCACTGAAAATAGGTGCTATGTTGCCCTTTCACGACCATCTCAGAGGCTCGCAATATTATGCGAACAATTTCCTCCACTATTACGGGGGATTGACCCGTCACTATATGATATTTTTAAATGAATAATGATACAAGTATCATTATTCATTTAAAGCTAACATTTTAAAGAGAGTGGGGTATGAATATGCTATTTCCAGAATTTCAAAGATTTATTGAATCGTCGGGGCTTTCTGAGAGGAAATTTTCTGGCGATATCGATAAGAAGCTCCCCCGTATATTGGGGCAAGGAAAAACAAATGCCGTCGGGTTGAACTTGCCTCCTGCACCAATTGAGAGAAAAATAGACCTGATTAATTTAAATATGCCTGCTGATGTTGTAATGCCCGAAAATGTACGAACAGAAATTGAAAGTGTTAGAGATGAATTGAAACAAGAACTTGATCGTCTCATGTCTGAAGAAGGCTCGAGAAGATTATGTTCCATGGTTTTGAATAAGATAGGAGTGGCGGAAAAAGGGATCAAGAACAATTATTTCTATGCAGAAAGGTTTTTACTTATACCTGATAAAAAACGGATATCGTGGTCATGGTGTATCACGCCTCACTACCCGATCATTGATAAGATTCCTCCTGATGTCGAATATATAGAAAAGGCTTTTCATTTCGCTAAAGATAAATCTCAAAAAATGCTTCTCTCCCCTGATGAATTTGAGGATAAACTGGGGCTCAGCTTTTTGCTCGCAAAATATTTCTCAAAATCAGACGAAATATTGATTACTGATGTTAAAAGGATGTTCACTATCGCCTCGCAGGAAAAGAAGTTTTGGAATAGCCCTCAAAGAAAGTTCTTTGTCGATTCGCCTGCTGCATTATTTATCGTAAATCTGTTGAATTGGAAAAAGTGTTCCCATGAAAATAGTCCCCCGAAATTCGAGCTTATCCCGGCAACTCTGCAACAAGCGCATGGTCCTGGTGCAAAAGTTTTCTTCTTGCCCATAGATCAGGAAGGAACGCAGACGCGGCCTTACATATATATACGAAAGAGTAGCGCATAAAAATTAATTCAATAAGGAGCAAAATTATGTATTCTACAATCGATAAATATGATGCTCAGACAATTTGCCTTAAATTGCTTAATACACCTGTTGCCCCCGATATTTATTCACATTTTATAAATGTTGGTACAAATCATATGCTGGACATCCTCGAGGAACACTACTTTAAGGAGGGGGCACTTGCAAGCGGTATTTCTTGTTTTAAGTATGTTCAAGGATATTATGGAAGCGGAAAAACGCAATTTATACACAGCTTGGCTGCTCGGGCATGGAATAACAACATTGTTACGGCTATAGTTAATGTAGGCATAGATTGCCCATTTAACTCACCGCTATCAATATATAAAGCTGTTGTTAGCTCTTTTCTTCCTCCCCCTGAGATTGGTAAAGAGCCTAATCAAACAAAGGGTATTGAGGTATTAGTATCTCACTGGCTAAAAGATCGCCTTCGGAAGCAAGGCATTAGCGATGGGCAACAAGTTCCGCCTGCTGTGAAGGATCCCATCGCAAAGATATTTACAGATATGGTGTTAGGGTCAAGGGATTCGCAAGCACTATATGGTATACAAGCTATTGGGAAGTCTTTTCTGGATTTAGAATGTGGTGGCAGTTATTCTGTAACCGATCGAGAACTCGTAGCTTGGGTTAGAGGGGACAATATCAGGTCTAAAGCATTAAAGACAACGTTTGGACTAAGCGAACCCGCGAATGATGCCAATGCCCTTAATAGATTGAAAACAATTATCAACTTTCTTCGAGATAAATTAGGATATAGAGGTTTTTTTATCGCTTTTGATGAAGGAACACGCACGGCTTCATTTAGACGGGGAAGCATAAAACAGAAACAAGCAATCGAAAATATGCTGACTATGATCAATGAAAATTCAGTAGGAGAATTTGCCGGGGTTATGTTTCTATATGCGGCTACACCCGATTTCAGGAATGATGTTATCAGCAAATATCCTGCACTGAACGACAGAATTGGGAGCGCTGCGTTCTCACCGGGTAGGCCTATGGTGCCATTTATTGATTTGGATACATTAGATACAGATAAAATTGTTATAGAAATAGGTAAAAAGCTTTTGGAGGTTTTTGGAAAGGCTCGGGATATTAAATGGGATTCAACAATCCAGAAAAAGAACATAAGTTTAATCCTTAATGCGGAAAAGGAAATATTTGGAATAGGCTCTGAAATCAGACGTGCCTTTGTCTACCACTTTTGTATATTTCTTAACAACCAGGGAAACATGCAGCATGAAATCGATTCCGACGAAGCGATTAAGCTTGTGCAAAATAATTCATTACCTATTGAGGAGTAATCATAATGTCTTACTCAATTGATTCAATTGTTGAACATCCTGACTATGGATCAGGAAAGATTATAAATCTATTAGGGGATGTAGTAACGGTTGATTTCTTTGGTGTTAGAATTGATGTTGATATCAATACCTTAGCATTAAAAAACAATTATGACCCACAAGTCATTGATCGGACAAAAGCAACACAGCAGGTCGATGAGCAAAAAATTCAATTTAGGCGCGCTTTTGAGGCAATTAATTTGGGGATAGTACCTCCGGATACAAGTCAACTCATTGAACTTACAATTGGTGTAGAAGAATTAAAGCCCCAAGTTCAAAAATGGCTTGAAGCATCAGAGAATGGTCTGTGTAAAGTTTTTTTTGGCTATTACGGTTCTGGCAAATCTCATATGTTGCACTTTATCAAATGTATGGCTTTGGATGCAGGATGGGTTGTATCTTATTTGGAATTCGATCCAAAGGCGGCGGATCCTGCAAAACCACACTTAGTTTATAGAAATCTCATATCTTTATTAGAATTCCCTCATAGGGAGGACGGCACCAGAGCAAAAAATTTCTTAGATCTAATTAAAGAGGTGCGTGAGAGATGGCATGATAAAAACATAAGAGGTAACCTTTTTTTCAAGCGTTCGCAATGGTTTTCAAGAGCTTTCGAAATCTTGTTGCGCTATCCACATGATACCGACAATCAAGAATACTTGGACGCCTGTTCATTGCTTGGCGGGAATCACCGTGCTTTGCCAGTTATAAATAAAATGGGGGCTGCAAAGGGGTACCCATTGAAAGTGCCTCGCATGCCTGTAACAAAAGAGGCGGCTGATATTTATGTGTTTCATCTGGTCGTTATCAATGAACTATGTAAAACGCTTGGATACAAAGGGCTTGCGATCATTTTCGACGAGGCAGAGCATGTTCGCGGATATAATGTAAGGAGAAAGGAAAGGGCAAATAACTTTTTCGATCTCCTTGCAAGATGTGCGCATAAACCAATTTTAAATGACTCACCACCGATTATGAATGACCACGCTTATGAAATCCCACAATATTGGCTGGAAGGCCCTCATTTTGCCTTATTTGTTGGGTTGACAGAAGCTGATACCTTTAGCAATCCTATGCTTTCATTGCGCGATGCTTGCGTTTTCCTTCATAATGAAAAGGATCGAATATTTCTAAAGTACCCTACTGTGGAAGATTTCAGAAATTGGTGCATTAAGTTTTTAGACAAGATGTGCCACAACTATCCTAAACCGATGTCGCTCATAGCAAGCATAAATGCAAAGGAAGCTATTGCCTCACGGCTTTGCGAATCTCTGAATTATGCTATGCGTGATGGAATTGCAATAAGATATATAACGAAGCTAACGAGCTTTATACCATGTGTGCTTTTTTCAAACAGACTTTCATCTCTTGATGAGCTTCTAACAATTATTAGTAAAACTTCATCGGACTATTTGGGCAATGGTCTCCCCTGGGAATACTGATATTAAGGCAGCAATGCCTAAAATGATGCCTGATGCTTGGAATCTTTTTTTTCACAAGCGAAATCCTACACCTGTTCAAATACACTCAATGCCTTTCATTATTAAAGGCGATTCTATTTTTATCTGCAGCCCAACTGCTTCCGGCAAGACAGAAGCAGCGATTGCCCCTCTATATCAGCGACATGTCTCATTTAAAAGGGAAAAATTATCTGTTGTTTATGTAGCACCTACAAAAGCCTTGGTAAATGATATCTATTTTCGCATCTCTGATTATCTCGGAACGTCTTCACGAGATAATATAGTATGCCGATATACCGGGGATCACCATGACTTCGATAGTCCAGATAACATTTTTGTCCTTGTCACAACACCGGAAGCTCTTGACTCGATCCAACTCACGCGGCCAGAAGTTCTGCGATACATCAGAGCAATAGTTGTGGATGAAATCCACTTCCTTCACGGTAAAGCTCGAGGGGAACAGTTGCGTTATGTTATAGCCCGAATAAAAGGAAATTTGGAAAAGCCTGGATCTTCTAAAGATTACTTTCAATTGGTTTGCATGAGCGCAACAGTCCATGACATTAATAATGTTAAAAAAATCTGGACGGGGTTCGATTGTCACCATATAACAGTAACGACACCACGAACAATAGAAGCGGAATTTCTATCAATACCAGATAAGAAAATTGCATTATGTGCAGATGATATAGCAGCAAAAATAGTAGCCCATCTTGAAAAAGAGAATATATCAAAGTCAATCATATTCGCCAATAATCGGAATGATGCTCATACACTTGCAATGATGTTACAGAGTAATTTAGCGAATAAGAGATGGCCGCTTTTTCTTCACATTGGAATTTTATCCACTTCTGAAAGAGACAGGGTAGAATCTGAAATGCGGTCTGGACGTTTCGGCGTTTGCGTTGCGACAGCTACCTTGGAGGTTGGAATTGACATTGGCGATATAGATTCCATAATTCTTTTATCACCCCCTTGGGCCGTTAGTGGTTTTCTACAAAGGATTGGCAGAGGCAATCGTCGTTCTGATAGATGCAGGGTCTTATTATTATACCGTAATGATGATGAACGACTTGTATACAATGCACTCTTACGTTCATCTGAAAAAGGAGAATTAGAAGAGGTTCACGAATATTCACGTCCATCTGTTCAATTCCAACAAGTTTTAAGCCTCGCATGGAGAGGTACTCGTATCGATAACCCCCTAACTAACCGGAACATTAAGGAAAGAACAGGGGGATTCACGCATGTAGATGTAGTTAATGACATGATTAAGCTCGGTCATTTGCATGTCATCAAAGATGCTCTGATTCCAAATGACGGTCTTATGGATGAAGGTGATAAAAGGAGGTTACATACGGTTATAGCCAGTCCAAAGGGGCGTGAGGTTATAGATGCAATTTCAGGAAATGTGGTTGCTGTAGTAGGACATGGTATGAGTCAGGGGTCTTATTTCTTCGGCGGTCAAACAAGGCATTTGAAAAAGATGGACGGGGATAAATATTTTTTAGAAACGGCGAGCGGCGTGCAACCGCTATCAGGAAAAATACCTGCATTAAAGGGAAAGCGCGGTTTTTCAAGAATTTTGGTCTGGCAAATTGCGGAATTAATGAATCAAAACCCTCGTGTCTGGATAAGGGATGGAAATAGAATTAATACCTGGGGCGGATATGACAACAACCAGCTGCTCCTGTTGCTAATTACTATGAGTAGGGCGGTTGTGTCATTGTATGCTGACAGTCTAGGTATAGCAAATATCCCACAGGATTTTAATATTAATCCAGCGATTGTTTACGAATGGGTAAAGCAAACCGATTTTGAAAAGAAAATAACATTGGAACAAGCCGAGAAATTCAAAGAGCCGAGTAAATATTACAAAATGCTTAGTAGAGAATTAAAGGCGGTAGAATCATATCGTTCGTTGCCAATTGAAAATTTTATGAAATGGCTTAAGGATTGTGAGATATAGTGTATGCGTAGAAAAGGGGACGGTT
>JBBIGV010000100.1:0-8627 GCA_037447335.1 Ignavibacteria bacterium | reverse complement strand
AAAAACGAGGTGACATTCATACTCAAATAATTCAACAACTTGATCAAACCTGGGATTTTGCACAGTTTGATAATTGGGATTATGAAGGAGATTATAACCATATAAATCGACCCGACGGAATTGTTGATATGATTTTCATTGTATGGCGAAATATCGCTAATGATTTACCTGATCTAAATCAAGTTTATATTGATTTAAATATGGGCAGATATGGTGACTTAGGCTTGGGTTGGCCAGATATACTTGTTGACAATGGTCAAAGAAGGGTAAAGATGAATTTTTGGCCTAACATTTATACAAAAACACCCGGCGGTTCCGGGGCAACACTTACAGACTGGTTCACCGAAAATATGTTTCGTTTCTGTATTCACGAATTCGGTCATTACCTTCAAGGTGGAAATAATCAACACGTTGGCTTTGGTTTTTGGGGATTACTTTCCGGTTGGGGATAAAAAGCTACGTTGCAAATTCTTTTGAGAGATATAGGCTCGGATGGATAAACTTAAATACAGTTCACCTGTTTTGTGCGGTGCCAATTTCACTATAAGTTAAGTTATTGAAAAATAACTACTTAGCCGTCTCAAAGAGGGGATTTTGGGTGCTGCAAGCTATATTTGCATTATGTTTGTAAGAAAAAATCAGAATCGAAGCGGCTCTCTCAGCATTCAAATCATCCGCAAAGTTGGAAGACGCAACAAAGTTATAAAGACAATTGGTTGTGCCTACACTCAGCGAGAAGAAGACCTTCTTATGATAATAGCAAAGAACCAAATAGAGCGAATAGAGGGGAGCCAGAGTTTATTTATTGAACCGGAAGATTTAGTTATCGATGCATTTGTAGAAAATATTGAGAACAAAGATTTACAAGTTTGCGGTCCTCAAAAAGTATTAGGAAAAATTTATGATAAGATGGGTTATAAGAAAATAATTGATGATGAACTATATAAATATCTTGTACTCTGCCGAATAGTATATACTGGTAGTAAACTTAAAACACTAAAATACTTTAAGCGTCATTTGAATAAAGAAGTCAGTGTTTATTCAATCTATCGTTTCATGGACAAATTGCACTCCCGCCATAAAGAAGAAGTTGAGAAACAAACATTTGAGCATACTCGAAAAATATTAAAAGGGCGTATAGACATCGTATTCTATGATATGACAACATTATATTTTGAGAGTGCCGAAGAAGATGATCTCCGCATAACCGGTTACTGAAAAGACGGTAAACATCAACATCCACAAATAATGATCGGATTGATAGTAGGTGAAAATGGTTATCCAATCGGTTATGAAATATTTGAAGGGAACAAAGCTGAGGCTAAAACGCTATTACCCGGCTGAGGCTAAAACGCTATTACCCGGCTGAGGCTAAAACGCTATTACCCGCCTTGGAGAAGTTTCAGAATAAATTCAAAATAGAAAAGCCAACAGTTGTTGCTGACGCGGCATTACTTTCTCAAAAAAACATTGATCAATTGAAAAAAGCTGGATATGAATTTATTCTAGGTGGACGAATAAAAAATGAGAACGAACAGATAAAGAGACAAGTATTAAAATTAGGAGTTAAAGAAAACGAGCCGAAAGAAATAAAGCACAACAACGGCAGAATAATAATAACATACTCAACAAAACGACATAAAAAAGACTTCCGAAACAGGTTAAAAGGATTAGAGCGATTAGAGAAAAAAATTAAGAGCGGAAAATTAACGAAGGATAATATCAATAATAGAGGATACAATAAATACTTGAGGCTTCAAGGCAGTAGATCGGTTACTATTGATTATGACAAATTTGAAGAGGATAAATCGTGGGATGGATTGAAGGGTTATTTAACCAATACAACGCTAAACAGATCAGATGTAATAACTGCCTATCAAAATTTATGGCTGATTGAAAAAGCTTTTCGAATTTCAAAAACCGACTTAAAGATAATGCCAATATACTATAGATTAAAAAATCGAATTGAAGCACATATTTGTATTTGTTTTACTGCTTATGCTGTTTATAAAGAGTTTGAAAGATTATTAAAAGAAAATAAAATCAATATATCTGTAGAGGCAGCCGTAGAAGAGATAAAAGACATTCAACAATTAACATACCTATTACCCAAGTCTATTCAAATCAAAACGAAACTCTTGAGGCTAAATTGTATCCAGAAACAAATATTGACCATAATCTGAATTTTGGGTGCTGCAATGCACAAAACGGGAAAAGCAGCTAACCGGTGCTTCTCCACAGAAGTCATTCGGACAACACGACAGCCCCGCAAGGAGGTGTTAACCCCGCCATAAAATATTAGCAGGTAAATGTTATTACTTGACTTTCTTTTCTATAGACAACGCAGTTATACCGGAAGATCCCGAAATTTTATTCTTTGAATTATTGAAGAGAAAGAGAAACTTTAAGAGCTTTATCAACTTCAAGCATTTTGCTTTTATCCAGAGTCCCAAATTTTGTAATTAGTCTTTGGTCTTTATCAACGGTTCTTATTTGTCCGCAATCAACGTAGCTTTCGTCGTTTAATCCTCCTTCTCCTTTTTCAAGAAATATCATAATTGGGAGAGGTTTAGTAATTTCTTTTACGCTAGAGATTGGGGCTATAATCGTGACAGGACTAAATTTATTTCCAACATCATTTTGAATTATTACGGCTGGTCTGGCTTTGCCGGTTTCTTTACCAATAATTGGATCAAGATTTACAAGATACACATCTCCTCGAAGTAATGGAAAAATAATTCCGGTTTCATTATTTGTCGGCATATTTCCATTCCTCTTGTGTTTTTAGGTAATAGTCGTAATTGGCTTTATAACCATCTTCAAGTTCAGTTTCTACTTTCTCTTTCTCTACTTGATCAATGTAATTTTGTAAAGCTTTTCTAACTATTTCACTTACTGGTAAATTAGTTTGTTTTGAAATTCTATTGACCTTTTTCGATAATTCGGAATTAACGAAAAAACTCAATCGTTCTTTTTTATCTTTTTCTTGAACTGTTGGCATATTATCTCCAATTCTTAAAATTGTGTCCTAAATATGCGCAATAATTAGCACACAAACAAGCACATATTATCGTGCCATTGTTTAAGCTAAAATCCGGTATAACCGCTTAAAAAAGTTGAAAGTCAAGGGTCAGTAAAAAATAAGTCGATTAAAAAGAAAGTTAATTTACAAGTTCTTTGAAAACCTGAACAACTCTGACCGCCTATTATATCAAAACGATTAGCGACAGGAGATAACCAAACCCCGCCAGCCGCCGGCAGGCAGGAATATTTTTTATATAACTATTGACTTTTTACTTATTAAAGATGTTAGTTGCCACGCTGTTAGCTGCTATAAGATATAGAATTGAATATCAATTTGTTATGTGTATATAAGCACCTATTATACACAACACATTGGAGAAGAAAATGCGAACTAATATTGTTATTGACGATAAACTTATGTTAGCAGCTTTTAAGACTTCCGGATTAAATACAAAGAAGGAAGTTGTTGAAGAAGCTTTAAGATTATTGGTAAAAGTAAGAAATCAAAATAAGCTCAAAAAATTCAGAGGAAAACTCAGGTGGGAAGGCGATTTGAATAAAATGAGGCAAGACAAATGATATTTGTAGATTCTTCTGTCTTGATAGATTACTTTAATGGAAAGGAAAATTGGCAAGTAGAAAAATTAGACGAGATATTAAGGAAAGAAATTTTATTTATAGGTGATTATGTATTAGTTGAAGTATTACAAGGATTCAGGAGTGATAAAGATTATATCACCGCCAGAAATGTACTTAGTACTTTTCCTTGTTTCACTATATGTGGTAAAGAAATAGCAATTAAAAGTGCTGATAATTATCGGAAGCTTCGGAAAAAGGAATAACTATACAAAAAACTATAGATGTAATAATAAGTACATTTTGTATTGATAATGATTTTCTTTTACTTCATAATGATAAGGATTTCTTTCCTTTAGAAAAACATATGGGTTTACAGTCAGTAGTTCTGAAAAGCAGCTAACCGGTGCTTCTCCACAGAAGTCATTCGGACAACACGACAGCCCCGCAAGGAGGTGTTAACCCCGCCATAAAATATTAGCAGGTAAATGTGATTACTTGACTTTCTTTTCTACAGACAACGCCGTTAGCCCCTTTAAAAATCCTTTGATATTGTCCACATATTTGTTCACTTTTCAATGTAAAAGAAATAATATTTTTAGGCTTCCTGGATTTTTTGAATCACACCAAATAATCTTAACAAATGCGTTTTCAAAGAAAACTCAAAAAACTCAGCCTAAGAATATCATAAATATTCAAAGTGGCGGGACGAAACAGCAGCTATTGACATCCTCTGAGCCGGACAGGTAAGTAAAAATTATCTGGCTATAACAGAAGTCAGTAAACAAATAAAAAATAATTTCACTATAACAGTGTTTAGCATTGGTGTTTCAGTTATTTAACAATCAATTATTATCCCGGAGTATAATAGGTGGAATACGGCTGGTTTTCAGTTCTGCCGCCCCTGACGGCAATTTTACTCGCGATTAAAACACGCCAGGTATTTCTTTCATTGTTTACAGGAATACTCCTGGGATGGATAATAATTTTAGATTGGAATTTGCTGACCGGTTTGTCCGCATCTGTTCAGGCAATAGTAAATGTGTTTAAGGATGAGGGCAATACACGCGTAATTATTTTTTCCGCTCTAGTTGGGGCGCTGATAACACTTACACACCGAAACGGGGGAGTGCAGGGTTTCATTTCTTTTATTCAAAGGAAAAACCTGATAAAAAGCAAACGCGGTGCATCGCTGCTTGCATATTTTGTCGGCTGTTCTGTTTTTATTGAGTCAAGTATTTCATGCTTAGTAACAGGCGCGGTTGCACATCCGATATTTGAGAAGCTGAAAATCTCAAGAGAAAAGCTCGCATATTTTTGTGATGTGACTTCATCGCCAATTTGTATTCTCATTCCTCTGAATGCGTGGGGTGCATATGTAATCAGCCTTCTTGAAAAAGAAAACACATCAAATGCAGTTGGAGTTTTTCTTTCGACCATACCATTAAATTTTTATGCGATACTTTCTGTGCTGATTGCAGGCTTTATCGCGATCACAATGAAAGATTTTGGTGCGATGAAGCATGCTGAAATGCGTGCTTCCAAAGAAGGAAAAACTATTGCAGATAATGCTGTGCCGGTGGTTTCTGCGGATGTTACTTTCACTCTGCCAAAGAAAGGTATTCATCATCGTACTGTTAATTTTTTGATTCCTGTTTTTATAATGATAGTGATGATGCCCGTAAGTTTAATTATTACCGGTGATGGTGATTTGACCGCAGGTTCCGGAAGCACTTCGGTTTTATGGTCGGTAATTGCTGCAATATCGGCTGCAGGATTGATGTCGATAGTACAGAAAATTTTATCACTCAAAGAAGTAGTTGATCTTACAATCAAAGGAATGGCAGGTTTGATACCTCTTGCTATTCTTATGACGCTTGCATTTGCAATCGGCGATACTTGCAGAAATCTTGAAACCGGTTTATATGTTGCTTCGATATCAGAATCGTTTCTGCGGAAAGAATTTGTCCCGCCGATAATTTTTCTTACTGCCTGCTTCATTTCATTTTCTACCGGAACGAGCTGGGGTACATTTGCTATTATGATACCCATAGCTTTACCTACTGCAGCAGTTATGGGCATCAGTGTTCCTTTAAGTCTTGCTGCAGTTTTAAGCGGCAGTGTATTTGGCGATCATTGCTCGCCGATATCTGATACAACACTCGTATCGTCAATGGCATCGGCAAGCGATCATATTGATCATGTAAGAACCCAGCTTCCGTATGCTGTAACTGCGGCTGCAGGAGCTATGATCCTTTTCACACTTGCCGGTATAATTACATAATCACAAAAAAATCTTGGACTTTAATCTCCGGAATGATTAAGTACCACCCGTTAATTATGAAGATTATTTTAAAACATATAATCAAACCATCCGCTGTTTTGTTTCTGGTTGTTTTCCTGCTGTCTGTTTGCTTTCAGGCAGTTGCTGCTACTCCATCATATCATCCTGATTCCGAAAAAGTTTTTTCAGCTTTAATTGAAAGTTCTTTACAAAACATTAATACAAATAGTTCTTTTAATAAAAATCAAAATGAAAATAATTACGGGGGAGGATATATTTCGAAAATTATTCTCGTGAATGAATACTCCAAAGCACGTCTTAAACTCTTTTATGAGATCATTTACAGAAACAGCACCGGTTCAATCAGATTGAAAAATTTTCTCTCCGCTCAATTCTCTACCAGCGTCTGACTTCATCTCTTTCTTACGTCAGTAATTTATCAAATAAATAAAAATCAGAATTAAGAAAAATATTTTCTTCAAAAGGAAAATTATTTAAGCATTAATTTTTAAATGAAAGGTTATCATATGTCAAAGCAAATTATTGCAGGACGTCCAAGGCAAACAAATGAAAGCGACAAATCAACAGATTTATTCTTCTATATATTTGCCTGCACACTTTTATTGGGATTCCTGTTCGGAGCAGGCTTCCTGATTTATTCAGCGGTTGTGGGTGGGTGATGGTTTGTGGAGGCTGTCGTTAAATGAAACGGCAGCCTCTTAATTTCAGAACAAATGTAATAAGAAGCTCATCATAATACCGGCGGCAACTGCCGAACCGATTACACCGGCAACATTCGGAGCCATTGCATGCATAAGAAGATGATTAGAAGGATCTTCTTTAAGCCCGATCATCTGGCAGACTCTTGCACTGTCAGGCACTGCCGATACTCCTGCGGCACCGATCAAAGGATTCAATTTATTTTCACCTTTAAGGAACAGGTTCATAACTTTGGCGAATATAACTCCGCCGGCAGTAGCAATCCCAAACGAAACTGCGCCAAGCACAAATATTAAAACTGATTGGGGGGTTAAAAATATTGTTGCTTGTGTAGATGCGCCAACAGTTAAACCTAAAAGAATCGTTACAATATCTACCATTGCGCCTTTGGCTGTATCGCCCAATCTTTTTGTAACGCCAGATTCTTTCAACAGATTACCAAAAAACAACATTCCGAGTAGAGGAAGTGCTCCCGGTGAAATGAAAGTGGTAAGCAATAATCCGACTATCGGAAATAAAATTCTTTCAAGCTTGGATACAGAACGAGGCGGTTTCATCCTTATTCTTCTTTCATCTTTTGAAGTAAGAATCTTCATAATCGGGGGCTGTATAACAGGAACTAATGCCATGTAAGAATATGCTGCAATTGCAATCGGTCCGATCAGTTCGGGAGCCAGCTTTGATGAAAGAAAAATTGCTGTTGGTCCGTCCGCCCCGCCGATAATTCCTATTGCTGCTGCCTGGTTTTGAGGGAAACCGAGAAACAGCGCACCAAGGAAAGTTGCAAAAATTCCAACCTGTGCTGCAGCGCCGAGCAAAAGCAGTTTCGGATTTGAAAGCAGAGTAGAGAAATCCGTCATTGCTCCGATTCCAAGGAATATTAATGGGGGATATATCCCTTTTAACACACCCTGGTATAAATAATTCAACACGCTTCCGTCTTCATATATACCAAGCTGAAGCCCGATGTTCTCGAGGAAGGGAATATTACCGACCAAAATTCCAAAACCAATCGGCACAAGCAGGAGCGGTTCATAATCTTTTTTTATGGCAAGATAAATAAAGATGAGTCCGATTATTATCATTACAATATGACCAATGGTCACGTTAGCAAAACCCGTGTATTTAAAAAACTGATTCAGACCCTCCATAAATTATTCTCCTATCTCGACTAAAACATCGCCTTCCATTACTGAATCCTGCACATTTACTTTAACAGCTTTGACGACACCGGATTTATCGGAGTTAATATTATTTTCCATTTTCATTGCTTCCATAATAAGGAGCTTATCGCCAATGTTAACTTTGTCAATGGGTTTTACAAAAATTTCAAGGATGGTTCCCGGCAGAGGAGCTTTAATAACCCCGCCTCCTTTAACGTCGGTAGGCTTGCTTGTTCTGACTTTGTCTGGTTCACTGCCGGGCACTGCAACCGAGCGTACCAGCTTTGGTGTTTTAGGTGTTTTAATTTCCTGCTGAAGCTCAACATTATAAACGGAACCATTAACGTTTATTTCAGCGATGTTATCTTCAATGCTGAGTATTTCTACTTCGTAGTTGTTGCCCTGAATAACAAATTTAAATTTTTTCATATCATACCAGTCATTTCATTGGGATTGTTCTTAATCCGTAAATTTTGGAACTCCATGGAGAATAAGTTCTTTGTACTTTTTTGATTGTAAGAACGGTATTTTCAAAATCATGTATTTGTGCAAAATGCAGATGTAAAGCCATTGATATAGCAGCAGCTATTTCACCGCTTATAGTAAGGTCTTTTTTTCCATTAGCCTGAAGCTGTCCTTTTACCTGTAATTTTTTTCTGATCCTTACCTGAATAAAATTAGTTAAGTTGCTGAACACTGCATACAGAAGCACCAGTGCCATGAATACTACTATATATCCGACAATTGAAATGGTAAAGCCATCATGGTCGGTAACATTCTGAATGCTGAACGTGAGCTTGTTCAGTACTTCCTGACTTCCGCACTTTTTTCAAGATTAATTAAAATGTTTAGAAATTATT
>JBBIGV010000099.1:0-9252 GCA_037447335.1 Ignavibacteria bacterium | reverse complement strand
TATAGCCGGGGGAAATCATAACCTCACTGAGGATGTTATTTGTTCACCCCATTCTTTCTGCTTTTCAAAGTAAAAATTACTCATTCCTAAAATTTTCGTTAAGAAAACAACTAGAAATTCTCTAGCACTTTAAGTGTCTCATAGATGGATAATTTATAAATCAGCTAATAAAATATTTGGTATAAACCAAAATTACTCATATTTTCTATTTGAGAATTTCTCAGAATAAGTCATTGTACATTTAATACTGTCTATCACCTATCAGGCGTCAAAATTGAACCTGATAATTGAATATCAACAATCCGGAAACTTGTTTGTATCGAGTGATATTTTTATAGCGGATTTAATTGGTTTAAAAAACAAAAAGTTAATTGCCGGTTGTTGAAATATAAATTTTTAATGTAGGCGGTATTGAAGAAAAAATTATCAATGAAATAACAAAGCAAGCGTAGCTTGGTTTTTGAATAACAAGTTGTAGATTTACTTAAGGGATTTATCCGTATGATAACTGATCTGAGGTTTTTAAGTTTTATAAAACATCTGAATAATAAGATATTAAACAATCAAAGGAAGCGGTGTGAATAAATTAGTATTCATAATTGATGACGAACAATCTATTTCAAAACTTTTGTCTTTCTGGGTTAAAGACAGATGGAAATATGACGTCGAAGTATTCAGCAACAGCGAAGACGCAATGAAAAAATTATATCTCAAGCCCGATCTTATATTGTTAGATATTATGCTGCCCGGGCTTGATGGAATAGAAACTCTTAAAAGAATAAAACAATTTGATGAAAACCTTCCGGTAATTATCCTTTCAGCACAAGGCAGCATTGAAGTGGCAGTTGAGGCTTTAAGATATGGAGCTTATGATTACTTCCCCAAGCCGATTGATCAGCAGAGACTTGAACCTGCTATTAAGAATGCCATTAAAAATTTTGATCTCACAAAAGAACTTCAGAACCTGCGTGAGAATGTTAAAAAAGAGTACAGCTTTGATAACATAATTTCTGCCGATGGCAGAATGCAGGATGTATTTAAACTTGTTTCGAAGGTGCTTGATAATGATATCACAGTTCTGATTTATGGCGAGAGCGGAACCGGAAAAGAACTGATCGCGAGGGCAATTCATTATAACGGTAAAAGAAAGCATAAGCCCTTTGTCGTGGTTAATTGTGCCTCTATTCCCCGTGAACTTCTCGAAAGTGAATTATTTGGTCATGAAAAAGGATCCTTCACCGGTGCGCATCAACGTAAACTCGGTAAGTTTGAACTTGCTAATGAAGGCACTATCTTTCTTGATGAAGTAGGTGAGCTTGAAATGCTTTTACAGGCAAAACTGCTTAGAGTAATTCAGCAAAAAGAGTTTGAACGTGTTGGTGGAACAGAACTTATCAAAACAGATGTTAGGATTATCTCTGCCACAAACAGAGACTTAAAAAAAGCCGTTGAGAATAAGGAATTCAGGGAAGACCTCTATTACAGGCTAAATTCATTTCCGATAATTATTCCACCCCTGCGCCAGAGAAAAGGAGATATACTGATAATTGCCCAGCATTTCCTGGATACCTTCAGCAAGAAATTAAATAAACAGAGTAAAGGATTTTCAAAGAAAGCGCTTAAATTAATTTATGAATACAGCTGGCCCGGTAATGTTCGCGAGATGGAAAATACAATAGAACGTTGTTTAATTATTTGTGAAGGAGATCAGATAGATGTTGAGGACTTCCCCGCACACATCCGGACTTCTGATGCTCAGGCTGATCCTGAAATTTCCGGCAATCTTTTCAGCGATGATAATATAATCTCCTTCGAAAAACTTAAAGAGGAATCCATCCGCCATGCACTGAAAGTTACCAAAGGAAATATCGTTGAAGCTGCCAAACGGCTTCAGCTTGGCAGGGCAACTATCTATCGTTTGATGGATAAATACAATATTCAACACAGAAACTACGAATAAATAAACATCGGGAAATAAAATGGATTTTACCAAAGAATCATACAACGACGTACTGGTTGAAACAGTTAACCTCACACGCGCCACTCTTAAAGAAGCCGAGGAATTTAAACAGTTGCTCACCATGGATATTCAAACAGGGTGGAGAAAAATTGTTGTTGATCTCTCACAATGTGAATTTATTGATTCAACTTTTCTAGGTGCACTGGTGGTATCACTTAAGAAAATTACCGGATTGAATGGTGATTTGAAATTGGTAGGCTTTCAGCCTGCTGTTCATTCAATGTTTGAATTAACCAGAATGTACAGAGTGTTTGAATCTTATAAAACTATTGATGAGGCTGTCAGGAGTTTTAATTAACGGATATCTGGCAGCAGCACTATAATTATATGGAAAACAATTGTTATATAAAATTATTTTTGGTGAAATGAATGATCGAATAATCTCCCTGGAAAAATTTTCCGGACTAACTTCAGTAAAGACCTCTCGAAACAATACCTCCTCCTGCTTTTCACTTCATTACAACCAATAGGATTAAGGTGGAAGAGCAAAATAAACAAATTTTAATTATTGATGATGATGCAACCGTCCGGAAACTTATAGGCTTTCATCTTCGTAATGCCGGGTTCAAAACACTTGAAGCCGAAGGACCCGAAAAAGGTTTTGAATTACTTAAAGAAAACCAGGTGAATCTTGTTTATTGTGATGTAACAATGGAGGGGATGGATGGATTCACTTTCTGCCGCAAAGTTAAGGAACATGAAGAGTATAGATTAATTCCATTTGTCTTCGTTACTGCAAAGAATACTATGGAAGATAAATCAATTGCACTTGAAGCCGGCGGTGATGACATTATAACCAAACCTTTTGATGCAAGAGAACTTGTACTTAAAGCAAAAGCCCTATTGAGAAGATCAGAAATATTCCGCTCGTATACTGCAAAAAAAAGTCTTTCTGAATCCTTTTCACAAAAAACCCCGCATATTCTTATTGTAGATGACGACGAAGCGCTTGCAAAGATATTCAGACATAACCTGATTGAAGCCGGTTTTGAATGTGACTGGGCAGATAGTGCCGATAATGCATTCAAATTTCTTAAATCAAACAAACCGGATTTGATTATTTCTGATATTATGATGCCAAAGACGGATGGTTATCAATTCCGCAAAAAACTTCTTGAGGATAAAGAACTTAGTTCGATCCCGTTTTTATTTTTTACTGCAAAAGGTAATGAAGAAGATATGCTGGAGGGCTTCGGTCTTGATATACAGGATTATGTACTTAAAACTGCCGGACCGAAAGTTGTGGTAGCCAAAGTTACTGCAATTCTTAGAAGACTTGGAGTTGAACGACAAAAGATTGTTTCAGAACTTCAATCTGCTGCCGGAACACTCAGAGCAAAAGTAGTACCCGACAATCACCCGCAGTTTGATGGATATTCAATAAGTCATTGGCACGTACCCTATGAAGGCATTCCTGGCGGGGATTTCATTGACTACTTTACTATTAATGAAAATACTATTGCTGTTGTGCTCGGAGATGTTATGGGTAAAAAATGGGGGGCATGGTATTTCGCTTTTGCGTATGCTGGTTATGTAAGAAGTTCAATACGGGTTGTACTTCAAAATGTTCAGGATATAAGCCCGAAAAAAATTCTGCACCAGGTTAATAAATCTGTTTATCAGGATGCAAAAGTATCGGAAGTATTTGCTACACTTTCAGTTTTAATTATTAATAACCAAACGAATATTATTAAGTACTCCGGTGCGGGGGATTTACCAATATTTTACAGACAATCTGGTACAGGTGTTGTCTCACGAATAAAATCAAAAGGTATGCTGCTCGGATTCAGTTCTGAAGGCGGGTATGAAGATGAAGAGATAACAATGGCGCAGGGGGATTCCATTTTGTTAGTAACAGATGGCATAATAGAGTCGCGCAATTCTGAAGGTGAGCAGTTCAGTTCAGGGAGAATAGAAAAATTATTGAAATCCAATCAAAAAGGTGAAGACATATTAGCATTGCTTAAATCGGCTTTTATGGAATTTGTAAACAGTCGCATTGAGGATGATATTTCATTAATTGTAATCACACGAAAATAATTAGCAAAAGCAGTTTATATTAGAGAAAAGAATTATTTAATAATTTTTTCATTTTTAATAAGATTGATTTTAATGAGTAGAACGGGGCTTACAACTACTGCAGTTTTTCTTCTGATCATTTTCTTTCATACATCGCATTCGTACGCGCAGACATTAAACATAAAAAACTACACATCAGCTGACGGCGTCCCCGAGCAGATGATCTATGATGTACTGCAGGATGATTCCGGTGTTATGTGGTTTGCAACCATCAGAGGTATTTACACCTATGATGGATATGAATGGAAAAGACAAGGCGTAGAAGCAGGTGTACCTGCTGTGCAGTATGAAAAGTTATATAAAGATAAATTTAACAATATCTGGGCGTTACCTTTTGATTTAACCTATCCTTTTTATTTTTTTGATGGACAGAATTGGTATCCGAAAGATATGAATGTGGGTGGATTTGTAAACCCAGGTTCAATTCATATTAATTTTGAAGATGGCAAACAAAAAATTTTCATCACTACCTTTGGAAGAGGTGTTCTTCTAAATGAAGGGGATAAGTGGAGATGGCTTAAAAGACGTGATGGTTTGTCGAATGATGTTGCTTTTCGGGTACAAGAATTCAATAACATAATATACTTTTTAACAAGTGAAGGCATTTGTTTACTGGAGGGTGATTCAATAAACCCAATTAATGGTCTATTGCTAAACTGTTTGTAAACAAAGGTCCTTTATACAAGTCCTTTGCTTTCGCTTTTGTTTTGCCTTTTCTGGAAACACAGGATATTAATACTATTCGTTTCATTGTCTTGATGTCGTTCTTTACACTTGCCCATAACACATTTATCTATTATTTTTGATGAGAGATTAAAAAATGTTCTTTAACACTAAATCCCATTTACACAAATTATTTTACAGACTCCTTCATAATCGCATAATGTTTGTGCGCATCGTCGTTTGGAAATATCAGAATTTAAACCTCTGTGCTCGCCTGAAGTTTCTCTGCTCTGTCTGCTAACTTAATCTGTTCAATAAGCTCGTCCAGTTCACCCTCCATAATGTTGGAAAGGTTGTAAAGGGTTAATCCGATTCTGTGGTCGGTAACTCTGTTCTGTGGAAAGTTATAAGTTCTGATTTTATCGCTCCGGTCACCACTGCCAACCATAACTTTTCTTTGTGCAGATATTGCATCTTCATGTTCTTTCAACTTAATGTCGTATAATCTTGCGCGTAAAACCTTGAGTGCTTTTTGACGGTTTTTCAATTGAGATCTTTCATCCTGGCACTGAACAACGATGCCTGTAGGAAAATGAGTAATTCTTACAGCAGTTTCAACCTTATTCACATTCTGTCCGCCGGCACCTCCGGCACGGAATATATCTATTTTCAGGTCGTTCGGATTTATATCTATCTGAACATCTTCTGCTTCCGGAAGTACTGCAACAGATGCTGCCGAGGTATGAACTCTTCCGCTTGCTTCGGTTTCAGGTACACGCTGAACTCTGTGAACACCGCTCTCAAATTTTAATTCTCCATAAATATTATTTCCGCTGAGTGAAAAGATTACTTCCTTAATACCGCCTAAACCGGAATCACTAATATCGATAAATTCGAGCTTCCATCCTTTACGTTCAGCATATCTTGAGTACATTCTGAATAAATCTCCGGCAAATAAAGCAGCTTCTTCACCGCCCGTTCCGGCGCGGATTTCCATTATAACATCCTTGTTGTCGTTCGGGTCTTTGGGAAGCATCAGTAGCTTTATCTCTTCCTCAATCTTTTCTTTTTTTTGCAGCAATTCCTCAAGTTCGCTCTCAGCGAGATCAACCAGTTCTTTGTCTTTTGATGAATTAATAATTTCTTTATTGCCCTCAATATTTTTTAAGAGCATAGAATATTTTTCATAAGATTGAACAATTTGGCTGAGTTCGCTGCGTTCACGGCTAAGTTGAACGAGTTTATCCCTGTCATTAAGAAAGGATGGGTCAGCCAGTTGCTGATTTATCATCTCAAAGCGATCGTTTATCTTTCGTAATTTTTCCAGTAAATTCATTAGAGTCTGATATTCTTCTGCTATTTAACTTTTCGACATTACTTTATTAAATTGGAAGGCAAATATAACAAACACGAATTTGAAAATCTAAGCAGGTATCATTATCCAATTTAAACTTAAAGGAAAAAGATGAATGAATAAAAAATCCCCGGACTTCACCACGTTGTATATAATAGCCGGTGCAATTATTATGGGGCAAGTAATGATTTTTATTATTCTATACTTTATTACTGATTTTGCTTCACCGATTATTGATTCAGATTTAGCTTTAATGCTAAAGATAGTTGTACCGGCGTATCTGTTTTCTATGATTATCTTTTCTAAATTATTATGTAAGAACCGAATTGAAAAAGCGGCTGATATTCAAACAAATGAGAAATTAAACCATTACAAGCAGAATCTCGTTATCAGACTTGCGATGCTCGAGAGTTCAGCTTTACTGAGTGCGGTTATTATGTTCATTACAGCGGATCATTTCTTTGCCATATTTTTCTTCATCGCTTTGTTTGTCTCACCTATTTTTTTCCCAACTGAAGAACGCTTCATAATTGATTATGCACTTTCATCAGAAGATGCGCAAAATGTAAGGGGGATGCCTTGAACTTTCCGGGAATTTGAGACGTTACAGGATTAGTAAATATATTCAGGCTGTAATTTGGGTTATTATTTTATATCTTTGAAGCAAATTAAAATGTTGAAATAAAATGAAAAAATTTGACATACCCGTATATTATAGAAGTTCCGTTATCTCAAGAATAAAAAACTCACGCAAGGATCTGGATCCGAGGAAGAAGGACTTTAGCCCAACCGTACTCGATTTTGGGCCGGTCAGGTTTTTTATTGCTCGTCATTTCGGGTTTTGTTACGGCGTAGAAAATGCAATTGAAATTGCTTACAGAACTATTGAAGAAAACACGGGAAAAAGAATATTTTTATTGAGCGAGATGATCCACAATCCGGGCGTAAATCTTGATTTACAGCAAAGAGGGGTGCAGTTTCTTATGGATACTTCCGGCAATCATTTAATCCCCTGGAGTGAACTGAATAAAGACGATATAGTCATAATTCCTGCATTCGGGACAACACTTGAAATAGAAAAGCAATTGAACGACATAGGAATTGATCCCTATAAATATGACACAACCTGTCCTTTTGTTGAAAAAGTCTGGAACCGCTCAGCTCAGATTGGTGAAGAAAACTACACAATTATCATTCATGGAAAGCATTACCATGAAGAAACCCGTGCTACATTTTCACACGGCAGACAAAATGCACCTTCACTGATTATCAGAGATATAAATGAAACCAGAATTCTTACCGAAATAATATCAGGCAAAAGAAATAAGTCAGATTTTTATGAAATCTTTTCGGGTAAGTACTCCGAAGGTTTTGATGTTGACAAGGATTTATTGAGGGTTGGGGTTGTAAACCAGACAACAATGCTCGCTTCAGAAACTCAGGCAATTGCAGATATGCTGAAGGAATGTATGATAAAAAAATACGGCGCGGAAAATATAAAAGATCATTTTGCCGATACAAGAGATACACTTTGTTATGCAACCAACGATAACCAGGATGCAACATATGCTCTTTTAAAGCACGACGCTGATTTTGCGCTGGTTGTCGGAGGTTATAACAGCTCCAATACAAGCCACATAGTTGAATTGTGTGAAGAAAAACTCCCAACCTATTTTATTTCAGGACCAGAAAAGATTATTTCTGATATGAGCATTCTGCATTACGACATTAATCAAAAAGCTGAAATAATGTCAAACGATTTCATTCCCTCAAAAGAGCAGGTAAATATAATGCTAACCAGCGGCGCATCATGTCCCGACTCGGTAGTTGAAGCTGTGCTGCGAAAAATAATTTCGTTTTTCCCGGATGCAAAGCCGGTAGAAGAGGTGGTTGCTGATGTGTTAAAGTCTACTTAACTGTTTTTTTGTTTTATTAAAATCGTTAATGAGGTTCTTAAAAACCTCAGCAGCGGGAAGAATATCCTTAATAAGACCAATACCCTGACCGGCTTCCATTTCTCCTTCTTTTTCATCACCTTCAAAAATGCCTGCACGCTCACGCTTACTGCCGAGTAATTCACGTAACTTTGCCTCATCCCATCCATCCAATTCAGCTTCTAAGGCACGAAGTGCAAAATTATTCTTAATCATTCTTACAAGCCCAATTTTACGAAATGCAAGCACTGTATCACCATTTGAAGATTCAACAACTTTCCTTTTATAATTATCGTGAGCGGATGATTCAATTGTAGCGGCAAATCTGGTTCCTATCTGTACACCCTCGGCACCTAAAGCAAAAGCGGCAAGAATACCCCTTCCATCAGCAATACCACCGGCAGCTATTACAGGAATTGTTAGTGCATCTGCCAATTGAGGAATTAAACAAAGCGTTGTAATTTGATCAACACCGTTGTGACCACCTGCCTCAACGCCTTCTCCAACAACCGCATCACATCCCGCACTTTGGGCTTTCAATCCGAATTTAACGGATGGAACTACGTGAACTACTGTAATATCATTTCGTTTTAACTCATTAATAAATTTTGCCGGATTTCCGGCAGATGTAAACACAACTTTAACACCTTCTTCAATCGTAGTTTTAATCAATTGGTCTGCATCTCCTCTGAGCAATGGGATGTTAACACCAAAAGGTTTTGTGGTAGCATTTTTACATTTGATGATATGCTCTTTCAGAAGTTCTGGTTTCATAGAACCGGAGCCAATTAGTCCAAGTCCACCACAGTTGGAAACAGCAGAAGCGAGTTTCCAGCCCGAGACCCATACCATACCAGCCTGTATGATGGGATATTGAATCTTCATTAATTCAGTTACTCTGTTTTTAATATTCATGGTATCAGCAGATTTAAATGGTTGTCACAAATATACGCAGTTCGGACCATCTGCATAAATTTATCAAAATGACAAACGTGTTGAATGAACAAAATAAATTTATCCTCTACACGAAGTTACAAATCTGAATTATGTAAAATTCTGAAATCTAAAGACTGGTTCACTTATCTTAAATCCGATATAGAGCATAAAATGGATGCATTTTACTGCGCAGTTCCGATATGAACATAACTTAAGGGAGTGTAAATAATTTTGTGTAAATGGTTAAAGCAATAGTTTAGCTAAGT
>JBBIGV010000098.1:0-9317 GCA_037447335.1 Ignavibacteria bacterium | reverse complement strand
TTTTTTCTAATGGCGGTCATTAGAACTTTTTCTCTATTGAACAATCTGGGATTATATGTAATCGACAGAAAAAAGTGGCGCGGGTGGCTCAGTAAAAACCATAAAAATGAAAAAGATATCTGGTTAATTTTCTATAAGAAGGAGAGCGGAAATCCGAGACTGCCATATAATGATGCTGTAGAGGAGGCTCTTTGTTACGGCTGGATTGACAGCATAATTAAAAAACTGGATGATGAAAAATTTGTTCAGAGATTTACACCGCGAAAGAAAAACAGTCAGTTATCTGATTTAAACAAGGAACGTGTCAGGAAACTAATCAGGCAAAAGAAAATGACTAAAGCCGAACTTGAGTCAATAAATCATGTTTTCGATCCTTCAGATGATGACAGCACTCTGATAATCAAACCGGATATAATCAACGCATTAAAGGAAAATAAAATTGTATGGGAAAATTTCAGAAAATTTCCAGATTCATATAAACGTATCCGTATTGGATGGATAGAGTCAGCACGCTCTCGCCCGGAAATATTTATACAAAGGCTTAATTACTTTTTGAAAATGACCTTGCAAAATAAAATGTATGGAATGGTTAAATAATTGTTAAAGGAATAATATGAGAAAGATAAGACGCATACACACAGCAGTTGATGAACCAATGAACGGACTTGTTACATTCAGAGCTTTACCAAATGCTGCACTGGATCAGATCGATCCTTTCCTTCTGTTAAATCATCATGGTCCGGTTGAGTATCCGCCGGGCAATAGCGGTTTGCCCTTTGGTCCGCATCCTCATCGCGGGTTTGAAACAGTAACATTCATTTTATCCGGTGATGTAATGCATGCTGATTCAACAGGCGGTAAAAGTATTATTAAAGCCGGTGGTGTCCAGTGGATGACAGCAGGCAGCGGGCTTATTCATGCCGAAGTTTCTTCAGATGAATTCAAAAGAAACGGCGGCATAGTGAATATAATCCAGATATGGCTTAATCTGCCGGCAAAGTTAAAAATGTCTCCCCCAAAATATATTGGATTGAATAAAGAAGAGATTCCTCAAATCGTTATCAATGACGGCGTAATTATGAACCTCGCAGCCGGCTCTTTAAACAATACGGAGGGCGCTATTCATCCATTAACAGACATTTTTATGAGCAGTATTGAAACTAATAGGGGTGCTGAATTTAATCTCAATGTAAGTGCTTCCAGAAATATTTTGTTTTACGTGGTGTATGGGAAAATTTTTATTAATGGTGAAGAATCTGCTGCTCATAACCTGATTGAATTTGAAAATAACGGCGAAGAAATAGCTATTGATTGCATTGAAGATTCAATACTGATATTTGGTCACGCAGTACCATACAATGAGCCGGTGGTTGCAAGCGGTCCTTTCGTGATGAACACTAAAGCAGAAATATACCAGGCAATGATTGACTACCAATCGGGTAAGATGGGTAAGTGGGAGGAGTGAAAGAAAGAATGATTGATTGATTGATTGATTGAGTGAAAATAAATCAAATAGAAATTAAACGGAGGTCATAATGCCAAAAAAAGATGCAAGAGTTGATGCTTACATAAATAAATCGGCTGATTTTGCAAAGCCAATACTAAATCAAATCAGACAGCTTGTGCACACAGCCTGCCCGGATGTTGAGGAAACAATTAAATGGGGTTTCCCTCATTTTGAGTAAAAGGGAGTGATATGCAGTATGGCGGCATTTAAACAGCATTGTGCATTCGGATTCTGGAAAGCATCGTTAATGTCTGATCCGAAGAAGATTATAAATCCGGTTGGTAAATCTGCAATGGGTGATTTAGGCAGAATCACCTCACTTAAAGATCTGCCTTCTGATAAAATCATGCTTTCATATTTGAAGGAAGCAGTAAAACTGAATGATGCGGGAATTAAACTCCCTCCGAAATCTGCGGCTTCATCTAAAAAAGAAATAAAGATACCTGATGATTTTTATGTACTGTTAAAGAAAAACAAAAAGGCTTTGTCAGTCTTTGAAAATTTCAGTCCTTCAAACAAGCGGGAATATATTGAATGGATCACAGAAGCAAAGCGTGAAGAAACCCGTGCGAAGCGAATGGCAACTGCAATTGAGTGGATAAGCCAGGGTAAAGGAAGAAACTGGAAGTATGAGAGGAAGTGATTTTATATAACGCTTTGCGGGTCAACATCATAAAATAGTTTTACATCGCGGTAACGCGATCTCCTGTTAAACTCAACAAACGAATCAATTACTGCCTTTCTCATTATTGCACCGGAAGGATCAATATCTCTTTTTGCTTTAACCATTATCTGAAACCTGTAAAAACCTTTTAGCCTTGCAATTATCGCAGAAGCAGGGGTTGAGATGATAAGTCTGTTTCTGTACTTGTGCAGTTCTTTGTAAAAATCATTTATTGCACCACGCGCTTTTCCGGCTGTTTGGTCTTTAGCTTCAATCAAACACAATTTACTGAATGGCGGATAGAGATGTCTTTTCCTGTCACTTATCTCCCTCTCATAAAACCCCCGGTAATCATTTGCCAGCACTTTTAATAAAGTAAAGTGCTTGTCATTTTGTGTTTGAATTATCACTTCCCCCTCAGCTTTACTTCTGCCCGCCCTTCCTGCAACTTGCGTAAGAAGCTGAAAAGTTCTTTCATCCGAACGAAAATCCGGCAGCCATAAAGTTGCTTCAGCAGAAATTACACCGACTAATGTAACACGTGCAAAATCAAGTCCCTTCGATACCATCTGTGTTCCGACAAGAATATCAATATCACCTTTGCTGAATTCAAATAGAATCTGGCTTAATGTATTTTTTCTTGATATTGAATCAGAATCAATCCGACTTATAACAGCATTCGGGAAATGATATTCCAGTTCGTCTTCAACTCTTTCAGTGCCGGCGCCGAAAAATTTGAGTTTTAACGAACCGCAATTTGTACAGGCAGGCGGAACCTTCTTTACAAGTCCGCAATAGTGGCAGTTTATTGTATTCTGATTTATATGATAAACCATTGATACGGAACAATTATCACAAATCTCTAACTCTCCGCAGTCCTCACAATACATTTGGGTAGAAAAGCCTCTTCTGTTTTGAAGAATTATCACGCCTTCTTTTTTATTCAGTCTTTCTTTTATCTTTTCTATCAGTAAGGATGAAAAGACATTTTCCATTTTTCTCTTCTTTTTTTCATCAGCAATGTTCACTAAAGTGATCCCGGGCATTTTTGCATTGTCAATGCGTTCGGGTAAAGAAAGCAGTGAATACTTTCCCGTTTCAGCATTCCACATACTTTCAACAGAAGGAGTAGCTGAACCAAGAACTACAGGGCAGTTACTGAATTTAGCAAGAATAACTGCACAATCGCGTGCATTATATTTAGGTGCAGAGTCGAACTGTTTATAACTTGCATCATGTTCTTCATCAACAACAATGAGACCCGGATTCTTAAGCGGGGCAAACAATGCTGAGCGTGCACCGATAACAACCTTTGCTTTTCCCTTTAAAACCCTGCGCCATGAATCATACCTCTCGCCGGGTGACATGCGGCTGTGTATTACTGTTACCTTATCTCCGAAGTTGTTTGTAAAGCGGGAGGTGATTTGAGGCGTTAGTGAAATTTCAGGCACAAGTATGAACGCCGATTTATTCTTTGCAAGTGTTTTCTTTACAAGTTCGATATATACCTGCGTTTTACCGCTGCCCGTTACGCCGTATAAAAGGTACGCTTTGAAATTACTCACATCTATATCAGCAGAAACTTCATTTATAACTTTTTCTTGTGCTTCTGTTAGTAAAAACTCCTGTTGTATCTCACTGTAAAGTTCCGCGTAAACCCTGTCAATTTCCTGCTCATAAATTTCAACAAATCCTTTAGCCGCAAGTGAGTCGGCAGATGCTTTTGAAACCCCGCTTCTCTTCAGCACTTCTGAAAGCGTCGCTTCTTCTCCTTTAAGAGAAAGCATATCTAATATAAGCTTTACCTGTTTGGGTGAACGACGCTCAATTTCCGGAATCAATATATAAAGTTCCGCAGGTGATTTGGCGAGCCGGATAAAATTTATTTTCTTTGCTTTTACCTTCGCTTCCGAAAGCTCACTGATTACTGTTAATGCGCCGGCTTCTTCAAGTGATCTTACTGCCGAGTAAATATTTTTTTTGCCTGACATTTTCTGGAGATGACCAAAATTTATCTCTACCCTGCCGGCAAGCACTTCAAGAATTTTTTTCTTAACAGTATTTTTTTTCTTCTCGGACAGAAGAAGCTCTTTACATCGTTCCGGATCAACAATAACTTTACGTTTGGTTTCAACATCAGCGCCGTATGGCATGGCAAGTTTTACCGCATCACCGGGAGATGACAAATAATAATCCGCAATCCATTCATAAAATTCCAGCATACGCTGATCGAAGACGGGAATGTCATCAAGAATATCCTCAAGTGGTTTTACATCTTCGGTAACGGCAGATTTGCTGGTGATGTTAACTATGTATCCGGTAAGTTTTCTTTTTCCGAAGGGAACAACTGTACGTACTCCAACAGCAGCGAACCGCTGCAAATCTTCAGGGATGCTGTATGTGAACCTGTTCCTGAATGGTAATGGAAAAACAACTTCGGCAAACATTTTATTGCTTAACAAACGGCGCCAGGGGTCTTGTATGATCCGGCAATCCCATAAAAAGTTTGAATTTTAATTCCGTAAAACTTTCATCCCAGATGATCCGTTTGTATTCCTTTGCTGCAAATACTTCACCGTTAGTTGAGATAATACTGTCAGAAGGTTCAAGTGTGAGGAAAAAGTAACCTTCATCATAAATAATACCTTCAACGCGGTTAATATTGGTGAATGCAAATTTCACCCGTCCGACAAGTTTATCATCATCAACAAAAAGTTCTCTGTTCTGAAGCTGTTTTCCTTCAGCCACCATAGCCGCAGCAAATTCATTGCTGTTTAAAACATAGTCGAAAAGATTTGTTCTGTCTTCCATAAAATCGGAGTCAAGCATAGCATCTGACCTGATATTATGAATTACAATCTCGGCAGTTCCGCCGCGGTTTTTATCAATCGTAATAATATATTCAGCCTGTTCAAACACAAGGCAGCCATTAACTAATACGGAAGCAAACAGGAAAACAAACAACAAAATTATTTTTTTCATCATGAACCTCTCAAAATTAAATTACCAATAATACTCAAGTTAATAATCTTTCCTCTTCATCAAGCAGCAAATGCTGATAGTGTTCTCTGCTTCTGATAATAAAATATCTGTCGCCCTCAACCATTACTTCGGCTGGTCTGCGCCTTGCATTATAGTTAGAAGCCATAGTCATTCCATAAGCGCCAGCAGACATAACGGCGAGCAGATCGCCCTGAATGCAGGCTGGTATTTCCCTGTCCCTGCCCATAAAATCACCGCTTTCACAAACAGGGCCAACAATATCTGCACGAACATTTTTACGTTCCTTATTTAGGATTGCATGCTGGATATGATGATATGCATCATATATGCTTGGACGAAGCAGGTCATTCATAGCTGCATCTACAATAATAAAATATTTTTCAGCTTCCGTCTTATTATAAAGAACTTTTGTAAGAAGAATTCCTCCGTTTGCTGTTAAATAACGTCCGGGTTCAAAAATAATTTTACTGCTTATTTTTTTAAGAAGCGGCAGAAGATTTCCGGCAAAATCCGGCAGAGAAAAGTTCTCATTCTCTCTGTAATAAACTCCCATCCCCCCTCCGATATCAAAATGATCTGGTCTTATTCCTGCAGCATTCAGCTTAAAATAAATTTCAGAAAGCTTTTCGACAGCTTCAACAAAAGGTTCTGCAGCTAAAATCTGCGAGCCAATGTGCATATGCAGCCCGGTAAAAATTATATTGCTGAAATTTTTACTGTGAGAAAATATTTCCAGAGCTTCTTCAGAACTGACTCCGAATTTATTTTCTGCCAGCCCGGTAGAAATGTATGGATGGGTTGCCGGATTAACATCCGGATTAATTCTCAAAGCAACTTTTGGTTTTAGCTTAAGCTGACCGGCAATTTTATTGAGAAGTTCAATTTCTTCGAGAGATTCAGCTTTGATCATAAGAACGTTATGCACCATTCCAATGCGAAGCTCATCTTCGGTTTTTCCAACTCCGGTAAGAATTATTTTAGAAGGATGTGCGCCGGCACGTAAAGCGCGGTACAGCTCCCCTTCCGAATTAACGTCAACTCCGCTTCCCAAAGAAAGAAAAGTTTTTATTACACTCAGATTAAAGTTTGACTTAACAGAATAAAAAATTGCATGATCAATACTTTGAAATGCAGCAGCGAATTCTGTATACCTGTCGCGCAAATAATTTCTGCTGTAAATATAAACCGGTGTGGAAACAGCCGATGCAATTTTTACAACCGGTACATCTTCACAGAAAAGTTCTTTATCCCTGTAATGAAAATATTTTGAATTTAGCTGACTCACAGATAAAATAGCCTGTTGGTAAATTGTGACCCAAAGTTAATTCAAATTAAAGAAGTAAAAAAGTTGTGCTAACTTTCAAATCAGAAAACATTGTATTTGCGTTCCATCCCGCGGATAAGGAAATCATCTTTAAAGAGATGAAGGGACCCGTTAAAAAACTCTCTTCCGGCTATTACTAACCCAGCTTAATCCTCACATCTACAGCATACATCTTATTGTTTTCAGAAACGAGTAATGGATTAAGATCACACTCTGAGATATTATTATTATCGAGCATCATTTGAGAAAGATTTTTTATAACCTCTTTGAGCGCCTGAATATCAACCGGTTTTTCGCCGCGTACACCTTTAATAATTCTTCCGATCTTTGTGGAATTTATCATCTCTTCAATATCATCATCGCAGAGATATGCAGAGCGTATTGATGTATCTTCATAGTATTCAACATACTTTCCGCCGGTACCGAACATTACCATCGGTCCGAAGTTGCTGTCCCGGAATCCTCCAACAAGCAGTTCAAATTTAGGTTTAACATAAGGTTGAATGAGAAAGCCTTCAACTTCTGCATTATTTTTCGCAGTTGCTTTAATAATAGCTTCAGCTTCTGCTAAAAGCTCCACTTGGGTTTTTATGTTCAGGCTTACAGCATTGAACTCCGATTTATGAATCAGCTTTTTACCGACAGCTTTGATCACAACAGGAAAATCTAAATTAAGAGATTCAAGCTCTCCGCTTTTAACAATCAAACTTCCAATAACAGGCAGCTTGTATAACTTTGCAAATTCTTCGGTAATTCGCAGCGGCAGGAACTGATCTGAAAATTTTGAAAGGTCACTTTTATAAAGCGCAGCTTTTTGATTTAATCTTTTTTTGCCGGATCTGTTTTGAGTAAAGCTGAACATATTAGAGATCACAACTGCCGGATCCTCAGGGTTTCTGAACAATGGTAATTTATACATTGACTTTTCACGGTACTCCTGCCAGAATTCCGGAAGCGGCATTACAACCTGAAGTATTGGCTTATCCGATCTTATACTGTTTATACCTTCTATAACAGGCAGAGCTTTAACCATGACGGGTTCAACAAAAACAGAAATTACTGCATCAACATTCGGATCTCCCGAAAGTATTTCGTTTACGAGTTTATATTGCTCAGCGGTACCGCCGGGGAGCAGATCAACCGGATTGTTCAAGCTTCCTTCCGGATGCACAATTTCTTTGAGCTTTGTCATGGTTGCCTGAGTAAGTTCTGCAAGTTTTAAATTATTTTTTTCGAGTGTATCAACAGTAAGTATTGCCGGTCCGCCGGCATTGGTAACTGCTGCAATTCTGTTTCCTTTTGGAGAAGGAAAGTTTTCAAATCCTTTAGCCGTATTGAAAAGGTCATTGAGTGTTTCAGCCCTTATTAGTCCGAACTGTTTAATAATTGCATTAACAACCTTATCAGAGCTGCCCATTGCACCGGTATGTGAAGAAGCCGCTTTCATACCGCTTGAAGTTTTTCCTGCCTTAAGTATTATTACCGGTTTAGTGATGCTGCCATCAATAAAATTTTTGATAAAGCCCTCACCATCAACAAAACTTTCGAGGTAATAAGTAATTACGTTTATGTTATTATCGCTTTGCCAATAGCGAAGCAAATCATTTTCATTTACATCAGCTTTATTACCGACACTTATAAAATGTGCAAAACGAATATCTGTTTCGCGCAATGAATTAAGCACAGCAGCGCCGATTGCTCCGCTCTGCGAGCAAAATGCCATTGAACCGGTTTCAGGTTTTTCGGCAACAAAAGTTGCATTAAGACTTATTGAAGGGAGAGTGTTTATGATTCCCATACAATTCGGTCCAACGAGTCTGACATTGTGCTTTTTTACAAGGTCAATTATTCGCTGCTCTGCTTCCTCACCTTCATTACCGGTTTCTTTGAAGCCGGCAGTTATAAGAATTATTGAAACAACCCCTTTTTCAATCAACTGTTTAATTGTATCTTCGGCAAAAACTTTAGGAACCATTACAATCGCCAAATCAATTTCATCGGGTACTGACTGTATATCTTTAAAGCATTTTACACCAAGTATCTTTTCTGCTTTCGGATTCACCAGAAGAAGTTTTCCCTTGTAGCCGTACCCAATTACTGTTTTTGTAAGTTCATAACCGAGGCTAAGCGGCTTGCTTGAGGCGCCTGCTACACAAACTGTTTTTGGATAAAAATATTTTTCGAATGGGTTTGTTTTCATATTTCCCCTTTTTCCTGCATATGTTAACGATTTTTTGAATACAAAATTACAGCAAAGTTATAACAGATACATGAAATTCGTAATAACTCTATTAAGAACTGCGTTTTAATACCACAAATACCATATCTGTTCAAAACAATTTTTTTTCGTCCCATACGGGACCCCGAATTCTAAGTCTGTCGAATTTATCCATAAATATTCAGGGGCTGACCAAAAAGTAAATTTTGCAAACAACTCTGAATTTATATGTCTGATTTCAGATTAAATTTAAATTCATCGTAGCACAGATTAGTAATCTGTGCTACATTTTGGACAGCCCCTCTTTATTGTCTTAATATTAAAATTTAATGGTTATTTGTCCCGTCAGTAGGGGCGTTCAATTGAACGCCCCTACTTTACTACCAAACAATTTATTGATTGGGTTATGAGTCCGGAAGGACAGAAAGTTGTTAAAAAGGCAGGATTCATCCCGTTATGGGATACAATCTTTTAGTAAATGCAAAAAGCGTATAAGGTTCTGAAGGTCAAATTAACGTCGGAACTAATCCCCGTGTTAATGAAATAAAACTTTATCCCAGATTGTTCAATAGAGAAAAAGTTCTAATGACCGCCATTAGAA
>JBBIGV010000097.1:0-9350 GCA_037447335.1 Ignavibacteria bacterium | reverse complement strand
ATTAAATATCTTTATAACATTTTGGAGGTCAGATTATTGTGAAAAAATTTCAATCTTATATTGAAACCTCTGAAAAATTAATTGACATTAATTAAAAATTTAAATAGCATTGGCTGCAAAAAAATAAGGAATAAAAATGAGAAGCAACAAAATCAATAACGTTGATTTATTCACTTCTTGAACGGGCGAAGTCAAAGACAAAGCCCTTTACTCTCAACAGTAAGGAACAAAGTTGAAGGGCTTCATTTATAATTTCGCCCGTTCAAGAAAGACCATTTGCATATATGAAGCGAATCCTTAATTATCGAAGGTGCAGTTACTACGACTTAAAGCGCAACAGGTTCGAATTTGTAATGGCTTCTTTGGTTTACAACATCAGGAAACTAATAACTGTAGCAACTCTGCCAACCGGTCAGTCAGGTTAAAATGCTAAAGTAAACATCTAAAGCAGTTTACTTTGGGTTTCAGTATGTCAAAGAACAAAAAGTACAAATAAATTTTCTAAAAAATTGATTAAATGAGTTATCTATTAAATAACCTAATTTTTCAGAAGTTTCTATTTAATAAATTAATTACTGACATTTCTAAATAGTTGAAACTACTGACATTTTTAAAGAGTTAATACAGTCTTTTTTTATATCCTGACTGGTACTTTCAAGATTGACATAAATTCTGTACATTTCGAACTAAAGACAGGCGATAGTTTTTATATTAATTCAGGTATGCAATGCACATTAACTAGCAAAAGTAAATCGGAAGCAAAGTTATTGTGGATTTCATCCAATTACGCTTACAATTAAATGACAGAAACAATACGCATCAACTTAAATTCGTTTTATCAACAAAGGTATTGTTGAAAAAGTAAAAACACTCGTAAATAAATTTATAATTCACTTAAAATAATGAATAACAAAGAGCATAAAAGAGAAGTACTGCAAACTCACGTCAAGAATATGTTGGTAAGACAGCAATGCAGTGATGAAATTCAGAACACGATAGAAAACGAAAATTTATTACCTGTTGGCTTAATAAACAGACTTCATTGCAGCTATCCGCAGCATTCTGGTTTTTTTAGAAGTGAAGAAATTTTATTTAAAGATAAAAATAACCATTCTGGTCTAAAAGGATTCAAAGAAATTGTAGAAGTACTTCAATCTAAGGGAATTGAAATCGGCAGCATAAAAGAAAGGGAATTTTTTATTGAAGTTTATCGCTTTCTTGCCACAAAACATATTCTAAACTCCATAGATTGGAGTAACTATCATAACGATTCGCTGTATCATTTGGTCTTTCCGCAACCGGATATGATTAAACAAGAGGATGTTCAAAAGTATATAAACGCACAAACTGAAGAAGAAAGAGAAAGGGTTGTTGAAGAATACAAAATTAAAACAAATCCGCACGACGGTAAGCAAAAACTAAACAAACCATGGTATATTAATGAAGATGGACAACTAGAAATATTGCCGGGGAGCCAACATAAGTATCCGCCCATAAAACTAATTTTTGATAAAACAACACAGAATTGTTTTGCATTTTGCACCTACTGTTTTCGTCATGCACAGGTTAGGGGCGATGAAGATATGTTTGTTCAGCAAGATGTAAACCAAGTACATAAATATTTGAAAGAGCACAAAGAAATCACCGATGTATTAATTACCGGAGGCGATGGAGGTTTTATAACTTATGAAAGACTTTTTGAATATTTAGATCCTATTATTGAAGATACAGAATTGATGCATATAAAAACAGTTCGCATTGGCTCAAGGGCTTTGACATTTCACCCTGAATTGATACTAATGGACAAGTTTAAAGAAAAGTTAGAATTAATGAATAGAACTGTAGAAAACGGAATACAAGTTGTTTGGGTATCACACTTCTCAACCCCTAGAGAAATTCTAAATCCTTTAACACTAGCCGCAATACTTAGATTAAAAGCATATGGCATTGCCATCAAAAGCCAGAGCCCTATAATGAATCACATCAGTCTTTTTACAGATGAAAACGGAAAAGTTGATGTTGACCGCTCAGCACAAAACTGGATTGATTTGGGAAATATTTTAGCCATGTTGGGAATCGGATTTCATTCCATTTATTGCGCACGTCCTACAGGTGAGCATCATTTTTTTACGGCCCCCCTGGCTGATATAAACAAAGTTTTCAGCAAAATTTATAAAACACTGGCTTCTTTCAATCGCCCTTCACGCTATATTACAATGACATCATCATCAGGCAAAATATCTTTGTTGGGTACGGCAGAAATAAATGGAGAAAAAGTTTTTGCGTTAAAATTCAATGAAGGAAGAAATATGGATTGGATGGATAGAGTTTATTTTGCAAAATATGACGAGCAGGAGAATACTATTGAAAAATTGAAACCATTTGATTCAGATAAACATTTTTATGAAGACGAATTAGCTGAAATTGAACAAAAACTGTCTGATGCATTAGAAATAGAAATTAAAAAATCAGAATTGTCATGATTAACAAAATAGTTAACTCAGCGGCAGAGGCTGTTGCAGATATTCATGACGGTGCAACAGTTATGATAAGTGGTTTTGGTGAAGCCGGCAGCCCAATAGAGCTTATTCACGCCTTAATTGATCAGGGCGCAAAAAATCTAATTATTGTCAGCAACAATACTGGAAGTGGTTATGTTGGACTAGCGGCGTTGATTGAAAATAGGCAAGTAAAAAAGATGATTTGCTCTTTCCCTAAAACTACAATTTCAGTCGTATTCCCCGAATTATATCGTAAAGGAGAAATCGAACTTGAACTGGTTCCTCAAGGCACGCTTGCAGAAAGAATCAGAACCGGAGGAGCAGGTATTCCGGCTTTTTACACACCAACTTCGGTTAATACACCGCTTGCCGAAGGAAAAGAAACAAGAGTTATTAATGGAAAGACATATGTATTAGAGTATGCTATAAAAGCCGACTTTTCTCTTGTAAAGTGTAAAGCGGCTGACAGGTATGGAAACTTAATCTATAATAAAACCGCAAGAAATTTTGGACCGCTAATGTGTACCGCTGCAAAAACAACAATTGTTCAAGCAAAGAAAATTTTAGAACTTGGTGAAATTGATCCTGAATGTGTTGTTACTCCAGGAATTTTTGTAAAAAGAGTAGTTGAAATAACCAACCCCGAAGATGAATCGAAACTTGTTGCTGAAAATAAAAGATATTTATGGAAATAATAAACAAAAGCGTTGATTGGACTACAAGCCAAATAGCACAAAAAGTAGCTTTGGATATTCACGATGGTGCTTACGTAAATCTTGGTATAGGAATGCCAGAGTTGGTAGCAGATTTTATTCCTGAAGACAGAGAAGTTATATACCATACGGAAAATGGACTACTTGGAATGGGAAAAATCGCTGAGAAGGGGAAAGAAGATCTTGAATTGGTTAATGCCGGGAAAAAATGTATAACGGCAATTACGGGAGCCTGCTATTTTCATCATGCTGATAGCTTTACAATGATTCGCGGCGGACATATAGATATTTGTGTGCTTGGTGCCTTACAGGTCTCCGAAGAAGGCGACCTTGCCAACTGGTCAACTGGTGAACCTGAGACAATACCCGCTGTTGGCGGCGCAATGGATTTGGTTGCTGGTGTAAAAACTATTTTTGTTATAACACAGCATTGCACCAAGGCCGGCGAACCTAAAATTGTCAAACAATGCTCTTATCCTCTTACCGGGAAAAACGTTGTAACCAGAATTTATACCAACCTTGCAATCATTGATGTTATTGAGAAAAAACTTTTTGTAAAAGAACTTGCCCCTGGGATTACATTTGATTATCTACAATCAAAAACAGAAGCTAAACTAAATGTGTTATAAAATGGAGCAAAAAAGAAGCAGTGTAGAAATCTACAATCAGGCATGCGAAGTTTTACCAGGTGGTGTAAGTAGAAACACAGTATATCGCAAACCGTACCCACATTATGTGGCACATGCCTCGGGAGGCTATATTACAGATATTGATGGAATAGAGCGTATTGATTTTGCCAATAATATGGCGGCCTTAATTCATGGTCATGCATATCCTGCAGTTGTTAATGCGGTCATCGAGCAAATGAAAAAAGGAACTGCATATACTATGGCTGCTGAAATTGAGGTACAGTTTGCAAAGCTATTGTGCGATAGAGTTCCAAGTTTTGAAAAAATTCGATTTGTAAACTCAGGTACCGAAGCAGTAATGGCAATGATTAAAGCATCAAGAGCTTTTACCGGACGCCCAAAAATCGCTAAGGCAGAAGGTGCATACCACGGGACTTACGATTTTGCAGAGGTAAGTCAAACAGCCAACCCTTCAAACTGGGGTGATGTTAATAAACCAAATAGTGTTCCGCTTGCCTATGGCACACCCAAGGGAGTATTGGATGATGTTATTATTTTCCCTTTTAATGATATTGAAAGAACGATTGCTATTTTAAATCAAAACGCAAATGAAATTGCATGTGTTTTAATAGATCCTGTTCCACATCGGGTTGGACTACTTCAAGGTAAAGCCGAATTTATTGAATCCATATATAATTGGACACGCAAGAATGGGGCGCTGCTTGTATTTGACGAAGTCGTTACGTTTAGGGTAAATTATGGGGGCGCCCAGGAAAAATATGCCATTCAACCAGACATTACAGCATTGGGTAAAATTATTGGCGGCGGTTTTCCCGTAGGTGCGTTGGCAGGTCGTTCAGATGTAATGAAAGTGCTAGACCCTAGCGAAAGCAACTTACTTTTTCCACTTTCAGGAACATTTTCAGCTAATCCTATTACGATGACTGCGGGTTATGTTGCAATGAGCCTGTTTGATAAAGAAGCTGTTTTGAAATTAAATTACTTAACTGAAAAGGCAATTACACAAATTGAAGAAGTTATCAGAATTGTTGATGTTCCGGTCTCCATAACAGGGGCAGGTTCTATGTTTCGTTTTCATTTGTCACTAACACCACCAACAACTTATCGTGAAGCATATCAATCAAAAGAAACCATTTCTGTAATAAACGAACTTCTTGACTTTTTATATTTTAATGAAAAAATACTGATGATTAATACTTTTGCGTGCATGTTTTCGACAGTATTATCTCAAAAAGAAATAGACAAACTCTCCGAGGGTTTGTTGCGTGCTTTTAAAACGTTGAAACCGAAAATTGAAAATTTACAAAAAATTTAACATTATGGAAGAAGTTTACATTTGCGATGCAATACGAACACCTATTGGGAAATACGGTGGTGTTCTTTCATCATTGAGAGCAGATGATTTGGCTGCAGTTCCATTAAAGCTATTAATGGAAAGGAATCCTGATATTGACTGGCTTGATATTGATGATGTGATTTTAGGATGTGCTAATCAGGCAGGAGAAGACAACCGGAATGTAGCACGCATGGCGCTATTATTAGCCGGTTATTCAGAAACGATTTCTGGTGCAACAATAAATAGGTTATGCGGTTCAGGCATGGATGCCATAGGAATTGCAGCAAGAGCAATCAGATCGGGTGAGGCAGACTTAATAATTGCCGGCGGTGTTGAAAGTATGTCAAGAGCACCATTTGTGATAAGTAAAGCAACTGAAGCATTCTCAAGAAATGCTGAAATATTCGACACAACTATTGGATGGCGGTTTATTAACAAATCTTTTAAGAAAAAATTTGGCACCGATTCAATGATTGAAACTGCAGAAAACATTGCTTCAGAATATAAAATCAGCCGTGAAGAACAGGATAAGTTTGCCCAATTTAGCCAGGAAAAGACTGCCAACGCACAAGGGAAGGGTTATTTTGCCGAAGAAATTGTTCCAATCGTTATCACCAAGCCAAAATGTGAAAATATTATTGTTGATAAAGACGAACACCCAAAATTAACTTCCTTAGAAAAATTATCCTCATTAAAACCTGTTGTTAATGAAAATGGGACCGTAACTGCTGGTAACTCTTCAGGTATTAACGATGGAGCGGCCGTACTATTAATTGCCTCTGAAAATGCGATGAATAAATTTAATCTAAAACCCAAAGTAAAAATTCTTGGAATGCAAACAGCCGGTGTACCTCCCCGCCTCATGGGAATAGGACCTGTTCCTGCTACTAACAAGTTGCTAAATCGTTTGGGATTAACTTTGAACGACATTGACGTTATTGAACTCAATGAAGCTTTCGCTGCACAATCGTTGGGCTGTATGCGTGAACTGGGATTAGAATTATATGACCCACGAATTAATCCACTTGGCGGTGCAATTGCTATTGGTCACCCCTTAGGCATGACGGGTGCAAGAATTGTTCTTTCAGCTTATTATCAATTGCAACGGTCATCTTCAAAAAAAGCTCTTTGTACAATGTGTATTGGTGTTGGGCAGGGTATATCAGTTGTTCTAGAAAAGGTCCAAAATTAACGTTTCGCAGTAAATATGAGATTGCTTCACCCGATGGCAATGCCATCAAAATCGCAATGACCTTAGACACGTTATGCAACCAACTCTGGAACTCGGAACTACTAGCAAAAACTCAAGGAACGAATTGCAACCCTGATTTGTTCTGATTTGAACAATTAACCAAGAAAAAAAGGATTAAATGAAAAATAAAGTAGTGATAATAACCGGTGCTAATAAAGGAATCGGAAAAGAATCTGCAAAAGAAATAGCAAAGCTTGGAGCCAAAGTTTATATGGCTTGCAGATCACTTAATTTTGCAAATCAGGTTAGAGGTGAAATTGTAAAAAAAACCGGCAATCAAAATGTTTTTGTAAAGCATCTCGATCTTGCTAGTGTTGATTCAATTCAAAAGTTTGCTGAATCATTTAAGCAAGAAGAAAACAAACTTGATGTGCTGATTAACTATGCAGGACTATGTACCAAAACTAAAAAACTTACGAACATTAATGTTGAGCAGACTTTTACTGTCAATGTTCTGGGTCATCAGCTTTTAACCCAACTTCTTCTTGATGAATTGAAGAAAGCTGCACCATCCAGAATCATTAATGTCGCTTCCCACTTTGCCGGCGGACTAGACATTGATGATATAAACTTTGATAAAAGAAATTACAACGAAACGCTTGCTTACAAGCAAACTAAACAGGCAAACAGAATGCTGCCCGTGAATGGGTAAGAAGACTGGAGAAAGTTAATATTTCTGTTTATTCAATGACACCCGGATTTATTCCAGTCACAGAATTATTCAGAGAGCAGAACCTAGCTGGAAAACTTCTACTTAAAATGTTTGCACTGATTGAAGGAAGAACAATTCCGGAAGGAGAGAATACAATTGTTTGGTTAGCTTCTGCAGATAAAATTAACGGAAGCAATGGCGGCTTCTACAATCAAAGAAAAGAAGAAAAATGCAAATTCAACAATTCTAAAGAAGAAAAAAGACTTTGGGATAAGTGCGAAAATTTTCTCAGCAAGATAAAAGTTAACGATTCTGTTTTACAATAAATATAAAAACGGAGAGAATCTATGAAACTTAATTTAGATAAAATTCAGTATCGAATCAGAACCGATAATCAGTTTAAAAAGAAACTTAGAAAACTTGTGCTGATTGGCGGAATAGGGATAGTGCTTATTGCTGTTCTTGGTGTTGTGGGAATCGTATTCTTCTCCTCGGCAATAATTAGTTTCGTGTTTGCAAATGCACCGGGACTTTATGAGCTTGGCTTTAATTATGTCCGGGATTTTGCAAGTTCTTTTATGCTTGAAGATATAACAGCGATTCTGAATCCGCTTACCGGCGGAGCTAATGTAAGTGAGATGAAAAATCTTGTTACACAATATTTTGATCAACTAAAAACCAATCCATCAATTGATTTTCAGAACTTTCAAAATTTTATTGCAACTGTAAAAAATTCATTGCTTGATAATCAAATAACAAATACGGAACTTGACCTTGTAAGACAATTTTTATTGAAATAATAATATGAAAGTAGGAATAATAGGAAGCGGAATGGTTGGCGCAACATCAGCTTTTGCTATAATGATGCACAAAGCTGCCAGCGACATTGTACTTATTGATGCAAACCAAAAGAGTGCAATTGCAGAAACTCAGGATATAACGCACGCAGTACCTTTTACGGCGGCAGCCGATATATGCGGGCATCTATGAAGATCTTAAAGATGCAAAAGTTGTTGTCATTGCTGCTGGTGCAAACCAAAAACCCGGCGAAACAAGATTAATGCTTATGGAAAAAAATGCTTCAATAATGAGAGATATTATTTCTCATACAGCAGAAGTAAATCCGAATGCAATTTTTCATGTTGCCACAAATCCTGTTGATATAATAACTCATATCTGTATTGATATAGCAAAGGAATTCGGAATTCCATCAACAAGAATAATCGGCAGCGGAACAACTTTAGATACCGCAAGATTCAGATCGCTGCTTGGCGCTCACATAGGCGTTGATCCTCAGCATGTTCACGCTTATGTAAAGGGAGAGCATGGTTACTCAGAGGTTCTTTGCTGGTCTAATGTGGATATTGGAGGTGTGCCGCTTGAAGATTTTATTGCACACAGAAATATTGAGTTCAATGAAGAGATAAAAAATAAAATTGATGACGGAGTAAGAAATGCTGCTTATAAAATTATTGCCGGCAAAGGTTCAACTTACTATGATGTGGCAGGAGCAATTGCAAAACTTGTAGAAGTAATTAATCGTGATAATCGTGCCGTGCTAACCATAAGTGCCCTTAAAGATGATGTTGAAGGAATAAGAAACGTAACACTGTCTTTACCCCATCTTATTGGCGGTGAAGGTGACTTGGGGTATTGCCGATAAAACTTAGTGTGAAGGAAAAAATACTGCTGAAAAAGAGTGCCGAGATCATCAAAAAAAATTATCTGATTCTGATATGGACAGGTATTTTAACGATTCTTCTTATCGCAAAAAGAAAAAGAAATCAGCAGGAAGAAACAAAAAAATATTGATGCCGGCAGCTGGAGTGCTTGCAGTATTACTTATTATATTCATGGTATATATTTTCAGCGGATTGCCCTCGCTTGAAGAACTTGAAAATCCCCGACCGCAGCTTGCAAGCAAGGTTTTTACTGCCGATGGCGAGCTTCTCGGTCAATTCTTCATTGAGAACCGGATTGAAACAAATATTGACAGCCTGCCGAAACATTTGATTGATGCTCTGATTGCAACAGAAGACAGGAAGTTTTACGGTCATTGGGGAGTTGATCTTTCCCGTTTCTTCAAGGCGATGATCAAAAACGTTTTCACTTTTTCACGTGAAGGCGCAAGTACTATCACACAACAGTTAGCGCGAAATTTATACGAGCTTAAAATCGGAAGAGAAAATATTTTTCCTGACTTTAAACATTTAGTATGACAGATTCCATTTCTTTATCAACATTCC
>JBBIGV010000096.1:0-9509 GCA_037447335.1 Ignavibacteria bacterium | reverse complement strand
TTCTCAAGCATTTTCTTGCCCTTATGTCGTGGGTCCCTAATGACAAATCTGGGATGAACAAGAAAAATGATGATCTGAAGAATCAACCTACCGGTTAGATTGTATCTCTGTTACTAATTCAGGCAGAATATTTCCAGCGCTTCCGAAGAAAGAGCAATCAGCATATGAAGAAATCCCCGTCTCTTCAATATTTACTTCTATAAGATATGCCCCGAATTGTTTTGCAGTAAACACCAAACCGGCAGCAGGATAGACAACTGCCGAAGTACCAATCACCACGAATATATCACAGTTTTTTGCTGCTTCTTCTGAGGCGGCAAATTGATCTTCCGGTAAATATTCACCAAACCAAACAACATCCGGCCGAATCAAGCCCCCGCATTCACACACAGGGGGACCGGAAGCAAGATCAAAATCTTTATTATGAAATTTTCTACACTTGATACAGTAGTTTCTTTCAATATTTCCATGAAGTTCATAAATGGTTTTACTGCCGGCTCTGCGGTGAAGGTTGTCAACATTCTGGGTTATTACAGTTACATCCGCTACAAGCTTTTCCATTTCAACAATTGCAAGATGACCGGGATTGGGATTTGATTCGTGAACAATTTTTCTGCGGTGATTATACCACTCCCATACCATGCCGGGATTTCTCATAAATGCATCAAAGTTTGCAAGCTCTTCAGGCTTAAGTTTCTTCCATATACCTTCTTTACCGCGGAAGGTAGGAATACCGCTTTCAGCCGAGATACCTGCCCCTGTAAAAAAGACAACCTTTGAATAGGGAGTAAAATGTGCTGCAGTGTCTTTAAAATTATAATCCATCTGTATTATAGAGAAAAGAGTTTTTCTCCCCTTTATTATTAAAGATTATTAATCAAAAAGTGATTTGTTCATATCACCATCTTCACTTCTTTTAAGATTTGCACTATATAAATCAGTTGAAACAATCGAAATAAATTTTGTCCAATTGCTGTCACCTTTAAGCTCATTAGCGATAGCATTTTTATAAGCATTTACTTTTGCACTCAGTTCGTCAGCCAGGTAAAGCGCAATTGCTTCTACAGTTTTTGGAACAACCGGGGAAGCATATTCGAGCTTGCCCTGATGACTCAACACCAGGTGGATAAGACACTCTTTAAGATCAACCGGGAAATTATTTATTTGCCTGGACTTTTCCTCAATAAGCATCGCGGTAATAACGATATGACCGATGAGCTTGCCTTTATCGGTATAATCAAAAGTCGAATCGTAACGAAGCTCTTCAGTTTTGCCAAAATCGTGAAGCATTGCCCCGGCAATCAGCACATCCCGGTTTATTTCCGGATGGATGTCGCACATCAGATCGCATATTCTTATTATCTCAAGAGTGTGTTCAATTAATCCGTGTATATAAGCGTGATGCCAGGATTTGCCGGCGGGTGCACGCGAAAATTTTTCGAAATTTTCTTCTGTGAAGATTAGTTTTAAGAGAGACTTAATGTTACCGTCTGTAATAGAATCCATTCGCTTAAAAAACTCTTGCGACATTTCTTCAATATCTCTTTTGGACCGTGGAAGAAAATCTTCGGGAGAAACTTTATCCGACCGTTTCGGCAAAGAAATGCTGCTAACTTTAATTTGTAATGAACCCTGAAACTCTTCGATGGTGCCGGTAATTTTAACTATGATACCAGGGCTTAGCTTTGGCGAGATGTCCTCAAATCTATCCCATACGTTCGCGTTAAGCAAAGCCGAGCGATCACCCAGCTCAAGATTCAAATATGGTTTATTCTGCCGTGTGGTTTTTGTTTCGCATTTTCTGACGAGCAGGAAATGGTCAACCCTATCGTCTTTCTTCAGCGTATTTAAGTCTGTTTGTGTAAGCATTTGATATTTTAGTTTAATGGTTTTTTAAAACTTCCACAGCACAATCGGGCGGAAGATGAGCAACAATTGATCGTTTCAGCAGGTGTATTGATATCACAAGCGATCTCTCGGTATCCTGCCCGGTTACTACGCCGATTACGTCTTTGAAAGGACCATCTTTAATTTTTACTCGGGCGCCCGGAACCAGCCCTTCTTTTACAATTACATCGGCTTTACTTTTCAGAAGATTTCTGATACTGTCTATCTGCCATTCCGGAATTCTTGCCGGCTTACCCTGATCGAAAACACATCGTACAATCGAAGAAAGTTCAAGCGACCGAATACGCTCGGATTCATCAGCAAAAATAAAAACGTATCCGCTGATCAACGGAGCTTCTATTTTCTTGTTCCGGTCGCTCCATCTTTTGTGCTTTACTATAGTTGGCAGATAGTAACTGACATTTATCTGATCAAGCTGACCGGCAGCTTTAAATTCACACCTTGGTTTGGTATACAGTGCAAACCAGAACCTGGTGTTGGTTTTTGGATCAGGGCGTATAATATTTCCTTCAAACATTTAATGCAGCTCGGACAAGTTAAACATACTATTCTGTTACAGCTTTACGACCGACAGAGTAATAAATAAAACCATCCTGTCTCATCTTCTCTACATCGTAAACATTTCTGCCGTCAAATATAACCGGGGCTTTAAGTGTCGCCTTTATTTTCGCAAAATCGGGAGAGTGGAACTCGCTCCACTCTGTAATGATCAGAAGTGCATCTGCATTTTCCAGTGCGGAATACGAATGCTCGGCATATGAAATAGACTTTCCGAGCACAGGCTTGCTGGTTTCAATCGCTTCCGGATCAAAAGCCGAAACGGTTGCTCCAAGGCTCAACAATTTCTTTATTATTTTATGTGAAGGCGATTCGCGCACATCATCAGTATTCGGTTTGAAAGCCAGTCCCCATACGGCAAAATGCCTGTTCTTTATATTACCGTTATAGTGATCTTTTATTTTTTGTATGAATCGTTCTATTTGAATTTCATTAACCTGAATAACAGATTTTAGAATTTTGAAATCATACTCATTTTCATTTGCAGTATTTACGAGTGCCTTAACATCCTTGGGAAAACAAGAGCCGCCATAACCCACACCGGAGAATAAAAACCGTTTTCCGATTCTCGAATCTGATCCGATACCTATTCGCACCTTGTCCACATCGGCGCCGGTAAGTTCACAGAGAGTGGCGATCTCATTCATAAACGAGATTTTGGTTGCAAGAAAAGAATTCGCGGCATACTTGGTCATTTCTGCAGAGCGCTCATCCATGAAATAAATGGGGTTTCCGGAACGGACAAAGGGTTCGTATAGTTCTTCCATTATTTTTTTAGCGCGTTCATTTGACGTTCCGACAATCACTCTTTCCGGTTTCATAAAATCTTCAACAGCATAACCCTCACGCAGGAACTCGGGGTTGGAAACAACATCGAAATCATAGTTCGGGGCATGTGCTTTTAATGTTGATTCGACTAAATAACTTGTTCCTACAGGTACGGTGCTTTTATTCACAATAACTTTAAACCCGAGGTGCGGCTCTTCTTTAAAGAGCTGCCCAATATCATCGGCAACTTTTAAAACGTACTGAAGATCAGCGGCGCCATCTCCATCCTGAGGAGTGGGGAGGCAAAAGAAGATTACTTCTGTTTTTCTTACAGCATCCTGAAGATCGGTGGTAAATTTAAGCCTTTCGTTTTTAAGGTTTCGTTCAAAAAATACATCAAGACCGGGTTCAAAAATCGGAAGTATTCCCTTTTTCATTTTTTTTATTTTGGCAGGATCAATATCTACACAAATAACTTCGTTTCCGGTTTCTGCAAAACATGTTCCGGTAACCAAACCAACATAACCGGAACCAACAACTGAAATTTTCAACTCATTCTCCTAAAAATTTTCTTGTAGGTGCAAATATACGGAAGGTCGATTTAAGTTGGTATGAGTTTGTACGTTCAGATATTTTACTAAATCCGTATAATGTGAATAAAATAATGAAACAAAAGCCGGCAGTTACCGATTTACTCTATCAGGTTATTCTGCAGGGCATACTGAGTTATTTCAACACTGCTTTTAAGCTTCATTTTATCAAGTATCCTGTTGCGATAGGAATAAACAGTATGAATACTGATAGATAATTCTTCGGCAATTTCTTCGGCAGATTTTCCTCGTGCAATTTTACACATAACATCAAACTCCCGCGCAGATAAATTTTCATGCGGCAGGTTTCGTTCTTTTTTGAAAAAAGAATCTGCAAGCTTTGCAGCGAGAGTGTCACTGATGTACTTTCCGCCGGATACTATTTTTCTTATAGCGCTTACAAGTTCGGTTGGGGCGCTTACTTTTTTCAGATATCCGGAAGCCCCGGCTTTAATTGCCCGAAGCCCGTATTGCTCGTCACCGTACATACTCAGTATAAGCACAGGAATATTTGGAGCCGAATCCTTTAACTCTTTCATAATATCAAGACCGCTTCTGCCGGGCATGTTTATGTCGAGTATTATTATATCCCAGCCCCGATTAACTTTATTGTTTGATTTAATCATCTCAAGCAGGCTAAGCGCATCCCCGGCTTCACCTGTAACTCTCATATCGCTCTCCTCTGATACGATCTGCTTCAGTCCTTCACGAACAATTGAGTGATCGTCAGCTATGAGTATTTGTATCATTTTTTTCATATAGTTGAATAACTTTTATTAAAAAGATTCGCCGGGATTCCCGAGAGGCACAATAACTCTGACTGTTGTTCCCCTGTTTTCTTTTCCGAAGATTTCAAATTCACCATTAAGAAGTAAAACGCGCTCTTTCATACCTAGCAATCCCAAAGAAGTCGGGTCACTCATCTGAGCATCAGTAATTCCGCAGCCATTATCGCTTATTGACAGAGTAAGAACGCCGTCATTTTTGAACATACAGATCATCACCGCGTCGGCTGAAGAGTGCCTGCCTGCATTAGTAAGCGCTTCCTGAAAAATTCTGAATACTGCAGTGGATTTTTCTTCGTTCAATAAAATATCATCTTTCGGCAGATAACACTCACACTTAATGCCTGTGTTCTTTTGAAATTCCTGTGCCTGCCACTCAATTGCCGGCACCAGCCCCAGGTTATCGAGAATACCAGGACGAAGTTTTGCTGATATTTTCTGAACAGACTCCACTGTTTCGTCTATTACTTTAGCAGCATTTAATATTTTCCCTTTAAGCTCCTGCTGGTCATCTCTTAACTTCTTTGCTGCAAGGGTAATTTGTATCTTGAGAACGGATAAAACCTGCCCGAGCTCGTCGTGAATTTCCCGCGCAATCAAAGTTCGTTCTTCTTCGCGAACCGACTGTAAATGTGAGGCGAGCCCGCGTAATTGGTCAGCATACTTTTTAAGAGATGCTTCAGATTTTTTTCTGCCGGATATATCTCTTATCGTGCTGAGCATAAGAGTGTTTTGTTCAGATACTTGAATGAGCGAATTTGAAAAATCAAGCCAGACTCTTCTGCCATTCCAAAGGAAAACCTCTCGCTCAAAACCCGATCTGACATTGCCGGTTATGAAATCCTCAATATATTCTTTCATTATCTGATCACGGAACGCTTCTTCGTAAATGCTGACAAATGATTTGTACAGTAATTTATCGCGTGATAAACCAACTATATTGCAGAAGGCATCATTAACCGCGATAATAATGCCATCTTTATTTGTCAGCCTCATGCCATCAGTGGTGATTTTCCATACCTTTTCAAATAGTAAACCAGATTTAAGAATATCGTCATCACCAGAACTGTGGGAGAAATTATCAGGCACAAAGATATTTCCTTTCAATTGTCCGGCGTTTTCAAAATTCCTTTCCTGGGTTTGATGTGGAGAATGTTTTTTAAGGATTTTTTTCGACAGGAGGAAGAACAGGAATGCAGCAACGAGGGCATATGATAATACAATTGTAATAAGTTGCCAAACGCCCAAATCTGTCAGCCCGGGGAGATAAATAATATCATTAATAACCAGGATTAAAAATGCAGCCAGCGGCATAACAAGTAACGCTGCCGCAAACCAAAGCTTCCGTTTTAATTTCATCCTCTTGAAGGCTTCACTATAATACCTTTGTTCTTATGCCCGTTGATCTTAACAACCACTGGGTTATCAAACCTGATATGCCGCGTATAGTTCAACTCGCTTATATGCGGCTGCTTTGAAAGCCAATCCCAGTCAATAAAAGAATTCTGTGTATTGGCATTAACTGTGAAATATCCTATGCGAAAAGAAGTAATGTTCTGAAAAAAGTGAGAACCCTGCGATGGTGTAACAGCAAAATCTTTGAAGCCGGATTCAACTATTGCGCTTGCACCTGAAATCCGATCCCATGTAACCGGAATACCAAGCCAATGATCGAGACTGCCCCACCTTCCAACACCGATTAAGAGATAAGGTCTTTTTTCATCAACAAGTTTAGAATTAATTGAGCTTACTTCCTGCGCAACCTCTTTGCTTTTTGTGCGGTCAAACTTCTGAATATCAACATAAATTATATCGTATATTTTGTCTATAACTCCGTTGCCGAGCACCTGGTTACTGAAACAAATCAATTCATCCTTTTGAACATTCTCAATATCCAATTCATCATGTTCATGGCTGATAACCAATGGACGCATTTGCAGCATGCAGAATTCCTTTGGTTTGCCGGGCGGTACCCTCATGTTAACAGCGAATTCTATTTCAATCGGAACTCCCATTCCCCAGGTTCCAACTTCTAAAAGAAGGTCTAGTATATCTGCAAGCGGAAACACACCATGCTTCAGTATAGGAGCGAAGGTAACCACTCGCTGCCCGGCACGGGAAATCCCGTCATAAACAGCATCGTTTTCAACCGAATAAGTTGAACCCGCATGGTAAAGCGTCTGATCTTCTTCGGCAAAATGAAGCTTATATGTTTGCACAAGATAATCAAGCGGACGGGTTGACTTTGTATCTATCTCACCCGTAATGTTAAGAGCATAAAATTCCTGTTGTGCATTCTTAATGGTTTCTTTTGTTGAAAAGAACTGAAGCAGATGTTTCGGATACTTTGGACAGAACCGGACACAGTTACCGCCATCAACCACCATTTTACCGAGTCCAAGCGCAACCTGCGCAATCCCATCAGTAGCTTTTTGCGGAGGCACGGGATAAAAGTTGTATGATTTAGCTACGCCGGCAAAGTCGGGATAGAAACGGTTACCGTGTGTGGAACCGACAAGCTTTTGAATAATTACCGCCATCTTCTCTTCTTCGAGCCGGTAGGCGGTAGCTTTCATATAATCTTTTGCTTTCCTGAAAAACGTTGAGGCATATACGCACTTGATGCAAATAAGCAATTCCACTAGTCTGATGGTTATATCGGGATTATTGTTAGGGATCATGTAAGTTTCATAAACGCCGGCAAAAGGTTGAAATTGTGAATCTTCGAGAAGCGAGGATGAACGGACTGCAAGAGGTTCGGGAACAATTTCAAGAAAGTCCCTTAGCTTATTAATAATTTCAGGAGGGAAATATTTGGCTTCCAGGAATCTCCGTGTAATTACATTATCATCCGTTTCCTGCAGGGCAAATCCCTCAAGATGATTCTCTTCGAGGAAGCGGTCGAATACATCTGTAGCAATAACAACAGCAGAAGGAACGGATATTTCAACATCGGTGTATTTATGTGTAATGTTGTAGTTGTTGATTAAAGTATTGATAAAACCAAGTCCCCGCGCTTTACCGCCGAGAGAACCGCTGCCGATTCGGGTAAAACTGTTTTTGGGGTCGAATGATTCTTTATTAAAATCAGTGATCATTCCCCTCTGACGAAGCTCCTGGTAAAATCGAATTGCATTTATTAACTCGCTGCGCAAATCCGAAATGGAATTAAAGTCCGTAACTTTCTGCGGTCGGAGTTTATGTGCAAGCCAGAACTCAGTTCTTGCCTTAAGCCATTTTGAAAAGTGATTACCTTCGGCATGATATCTTATGCTGTCATCAGGGACTGTCTTTAAAGCCTCTTCCAAAGTCCTAAGATTATGAGCCCGCCCTACTTCGGTGCCATCAGGAAGTAAAAATACAAAATCACCAAAGCCAAAGTTGGTCATCATAAAATCTCGCAGCTTATACAATAATCTTGGTGAATTTTTCTGTACAAAAGCTGCGCCAACCTCTCTTGCTTTGCTTTCGAATTCAGGGTTGCTTGATTGAAGAAGTATCGGAATATCCTTATGTTTTGCTTTCACATTACGGGCAAAATCGAGCCCGGCTTCGGGCTCACGCACACCGTATTTTCTGAAATTTATATCTGTAATAATTCCAAGTATAAACTCTTCATATTTTTCAAAATAATTCCATGCCTCCTCATAAGTTGTGCAAAGAAGAATTTTGGGTCTTGCCCGCATTCGCAGGAATCTGTGTGTCAGATTCACACCTTCAGATATTAATCGTTGAGATTGATTAAGAATTTCGGTATAGATAAGAGGCAGGTAAGAAGAATAAAACTTAACGTTATCTTCAACAAGGATTATAGATTGAACGCCCACCGTACGGGTATCGTTTTCAACATTCATTCTGTCTTCAACATACTTTACAATGCCAAGCAAAAGCCTGAAGTCGCCCTGCCAGATAAAAATTCTTTCGAAGATAGAAGTATCATAATTTGCAACGAGCTCTTTTCTTTCCATATTGTCATAGGCAAGCAGAATTATTGGCGCATGTAAGCCGGCTTTCCGGAACATTTGCGCAAATTTAACGGCATGCATGTCTTCTATATGAAGCGTAGAGATTACAAGATCAAAATGTCCCTCTTTCAATGCAAGTTCAATTGCTTCGGAACCGGTTGTTACATGGGTGATTTCGGGCGCCTGGCTGAGGTTCAGTGTTTGATATTCTTCACGGATAAGCTCGTACAATCTGCCGTCTTCTTCAAAAAGATAATAGTCGTATAAACTTGATACGAGCAGGATCTCACGGATCTTGTATCGCATCAGCTTCTGGAATTTTTTAATCCTGTTGCTGAATATCTCTTCGGTTTGAAATTGTCTTATACGGTACATATTGTCACTTTTTTAGAAGACGGAAATTTTACAGGTATAAAATAAAGCAATTCATGATAAAAATTGCTCTTATAAATTTGCCGTAAAATTTAGAAATGAGAATATTCAGGGTCTGTGAGGGATTTATCCCATACACAATTAAAAACACCACTACACCTAAAAACGGTTTAAACCGTTTTGTGAGTGTTTGGTTATCCGGTAAATGCGATAAATCGCATTTAGAACCTGGAGGGAAAAAAATTGATCAGACGTTGTGTCAGAAAAGCATATCAACAAAATTATTAATCGTCCGCTAACCTTCTACGTTTACGAAGTGCAAACGCCACCCAAACGTTGAAGGTTTTATACAAAAAAGGCTGCCCGGTTGAGCAGCCTCTTTCAGTAGGACAGATTTTAATCTGTCTGTTTTTTAAGTAGTTATCCCTTAAAAAGTCATATTAAGTCTGTAATAAAAAAATTGGGGATAAAATATTCTTCTGATTGCTGGGTATAAAGTCAAACTTAGTGGGAGTGTAAATAATTTTGTGTAAATGGTTAAAGCAATAGTTTAGCTAAGTGCT
>JBBIGV010000095.1:0-9522 GCA_037447335.1 Ignavibacteria bacterium | reverse complement strand
GGATGGTTAGCCGATCTATAAATTCGATAACCAATAATATTTCCTGCAAGGTTCTCTGGAAAAGGATATGGACCCCAAACTAATTTAGGATGGTTATTTCCATCATTAATTGCTGCTAAAGCATTATCCCAATAATCAGGGAAATAGCTCGTTAGTTGAGTCCCTTTTTGTTTAATATCCCAAATATTCAATAATTGTCCGTCAGAAATTATAAATAATTCTTGGTGGGAATTTTTTCCACTTACTCTGAAATAACCAGAATAATGATCATATTCTATCCAAATATCGATCGAATTCAAGTGAGGCGGATTGTTAGGTGGATAAATTGAATAATAGCCAGCCCTGTGATCCCTATAATCAAGGTAGAAATACTTGTTATTTAAATTATTTGTGAATTTGTATAAACCGTAAGCGAATGTTAAAGTGGGCAAATGGCTACCACCATTATGAGAAATAAAAGCAAATCCTCCGGCATTAGAATGAAGATTATTTGCATATGGAACATATGTTGGCTGATCAAAATCATTTGTTAGATAAAAATCGTCTGGATCTGGGAACAGATGATTTTCGTACGTATGACCCCAACATTGTGACTGCGCGGTCATTGTAAAAGTCATTATTGGGGTTGGTGGTAAGTTTTTAGTAAAAACAAAAATCTCCCTTGGTGAAGGTACTTCTTCTTGAGCATTTGCAAGGCTTGAATACATAAAAATAATGATAAAACTTAATAACCGTTTCATAAAAACCTCCAATTAATAATAAGTTTAAGAATTTGTTTTGTTAATGAGGTTAATATGATTATATAAAACCAGTGGGATAAAATTGCAGGTTTGTAAATTCTACTATTAACTTTTTCGGGGGGGGTGGTACAGACTTCAGCCGTCTCACCACCCGGATGAACACTTACCAACGGCAATATGTAAAATAAATTTTTCATCAGACCCTGCACAGGGCAAACATAAATTATTGCATTTTAAAATGCAATAAAAATCGGGCGTGGAAGTTAAAAATTAAAGGGACGAATATGCCGGAGAATCAATTCATTAAAGCAAAGATAAAACCCGGCATAGTCGCAGCACAGATTTCAACACCCGAATAGCCTCGCTTAATCTGTGCTGCGTGGCTGGGTTTGGAATTCTTTATCTCAGCAATATCATCTTTTTTGTTTCGGAGAAGCTGTCGGCATTTAACCTGTAAAAGTAAACACCGCTTGGCAATCCCGCAGCATCAAACTCAACAGAGTGCTTGCCTGCTTCTTTGTATTCATTAACAAGTGTTGTAACTTCTCTCCCCAACACGTTAAAAACTTTTAATGTTACATTACCACTTACCGGTAACTGATAACCGATGACTGTGCTAGGGTTGAAGGGATTAGGGTAGTTTTGTGAGAGTGAATAATCCTCAATCACAGAAATGGGATCAGACACTGACACAATTCCTGTATCCCTAATTGCTATAAGAGTCTTAACCTGTGTAACATTCCAACTTTGCCTGTGTACGCCAATGTATAATGTACCGTCTGAAGCAATTGCAGTAGTCTGATCAACCTCATAACCATTAAGCGGCAGTCTCCACAATAGCTTACCTCTATCAGAGATGGCATAGTAATAATAACCATAAGTAGAACCGCAATAAATTGTTCCATTTTTATCTACTACTAAAGGCTGTAAAATCATTTCTCCGGGATACTCAAATTGGTAAGTCCAACGATAATTTCCGTTATAATCTACGCTTTCAATTCTTCCATATCTTGTACCGGTTCGCGTATTATAGAAATAATATAAATTTCCCGAATAATCTATTGCAATTGACGCTGCATAGTTCATCGCATTACTATCATTAATTACGTATGTCCAGTTAATGACGCCTGTGCTGTCCATTGAAACTAATTTTCTACGATAAAAAAAATAAATATTACCAGCATTATCAATAGTGATAGGCGCAATAGATGTCCCCGAATACTTAAAAATCCATTTAATGCTACCATCAAGATTAAGAGCATAAAGATTACTATCCCTGCCGGAAATATAAATTGTATTGCCATCTGGTGAAAATGTTGGTGATGATAATCCAAAACCGCCGCCATAATTTACCGCCCAGTTCAACTCTCCTTCTTTTGAAAAAGAAATTAAATTATGACTGCTATTCGTAATATAAAGGTTCCCTTGTAGGTCTATATTCATTAGCCATAGCACACCCGCTCCAAAATTATTTTTCCAAACAAGGTTACCATCCGGATCAAGTGCATACATCCACCCGGTGTTTGTATCACCGAAGAAAACGGTGCCTTCATTATTCACAACCATACCTGATGCGTTAGCATATGGAGTATCGGTTACAAATGTCCATTTAATTTTTCCATCTCTGGGGTCTATAGCATAGAAGTAATTAGAGGTATCACCAATAAAACCGAGATAAGCTGCCGTTCCAACATATAATGTACCATCCTCTCCAATAACGGGACCTGAAAAAATACCATACGGAAGGTCAAGTGTCCACAGGACTGTTTCTGTTTTAGGTCCAGCATTCGGTGATCGTCCGGTAAATTGAGGATTGCCTGCAATCATAGGCCAATCGCTGTTTGCAAGTGAAGGCCAGGGAATATCTACCTGCTGTTGAGTGTAATTTATGCCAGAAAAAAATATTAAGAATGCTAATAAAAACTTTTTCATTGTTGTGTCCTTAAATTAAACATCATTAGGTTAATGCCATATATATGTAGCACAGACTTTTTGTCTGTGCTACAATAGAAGAATATTTTATATCTGCCTGCTCATCATCTGATTTTCTTTATTTCTGAAGGATTAATTTTCGTGCTTCAACATGACTACCCATTTGAATCCGGTATAAGTAAACTCCACTTGGCAAAGAGGAAGCATCAAAGTTTACAAGATGTAACCCGGCATCCTTATACTCATCAACAAGCAGAGCTACTTCACGTCCTAAAGCGTCGAACACTTTTAGTGTTGCTTTACTGAAAACAGGCAGTGTGTAACTAATCACTGTTGATGGATTGAACGGGTTAGGATAGTTTTGATGTAGGGCAAATTCAATAGGTATATATAGAGTTTTATTATTGCCTCTTTTTTTTGGATCTATAAGTCTTACTTCAAAAGTATTTGTTGGTCCCGTTTCAAAGAGTCTTTTAGATGCACCTTCAACAACACAAGTAACATAATAACTATTCGCTTCATACCCGGTTCCAACTAATGCAGATTCATCAATGAATTGATAAACGCTTGCCCCAACAGTTTCGATTGCAGTAAAATTACCCGGTTGGCCGGGAGGATGACCAGCAGATCTGTAGATTTTGTTTCCAACTATAGTACCTACAGGCGTACTGGAGGCAGAATATGGTCCCCACAATAGCAAAGGATGGTTGTCGGTATTGGCAACAATTGCCAAAGCATTATCCCAATAATCCTCCAATCCTGAAGTGTAGTGCTTGATACCCTGAACGAGGTCCCAAATAGCATAATAACTTCCATTAGATACACTACCCAATGGTGGTTTAACAAAATCCAGGGTTTTGTTAGTAACATCATAGTCAAGTTTCAAATCAAGGTTATAGTTTGATGCCGATGGTAAATGAGAAGTTCTGTAATCCAGATAGAACCATGCTCTTTTGAACGGTCCTTCCCAAACGGCAATTTCATATAGTCCTAATGAGAGAACTGGTTCGTGGGGTGGGTAAAACCATGAAAGTGCAGAAGCATGCCAACACAGGGCACAATTCTGATCATAATAATTATCGCCACCAGGATAATCTGTTGTGATGTAGTGATCGTGATCCCAAACAGTGCCAACAGAGTTGGTCTTAATTGTAAATGACCACGTGCCAGGCAGATTAACAAAAGCAATATGTACTTCACCGGGAATCAATTCTTGTTCCTGTGAGAATAAATCAGCGCTATAAAAAGACGCCATCATAAATATTGAAATCAATATATGTTTCATTAATAATACTCCCTTTAATATTAAAATAAAAAGTTATTACTTAGATGATGATTTCTTTTAGCTAAGTAAAACCTGTTGGGTAGTATTGTAGTAATGAAAGATATTTTCCCGAACTTTTGCGGGGAGGGTGGTACAGACTTCAGCCGTCTCACCACCCGGATGAACACTTACCAACGGCAATATGTAAAATAAATTTTTCATCAGACCCTGCACAGGGCAAACATAAATTATTGCATTTTAAAATGCAATAAAAATCGCTTGTGCCCCTTCAGAAGCTGACCAAAAGCAAAATTAAGATTTGATTTAGTATGAAAAATTTATGTGAACGAAAGATTATCTGTGAAAGTAAATGGGCGAAATTGAATATCGCACTACATTTTGGTCAGCCTATTTGAATTCAATCCTGAAATTCCAATTAAAATTTTCTTTTAACGTAATAAAATCATTCTCAAATCATCTCAGATAAAAGTTCCTGCCTTGGATTGGCAATGATCACTTTATTGACGAGCAGCCCCTTTTCAGAAACAATGTGCGCACCTGCTTCAACAGCGCTTGTAACGGCGGCAACCTCTCCCGTTATACTAAAGAACGCCTTCCCGCCAAGCGCCATAGCAAGACGCAGCTCAACAAGCTGAACCTTTGCTGCTTTTACTGCCGCATCGGCTGCTTCTATCAATGATGCAACCGAATAGGACTCAACTATCCCGAGCGATTCAAGCATCTGAACATTGTTGTGCCCTGCAATAGCCGGAAAAATTGTATGATGAACATTAGGTATTACAAAATGATCAATTACGCCAAAGCCAATGGTATTAATTGCATTTTCTACAGCAGAGGTAACTGCTGCAACATCGCCGGCAATCAGTGTCATATACTTCCCGGAACAAATAGTTCGTGAAAGCATTAGCTCAACTTCAGAAGTTTTCAGCATAAGGTCTGCCGCCTGTATTCCCGATGCAATGCTGCCCAGTTCAATCAGTCCTATTGAATTTTTTGTTATCATTACAACTCCATTAAGATTCTATATAAATACTTTCAGGGGTTATCTCTGCAGCCTTACCGCTTATTGATGCGTGAATGTTTGCGCCCAATTCACCATCGGGAACTTTGCCGATCATTTGTCCTTTCTCCACGATTATTCCTGCTTTAACAATTGGCTGAGCCGGTTTTCCTATATGCTGCTGAAGCGGTATTCTGACCTTCTTAACAGAAATTTTAGCCGGATTGAAAGGCGCTTCAACATCATAATCGTGAAGTTTTAACTTTCGGATCAGTTGTGAAAGCGGCACTCTTCTCCCCTCTTTTATCGGGTGAACTTTAACAGGTTTCTGCTGAATGAATTTTATTCCTGCTTCCCTCATTTCAACTTTGGCTTTGTCGCATGCTTCTTTAGGATAAAGGTCTTCAGGGCAGGCATAAAGCGTGCACAATCCGCACGAACAACAAAGCTCTGCCATTTGATTCCAGACAGCCGCGCCGGTTTTTGTAAATCCGAGCGAGCGCATTACCTTATGCGGTTCAACCTGGTAGCCAAGCAAATACCTCGGACAAAACTCGGTGCAGTAGCTGCATTGGTCGCAAGCCGATTTACCAATGCGATGCCAGTTTTGTTCTGGCTGGTTTTTTCTTTTTATAAGGTAGTGATCGGCAGGAAGCACTAATAATCCTGCGGTTGTTTTTTTAATAACTTCATTTAAGTTGAAAGTAAGATGACCCATCATAACACCACCGACAAAAATTCCAAAATCCCAGGCAGTCGGTCCACCTGCAAAATTAAGAACATCTTCAAAGCTGGTTCCAACCGGAACAAAAAAGGAAGATGGATTTTTAACCGCCCCGGCAACACAAATAAACTTTTTGGTTACGGGGATATCTTTCTCCGCAAGAGCAATGTTGTAAAGAGTTTCCACATTATTGACAACACAGCCGATGTCAAGCGGAATACCTGCGGGCGGTATAAGTCTGCCGGTTGCTTCATATACAAGCTCGAACTCATCACCTGAAGGATAGAAATCGCCGAGCAGTGTCAAATCAGATTTTCCATTAAGATGCTTTCTTACAGCGGCAACTGCTTCAGAATTTTTTTCTTTTATGCCGAAGAATCCTTTTTTTGCGGAAGTATTTTTTATCAGCAGATCAAATCCGGCTGCAATTTCTTCGGGGAAGTGAAGCATAAGCTCGTAGTCTTTATGAATAAGCGGCTCACACTCGGCTCCGTTTGCAATCACAAACTCCACTTTTGAAGCAGCTTTTATGTGTGAGGGAAATCCTGCACCGCCGGCTCCAACTACACCTGCTTTTAATATTTTTTCCTGAACAGACATATATATAAAAATAATATACTTACAATGCTCATCGCAAAATATAGTTTTAAGAAGCAACCAACAAATAAAAATTAAAAGCGGAATTTTCTGAGCCGGGAGTATGATAACGAAACATTATCGGAAAGGAAACAGAAGAGATGTTTGGTTTTATCAGTTATGCCGGATTATCAATTCATTAGAGAAAAATTAATTCCGGTATAACCGCCGCAGCACAGATTACGACACCCGAATAGCTTCGCTTAATCTGTGCTGCGTGGTTGGGTTTGGAATTCTTTATCTCAGCAATATCATCTTCTTTGTTTCGGAGTAGCTGCCGGCATTTAACCTGTAAAAGTATACACCGCTTGGTAAATCTTTGCCATTAAATATTCTTGAATAATATCCCGGTATCATTTCTTCATTAACAAGTGTTTTAACTTCCTGACCTAAAGCATTAAATACTTTTACAATAACATTTGTTCTTTCCATTAATACAAAATCTATATGCGTGGCAGGGTTAAACGGGTTTGGATAATTTTGATAAAGTCGGAAAGTCATTTCCTGTTCTTTATCATCCACTGACATTCCTTCATCACTTACTGCTATTAAATTTCTTTCGTGAAACTGATAAGTTATGCTTAGATGAGTTCCTATAAAAAGAGTACCGTCAGAATTTATAGCAGGCGAAGTATCATATTCATATCCTTCAAGGTCTAATTTCCAGAGAATTTCCCCATTACTGTCAAGGCACCAGAAATATGTTCCAAAAGTCGAACCACAATATATTTTTCCTTCCGCATCACTAACTAAGCCAGAATTTATAAATGCGCCATCATTCCAGTAGTGACCAAGAGTTGTTTTCCAATTCAGGTTGCCGTTATAGTCTATTGAAGTTATATATCCGCTGTCTTTATTAGATAGATATAATGATGATGGGAATATTATGTTTCCATTTATATCAATTGTAGGTGAGGAATAATTTTCATAAAATTCATGGTCATCTAATTGATATTTCCAATTAATATTTCCGTCTGGATTAAAAGAGTATAAATATATACCTGCCGCATCATGTCCAAAAAAATATATTCTATTATTATTATCAACAAGAGGTGTTCCATAGTTGTGGAAAACTTCAACCGACCACAGAAGTTCACCATTTAAAGATAATGCGTGAAGCTTACGGGGATCTTGAGTGCCTATCCTTCCTTCAAAATAATAAATTGTATCACCACCTGTAGAAAAAACTATTTCGTGATTTCCAAAATCAGGTACCGGTAGTGAATCTATAATATTTCCGTATTGTTCCTCAAGAATATATAGAGTATCAAACCATGGTAAATAGAGATTAGAATCTTTTCCAACAGCTATAAATCTTGTAATAGCACCATAAACAAATTTTTCATTCCGCCATTTTAATGTTCCATCAGGATTTATTGCATATATACCTCCACCAGTCAAATTTAAATAACCTAGAGAAGAAAAAAATATTGTGCCATCTTTTGCTATTGTAGCGCCAGCAAGGTTTGGTCTGCCTCCTTCAGTTTGAAATGTCCATACATCATTACCGTTCTTATTAATAGAATAAAAATAATTTTTTTCTGATGGACTAATTGCTCTTGTCCCAACAAAAAGATCATCATTATAACCTATAACAGGTCCGTGTATAATTCCAAAAGGCATATCTTTTCGCCAGATAACATTAGGGGTTCTCGGTCCAATATATTGTGACCTGCCGGTTGCCTGTGCATCACCCCGAGTTGTTGGCCAAGGAGAATCAGCAAAAGAGGGCCAGGGTATGTGCTGCTGCTGCTGAGAATATGCTAAACCAATAAATAATAATGATATAACTATTGTTTTCATTATCTAATTCCTTTTTCTTTACTAAAATTCAATAAACTTGAAAGACTATCCCGATTCCGGGATAGTCTTTCATTTAGAAAACCAGCAACTACTTCTGTAAAATTAATTTTTGTGTTTCGGTGTAGTTGCCTACCTGAATTCTGTATAAATAAATTCCGCTCGGCAAATCCGTAGCATTGAATTCAACAGAATGAGTCCCTGCTTCTTTGTAGGTATTTACCAGCTCAGCTACCTCTCTTCCTAAAACATCAAATACCTTTAGAGTCACAAAGTTATCTGCGGGTATTTGATAAGAGATAACAGTTGAAGGATTAAATGGATTTGGATAGTTCTGATGAAGTCTGTAAGAATAATTGTCCAAAATATCAGAATTATCATCTGAACTTTTTTGTGGAATTTCAAGCCTTACTTCAACTGTGTTAGTAGGACCGGTTTCCAAAAGCCCGTCCCTTTCACCGTCATACACACAGGTAACATAATAACTTCTTGCACTATAATCTGTTCCCATTGTAACTGTATTATCAATGTAACTGGAAGCATCGGAATTAACTGTCGTAAGATGACTGAAAGAGCCAGGTTGTTGTCCCGGAGCATGTTCACCGGATCTGTAAATTTTGTAACCTGAAATACTTCCAACGGGGTTGCCCGGGAACTTACCCCAAACTATTCTCGGATTGTTATTATTATCAGGAATAGCTGCGAGAGCATTTCCCCAATAATTTTCCGAACCGGCGGTAATTAGCGTAACACAAGGTCTTAAATCCCAGAAAGTGTGATACCCAGAAAATTCATTCTGAGTGCTGCGGAAATAAAATTTTTCTGCTGCAACATCGAAATCCAATGCATAATCAATTTGACAGCCGGGAGGAGGGGTATTCCAAATAGCATCCGGGAGATCAGAAGTCCGGTAGTCAATGAAGAAATGATCTTTGACAACATTATTAACTTTTGCAGTTATCTTGTATAATCCTAAGCCAAATGTCTTGTAATAGAACAGAGGATTTGTTGACCAACAAACATGAAATTCTAACCATCCTCTATTTAAAAAACTATCAAAACCGACCGTTCCACCATTAAACAGTTCGGTTATATTATGATCTTCATCCCAGCATGCAGGGCTAACCAATTCTAACGTCATTGATACAGATTTATTCTGTGGATTGTTTTTAACATCAATTGATAATTCGCCAGAAACATCCCCCTCCTGTGCTTTAATAAATATACTGGCAAAAATTAAAACCAGGATTGTTAATAGTTTTTCATTTTCGTAACTCCCTAAAATTTTTGAATGATATAGTTAATTGAAAAGAAATTAAATCCTTCAAATAAACACATCATATAAAACCCGTGGGATAAAATTGCAGGTTTGTAAATTCTACTATTAACTTTTTCGGGGGGGGGG
>JBBIGV010000094.1:0-9735 GCA_037447335.1 Ignavibacteria bacterium | reverse complement strand
TCTGAAAATTGGGATGCACCAATTATAGTTACGACTAATGTTCAATTGTTCGATTCATTGTTTGGTAATAAAACTTCGGTTTGCAGAAAGCTTCACAATATTGCAAACAGCATTATAATCTTAGATGAAGCACAAATGCTGCCACAAGGATATTTCCGGCCAATTATTTCTATATTAAAAGGATTAGTTGACTATTTCGGAGTTACGGTTCTTTTGATGTCGGCAACTCAACCAGCGTTTCAAGGAAAAATTGGAACTCAACCTAATATTATTGAAGGGCTTGAAAACGTAACAGAAATAATTGATAACCCGGATTCTCTTGCAAAAGATTTTAAACGTGTTGAATTTATTTTACCCAAAGAATTGAATACACCTTCCACGTGGGAAGGTATTGCCAGTGATATATCAAAATTACAGCAAGTTCTTTGCATTGTAAACCGAAGGGACGATTGCAGACAGCTGCACTCATTAATGCCCAAGGATACAATCCATCTTTCCGGTTATATGTGTGGCGAAGAGAGGAGTGAAATTATTTCAGAAATAAAACTCAAGCTCAAGAACAATGAACTAATAAGGGTAATCAGCACTCAACTTGTTGAAGCAGGGGTAGATATAGATTTCCCCGTTGTCTTTCGCGCATTAACGGGAATAGATTCAATTGTTCAAGCTGCAGGAAGATGTAACAGAGAAAATAAACTTAACGAGCCGGGGAAAGTGTTTGTGTTTGTCCCTCCCAAACCATCACCTTCAGGATTTTTAAGAAAATGTGAAGATGCTGGTAAAGCAATGCTTCGTAAATATCAAAATGCAGAATTCACACCAGGTCTTTATTCGGAATATTTCAAATATCTCTACTCTAATCTCAATTCGTTCGATGAAGCTGATTTTTACAGTCAACTCGTAAAAGATACTACAACATTCGATTTCCAGTTCAGAACCTTTGCAGAGAAGTTTAATATGATTGATGACAAAAAACAGTTTAGCATTATCGTGCAATATGAAAGCAAGAAAAGCAGTAAAAGTAATTTATATTTAATTGAACAATTAAGATACGCAGGGGCTTCAAAAGGTTTATTGAGAAAATTGCAGCGATACATCATAAACGTTCCCATTTATATTTTTAACAAAATCAATGAAGCCGGTTATGTAGAAAATATTAATGGTTATTGGGTTCAGAGCGACCCAAATTTATATAAGCCGGGATTAGGATTGCTTTGCAATGAATCAGATTGGATAATCGGTGATGGAGTTGTGTAATGTATTCAATTGTGATGAATTAAGTTAAGGGTTAATATATCGTCCCTGCGGGACTCCGTTTTTTATGGGCTGATCTGTTTCTATAAATATTATGTCCCTATCGGGACAAGGAGAACACAAAAACCAAATTAAGTTCTTTTTGGGTAAAGAATTCATAGAATAAATGGAATCCCTTTAGGGATGAAATATTTATAGAAAATAAATCACCCAACAAAACCTGAGTCCCTTTAGAGACGAAATAGAGAGGTCGCTATGGCTAACACATTTACACAAATTTATCTTCACCTTGTTTTTGCTGTTCAGAACAGAATTTCTCTTATCCAGCCTGAATGGAAAGATGAATTATATAAATACATCACAGGAATTATCAAAAATAACGGACATAAACTAATCGCAATAAACGGCACATTTAATCATCTGCATATTGCAATAGGTTACAAACCTCATCAGCTAATTCCCGATTTGCTTCAAGATATTAAAACAAATTCCTCCAAATGGATAAATAAAATGAAATTTGTTAGAGGAAAATTTAATTGGCAAGCTGGCTATGGAGCTTTTTCATTTTCACATTCGCAATTAGATGCCGTTGTTAAATACATAATTAATCAGGAGCAGCATCATAAAAAGAAAACGTTCAGAGAAGAATATATAGAGATGTTAAAAAGATATGATCTCCCTTACGATGAGAAATATATTTTAATCGATGTTAGGTAAATAATATGTCATCCCTACGGGATTTCGTTTTTTGGGGGAGAACATTTAATCTAGAGATATTTTGTCCCCATCGGGACAAGAGAATGAGTTTTAAAATAGCCTCGTTAGGGGCGATATATTTATAGAAAAACTATTAACCGATAAATTCAGTCCCGTGGGTACGAAATAATTAATAAAATAAAATTCATCCCACATTAGAAACAAAATGGAGATTAATTCCTAAAAACAGGAGAAAAATTTATGAACAATTTAAACCACAAACCATTCTGCCTTGAGGTCTGGGGAGATTACGCCTGCTATACACGTCCAGAAATGAAAGTAGAAAGAGTAAGCTATGATGTCCCAACACCCTCAGCAGTACGAGCAGTGTTCGAATCAATATTGTGGAAACCTGCAATCCGATGGCATCCAACTAAAATTGAAATATTAAATCCTATCAAATGGATATCTGTAAGGAGAAATGAGGTGGGTTCTGTAGCCTCTAATAAAACCGGAATTATCATTGAAGATAATCGCCAGCAGCGTGCCGGATATTTTCTTCGGGATGTTAAATATAGATTTTATGCTGTGCTTGAATTTATTCCGACTGCCGAAAGAAAAAATAATAATCATAAAGCGGTTCCTGAATATCTTTGGGACCCAGAAGAAAGAGAATTTATGCTTCAGGAAATTAAAGATTGGGAAGAAAGGAATGATGCGTACAGACAAGATGAAACACCGGGAAAATATCTTGCAATATTTGAACGTAGAGCATCAAAAGGACAGTGTTTTAATCAACCTTACCTTGGTACACGTGAGTTTAGCTGCAACTTCAAATTAATAAAAGATTTTGAAAATAACCTGGTTGAAACAATTGATGAAACTAGAGAACTTGGCTTTATGATTTATGATATGGACTTTACTGATTTGAATAATCCCAAGCCAATGTTCTTCAAAGCAAAAATTGAAAACGGTGTTGTTGATATTCCACATTACACAAGTGAGGAGATAAGAAAATGATATTACAAGCGTTGTATGATTATTATCAAAGAAAAAGAAAGTCACTCCCGCAGGAAGGATTTGAATTAAAAGAAATTAAATTTGTAATCATCATTAATAAAGAAGGTAAGTTTGCTGATCTTCAAGACTTGAGAGAAGGAAGGAAGGGAAAACATTTTCTACTTCCCAAATCAATAGCACGTTCTGGTTCTAACTCTTGGCAGACAGCTTATTTATTATGGGACCATACAGGATATGTTCTTAGACATCCCAAGAATGATTCAGAAGAATCTGTTGAGATGGCATTAAAGCAACATCAATCTTTTCTTACAGTAATCAACAACCTACCAGAGGCTGTAAAGAACGATGAAGGAGTAAATGCTGTGCTATCTTTTTATAATATGGATCAGATTGAAGAAGTAAAGAATCATCCAGCTTGGCAAGATTGTTCAAAAATTGCTGGGTGCAATGTAACTTTTAGACTTGATAGAGATACTGAACTTATTCCTCAAAGGCATGTAGTTGCTGATTATCAAAAATCTAGTTTAGTATTTAACGGAAAAGAAGATGATGATCAAAATATTATTCAACCTTGTTTAATAACTGGGGAAAGAAATGTCGTTTCAAGATTACATACCCCCACACCAATTTTAGGATCAAAAAGCAGTGCCCGATTAGTAGCTTTCCAGAAGAATTCAGGATATGATTCTTATGGTAAAGAGCAAGCTTATAATGCACCAGTATCAATTAAAGCAGAAGCTTCGTATAGTACTGCGCTTAAACATCTAATCAACTCTACAACTAATAAAAAAATTATCGCCAACACAACCGTTCTATTCTGGGCAGAAAAGAAAACAGAGGAATATAATCCAGAAGAAGTATTATCGTGGGTTATTGCATTTCAAAAAACGGATGATGACGATCCGGATAAAGGTGTAAACGTAATTGAGTCTTTCATTAGCTCAATATTTACCGGAAGAAGACCAGTAGATAAAACAAACCACTTTTATGTTTTAGGGCTTTCACCAAACGCTGCGAGAATATCGGTTAGATTCTGGAAAGCCCCCTCAGTTGAGAAATTCGGAATGAACATCAAAAAACATTTTGATGATTTTGAAATAATTCACGGTCCAAAGGAACCTAAATACTTAAGTCTCTATCAGATTCTTTCTGCCACTGCTTTTAGATACAAAATGGAAAATGTCCCACCGAATCTTGCCAGTGCTGTTATCGAAAGTATAATTGACGGAACACAATATCCCACATCATTAATACATCAATGCGTAAGAAGAATAAGAGCAGAACAAAATGTTAACAGGACACGTGCTGCAATTCTAAAAGCTTACTTAAACAGATTTAACAAAATTCATAAACAAAATGAAAAGGAGATAACTATGGGACTCGACCCAACGAACAAAAATGCTGCGTACCGAATCGGGCGTCTCTTTGCTGCGTTAGAAAAAATCCAGGAAAGAGCTAATCCGGGTATAAACACCACAATCAGAGACAGATTCTATGGAGCGGCTTCAAGCACTCCAATATCTGTCTTTCCCCGCTTATTGAGTTTAAAAAATTCTCATTTGAAAAAACTTTCGGATGGTGAAAAAAAATACTATGAAAAACTTATTGGGGCTATTATGAGTGAGATAAGTTCGTTCCCGGCAAACTTATCTTTACCAGATCAGGCACATTTTGCAGTAGGTTATTATCACCAAAGACAGGATTTCTACACAAAGAAATCTTAAAAAGAAACTACAATTGAAACTGTTAACAATTAAAACCAAGGAGATTAAAAATGGAACCAATCAAAAATCGTTACGACTTTGTTTTTTACTTTGATGTAAAAGACGGCAACCCAAATGGAGATCCTGATGCCGGTAATCTTCCCAGAATCGATGCGGAAAAAGGTATAGGATTAGTCACAGATGTTTGTTTAAAAAGAAAGGTTAGAAATTTTGTGCTGTTAACAAAATTCAGTAATGGTGTAGCAGAAAAAGGATTTGATATTTACATTAAGGAAAAATCTGTTCTAGGTCGTGCGCACGTTGAAGCTTTTAAATCTCTTGGAATTGATTTAGGAGAAGGCGCTAAAAAAGAAATTCCATCAGAATTAGTAGAAAGCTTACAATCATATGAATTGCCGGATGGAACAGGAATAGAAGAAGGCGAAGAAGAAAAAATGTATTTCGTAATTTATGCTGGAGCGGACTTAAAGGGTATCAGAGAAACTATTAAAGAAAATCCACCAGGAGATGATAAATTAAAAAAATTCATAACCGATGCAATAAAAGGCGTTAAATCTAGGCAACCAAACCAAGGAGAAACAGAAAAAGGAAGAGCTTGGATGTGTGAAAATTTTTATGATATTCGTTCTTTCGGAGCAGTATTATCACTTAAATCAGCACCAAATTGTGGACAAGTTCGTGGTCCAATTCAATTAACATTTGCTCGCTCTGTAGATCCTATTGTTGCACTGGAACATAGCATTACGCGTGTTGCAAAAACCACAGAAGAAAGAGCAGTAAAAGGTGGTTCAGAAATGGGTCGCAAATACACTGTACCTTATGGTTTATACAAAACACACGGATTTATCTCTGCTCACCTTGCGTACGATACAAAATTTTCTGAAAAAGATCTTGAATTGTTTTGGGATGCAATGCAGAAAATGTTTGAACACGACCGCTCGGCTGCAAGAGGCGAAATGAACACAAGAAAACTCATTGTGTTTGCTCACAATGGCGCCCTCGGCAACAAACCTGCTCACGAACTATTTGCAAGAGTTACGCACAAAAAATTATCAGAAGGTCCGGCAAGGGAATATTCCGATTACCAAATTTATCTCGATGAAAAAACATTTCCAGAAACATTTAAGATTGTCGATGTGGAGTAATCTCTTTACACCTATAAAGGAAACATTATGTCCAACATAAAACTTTTTGAACAGAAGCAGATTCGTTCAGTTTGGAACGAAGCAAATCAAAAATTATATTTTGTTGTTGAAGATGTGGTTGCTGCACTTACGGACAGCAGTGATTCAAAACAATATGTAAAAAGAATGAAGCAACGCGATCCGGAACTAGCCAAAGGATGGGTACAAATTGTACCCACCCTTCCTGTAGAAGCTGCCGGGGGTAAACAGAAGATGAGCTGTGCTAATGCTCAGGGTTTGTTAAGAATTATTCAGTCAATCCCCTCTCCAAAAGCCGAACCTTTCAAACTATGGCTTGCTAAAGTTGGACAAGAAAGGCTAGAAGAAATTGAAAACCCTGAACTCGCCCAGCATCGAATGAGGGAAATTTATAAAGCAAAAGGTTACTCCGATGAATGGATCGAAAAGAGAGTTCGCGGCATTGCTGTACGCGATAAATTAACTAACTAATGGAAAAAGCGCGGAGTGAAAGAAGGATTAGAGTATGCAATTCTTACATCAGAGATAAGTAAAGCAACCTTCGGCTTAACTCCTTCTGTTTACAAAAAATTTAAGGGTTTAACAAAACCTTAAGAGAATCTTCGTGATCATATGACTGACCTGGAATTAATCTTTACTATGCTCGGTGAAGCATCAACAACAGAAATTGCCTGAACAAAAGATGCACATGGTTTTGATCCAAATAAAAGAGCAGCAGTTGAAAGCGGAACAGTTGCAGGAAATGCACGAAGAGATCTTGAAAAAAAATCAGGAAGAAAGGTTGTAACCAGAGAGAACTATAAAGCTCTTACAGAAAAACAAAAAAGGCAGCTTGATAAAAGGAAAAAGAAATAACCCCATGTTCACAGAAGATGATTTCATTATGATAAGCGCGCTTCAGCATTACGTGTATTGCCCACGGCAATGTGCATTAATACATGTTGAAGATGCGTGGAGTGAAAACCTTTTTACGGTTCGGGGAAATCTTCTGCACGAGAAAGTTGATACTGATACTTATGAAACAAGAGGTGCTGTAAGAACTGTGCGAGGTTTGCGGATTCATTCTTTTAAATATGGACTTGTGGGCAGATGCGATGCTGTTGAATTTCGATCGAAGAAATCATCCGGTCATGCTGTCCCGAATCTTTCGGGATCAGAATCTAATGGCAGGGAGACCCTAAAACGATTTCAGGGTGACAATATGGAAGTCCTGCCGGTTGAGTTCAAATCTGGTAAGCCGAAAGAAGATGTTAGCGATAAAGTTCAGCTATGCGCACAGGTGTTTTGCCTTGAAGAAATGCTCAACACAAAAATCTCAAAAGCAGCTTTCTTTTATGGAAAGATAAGAAGAAGAAATGTAATTGATATTGATGAAGAGTTGCGAACTCAAGCAGAAAACATCATTGCCTCTGTAAGAGAAATAGTTTCAAAAAAGATTCTGCCGCCGGCTGTATATGAGCAGAAATGCCGCAACTGTTCGCTGCAGCAAATCTGTCAGCCCAAAGCAATGAATAAAAGAAAACAGCAGAATTATATTAATGGATTATATGCAACATAAGAAAGGATTAACTCCGATAAATCGTTTTGACACCAGCTTAGCAAATGGAGAATAAATTAAAGTTTAAAAAGAACATACCCGGGAATAAAAATTTTATAAATCCTCTACGAGGATTAGGAAATAAAATGGAATTATTAATACTACAATAATTCGACCTCTAAGAGGTCAGTAAAAAGAAACTTTGTAGAAGTTTAATTATTGTAGTAATAAGTTTATGCTTACAATATGAACATCCTCGTAGGAGATAAATTTAAAAAACGACAGACATAAAATGAAAAAACACCTTAACACACTTTATATAACATCAGAAAATGCCTTTGTCCGAAAAGAAAGGGAAACGTTTGTTGTGGAAATAACAGACGAAGAAGGAAATTCTAAAAAAGCATTCCAGGCGCCCATACATTCTATTGAAAATATAGTTTGTTTCGGATTCAAAGCGCTTACTCCGCAGCTAATGGCTTTCTGTGCAGAGAACAATGTTGGTATAAGTTATCTGACTGAGCAGGGTAAATTGCTTGCACGTGTTTACGGCGCTCAGAAAGGAAACGTATTATTGCGAAAAGCCCAATATGCAATTTCTGAAAATGAATTTGAATCATTAAAGATTGCCAGAAATATAATTGCCGCCAAGGTTTCCAATTACAGACATATTCTTCAAAGACATCAAAGAAATCATCCCGATAATTCAAGCGATCTGATTAATCAGGCAATCGAAACACTTGGTTATAGATTAAGAAATGTTCAACAAACACAAACACTTGATGAACTCAGAGGCTACGAAGGTGAATGCGCAAACCAATACTTCTCAGTGTTAGCAGAATTAATTACTTCGCAGCAAGAAGATTTTAAGTTTGAGCAGAGATCAAAACGTCCTCCGCTCGATCCGGCAAATGCTCTTTTATCTTTTTTATATGCAATACTCGCTATCGATGTACGCTCTGCTCTGGAAACTGTTGGACTTGATCCTCAGGTAGGGTTCCTTCATCAATTAAGATCGGGCAGACCAAGCCTTGCACTGGATATTATGGAAGAATTCAGAGCTTACCTTGGAGACAGAGTGATGCTGAACCTGATCAACCTGAAACAAGTAACAAAAAAAGATTTTCAAATACGGGAATCCGGTGAAGTAAGAATGTCGGACAGTGCACGGAAAGAATTATTAACTGCATATCAGAAAAGAAAGCAGGAAGAAATAACACATCCGTTTCTTGGCGAGAAAATGACAATCGGTTTGCTGCCGCACATTCAGGCACAACTGCTTGCAAGATATATTCGGGGCGATATGGAAACTTATCCGCCATTTTATCTGAAATAGAAATTGATATGATTATTAAATAATCAATAATAAACAGCAAATTAAATTATGATGATAGTAGTAAGCTATGACGTATCAACAAAAACAATGAGCGGGAAAAAACGATTAAAGAAAGTTGCCGAGATATGCCTCAACTTTGGTATCAGGGCGCAGAATTCAGTATTTGAATGTGTAGTTGATCCGGCGCAATGGGAGATATTAAAGAGTCAGCTTCTTTCAATCTATAATGAGGAAGAAGACAATCTGCGTTTTTATTACCTCGGCGCAAATTGGAAGAAAAGACTTGAGAATCACGGCAAGAGCAAAAACCTTAATATTGATGATACACTTGTATTATAACAGTTGTTAAATAGGCTGCGCTAACCGAAGCACACATCAAAGCACACGCATGTTAGCGGTTGGAAAATGAACCAAAAACAAAGGAATTCAAATTTTAACGAGCGATAGAAAAAGTTTTAGTATTGTTAAGCGAAACAGGATATTTAAGATATTGATATAGAAATAATTAGAACTAAGCGGTCGCACGCCATGCGCGTGCGTGGATTGAAACGCGACCCCGGCGATTGTCGGTGAATACGACCCATTGTCGCACGCCATGCGCGTGCGTGGATTGAAACAATTATAAATAATCAATTATAAGTATTTTTTATAGTCGCACGCCATGCGCGTGCGTGGATTGAAACCTGCCGAAGATATAAAAAGAATAATTAGGATGTTGTGAGGCTGACCAAAAAGTAAATTTTGCAAACAACTCTGAATTTATATGTCTGATTTCAGATTAAATTCAAATTCATCGTGGGGCTGACTAAAAAGCAATTTTTTATTAATAATAGGAACGATGTTCAACTCACAATCAGTTGATCATTGTTCCAACTTTCTTAATGTTATGTGCCATTGCAACTAAGCCAAATTCTGTATTGACTTTTTTCAATCCTCTCAGATTAAATCTCCGGGAGTGTAAATAATTTTGTGTAAATGGTTAAAGCAATAGTTTAGCTAAGTGCT
>JBBIGV010000093.1:0-9990 GCA_037447335.1 Ignavibacteria bacterium | reverse complement strand
GCACTTAGCTAAACTATTGCTTTAACCATTTACACAAAATTATTTACACTCCCTAAAAAATGGAGTCTCTATTTTCAACTAAGTTTGACTTTATACCTTCTGAAAATTTACCAATATTATTTGAATTCAATTTATAAATAATTCTGTTAAGATGTTATTCAAATACCTGTTCTGATTTTTATTTCCCACCGGATTTATCTCTAAATAATCTTTCACTATATTTTAAGCGTAAAAATTACAGGTTAATTATATGCTGCTTGAAACAATGGATTCACCGGGCGGTGATGTTATAATCTATTCGCAAAACATAACTGATCCGGAAAATAATTTTAAAATAATTTTCAAAAACGATCCGCAGAAAAGACAAAGAAGAATACCTTTTCAGGATGTCAGTAATTATGTAAATGAATATGTTTCAAAAAACCTGATCGCTTACCGCCTGCTTACCTCAGTCAGTTCTTTCGAAATTGAGAACCCGAAATACGGACATACAATTTTGATCAATGGATATCCCGAGCTGATTTTTTTCGATCCGCTTTTTGCAATTATGGAGCTTGAAGCGTTTACAGATAAGTTAAACCTCGAGGATATTCGTTTCAGGATACAGCAGGTTGGTCTGACTACAATGAGCAGAAAAAAAAATGTAGCCAATTATGCTGAAGTATATAGTATTGACCTTGAGGCTGATGAAGCAAAATATCAGAACGATAAGGTATTCGTAGAAGCATATTTTGTACATAGTAAAAAAATCCCCGCTCAAAAATCAAAAGATAAAACTTTAAAGCAACCCGGGGCAAAAAAGCTCCACTATGAAAGACTTATATCGCTTCTGCCGGAAGATAAATCTGCTGATAGACAGCAACCGGTTAGTGAGAGTCAACCGAAAGCAGCTAATATGGTTAGGCATAACATAATTGAAGTTGAAGGCAGTGTAGTGACAAGCTTTAACCTGATGCATGCAGGAGAGTCACCGATTGTTAAGGAATGGAAGGAAAATTCAACAGTAGAAGCGGGTTCTGAAACCGGTAAGACTGAAGAACAAATTCCCAAAGTTCCAAAAGGGAAATCAATGATAGAAATTTTTAAGTCACCGGTCTCTCTGAAGAAGCTGCTTGATGAAAGAGAAGAAAAACAGCACGTACTCAAACTCGAAAGAAAAAATCTGTAAAGAAATTAATAGTAATCTTCTTCATTATTTTCATCTTTTTCTTTTTGCGATAAAGTGAACATCGAGCTGAACATATCTTTGAATTGAATTCCCCTTTCAAGTTTGAATTTGCTTAACACGGAGTATTCTGCTAATCCGTGCAGCAGAAATTCCATAAAAAAATATTTTTCAGCTTCAGAAATATTTTTATGTAATTGAGTTACCACCTGTTGCAAACCCGGAACTTTAATCAAAATATTTTCATAATCCTTTTGCGGTAATTGATTGAGAATATCCAGCTCATTACCCTTGTTAAACCAGTTTATAATATTCTGATATGGATTAGCTTCCTGAGTTTTCTTTACTTTATCCGGCGAAGGGAAATAATTTTCAAACATAGACTTAATTGCTTTGCCAATGATTATCTGCGCAACCGTTAAAGAACCTTCCTGCTCTCCCTCATAAACAAGCTCAATTTTGCCGGTAATAGCTGGAATAACTCCATACAGATCAGAAATTCTGACCGTAGTATTATCTTCATTATTTAGTATAGCCCGTCTTTCAGCAGTACTGAACAAATTTTCATAAGCGCTGATTGTCAGGCGCGCTGAAACTCCGCTTTTATTATCAATATATTCACTGTTTCTTGCCTCGAATGCAATTTGCTCAATCAGATCTTTCATGATTTCTGGGCAGAAAATATTCTTCTGCTGTTCAACGGCAAGCTCCGCTTCCTGGCTGGTAATATTTCTTGATGCCTCAATTGATTTAGGATAGTGAGTAAGAATCTGGCTGTCAATTCTATCCTTCAGCGGGGTAACAATAGAACCTCTGTTAGTATAGTCCTCCGGATTAGCAGTAAACACAAATTGGATGTCGAGCGGCAGCCTTACTTTAAAACCTCTTATCTGAATATCGCTTTCCTGTAAAATATTAAAGAGTGCAACCTGTATCCTTGCTTGTAAATCCGGCAGCTCATTAATAACAAATATACATCGGTGCGAACGCGGAATAAGTCCAAAGTGAATTACTCTCTCATCACTGTAAGGTAGTTTTAATGCTGCTGCTTTTATCGGATCAACATCACCTATTAAATCTGCAACGGATACGTCGGGTGTTGCAAGCTTTTCGGTATATCTTTCAGATTTATGCATCCATCTGATTGTGGTATTATCACCATATTCATCAATAAGATCTTTCGCTGCTTTCGACAGAGGATTCAGTGGATCGTCATTCAGATCAGTTCCATCAATAACCGGGATATATTCATCCAGGAGGTTTACAAGCATACGTGCAATTTTTGTTTTTGCCTGACCGCGTAAACCAAGTAATACAATATTGTGCCTTGATAGTATTGCAGTCTGAAGATCAGGAATAACGCTGTCTTCATATCCAATAATTCCATCAAAGGGATTTTTGCCGTTTCGCAGTGATGCAATAAGGTTATCTCTCAGTTCCTCTTTAATAGATTTATACATGTAACCTGTTTTTTTAAGTTCGCCAACGGTTTTTATTGATTGATAATTATTCAATGTAAGTCTTCTCCCGGATAAAATTTATTTGATTATTTAACACGCTTTCTTCGGTTGCGGATATAGTCTTCAAAAATATAATCACCTAAGCCGGATAAAGTGCTGTAAAACGCTCTTCCGTTATTTGTTTTGGTAAACTCCCGAATAAATTGCTGAAGATAGGGATCGCGAGCAATCATAAATGTTGTAATTGAAATACCAAGCTTCCGGCATCTTGCAGCCTGGTCAAGAGTTTTGTTGACAATCTTCCTGTCAAGCCCGAAACTGTTCTTATAATATTTGATGCCTTCTTTTAAGCAGGTGGGTTTACCATCGGTAATCATAAAAATTTGTTTGTTTGAAGTCTTTCTCCTTCGGAGAATATCAACTGCAAGTTCAAGCCCAGCAACAGTGTTTGTATGATACGGACCAACACTTAAGTAAGGGAGATCTTTTATTTCAATTGACCAGGCATCATTACCAAAAACTATTATGTCGAGTGTATCTTTGGGATATTTTGTAGTTATCAGTTCCGACAAAGCCATTGCAACTTTCTTGGCAGGAGTTATGCGGTCTTCTCCGTAAAGAATCATCGAGTGTGAAATATCTATCATTAATACAGTAGAGGTTAAAGCTTTCAGGTCCCGTTCTTCTATTTCAAGATCATCCTCTGTAAGTCTGAAATCTTCAATACCATGATTTATCTGTGCATTTTTTATTGAGCCTGTAACATCTATCTGATCGAGCGAATCTCCGAAGTAGTATTCTCTTCTGTCGGAGGTAAGTTCATCACCCGGGCCGGAATACGTAGTCTGGTGATTGCCTCTGCTGGTTTTTTTCAGCTTGCCGAAAATTTCTTCCAGTGAAGAACGTCTTATAGCCTGCTCGGTTTTTGCCGTAATGACAAACCCGATACCCTCATTTTCTTCAATGTATTTTTTTTCTTTCAGATCGTTAATGAAATCTCCTATTCCATATTCATCATCTGTAAGTCCGTACTGCTTATCGAGGTGCGTTAACCAATTCAATGCCTCGTCAACATTCCCTGAGGTTACGGTTAACAATTGAAGAAATACCTTCAATAAGTTTTCGAATCCCTTTCCGCTTAATGGAGGGGGGATATATTTTGTAAATCTGTTTCCGATCATATAATTATCTAAACAAAAATTCGTTTAATAAGTTCAGTTTGCAGAAAGTTTTATCAGCGGGAAAGAATCGTTATAACAACAACTCATTCGGTATTGAATTTAGTAATTAAGAATCTCACTTGCGAGTGAAAATTAATATCCTTTTTGGGCTTAATTCCCGCTCTGTTTTTGAATCATTTCGCTGGCGTAATTGCTTTGTGGATTTAATCTGAGGGCAATCCGGTAATTCCTCAGTGCAAGCCCTTTGTTGCCATCGAGGTTGTAAGCTTCTGCTAACCCAATATATAAATTAGCAGATTCCGGATTCTGTGCTGTAAAGAAGCGGAACGCTGTTATAGCTTCTCTGGTTCGTTTTAGCTTAAGAAGGTCGAATCCAAACAAAAGCAATTCTTCTTCGTTGGTAAAATAAATTTCTGCTGAATCTGCAAAAAGTGTTTTGTACAGCGATAGTGAAGAATCTATACCTGATGCAAGTGTGGCTGCCATCAGACGATCGCTTATCCTGTATTTCAACGGCCGAGTTACCTCGTTCCTGAAAATTAAAGCAAGGTCTTCGGCAGGATTTATCACATTTTTTTGCCGATGGTTTAATCTTCTGAGTGTTGGATGTTCTTTTTCCCTGTCTCTGAGATTTACAAGGTGTACGCTGATCAGCTTTTCATCCGGAAACAAAACGATGTTTGAAGAAAAGCCGGTTCCACCACCCTGGTGAGAAATAAATTTTCTGCCATTAGTGTCTGTTCCGAGTGAAAATCCATAACCATAATTAATTATCTGTCCGTTACGCAGACGTGTTGGCATCATCAGGGAATCCAGATATGGCTGCGAAATTAATTTTCCATCAAGCAGCTTGCTTCCAAATTTTAACAGGTCATCTGCAGTAAAAATTAAACCGCCGCCGGCAAGTTTAATACTCAGGTCTGCAAGCGGTGCATTTTCAAGTTTCCTGTAATCATTCCTGCGGTATCCTCTTGCTCTGTAGTAAATAATTTCCTGGTGAATATCAGGATATGTAGAATTCATTTCACAAGGTATCAGGATGTTCCTCTTTATATAATCTACGTAAGAAATTCCTGAAGCGCCTTCAATTATAGCTGCAAGAAGATTATAACCGTAAGTAGTGTAAAGATATTTTGTCCCCGGTTGAAATAATAATGTATCCTGAAGTATTATTGATAATGCCTGGCGCGTGCTTGCAAATGCAGCCTTACTATCAAACTCACCTTCACGATACGTCCTTACACCCGAAGTATGATTGAGCAGATGACGGGTGGTAACTTTCCATCTTTTTTTAGGATAATACGGCACATAATTACGTATATCCTCGTCAGGATTTATTTTACCCCTTTCAACAAGCTGAAGAATTGCAACTGCCGTTATGGATTTTGAAATTGATGCAATCCGGTAAACTGATTTTGTTGATGCAGGAACAAAGTTTTCGATATCAGAATAGCCCGCGGCGCCAAGCCACACAATTTTATCCTGGCAGTATATTCCCGCAGATATTGAAGGAATCATTTGAGTGCGCTGGTATTCTGAAATATATTGATCGAAAGCGGTTTCATTCTTCTCAATGTGCAACTGAGCAAAAACAAAACCGCTGTAAGCAATTGTGAAAGTTGTTAAAAGGAGAGCCTGTAATAAAAAACGCTGCAGTAACATTAAATATCACTTCCGGGAGAAAAATAAAATTAACTAGTAAGTCAGCTTACGCAAAGAAAACAATAAAGAGATGACATCTTTGTTTTCTGTATTTAATTCACTCATCAAATAAAATTTTTTAACAGTAAGTTTTTATTTTCTTAATAGAAGTTGTCATCTCTCTATCTTGCGTAACGTGAGTTAATAACAAAGATTACTTTTTACTGCCCGGCACTTCGCGCTTTTCAAGAATGTTATCTATAAGATTATATTCCTTTGCTTCAGCCGGACTCATAAAATAATCTCTATCACAATCCTTTGTAATTTGTTCAATAGACTTTCCGGTATGTTCTGCAAGAATTTTATACAACGTATCGCGTGTCTTTAACATTTCTTTTGCCTGAATTTCGATATCGCTTACCTGCCCTGCAATACCGCCTGTCCATGGCTGATGGATCATAATTTTTGCGTGCGGAAGAGCGGTTCTTTTTCCTTTTTCACCGCCGGCAAGAAGAATTGCGCCCATACTAGCTGCCATACCCACACAAATGGTTGCTACACTTGGTTTTATATATTTCATCGTGTCGTAAATAGCCAGCCCGGCGCTCACACTTCCGCCGGGTGAGTTAATGTAAAGGTTAATATCCTTTTCTGCATCTTCAGCTTCGAGAAAGATAAGCTGTGCTATTGTAAGACTGGCAATGTGGTCATCAACCGGCATCCCTAAAAAAATAATTCTTTCTCTCAACAAACGGGAATATATATCCATTCCCCGTTCGCCTCTGCCTGTCTGTTCAATTACATAAGGAACTAACTGATTATAAATTTCAATATGGTTTTTCATTTTATTCCTTTGCTGATGATTATTGATTTTCTGCATTCCTGTTCTGAAACTTTTCAGGATCAACTTTTTTAATTTTATTATTCTCTTCAAGGAAACTGAACAGCTTTTGTTGAATTATCCTGCTGCCGTAGTCTGATGTTTTGTAATACTGAACCATCTTCTCTACAGCAATACCGGTTTTTTCTGCATCCTTCGCAGCTAATTCGTTAAGCACTTCATCAGATAACCGGAGGTTTTCTTTGGTTATTATTGCATCCCTCAGAATGAACCATTTTACTTCCATCTCTGCCTGAGGTCTCAGATAATTTTCAAGGTCCTGTCTTTTAATACTGTGGATTCTTTGCTGCTTCAAACGATCTTCTTCCTTTTTAACCATATCTTCCAGCAGATTTTTAACGAGTGCAGCCGGGGGTACAAATTCATTATTTTTTATAACGAGAGATACAAGATTGCCTTTCAGGAACTCGTCTGTTTTGTGCTGATAATAATGCTCAATTTCCTTACGGATCTGTTTCCTCAAACCGGTCTCTGTAGTTTCCTTGTCCTTTGTAACCTTCTTAATAAGTTCTTCATCCAGTGCAGGCAGCGCTATTCTTTTTATTCCTGAAATGGCAGCGCTGTAAGTGAAATTTTCTTTGATGATCTCATCACTGCCATCTTTATTTTTTAATGTTCTTTCGTCGGTAAACGAAAATGTAAAAGAATCGCCAACCTTTTTATTCATTGCATTATCAACAATTTCCTGCTGTACGTTTTTATTGCTGAGATCAATATCCAGCGTTTCCGGTTTGGCATCAGCAAAAGGTTCCCCATTTTCATCAATCCTGATCAGTTTGACTTCAATTATTGTATCAGTATCTTCAACTATATATGCAGGAACATGTGTTGCATTGGTTCGGCGGATATAATCAATTTCTCTTTCAATTTCTTCATCGGACACTTTGAAGTCCGGGATTTCAATTTCGTGACCGGTATAATTTTTAACCTCAATTAAAGGCATAACCTCATACTTAACTTTGAATGAAAGCTCTGAACCAGGTTCAAACTTAATATCAGACAAAACCGGTTGACCGAGCGGGTTTATATCGCGTTCTTTTATTGCATCCCAGAAGCGATCGTTTGCAACTTTTTCCGAAGCCTCATATTCGAGTGCATCGCCAAATCTTTTTTTCAAAATATGAAGTGGAACCTTACCCTTTCTAAAGCCGGGCAGTTCAATTTTCTTTGTTTGATTTCTTACTTCTTTTTCAATATCAGCGCTGATTTCATCATAAGAAAGAATTACTTCTATTTCCTGTTCAGATGCGCTCAAATCGTTTATTTTTACTTCCAAATCATCCTCTGTTATCGTTGTCGAGATAATTTAACTTGTGCGAGAACGGGGACTCGAACCCCGACACCTCTCGGTACTAGATCCTAAGTCTAGCGCGTCTGCCAATTCCGCCATTCTCGCAAAAACCTATAAATCACCTAAATTTCACAATTTTTATAGAATATGCTGAAAACTTCCGGGAGAGACCGGTGAAACCATGATTTTGTCTTTGTGTGTAAAGCGCTCAAAATTTACGGCACAAAAATATGGTAAAATGGGGTGAAAACAAACCTCGTAGGACAGGCTTCAGCCTGTCAAAAAGAATCATGCAGGACAGGCTTCAGCCTGTCCATTATGAACCGAATTAAAAACCGAATAACAATCATCAAGCTGTCACTTCATTAGGGGCAGCATAGGAAGTTAACAGACAACGGACTGAAAGTTTAAAGATTGTGCGCAGGTAAAAAATAACCGTCACTCGTTCTGCGGAACGGCAAATGTGCGAGGACAGACTAAAGTCTGTCCTACGGATATTTATGCTGAACAATTTGACTTTGACAGACTAAAGTCTGTCCTACAGGACATTGTATTTTTCATTACAATATGTAAACTGCCATTCATACCAGTTTTTAACCAGACCTGCTGCAACGGGATTTAATAATATATATCGGATTATAAAATATAACTCAACATCATCTCTCACCAATCGATCATAACTTTCATCCTGCCAGCATTTTCCTTTAAGACTCAGATGTCTATTTATATAAAAAGCGCTTCTGCCCTTAATGAGTTGCATAATCTTACTAAGACCAGAGTTGCCTGGTAAAAGCTCGATAAGTAGATGAAAATGATTCGGCATGATTGTCAAAGCGATAATTTTGAATTCCTTACCGTTCAGAGCAAAGATACAGTCCATTAATATCTGAGCAACTGCCGGGTTCTTGAGGTAGAATTTAACGCCAGTGAGTTTTTCCAATTTACCATCATATTCTATAAAATAATTTTTGAATGTTTCAAAATCACCTTTTGATGCCGGGATTTTATACGGTTCTGGCGATTTAAATTTTTCTATAGCGTTGGGATCATAAATCCTTGATGTAATAAAATAAATACCTTCATTAAAATGAAGATGAGGCAAATGTCGTTCAGAAAAATTTTTATTCATAATAAACCTCGTAGGACAGGCTTCAGCCTGTCATTTATAATAAATCTTGTAGGACAGGCTTCAGCCTGTCATTTATAATAAATCTTGTAGGACAGGCTTTAGCCTGTCCTTCTCAAAACAGTAACAATTAACATAAACCCTAATATTTAAACGAATTTACAACCTGCAAACAGGTGACTGTAAATTTACGAATCAGCAATTACACGGAGACAGCCTAAAGGCTGTCCTACGGAGATTCCGCGCTGCATTGCACTGCTGTGACAGCCTAAAGGCTGTCCTACGTAATAACCGGGCAATCCGAATCACCCGTATAAATACAATAATTCAAACAGATTTCGCAGAGATTTTCTTTCTTATTTTTTCAACAATAAATACAATAGTACCAAAAAGCAAATACAACACAATAAATAAAAAAAAGAAATAACCAATGAAATAAATAAAGACTATTAAAAATGATATTAAAATAGTATATAAAATAGAGTCCATTAGTTTACTTGAAAATTTGATAATTGATATAATTTTTTAAAGTATTCATCATCAGAAATGATGGATTCAGAATCAAAAACAACTTTTGAATCAAATTCTATTTGAAAATCAAAATATTTTAATTCTTCTTTAGAAACTTCATTGCCTGTGTCTAAATTAATAATCCTTAATAATTCTAATTTACATATTAATATTTCTCCAGGATCTTTAACATCTTTTTGAAAATTAAAAGCAATAAAATTGTTGCTTAGAAAATGAATGATTGGAATTGTTCTGTCTTTCATTTTAAAATGATAACGTTTTATCATAATAGCCCTTTTTATGAAGTTAATAATTGATTGTTTTTGTATTCAATTATAATTGATCTTTCCGTTACATTTACTTCAATTGATTTCTAATCTCATCTCTACTTAGATGTAATAATTTACCTCCCCTACTGAGTTTAATTCTATTATCCGTCATCACTCCGTGATGCCGAGACAAGTCCGTCTGCACTTCGTTCCGCCGGACAAGTAGTTCGATTAAAAGTACACGCACACTTTGGAAAAAATGCGAGCGCAAAAGCAAAGTCTCAATTCTATTATAGTTCGATTAAAAGGTTCTTCTCAATACAGATTTCTCCGCCCTTAATAGTCTCAATTCTATTATAGTTCGATTAAAAGCACAATGGGTTAAATTATCGTATCGGTGTCAACCTAGTCTCAATTCTATTATAGTTCGATTAAAAGGTTAATAA
>JBBIGV010000092.1:0-10405 GCA_037447335.1 Ignavibacteria bacterium | reverse complement strand
GGAATGTTGATAAAGAAATGGAATCTGTCATACTAAATGTTTAAAGTCAGGAAAACCAAGTATTGTTGAATTAACCATCTTTGACATTCTTGGGAGAAAAGTAAAAACGCTTGTCAATAACGAGTCAAAACAAGCAGGCAGGTATGAGGTAAGTTTCAATGCAAGCAGCCTGTCAAGCGGTGTGTATTTTTATCGCATTACCGCCGGTGATTACGTAAGCACAAAGAAGATGCTGCTGGTCAAGTAATCCCCGTGCAATGAATATGAATTAGCGAGGCAGCCAACAGGAAACAGCAGCATTTAGAATATAAATGCGTTCATCCCGAACCTGAAATTATTTCCGTTTCTCTGGTTAAGCTTCCAGGCAAATTCAAATCTTATCGGGAAGAGAACATGCCCAATGCCGAAACCAGCTTCATAAAAGACCTGCTTTAATGTTTTGATATTTGCCGGAAGAATTGATGCTGCTTTATCACTAACATCAGAGTAAGCAGCATTAATAAAAGTATTTAATTGCAGTTCAATGTCTTTTAATACGGGAATTCTCAACATTCTGAATAATTCATCACCAAAGAAATGATCAAGGTGAACAGTAACAGTTCTATCTCCGAATACTTCATTTACATTCAAAGTACGGAACGAATAAGTTCTGGAAGTGAGCTCTATATTTCCCGGAAGCAAATTAAGCATCTGGTATGGTAAGTACCCGTCATTATAAATTCCTTTAACTATGAAGCCAAGATATGCAGCCCTGAATGTATTTAGTCTTCCCGATGCGGTAAGAGAATATCTGGTAAAATCTGTTCCGCTGCCCGTAAGGTTTTTTGATGAGTGAAGAACATCACCATCAAACAAAAAATATGATCTGTTCTGTCCAACTCTCCTTCTGAAAAATCCGTCTTCAATGTAATCCCTGAGATCAAGTCTGAAGCCGAAGTTTAAAGCATTAACCCTTGTTTCATAAACCGGTGGATTAGTTCTGTAAGTTCTGTCTTTTTTGAAAAATGAAAAATCGCTTTTGTTAAAAGCACTGTTGTCGGTATGATTTATAAAACCGGCGTTTAATTTCAAAACAGGAAGTACTTCGCCTGAAAGTTCGAGAGCAAATCCCTTTGAATAATAGTAATCTCTGAATTCATATTTAGACAACAGCGAAAGAACCGTTGATGTCAGCTCATTATAATTTTCTGACCCGCCAAATAAAGTTTTTATGCCGTTATAAGCATTAACTTTAATGCTGTACGTTCTATAATCGCCGAACAAATAAGTTGATGATAAATTTGTTTTAAGCTTCTTATCAGAAAAACCATAAGAAAAGTTAACGGATGAATTCAGCCTTCTGTCAAGTGCATCGTTAAGAAACATCCCGAAATCCAGAGCGTGCCCTTCAACCCTGTTAAAGTGATAGATTGCAAGAGGAGCAGACACGCTTAAGCTTCGGTTAAAATTAATCCGTGTCGAAAGAATCGAAAACTCGTCCCAAAAGTTGAACCGAAGATTGCTGATACTGTCTATTCTTAAATAAGCATCAAGCTCCTCATCAGTGCCCGGTATAGTTTGAACATTAAGCCAGTATAATGAGTCTTTCTTATCTGCATCAGGAAGCACTGTCAGAATAGCCTTATCGAAGAATGCCTTCTCAATTTCCGGATTGATTTCATAATCATAAAGAATTGAATTAAGTTCGAAACCAACCCTGACTAATCCGATGATGTTTGCTTTAACAAATAACCTGTAATCAACCGGCATATAAACCATTTCATCAAACAAAGTGAATTGCTGGAAAACGTTTACCGTGTCGAATATTCCCCCAGTATTTGCCGCACGGTTCAGATTTAAATCAACTTTTACAAGATCATACTCATTACTATTTATGAAAATATATCCCTCAAAGCCCGGGTCAGAAGAATTATCCGGCGTCATAAATATCTGATAGATAGTGTCGTTATCCTGTGCGAGGGTGTTTTTCAGATAAAAGAAATAGTAATCAATGGCATTATCGGCTAATGGACCGGGGAGTTCTCTGCCGAAGAATCTTATGTCATCAGTATAAAAATTCTGAATAAGCCTGCCGCCGGTAAGCACATTAAGTGTTGGCGGAAAGTTTGCACTTTGTTTCCGCGCAAGAATTATTTCTTTATAATTATTTGGTTTCAGGAAGTAACCTCGGCTTTGGTTTTCAAGTATTCCTCCGATGATCATCGCAGAAGTATCAGTTCCTGCACCAATGCTGAGAAAACCATCCCCTGCCAGAAGTTCCTGGTTTGTTCTTACAAGCCCTTTGGTATAGGCATCAAAATTATAGCTGTTAAGATAGTCGTTCCGCTTTTTTTTCTTCAGAATGGCCTTGCGGATAATTTCGAGTGCAGGATTCTCACCGGGCATTACTACAACCTCGGGCAAATCAATGTTAATTTTTTCAAGTGTAAAATTTATAAATGTTAATCCACTTTCAATTCTGACAGACAGTGTATCCGATTTGTACCCGATATATGAGGCTATGAGTTTTGCTTCCTGTTTGAATAATCTTAACTCATACTCACCTTCACGGTTTGCTGCTGTGCCGAGGGTTGAGCCTGCAACTCTTACATTTGCAAAGCTGAGAGGCTCGCCGGATACTTTATCTGTTATTTTACCTTTTACAAGAAATTGCTGTGAGTAACCATTGAACGAAATCAGTACCGAACAAATGCAAAACAATATTGTCTTCATGGAATTTAATAATTACCTTCAATTTGTATTACAATAATATTGATTGATATACATATGAAGAAAGATATTTTTTTGTTTGATTCTGACCAGCGGAAACATACATAAACCGGTTCTTACATTATTATACAATCATTATATTCATAAGCAGATTATTATAGAATTCCCAAATGAAGAACAAAACAGGTATAATCAGAGAAGGCATAAGTAAAAAAGGTGAGAGGCGCGTTGCTATTACCCCGGAATATGCAAAACATATTATAAAGTGGGGGACACAGGCTTATCGTTCAGCCCGCTGTAAATCCTAAAACCGGTGAAGTTAAACGAGCGTTCCCGGATTCAGCATATAAAAAATCCGGTGCCGAAATAAATGAAGATATTACCAAAGCAGATGTTTTTTTCGGATTGAAAGAAATTCATGATTCAAGGATCATTCCCGGTAAAGTTTATTTATTTTTTTCACACACTCATAAAGGTCAGCAAAAAAACCGCGAAATGCTTCGTAAACTGGTTGAGACAAAATCAACGCTCATAGAGTATGAACTGATACGGGACTGGCAGGGTAATCGCCTCATAAACGCATTTACCTACAACGCCGGTTATGCAGGGATGGTTGATACTTTATGGACACTGGGAAGAAGACTAAAACTAAGCGGCATATCAAATCCTTTTGAAATTATACCGCAGTCAATTCAGATCGGCGATCTGGAAAAAATCAAAAAGATAATTCGAAAAACTGGCGAGGTAATTAAAGCTAAAGGAACTCCTTCATCTTTGCCGCCTGTAATTACCGCATTCCTTGGAAAGGGGAAAACGAGTCAGGGTGCACAATCTATCTATGACCTGCTTCCGGTTGAAGAAATTTTTATTTCACAAATTGCTGATGTTTTTAAAAACGGATCACGTAAAAGAGTTTATAAGGTGCCGTTCAGAATAATTGATATGTACCGACCTGTTAGTGACGGCAGAGTTGATTTGAACTTTTATGCCAGGCTAACACCAAAGGAGAAAGAGCAGTACTGTTTTGATCACCCAAAATTATTTGAATCGAACCTTGATATTTATCTTCCATTCATTACTGTCTTAATGAACTGTATTGTGTGGTCGCCAAAATACCCGCGTACCGTGACAAAGAAATTATTAAAGCAAATCTACTCAAAACATAAAACCCTCAGAGCTATCGGTGATATAACATGCGACCCGAACGGTTCAATAGAATTTTCAAAGAAAACAATCATTGACAACCCGGTCTATATCTACAACCCGCTGTCAGAAAAAATAAAGGATGGGTTTGAAGGCGAAGGGGTAGCAGTTATGGCAGTTACAAATCTGCCCTGCGAGTTTTCTGAAGATGCATCAACACATTTCAGCCATGATCTCTTTCCTTTTCTCAAATCTATTGTTGAAGCCGATTACAGGGGAACATTGGGGGATTCTCATCTCCCTCCTGAAATAATGCGCGGTGTTATTCTCTGGAAAGGTGAATTTACTGATGAGTTCGGGTATATGAAAAAATATTTATGATTAAAAAATGAATGACATCTCCCTTAAAGAAAGTTAAGAGAGATGTCATCCGGAATTTTCAGTGGGACCAAATTTAACGAATAAGCATCATCTTCTTTGTCACATTATAGTCTGAAGTTTGCAAACGATAAAGATATACACCGCTTGAAAGCGAAGAACCATCAAATATAACTTCGTATGAGCCGGCAGATTTTTCTTCATTTACAAGGTCAGCAGCCTCTCTTCCCAACAGATCATAAACTTTTAGTGATACAAATTGATTGCTGCTTATGTAAAAGTTTATATTAGTCACAGGATTGAACGGATTCGGATAATTCTGTTCAAGCCTGAAATCCAAATGATTTGTATTCACTTCATCATCTATATTTGTTATGAATTGTGTATAGTTAATAAGCGCATAATCAATATATGCATCGAAGATAGTTCCTGCATCAAATCCTGCTACCAATTGACCGACAGCTAGCCTGCTGTCAGCATTTGGTACTGTACCGGTAACGGTTAACAGATCATTTATCCAAACCTTAAGTGTAAGAACAGGGACACTTTCGGTAACTTCAAACTGAACTTTCAGCAGAGATACATAACTGTATGGCGCCGTATTAACAACCACAGGATCAATTGAATTTTTACCATAGCCTATATAGATCGAATCTTCAAACCAAACTGCAACATAATTCTTATAGTTGAAGAATCTTCCGATTGTAAAAGGTACATCGTGGTTTCCTTCGCCGCCGGCAACAACCTCAAAGGGAAAATCACTTACTGCTCCAACCGGAGGAATTATTAATAATGATGTTTCATAAGGAGCAATCAGATTAAAGTTCAATCTTCCTCCGCCTATAGTTATTGATTGAGCAGCGTAGTCGAGGTCTACGAATTTAAACCACGGAACTGTTGGTGTATTGAACTGCTCATTTAACATACCAGGCGGATTAATTGCGGGATTAAACCTTATATCAATTTCATCCAATGAAAATGCGATTGGAGCACTTTCGGATTCTATTCCTATTACCATTTGTCCATATAACAAATCATCTATAACGTTGATTAAGGTTCCGTTGTAAATCAGACTGTTATTTATATAAGCATCTATAATCAGATTATTACCTGATTTTTTTGCATCGAGCTGCAGACTGTTTATTCCACCATTATGCGGTTGACCGTACAGCCATGTTAAATTGGGTTCCGTATATGAAATAAAATTTTCGGAATAGATTACATGGACTGAATCATCAGTTACAAGTATTGCAAGAATTGAATTAAATCCGGCTCTGCCAAATCCTCCGGACCCTACTTCCCCATTTTCACCACCAATAACTTTGAAAGAAAAATCATCTTTTACAGCTCCTATAGGTGGTATGATGTATATAAAATCATCGGAGGATGAATTTACATGCAGCTTACCGTTTTGAACGTAGATATTCGCATCTAAAGCTGTAAACACCCAGCCTTCTGCATTACCACCGGCGAACGTTTCGTGAAACCTATGACTTATTTGTGCACTCGTTACTAACGGGATGAAAAGTAATATTGACAATATATTAAGTAATATTTTCATATTAACCTCTGTTGTTGATAATTATTTGGTCTTGCAGAATCTTTTCAAAAAAAGTATTTGCTTAAATAAGAATAGTTAAAGCAGATGTGATTTAGCATGATTCTCCCTTTTATTAATCACTGATATAATAATATCAAAAGGTTAACCAGCCTGATCATGTAAATCAATGAATATCGGCATTGTTATTAATCATATGTTGATTAATAAAAATGATTGTTAATCAGAAAATAAATTAATCGGGGTTTGGTAAGCTTGCTATTTAATGTGCGATGGTCAATCTTGTAATAAAAGTTATCCCGTTCTCTTCAAGCTCCCTTAATAAAGAAATATAAATATCAGGATAGACTGGTATGATAACCCCTTTTTCATTAACAGATTTTTTCAGAATAAGCTTCGCTGCAATTCCTGCCGGAAGCCCTCCGGTTTTTGCCATAGCTGTGTTAATTTGGTCGTCGCCTTTTTTAGTAAGCGTTAAAATGATTTTCTTCTTTTTATCTTTATGTAAAAATTCAATTTCCGTTTGAAGAATAATAAGGTCTTTATTTTGCTCTCCGAACTTCCACTTCTTTTCAAGTAAGCTCAGAAGTATTTGTGCCGGAGTAGCATTTTCGATTTCTATTTTAGTTCCACTTAATAAGTCCAGCCACAAAAGTTTTTGCATTTCAGATGATTCTTTATCAATGCCAAGATAATCCGCAAGTATTTGCGGATTGATATTTCCGTTTAATGAAGGCAGGTATGAAGAAAGCCATTCTCCGTAAGTAATATCTGAAGAATAATAGTTTACAAATGAATTATCAGTTAAACCAAGTTTTATCAGAAGATTCCATGCAGCCGAAAATCCTGGTTTACGAAGAGTTGCTCTGTAAAAGTTTTCAATACCTTCAAGTCCCATCAGCTTTAAGTGTTGAATCGAATCCCTGTTTGGATATGCTTCAAACTGCCCGTACCCGGGAACTTCTATTATTTCAATAGTCTCAAAAATATTTTCGTAAGGAACAACCTCTTCTTTTCCGTTGCGAATAAACCTTGCACCTGCTTGTCCTGCAGTTATAACATTCATCGGGCTCCATGTAAATTTATAACCCCATGGATTATTATCACTTTCAGGCGCTATCAAACCGCCGCCGCAGGATTTAATGGAGGTAATTTTTCCTCCCTGAGTCTCAATCTTTTCGTTTAATTTCATCAGATCCATGTGATCAATACAGGGATCTAGCCCCGTTTCATTAAGGAAGATCAATCCTTTACTTATAACTTCTTCATTCAATGCAGCCATTTGCGGCGAAGTGTATGATGCGGTAATCAGGTGGGCATTGTTAACCAGACATCCTCTTGCGGCGATTATATGAAGATCAGGCGGCAGATAAGAAATTACGAGATCAGCTTTTTGAAACGCTTCTTGTCTTTTCTCATTGTCAAGTATATCAAGTTGAACGGGTTTTGCGTGCGGATGGGAACCGGTTTTCTGTAATGCAAGGTTGTAATCAAAATCTGCAACTGTTACAAACCAGTTTTCCTTTTGCGAATTATTAAGAAGGTATTCTATCAGAACAGACGCAGTTCTTCCGGCGCCAAGTACTAAAATATTTTTCATTTGACAGATATAGCTTTTAGTTCTTCCCGGAAACTAATCCAATGTAAAAAAATTAACAAATAATATTATTGCAGGAGCCTGACTGATCAGGTTCCTGCATAATTGTTGGTATCTGCTGGTGATGATTACTTACTAAGCAGCATCTTCTTCACTTCTGAGAATTTGCTGCCGTCAACTCCCGAAGCGTCTAATCTGTAAAAGTAAACTCCGCTTGTAAGCTGATTTGCAGATACCTCCGCAGTGTGTGTTCCTGCAGATAATCTGCCGTTAACAACCGTAACTATTTCCTGACCAAGCACATCGAATATTTTCAGTGTCACGTCGGATGCAACTGCAAGGTTGAAATTTATCCTGGTTGATGGATTGAAAGGATTCGGATAGTTCTGCTCAAGAGCAAATACAGATAACACAGATAAATCCACTTCAACCGGTTCGTAAATTCTGAACGAACCATCATAATCAACCTGTTTAAATCTGTAATAAGATATGCCAGTAAGCGGATTCAAATCCATATAAGAATAATGGCTTGATGAAACAGTGGTCCCTTGCCTTCCTTGAATGCAATTGTTGACCACTCAGATTTATCAGCGCTTCTCTGAACTTCAAAACCCATATTGTTTGTTTCGGTTGCAGTGCTCCATTCAACAAGAACATGGTTATTAACTGCATTAGCAGCAAAAGAGACAAGTTCAACCGGGATAACTTTATAACCTCTGATAATTATATCGTCAATGTACCAGCCGTCGGCAGTTACAACACCATCCGATCTGAACAAGAACCGAAGCATTATGGTTTGACCGACATAAGGTGTCAGATCCATAATTTGATTTACCCATGTAAGTTGGGTACCGTCGTACAACGGTTGACCGGGCGGCTGATATGAACCCGTACCGGGATTTGTATAAAGCACCGCCAGAGGTATCCACGTTGTTCCTGTATTGGTTGAAATGAGTACCTGCCCACAATCCCAGTTATTCTCAATATCCCATTGAGTGCTGAACCCTAGTGCTGCACCGATTAAGCTGTCTAACTGAATAGGCTATGCATAGGTAAAAGTGTAGTTCCAGTTATTCCCGTAATTACCCGATGGAGATTCTGTAAATGATGAAGGCGGTGAAGTAAACTTAAGTGTTGTTGTTCCCCATTGACCTGTAATGTTCCAGTTAAGAGTATTTGTAGCATCATCAGCCATCAGCACTTTTATAGGAGCAACAAAGAAACGGAACAGCGTTGAAGGAGGCGTGCTTCCCGGAGGATTGAAACCAGATCCGTCTGCAGGAAGAGTAACAGCTATTGTACTGTTTGCATCCTGCGCAGCAAGATAATATTGAACGGTTGTGCCCAGCGGCTGACCCTGAATTGTAAAATTGTAAGAACCGGATACTTCTGTCGGAACTCCTGCCACTTCATAAAACTGAGTATAACCGCCGCCATAATTAACCCGGTAATAAAGACGAGGAGCTGCTATTCCCGTACCAATATCCAATCCTGTAATAATTGCTGCTGATTATACCAGATCATTTGAATGATCAACAGATGCAAATGGTGTGTGTTCAATTGAGATATCAAGATTCAGTGCAAATGCAGCTAATGTTGCAAATGCAAGCTTTGCGCTTTTTGTGAAATACGGAATGTTAAAATGAGCAATAACATCATTAACAGTATGATAGTACGGATTGAAATCATTCGTGTCATCTTCAATTAAGAGAATAGCGCTATATCCTTTATTCCAGAATGATGCGTGGTCACTTGCAGAAATGCCGGGGGTTTTAATTACGGGATTAAGTCCAATGCTGTAAGCCGTGTTCATCTCCACCATTTTATCTGAAAGCTGGAGTGAATTAGCAATAGGTCTTGTATGAATATTAACCACTCCATCGTTGTCACCATCATAGGCAATCATATCCATGTTAATCACGCCGAGTATTGAATCACCGGCAAGAGCAGCAGGTTAGCATAATACGCACTGCCGATCAATCCCTGTTCTTCTTCATCCCATAAAGCATATATTATTGTGTATGGAAAAGAATATTGGGTGAAAAGCCTGGCAGCTTCAATTACTGCAGCGGTTCCGCTTGCATTATCATCAGCGCCTGGTGCAAGTGTTCCGCTTGGCATACAATCGAAGTGTGCACAGATAATATATTTTCTGTTCGGGAATTCCGTGCCCGGCTGAACTGCATAAACATTTTTACCGGTTGTGCTGAATGACTGAATAGTTGTTTGAAGACCGTAAGATTCAAGATATTGTTTTATGTAAGTTTCTGCCAATGCATTGCCCGGTTGATTATTATGCCGTGAAACTATTGTCTGCGGAGTTCCATTAATAATTGTTGGAATTACACCGGACAATTCTTTGGTAAAGTGCATTAATGAATCAGTGTTTGTCTGGTTAAGAATGTTTTGAATTACAGGAGATTGCGGGAAACATATCCCCTGCAGAAGAATAAACAGTACCGAAATTCGTAGTATAAGCCGCTTCATATAAGTTCCCCATATATTAAGTGAATGAAAATATTTATTTCAAACTTAACAACAATTATTTTTAATAACCAGCCGTTTAAAAATATTTTATAAAATTTACTATATGAGCCAGTGCTGTCCAAATTATTTTACAGACTCTTTTTCACTCCGGTTAGTTATCTTTTATTGCGCACACTCTCAGTATATAAACCACTGATTTTTGCCATTTTAACTTCCAACTAACCGGAAGATCTTTATTGTTTACTATTACGACAATTGTCGTTATTTCAACAGAATCATCTTCTTTGTGTGTACATAATCACCTGCCCTAAGTTGATAGATATAAACTCCGCTTGCAATAAAAGATGCATTCCAAACAACTTCATACCTGCCGGGCTCTTTTGTTTCTTTTACGAGTGTCTTTACTCTCCTGCCGAGAATATCAAATATCAATATTTCAACATTACCTGGTTTCGACTGATCCTACCCCCATTTAGCAGCTAAAGAGAAAAGCAACTATATTTACAGAAAATATAGGAGCAAACATGACAAAA
>JBBIGV010000091.1:0-10437 GCA_037447335.1 Ignavibacteria bacterium | reverse complement strand
TGGAATGTTGATAAAGAAATGGAATCTGTCATACTAAATGTTTAAAGTCAGGTGAACTTGCCCGCCTTGGCTCGACTTCCAATTCGAGACAGGTTCAGAATCCGTACTTGTTAAGTTTTTTAGATGCTGAAATATCCGTTGGCTAACGGACTGCATGACAAATGCGTAAGGTAGTTAATAAGCCCTTTCTGAATGTATTTTACACCACAATACGAGTCGGCTCAGCATCTCCAATGGTCATAATTGTTAATTCGTAACTTGTTTAGAAACAAAAGGGTGTTTTTTTTCACTGTTAAAATTAAACCGCATAAATCATTATATTTCATAATAACAAATTGAAGTAAAATGAAAATTTGTGCATTCATTCTATTATTTTTTACCGGCTTCCTGCCTGCCCAGGATGAAGTTTTTCTTTTCGATGAATTCTCAGTTAAGATCAGTGGAAAAAAACTTATCGCTATTGATAATGATGAGAACATTACATTCGAAAAATATTTTAACGCACCAAAATTCTTTCCCGAAGACCTTGACGGCGATAACGTTGTTGAATTGATCTGTATTGATTCTAAAGCCAGCGAATTAAACAATATTTTCACACTGTATTTATTTAACACGCTCGATTTTTTTAACCTTATTGATTCCCTCGAATCCGGAATTACTGAACCTTACACGACCCTATCTGAAGAAACCGGTGAAACCATAATCGTTACCGGAAATCCGGCTTTTATGTCTCTGATCTCAAAAAACGATGAATTTTTTCTTCCAGTTGATTGCTGGAAATATGACAGCGGTGAATTATTCCTTGTGAACGATGAAGTCTATGCAATATTCATAATGGAAAATGACCAAATATTAACCTTCATCGAAAGCTATTACGACGCCAATGGTAAGAGCTGTGAATCAACACAAAATATAAAAGCTTCTATTGCAGCTTGTTATATAAATTATCTGAATGCAGGAGAACTTTCAGTTGCATCGCAGCTTTTAAATAAATTTTACTTTTGCTCTGATACAGATCAGTTTAGAAAATCTCTTTTTGAATTAACAAACCGGGAGTTTTAAATGAAATTTGACTGGAGCGAATTTTATGGTAAGCTTGTAAACATAACAATGTACGAGGACTACGGTCTTAAGTCTGATCCCAAAATCGAATCACCCATTTATGAAATCGTGTTCAAATCAGGCAGGCTTAAAGCTTCCTATGATGAGGGGCTGCTGCTTGAAACCGATAGAGAAGGGCAGCAAATAAGTATCTTCATTCCGCATCAATCAATTAAATGTGTCGAAATTTTTAACCTTTAGAGAGGGGCGTAATAATGTACAGAATATCGCCAACTCTGCTTTTTGTTTTAATATTACTAACAGTTGAATCTTACTCGCAGGATGTAACAGTTAAATCTTTACGGGCATATACTGCCGGCGATGAAACTTCTCTACCTGTAATCCAGGTTACCAAAACTGATCGGACTTTTCTTACTATAGAATTTGACGTTGATTCACGTTACACTCCGGAAATTAACATTGTATTTCGTTTTTGCCAGGGAGATTGGATCCCAACCGATAATCTGTTCCTTGCAAATACAGGTAAAAATATTTTTTATAATCTGAGGTTTGAAACTCTGCCCTCAACGGTTGAGGATGCACGTTATTATTTCAGAGGAAACTTCCCTGACAAGGATGGTTACGTTACTTTTCCTTTCAGCGGTAAGTGGATGTTTTATATTACTGATTCATTCGATACGTCAATTGTATATGCATCCGGCAGGTTCTTCGTGGTTCACGATTTGATTGCATCCAGGGTTTCATTTAAGAAGGAGCAGCTTGAAGATAAGATCTATTTCCCTTCAGACCTTGCAAAGGTTTTTAATATCATCGCCGATTTCACAATCCCCGATCAAATGTTTCCCGCTTTTGTTGATAGAATGGAAATCGTTGAAAACAAAAATACTCAATATCCCGTTATTGTTGACCGAACACATAATACTAACACCAGGCAGTTTTACTGGGACGCTAACAGAAGTTTTTCATTTACTGCAAGAGATATAAGACCCGGCAACGGTTACAGGCAAGCCGATCTTCGCGACATAAATAAATTTACAGGCAGAAATGTTCGTGCTCAGTTTGATGGATTGGAATATTCTCGCTTCTTTAAAAGACCTAACCGTGATCTCAACGGAGGTTCAAAGCTTACAAATTACAGGGATGAGTTTGCAACTTATCTTAATGTAACATTCTCTGTTCGTCCTCCTGAAGAACTTACTGGAAGAGTCTTTCTTACAGGCGCTTTCAATAATTGGGTTCTTTCAGACGAATACCTTATGGACTATAATGCCGGGATACATTCTCTAACTATTCCGCTTAAACGCGGAGTGTATGATTATCAATTCGTTGTAGCAGACATTATAAATGGAGAAATCCGTAACCCGGACTGGTACGTTCTTGAAGGTAATAACTGGGATACCGTAAATGAATACTACGTATTCATTTATTATAACGATCCTGAGTTTGGCGGCTACGAAAGGATTATCGCTTACCACAAAATTATTTCAAGGTGATCATGAAAAAACTTAAGACGGGTGTAATTGGCACCGGGCATCTTGGTAAACTTCATATAAAGATGTTCAAACAAATTCCCGGATGTGAGTTGGTTGGAATTTATGATGTTAATACCCAAAAAGCAGAATTAGCTGCAAAGGAGTATGATGTTAAACAATTTACAGACCTCAATGACCTTCTGAATTCTGTTGAGTCTGTTTCTATCGCTGCCACAACAACAGCTCATCATGAGATTGCAGTGAAATGCCTTAATAAGAATCTGCATATTTTTATTGAAAAACCTATTACTGCAACAATCCGGGAAGCAGAAGAATTAGTTAAAATTGCTAATGAAAAAAGTTTGACTCTGCAGGTCGGACATATTGAAAGGTTTAATCCGGCATTATTGTCAGTCGAAAAATACATAACACAACCAAGGTTTATCCAAACGGACAGGCTTGCTCAGTTTAATCCGCGAGGTACAGACGTTGCAGTAGTACTTGACCTGATGATACACGATATCGACATAATTCTGAGTCTTATAAAAAGTCCGGTTATACAAGTAGATGCAAATGGAGTTGCAGTAGTATCGGATACCATAGATATAGCAAATGCCAGATTAAAATTTGAAAATGGTGCAGTTGCTAATGTTACAGCAAGCCGGATTTCTCAGAAAAAAATGCGAAAGATGAGGCTGTTTCAAAAGGACAATTATATAAGTCTGGATTTTGTGACAGGCGCAGCGGAAGTATTCAGACTTTTACCGGTGTCAGATAATCCGCCGGCTGCATCGATCTCATTTGGTGAAATCGGTCTTGGCGAAAAAAGAAAATCAGTTGTTTACGAACAACCCGAAATACCGGAGATAAATGCATTGAAGTATGAGCTTCAATTATTCATAAATGCTTCCTTAAAGAATGAAAAGCCTGTAGTATCTGGTGAAGACGGTTTGCGTGCGTTGAAGATCGCAGAGGATATTATCAGGAGCATAGAGAATTCAAAGCTATAATCAGGAGAAATTAATTTGCTTATCAGACTAAATGAGGATTGAGATGAAAAAACTTTTACTCCCAATACTGCTTTTATTTGCTTTAACAAATTTAAGCTGCAGTGTGTATGAAACATTTGTTAATCTGTCCCGTCTGAAATTCAAGCTGGGCGGTGTAAATAACTTTCAGTTGAATGGAGTTTCAATTGCAAACAAATCTGGCATAAATGATTTTTCAGCGCTTGAAATCCTGAAAATATCATCCGCAGTTGCACAGGGAAGTCTTCCCGTCTCTTTCACCGTAAATGTTGAGGCAATGAATCCCAATGATGGAACAGGCGGTTATCCGAAAACCAATGCTACACTAAAATCATTTCCATGGCGATTATTTATCGATGATAAAGAAACAATCAGCGGAAATATTTCCTCACCCGCTGAGGTGCCCGGCACTGGTGAGCTTACAAATATCCCGATTCAGTTAGAATTGGATTTAGTCAGGTTCTTTAAAGATCAGGGATATGAATCGCTGCTGAATCTTGCATTAAATCTTGGCGGATATGGCGGAACCTCATCCAGGATTACGGTTTTTGCCAAGCCGATTGTAAGTTCGGCGCTTGGTGATATATCTTATCCTGAAGAACTCAAGATCGTCAATTTTGAATTCACAAAGTAACAGCATCCGAATATTATCTTTCAAATAAAACGGGTTTAATCAGATACTTCAGTGTATTAAATTTACATCTGTAAAAACCTTTGTATTTTTATTTTTAAATAGTGAGTATTAAATGCCCGGAACTGAAAAATTTGCCATTGGTATTGATCTCGGCGGTACGAATATTAAGACGGGCGTTGTATCTTCAGCCGGGAAGATAATTGATCAGACCTCTGTAAAATCTAATGCCGAACTCGGTCCGAAACATGTAATAAACCAGATCATAACAACTGCAAAAACGATAATCAGAAAAAACAAAGTGAATATAAAAGCAATTGGGATTGGGACACCGGGTGTTGTTACTGTTGGGAAAGGAACGGTTGAAAACCCTCCTAACTTTCCGGGCTGGAAAAAAATAAATATTGCAAAAATTCTTTCGGATAAATTAAAACTTAATGTATATGTTGAAAACGATGCCAATGCTGCGGCTATCGGCGAGATGATTTTTGGTGCCGGTAAAAAATATGATTCTTTTGTGATGGTAACTTTAGGGACCGGAGTTGGCGGCGGCATAATCATTAATAGAAAAATATTTCACGGAGCTTTCGGTGCAGCAGGAGAACTTGGACACGTAACAATAGATTATAAAGGAAGTAAATGTAATTGCGGTTCTTACGGCTGCATAGAAACTTATGTTGGTAACAGATACCTGAAAGCACGTATAAGAGAAGAACTCTCAGAGCATAAGGATTCAATAATATGGCAGCTTCTGGATAACCATACTGATGAGGTCTCACCGCGTATTATTCAACAGGCATCTGAACAGGGCGACCCGTTTGCACAACAGGTAATCAAAGATATGGGAATTCAGCTTGGCGCAGCTTTAACTTCTGTAAGCAACCTGCTCGATATCAGCACTTTTGTTATTGGCGGGGGTGTTGCCGGATTTGGCAAACCACTGTTTAATTCTATTTCGGAAACTATTAAAAAGCGTGTGCTCACTTCAATTAAACCGCGGGTTAAAGTTATTCCCGCAAAGCTAAAAAACAATGCAGGCATAAAAGGTGCATCATCATTGGTGTTTTATAAGCATTAACATTTTCTGTTAATTTAATGAAATTATTTTTTTTAACATTTTTAATCGTCAATTCGTTTTTATTTTGTCAGACAGAAGATGTTATATCAATACAAATACCTGATACTTTAATTCAGCTTCAGCCGTCTGAAGATACTCTGGCAATCACTTCTCCATCAAGCGCTTACGATGTTGATACGGTTATTTATGCAAATGCCGCTGACTCTCTGATCTATTTCATTAAAGAAAAAAAAATGGCTATCTACGGGCAGGGAGAACTCCGTTATAAGGATACAGAACTAAAAGCTGCAAATATTAAGATTGATTTCAGTACAAGTAATATCGATGCTGAAGGCATTCCTTCCGATACTCTTGACGGACAATATAGCGGAACTCCGGTTCTGAAAGAAGGTATTGAGGTTTATGAAGGATTAAGCATGCGGTACAATTTTAAAACACAACGTGGTTTCATTTCGGCAGCAACCACCGAATCGGAAGGCGGATTTTATACGGGAACAAAAATCAAAAAGGTTGACAGGGACACATACTTTATTGAAGATGGAATATATACCACCTGTGAAGAAAGCTGTCCGCATTATCATTTCTATTCACCTCATATGAAAGTTATCCATAAAGAACAATTAATTGCTGAATGGATTTGGCTGCACTTTGGCGGTGTTCCATTTCCTGTTCCATTACCGTTCGCTGTATTTCCGATTGAGTCGGGAAGACGCTCAGGTATTCTTCCGCCGGCTTTTGGGGAGGACGGAACCTATGGAAGATACTTCTCACGGTTTGGTTACTTCTGGGCAATAAGCGATTATATGGATTGGGCAGTTACCGGTGATTACTATACGAGAGGAAGTTATAACCTCTCTAGCAGATTCAGATATGCCAAAAGATATAACTTTACAGGCAATCTCGAAGGCGGGTATTCTTTTTTCAGAACGCGTGGTGCTATTGATCCCGACCGGGAAGAACGACGCGACTGGCGTGTGAAGTGGAATCACAATCAAAGTATTACACCAACCATGAGATTTGATGCTAACCTGGAATTTATTTCAGGTAATTATCTTCGTAGAAATGTTGCAGACTTTAATGAGCTGCTTCGTAATGAAGTTGTTTCAAACGCAACTTTCTTCGAAACCTGGGAAGAAGCCGGCAACAGCATGTCTGTCAGCTACAGCCGAAGGCAGGTACTTGAAACAGGTGACATATCCGAAACGCTTCCCAATCTTAGTTTTAATATGTCCCAGAAATATCCTTTCAGAAGAAAAAATGCTGTGGGTGAACAGGAGTGGTATGAACTAATCGGTTATAATTACAGCGGTCAGTTTCAGAATACACGTAATAAAACGGCTGGTGATTTAAAAATCAGGGGCGGCATTCAGCACAATGTTAGTATTGGCGCTTCTCCGAAATTCGGATACTTCAGTTTGTCTCCTAACATACGTTACCAGGAAAGATGGTACAACAAACGAATTGATAGAAGATCAGGCGGGATAAGTGTTTCAGGTGCTGACTCTATTATAACTGATGATATTCATCAAATCAATTTAGTAAGAACTTTTGGAGTCGGTTTATCCGCCTCTACAAAATTTTACGGGATGTTTCAGCCGGAGGCGTTAGGTATCAGCGCTATTCGACATATAGTCAATCCTTCAATTTCATACAACTATCAGCCTGATTTTTCCAAACCATTTTGGGGATATTTCGACTCATATGTAAACTCAAAGGGTGAGGAGATAAGGTATAACAAGTTTGAAAGAGAAATTTTTGGCGGACCTGGTATTGGCGAGCAGCAGAGTATTTCTTTATCAGTTTCGAATATTTTTGAAATGAAGACTCAGGTTGACCCTACAGATACAACCTCAAAAGAAAACAAAATCCAATTGCTTAATCTTACCGGAAGTATAGCGTACAATTTTGCTGCTGATAGTCTCAGGCTTTCCGATCTCAACGTCAATTACCGGACACAGATTTCTGATCTGCTCAACCTGTCCGGATCAACTACTTTTACACCTTACAGCTATGCTGACAACATTAGTAAAATAAACAGATTCTTAATTGATGATGGACGTGGTTTACTGAGGATGACGAGTTTTAGTCTCTCATTGTCAACTTCAATTTCAGGTGAGAGGTTAAGGTCAAAAGATGAATCTACTCCCTCCGGAATGCAGGACGATCCATTTCAAGTTGGAAACACTCCTGGTAATATTTATCAGGGATTATACCAGCAAGGTGATCCTGACTTTACAATTCCCTGGGATATTTCTCTTAATTATAATTTTAACCAGCAAACCCCCAGACCGGGTTCAACAACAAAATTTTCAAGCATCAGCGGAAGCCTGAATTTTAATCTTACACCCAACTGGAAATTTTCTTTCACCGGAAATTATGATCTTACCAGAAAAGAATTTTCTGCACCTCAGGTCAAAATATCGCGCGATCTGCATTGCTGGATAATGAACTTTACGTGGAATCCAAGCGGCACATTTACCGGGTATATGTTTGAGATCAGAGTAAAAGCTCCTCAATTGCAGGATCTTAAAGTCACGAAAAGAGATCAGTTTTATACTGGAAGATAAACTATCAAAGTAACTCAGGAACAATTTGAAGCATTATATAATTGACGGCAATAATCTTATCGGAAAAATTCCTTCAATAAATTCAAAGCAGGCAAAAAATAAACAGGCTGCAAGGGAAGCGCTCGCATTTTTGCTTGAGAGATTCTTTGCCTTGAAAAAAACTTCGGTCACTTTACACTTTGATGGATATGAAAGCACTCCGATCAAAGTCAGCGGAATTAAGATAGTATATTCATTAAGAAGGGAAGCTGATCAGCTTATAAAATCACAGATTGAAAAAAGCGCAAACAGAAAGAATATCATACTCGTTACTTCTGATAATAATCTTGTTGAGTTCGGAAGAGTTTGTAGCTGCCAGGTAATAAGAAGTGAAGAATTTGCCGTTGGATTATTTTCAGAAAAAAATCAGGATGATGAAGAAGCCCGCATAAAAACAATGAACGATATTGAAGAGTTTAAAAAATTGTTCAATGCAAAAAATAAAACACTATAGTTTTTTTATAGAATCTGATATTTTTTTATTATTATACACTTAAATTTTCATACCATAAGAAGGAGTAAAAGTGAATAAATTCTTTACCATTTGCAGCATAGTACTTTTTTTATTTTTCTTTATCATCTCTCCGGTTGTGATTTTTAGCCAGGTTGATGATCCAAACCTTGACTGAAAGCCCGCTGAATATTATCAGCTTGTACCAAGAAGTTTTTTGGAAGTTATCACTGATTCTGAAGGGTTTGATAATTTTAACCTTGGGTTGAATTTTGCTGAACCTCATGTTTCACAAAATCCAAACGACCCGCTTCAATATTTTGGGGCTTTTAATATTAACGGCGCATGGCGAACATACAACGGTCTTGAATGGATTTCAAGCAGCCCGCCATTTGGTGTGCCCGTTCAGGGTGATCCTGTAACAGCTTATGACAGCCTTGGAAATTTATATTATCAAAATATGTTTGGTAATATAACCGGTGCAAGAGTTCTCCGGTCAACTGATAACGGCGCTACATGGGGTCCTTCCATTATTGGTATAAACGGAATTGATAAAAACTGGATTGCCGCTGATCAATCTGCCGGTCCTTATTCTAATTATGTTTATTGCGTTATGACTGCCGGCGGAGGAACCGGTAACTTTACCAGGAGTACAGACTTTGGTGCTACTTTTGTACAAACAAGAACATTCAGCCCGCAAAATTTACCGGGTATGATGGTTGCCGTTGGGCCCAATACATTAGGCGCACAGGATGTTCCGGGCGGCGCAGTTTATGTCGTTACAAATTCTGGCAGTGCTTTCGCATCAACTTATACTTTTTATGTTTCGAATGATGGCGGGGCAACATTCACTCTTAAGTCTGCACAAAACTTTGCTAATTATGTAGGAACAAATGTCGGCGGCAGAAACTCTGTTGAAAATATGAGAACCCGTCCTTATCCATTCATAGCAGCCGATAACAGTTATGGCACTTACAGAGGCAGATTATATCTTGTGTACGCTTCAAATACTCCTGCCGGTAATGGGAATAAACCTGATATCTTTCTAAGATTTTCTGATGACCAGGGCGCTGCCTGGTCCTCAGCAAGATTAGTAAATGATGATCCTAATACAACTCAGCATCATCAATGGCACCCCGCTGTTTGGGCAGATAAAACTTCGGGAAGGGTTTTTATTAAGTGGATGGATACGCGCGATACGCCAACAAGCGACAGCGCTTATATCTATGCTTCTTATTCAGATGATGGCGGGGTTTCTTTTGCACCAAACCAAAGAATTTCAAACCAGAAAATGAAAATTGATTGTGCTTCCTGCGGCGGCGGCGGTACACCACGTTACCAGGGCGATTATGATGCAATTTATGCCCTGGATAATATTTCGTTATCAATGTGGACTGATTTTCGGTTCGGTCAATTTGGAAGCTACGTTGGTTACTTTCCTGATTTCGCCATGAGGGTCTCCCATTCTGCCGATACACTCAGACCAGGTGATACTACCACTGTTATAGTAACAGTACCAGCAGTTAAACTATATGATCAATCGGTTAAATTCTCTGCTGAATCATTCCCGCCCGCAGGATTTACTTATGAATTTATTGGGGCTGACTCACTGACTTCGTATCCTGATTCAGTTCAACTCAGGATTATTCCGGATGCCAATACCGAGGGCGTGTTTACTGTAAGGATTTATGGAAGAGGTCCAAACGGTACGCCTGTGCATGCAAGAGATATTGAAGTTTTTGTTACCAAACCTGCTACAACTGTTCTCAAACCCAATGGCGGAGAAGAATTGTATGCCGGTTCTTCTTACCCGATAAGATGGAGTTCAATTTTTGTTGACAGGGTTAAACTTGAGTATTCAACCGATAACGGTTCAACATGGACATTAATTGCTGATGATCTGGATGGAGCCAGAATTGGCAGCACACAATTAACTTCAACAAATTCAAATTTTGACTGGTTAGTCCCAAACCAGATTTCCGGTGAGTGTCTTGTTCGGATTTCCGATACCAGCGATCCAACGGTATTTGATGTTAGTGATTCGGTGTTCTCTATTGCGCCTGCTCCCGCACCCGGATGGGTAGTTCAATCATCCGGAGTAATTTTTAA
>JBBIGV010000090.1:0-10503 GCA_037447335.1 Ignavibacteria bacterium | reverse complement strand
CTAACGTTGAAGGTTTTCACTCACATCAGGTTCTGTATGGGATTTATTCCATACACAAACTGTTGCAACACCCTCATCTCGGAGAAACGGTTTAAGCCGTTTTGTGAGCTTTTTGTTTTCATTACCTGGTAAATGCGATAAATCGCATTTAGAACCTGAGGAGAAAAGCTGCCCAAACGTTGAAGGCTCTGCACAAAAAAAAGGCTGCCCGATTGGACAGCCTCTTAATTCGATCGTTGTTATTGATTTTACTTGATCAATAACATCTTCTTCGTCGCAATAAAATCATTTGCACTAATTCTGTAATAATATACACCCGATGCAATACCTGATGCATTAAACACTATCTCATGGTATCCGGCATCAAGTTTTCCGTCAATCAGATCAGAGACAAGCTCTCCAAGACTGTTATAAATACTCAGCTTTACCTGCGACTGAAGCGGCAGGGAAAACTTTATAGTTGTTGCCGGATTAAACGGATTCGGGTAGTTCTGATAAAGCGTGAACTGATCCGGCGGCAGTACTTCGGTTTCAACTTCCGCTGAATATGAAAATGCGCCATCATAATCAATCTGTTTTAACCTGTAAGCGTAAAGACCGACTGAAAGCGATTTGTCTTTATAATTGTATTGCACTAAATCTGTTGTTGTGCCTTTCCCTTTAACGAAAGCAACTTCTTCCCAGTTATTTTCATCGCCGGATTTTCTTTCAATTGAAAATCCCATGTTGTTCGTTTCGGTTGAAGTCGTCCATTTAACAGTTACATCATTCTTGTCAGTTATAAGACTCAGAGCGGATAGTTCAACCGGGATCACCAGGTCCATCACAATAGGAACAGTTATTGTTGGCTGTGCCGGATCATTACTGGTTATCACTGCATCCATTCTGTAATTGCCCAGCGGATAATCTTCTGAATGGAAAGTAAATTCAACATTAACAGAATTACCGTTATAAATGATACCGGACATGTTGTTCCCGCTCAGCCAATCCGGTTCAGCGGAAAATTGCAGCGCCATATTGTTCTGTACGTAAGCTGAATTGAATGCAGCCTGCAAACCGTCATTGCCGGCATGGTTTTCAATTCCGATAGTTGCTAAATTAAGAGTCGCGCTCATGTTATTATAGTAAACAAGTATTTTACCGCTCTGGTAAAGAACAACCTGGAATGTGAGAGAACCTGAACCGGGATACCGCTGCCAGCTGGTAAACTGAACAATAAATTTATTTCCATCCTGTTTTGTATGTACCGTTCCCTGTGTTCTTCCGTCAAGGTCATCCCAGAACGGTGAAATGAAATCATTAGGATGGGCAGTGTTAGGTATTGATTGGTTCGTAATTATATTGGTTGTAATAGGAGCAAATGTAACTATACCATTGCTGCTGATATACAACTGCGTTTTAGGGTTTCCGTAAAACTTAAAGTTGAAACCGATCGGAATAGGTCCGGCATATCCTTCATCTTTCGGATCCCAGGTTCCGGTTGGTATCCAGTTTGTAACAAGGGTTCCCGATGTTGATATATCATCCCATATGTACTGAGGACCATTTGGTTCATTACTATCAATCCATTTATAGCCGAACAGGTCCGGTCCACCCATACCTCTTGAAGCCATACCGCCGGTTTCTTTCGGATTATCTTTGTCTGTTCTTAACAGCTTATCGTGCAGAACCGGAACGATCCGCGCAACCACATCACCCGGGAAAGTATTGTTCTGCATTTCGATTGAATATTCAAGTGTGGAATTTGTGGTTGTTACATTAGCAATATTCAGGATTTCTGTGTGAACGGAATTAGGCATAAGGATACAAAAAATCGAATCAGGCGAAACATTCATTTGCGGCGCGCCCCATGTAGTTTCAACCGGTACGTTAGACATTTCGGATTTGTTTCCCCAAATATCCAATGCCTTAATTGCAAAGTAATACGCTGTGCTGAAATTCAAATTACTTATCGTGTAACTTTTTGCCATTCCTGCCGAATCAGGTTCACCGGGGATCATGACAAACGGTGCATTGTTGAAATCATTATTGTTCAGTATCGGTGTTGTCGAATACCTGAGATCGTAGTTCACAACTCCGCCAAAAGATGAATCATATGGAGAAGTCCAGGTCAGTAAGACAGAATTAGAAGTAGGATTGGAAGCAGCAAGGTCGGTAATTTGCTCGGGTGCGGTTGTATCGGGCTGCAATCCCATTGTAAGCATCATCGAACAATCACCAAAGATGTTATACTGTTCCATAAGTTTTAAACCTTCGCCTGTACTCCCGCCCCATAGATCCATTGCGTGCATAATACCATTAAAGCACACACCGCCAACGGTTTTCATTTGTCGTGTAGTTAACAGCATTATAGCATGGTTCTGCATATCGCAAGGCGGCACCCAGCTTGCATTGGTAGATGAGCCGAATGCGGCAATAGCGCCTTTCGGATTATTCATATCACCGGCACGAATCCACGCTTCTTCCATGCATTCATTCATTGTGAAGTTTCCGTTCTGACATGCAACATCAATTATAAAAGGATTTTTATATCCATTTGAAAGATTGTGAATGTGCGTATTGCTGAAACCTGTTGTCCCCCACGATGTTCCTGAACCATGCCCAAGATAATTCAATATGCTTCTTCCATCGTTTAGTGCGGTAGTAACCTGGGTTGCAGTTGCACCCGGTGCATATATCTGATCAACCTGTGTGAAATGCATGTCATTTATCAGCATATCCCGCAGCCAGTTTGCCCTTTGCCAGTCAGGAGGTGAGCCTTCATTACTTGCAACTCCGGTTCCTTTCATATACCATGCGGCTGCAGGTCCAGTATCAGGGTATTTCTCATACCTGATCAGCTTGAGCAGCACATAGTCAAGGTTCGTAGCTGATGATGGGGAGATTCGGGAAATGAAAGCATCGGGATAAGCATCACTGCCGGCAAGTTTAACATAAGACGGGTCTGACGGCGCATTTTCATACAGCCCGTACATTGTCGGAATCTGGTTTGCTTCACCAACAAGCACAATAAAGGTTAAACCATCGGGGGAGTTATAGAGATTCTGAATATAATTCTTTATTGCAGCCGAGCCAGTTCCCGTGTGTGACGGATATTCAGCCAGCAAAGTTGGAATTCCCTTCTCCTGTTTCCAGTCTGAAAACGGAGTAATATTGCTTGCAAATACTGTCGGATATATTATTAACAGCCTTCCTATTTCCTGAACCGGGACATATTCACAATAGTTAAGCCCGTAATTAACAAAGAGAGTTTTATAAATATCCACAAACTCTTTTGCAACTCCTTCAAGCGGGGTAGTTCGTATGAATGGATTTACCGGTATTACCGAAGGGTCATCATATACTTCAACCACAAGCCTTTTGCATATTTTTAATATGCCTTCAGCGGGATTAAACTGCATCGGGTTAAACTGAACTGTTTGTCCTCTCAGGTCTCTGACGATGTAAGGAACATCAATCAGGACATTCTCTGCAGGGTACCATTCATTTGAGAAATAAAAATCACTGAAAGTGTACGGAACAGATTCAGGATCAATATCTCTCGTGAAATGACCTTTTGAAGGAAGAATTTTACCTGTAGTTATTGAAGTAATTTCCTGACTCTTTATTCTGAAATTTGAGCCCGCCAGATCGGGTATGATTATACTTACCCGATGTGTTGGAAGCTGCGGATACCCTGCTTCCATAAGAAAAATACTGCCCGGCACGCTGTAGAATTGCAGATCTTCACCGTAAACACTAACTGCTGTTACATCATAATCATTAAGGATGAACTCAAGTGTAGTACTGACGGGGGAGGTATTAAGTACGTTAACCTGTATTCCTTTTGAACTGTTATTCCATTGAGAGAATATATTTATAGAAAGGAAAAGAACAAGTATTATTGACATGACAGGAAGAGATTTAAATCTTCTTCCGAAAGTAAAGAATTGTATCATAACGTTCCCCTTTTATTATTGAACGTCGTTTAAAAAATGGCTGCTGCCCAGATTATTAAAGACAACAGCCATACTGTTTAATTTTAAAGAACTCTTCTGATAAAAATAATTCAGCAGAATTATTTCATCAGTATCATTTTCTTGGTGTCAACAAAGTTTTTCCCATCGGCATTTGCCATAATCCGGTAAATGTAAACACCCGATGTTAAACCCGAAGCATCAAAGCTGACTTTATGATAACCTGCTTCTGCTTTACCGTTTACAACAGTAGTAACAAGTTCGCCTAAAGCCGTAAAAATCTTAACTGTAACTTCAGCATTAACCGGCAGCGAAAATTCGATAGTTGTTACCGGGTTGAACGGATTAGGGTAATTCTGATACAGCACGAAATCTTCAGGAGCGTTAACATCTACCTGAATTTCAGGTGAGTAAGAGAATGTTCCATCGAAGTCAATCTGCTTAAGGCGATAAATATATTGACCTATCTGCAAAGCCTTATCGGTATAAGAATAATTAACTATCTCTGTTGAATTACCCGTACCACTTATAAAGGCTGCTTCAATCCATTCATTATTGTCTTTGTGTTTTCTTTCAACAACAAAGCCCTGGTTGTTGGTTTCGGTTGCAGTTGACCATTTAAGAATCACATTGTTCCTGTCAGAAGCTGCTGAAAGAGCAGAAAGCTCAACGGGTATCACAATATCCATCAAAACCGGAACAACCAGTGATGGTGTAACCGGGTCGTTGCTCGCAATTATCATATCCATTGAATAATTACCAAGCTGATAATCTTCTGTGCGGAATGTTAGCTCTACAGCAACTGAATTTCCATTATAAATTCTTCCTGAAGAATTATTTGTGCTTAACCAGTCTGGCTCTGCCGCAAATTGAAGCGCCATGTTATTCTGAACATAGTTCGCATTATACGCCACCTGCAAGCCGTCGTTACCGGCGGCATTTTCAATTCCGATTGTTGCAGAGTTCAGGGTAACATTCATGTTATTATAATACACAAGAATCTTCCCGTTCTGATAAAGCACAACCTGGAATGTTAAAGATCCTGTTGTTGGATATCTCTGCCAGTTGGTAAACTGAACAATAAATTTATTGCCGATGGTTTGGTAATGAACGGTTCCCTGGTTTCTTCCATCAAGGTCATCCCAGAAAGGAGCAATAAATTCATTTGGAACAGCGGAATTGGGGATTTGTGCATTTGTAAAAATATTCTGACTAACGGGCCCGAACATTACAAGTCCGTTAGTGCTTATATAAGCATCAGTTTTAGGATTTCCGTAAAACTTGAAATTGAATCCGATCGGTAATGGTCCTGCATAACCTTCGTCTCTCGGAGCGAAAGTACCGGTTGCAATCCAGTTTGTAACCTGTGTGCCTGTTGAAGAAATATCTTCCCAAACATAAGCGGGTCCGTTGGGTTCATTACTGTCTATCCATTTATATCCGAAAAGATCCGGTCCGCCCATTCCGTCAATACTTACACCGTAATACTGAACTTCAACATCTTTCATAGTATTGTCCAGTCTTTCAGCAGAAATATTTTTTGCAGGAATAACTTTGAAATCAACCATACCGCCCGGAAAAGTATTGTTATCAAGCGTTATCGAATAATCAAGCGTTGATGCGTTAGACGATATATTAGATACAAATACTGTATCAACAAATACAGTGTTTTGCATAAGCGCATGATACACAGAAACCGGATTGACTCCGACCTGCGGTGCAAATAATGTAGTTCCGCCATGAGAGTTTGAAATTCCCGACCAGTTATTCCAAAAGTCCCTGGACCTGATGGCAAAGTAATATGTTAAATTGAAATCAAGCCCGGTTACTTCGATACTTTCGGGGGTGCCGTAAGATGCTGGCTGCCCCGGAAATGGAATCTGTTGTGCATTAAGAAAAGATGTCAGGTCGTTAATTGGAGAATTAGACATTCTGATGTCATAAGCCTTCACACCACCGTAAGAAGTATCAAGCGGCGCAGTCCATGTTAAACGCAAAGAATTAGAAGTTGGATCAATTACAGCAAGATCGGTAATGGGTGTAGGTGGAATAGTATCTGGATCGCCTATGGTTGGATCCCAACCATCCAGCACTAAAGTTCCTGTATTATCAGGATCAAGCCAGTCTTTAGCTCTTGTAGATGGCGTCGAGCCGTAGTTCCATGTAAAAGAAAATTTACCATAAGCATCGTAGTCAATAACAGTGCAGGATGCAAGTCCGCCGTGTAATTGCCCTGTAATTCTGTGGTTCTGGTCAAACAAGGGAGAGCCTGAAGATCCAGGTTCAGTAGTTCCGAATTCCCATTGCCCTACTCTCCAGTGTGAATTTGGAGGAGTACCGCTCCATGAACTGTGAGTAGGCGGATTAAGATCAAAGGATATTTTTTTTACATCACCGCGCGGATGATGAATACCAACCGAGTTTGTTGAAGGTACATCAATTGCGCTCCAGCCTGCAAAGTGAACTTCGTAAGAATCCGGCGGCGCCTCGTTTAACAGGAACAACGCAAAGTCGGATGCTGTATTACTTGCTTTAAGCTGTGTTCCCTGCACTGTGTAGTTAAGCGGTCCGTTTACGCTTGGTGTGCACTGCGGGCTCTGATATCTGAACATAATTATCCAGTTCTGTGAACCACTTCCTACGCAGTGATTTGCAGTAAGAAAGTATGGTGTAAGATCCTGCCTGACGTTGTTAATCATCGAACCGCTGCACAGTCTTGAGCCGCCTGCTGTCAGAATCATTGCCACTGCACGAATTTCATTGCGCCAGGGATCGCCTTCTGGGCAAATAGTGTTTATATTGCACCAGCCGGACTGACCAAAATTATCCGTCTCCATCTTTTTAAATACATCTTTATATCCATAAATAACAGATGAAATATTTATAATTCCCGGAGACTCAACAACGGCAGGCTCATAATATTCGAGAGTAACGCCTTCGCCTCTGAGTATGCCGGTTGCAAATTCACCGTTTTCTTTATTATTTCTTTTTGTGAAGGCGCCGATAACTTCATTATGTGCATCGTTAAAAATAAAAAGCCTGCCGCCTTCGGGCAGCCAGAAATCGTTATAATTCAGATTTATAGAACTTGCACCCGGTGCATAAATTCTTAAACTCCAGAGCTTGTCGCCATTAGATAGCAATTCGAATGTGCCATCGCGCTTAAGATCAAGGTTTGTTTCAATCGGGTAACCAAATCTGAAGGGAATACCTTTCAGATCGTCAAGTTCATCTTCAGCTAATAGTGCCGGTACATCTACCGGGGGCATCTCAACAGTCGCAACGGGATTGATGAGAGTGTTTTTGAAACTGTACGGAATTCCGCCTTCACTTAACTGTGCGCTTGCATTTGTTGACAGGAAGAGCAGAGATATAAGCACCAGGAAGAACCGTACCGGAGAGTGCTTTTGAAAAGTATTTAACATTTTCCTTAAAGTCCCTTAAGTTTGTGAAAGATTATTTCATTAATAACACCTCTAACTTATGAAAATATTTTTATATAAAAAGCACTATAGCATTGAAAAAATTTAACTTGTAAGAGCACACTATAAATATCAGGTATATGACTCGATAGAAATGTCAGGGTTAAGCGGCAAATTATTTACAAAAAAAGAGGTAACTAAGATGTCAGAAGAAAAAAAGGATATCCTGGAAATGAGTCAAAAAGAGCGGAAACGAATAAAAGTATTAGAAAAGAAAATAAGGGGAAATCTAACGGTAATGGAGGCATCAGAACTACTCGGGATAAGTGAGCGACAAAGCTACAGATTGTTTAGCAGGTATAAGTCTGAAGGCGACAGAGGAATAATACATCGCCTTAGAGCAAAGACATCGAACAGAGGATATCCAGAGCCGGTAAAGAAAAAAGTAATAGAAATATACTGGAAGCGGTATTGGGACTTTGAGCCGACATTATTTGCCGAGAAGCTGGAAGAATATGAAGGGATAAAAATAAATCACGAGACACTCCAAAGATGGATGAGGCAAAACGGCATATTAAGCTCAGAAAGAAAGAAACGCCCCCATAAAAAGAAAAGACAAAGAAGGAAAGCAATCGGAGAGATGGTGCAATTCGATGGAAGTCATCACGACTGGGTCGAAGCCAGAGGACCGATTTGTTGTTTTTTGAACGCAATAGATGATGCCAGCAGCAAGGTATTTTTAAGATTTGCAGAGTCAGAGAACGCTGAATCAGTCTTAAAGATGCTTAGAGAATATTGTCAGCAAAATGGGATACCTAATTCCATATACACAGACAAATATAGCGTTTTTTATTCAGAAAAGAAGAAAACAGATTATCAATTGGCAATGGAGAAACTTTCAGTGAAGACGATCTATGCAAATTCATCAGAAGCAAAAGGTAGAGTAGAAAGTGGTAACAGAACGATTCAGGATCGTCTTGTAAAAGAAATGAGGCTAAGAGCTATTTCAACAATCAAGCAAGCCAATAAATTCTTGGATGAAGACTTCACAGAAGATTACAATAAAAGATTTGCACAACCAGAACAATTGGCAGACATACACAGAGAAATCGGGCAAATAAACCTGGATAGTGTATTCTGCTTTGAAACTGTCAAAAAAGTAAGGAATGATTATACAATTACGTTAAATGCAAAGTATATACAGTTGGAAAGATCAAAAGCAGTATTACCAATACCGGGACAGAATGTAACCGTAAGTAAGTATTTAGATGGCAGCCTTTATATTTTTAACGGTGAAGAAGAATTGAACCTCAGAGAGTTGAACAAACAAGCAGAGGAAAAGAAAACCAGGTATTGTCCTCCTAAGGGGGATCATCTTTGGAAGAGGAATTCATTTGGAAAGGCAAGATATGCAAACAGGTAGAGATAAAGTCAAATGTGAGCAGCATGCGGTAACTCCAGTCGGGCTACGCCTTCCTTCCGTTACCGCATGCCCTCCTTTAAGAGAATATTTCATTAACTTAGACCTGACATTTCTATTGTGTTTTAGATACTGACATTTCTAAAGAGTTATTACACGTTGAAGGTTAGCTAACGATTAAGATTGAGTTTCAAACAAAATGTCCTTATGTTTTACCCGGTTAATAAAATAACAATTAGGAGATTTGTTATGAAAACCCTAATTACGAAGCCGCAACCGGGTTTAAGCGGCAGTGAGAAAAAAAGCAGTGTTATCACTGCACAAGCAGTCCTGCGCCAAAACTTACCGCAAGATAAAACTATGAAAACGATAACCAAACAACCGATACTAATAATGCTTTTACAATTGTTAATTATACATTGTGCATTGTTAATTGCAACCGCTGATGCAACCATACGCTACGTAAGTCCGCACGGCAGCAACCAACCGCCTTACACTTCGTGGGAGACTGCAGCAAATAAAATTCAGGATTGTATTGATGTTAGTGAACCATATGATACAATCTACGTTGCTAATGGTGTTTATAAAGAAAAGATAACAATGATTACAGGTTTAAGACTTATAGGCGCTGGAACAGACAGTTGTTTAATTGATACAAGAGATTTAATAAATTTTCAACAAGATATTTCTGTTATGGTAGCCGATAGCTGTACTTTAACAGGATTTCAGATATTGGTATATAATAACTCCCAATGGGGTTGGGGGATAGGAGCTACCAACAGTAAAAATATAAGTTGGATTTACGAAAACAAAGTAAATCGTGGCAGATATGGAGTTATAGTAAACAATTTAGATACAAGTAATCACTCGAATCTTAAAATTTATAATAATGTTTTTCTAAACGTTAGCCAGGGGATAAATCTTTTTAATTCAAATGCAACCGTGTACAACAACTTGATAATGTTGGACCCCAATACTTCAGCAGCCATATCAGCCGGGGTTGTTATCGAGGCATATTTTAACAACTACACACCAATAATAGATTCAAACTATATAGTAACAACTGAAATTGGTATCAGAAAATCCTTTGGCGCAAGACCAACAATTACAAACAATGTAATAATATTGAATAAATTAGGCTCCGCAGAAGGTATTAGGCTGAGCGTATCAGACTCAGCTTATGTATTTAATAACTTAATATATGCAAATGAGGGTAGAACAGCATTATATAATTCAGGAGTTGAACACTTACAAATGAATAATAATTTTGCAATTGGATATTTTGACAATCAACAAAACTCTGCCTACGTATTTCTTGTTGGTCCAAATAACACAGTAAAAAATAATGTCATCTCGAATGTAAAAAGAGGTGTTCGAGCCTGGGGTTCACAAAATCTGACATTTCAATATAACAATCTTTGGAATAACGGGATAAACTATTCCGGATTTACACCTGACACAACAAATCTTTCTGTTGACCCAATGGTAATGAATGATGATACTACAAAAGGTGAACTTGACTTCAGACTTCAAATGTATTCACTTTTAATTGATGCAGGTGATCCGGATATTCTTGACGTTGACGGTTCAAGAAGCGACATCGGACTTTATGGCGGACATTATGGAATGAGTTATCAGTATATTGATCTTCCGCCCCGCCCTCCTAGAAATGTTATTGCTGTTATTGATTCACCTAACATTACAA
>JBBIGV010000089.1:0-10835 GCA_037447335.1 Ignavibacteria bacterium | reverse complement strand
GCATTTTCTTGCCCTTATGTCGTGGGTCCCTAATGACAAATCTGGGATAATTATTTAATCCCCAGCCTGACGGCAGTTTGCCATCAACTATTATTTTTTTAGTTGCATTAATTTCCCAGGGTTCAAGATCAGATTCGAACAGATACAATTCTTTATTACGGAAGGTTTCTGCTTCCTTAATTATATGACAAGCATCGTAACATTGTTTACCGGGGTCTACTTTGGTTCTGCTTGTCCATCGGATGATATTATGAGGCGTCGAATATTTATAAGTGGGCTGGCTGTCAAAAGCCGGCAGTACAGCAACACCATAATTCTGCCAGCTATCCGGGGCCATTAAAGATCGTCTTAAAGTTGCAAACTTGTAGGGTTTGGTATCGGGAATAGGATTAATACCGATTTTGAAACTTTGGTAAGATGGAATTCTTGCACCCGCTCCGCCTATATGACAGCTTCCGCAATTGTTATAATTCTGCGAATGACAAGCATTACAGTTAAACGTATTTATATGCATCGTGTGATACTGATTTGACGTTTGCAGGTTTGAGTGACAGTTGCTGCACTTTGGGAGAAGTGCCATCTTATATCTCTGATCATAAATATTACCATCACCATGAATTTCATTTTTTGTATGGCAATTCATACAAATAAAACCTGCTTTTGTCAGATGTACATCAGGCACTGTACCGCTGGCAATACCAAAATAGGCATGCCCGCCGCGGCTTGAGTGGCAGGCAACACAATTATCAATCATGCTTGGCTTTTTACTAAATTCGTGTCCCCTGTATAGTCCGCCGCCGCCTGGTTTCGGTCTGTTCACATGACAATCGCCGCAGGTTGCATGACAGGTTGCACAATTTTTATCATAACCAGTTTTCATCATCTCACTCAACTGATCGAATGAAGTCAACCCTGAACGGGTAACAACCATATTCTTCTGTCCCCATCCTTGCTGATGAAGGCTGTTCTCAGTTCTGTTAACAATGTCGGGGTGGCAGCTTGCGCACTTTTCAGTTGCCCGAGTTGAGGGATGTTTTATAAAATCACCTGAGTGCGCCAATGTTTTATCATCAGTATTATCTACGCCATTATGACAAGTAGTACATCCGATTTTACCGTGCATTGTTTTTTTGAAACGTTCAAATCCTTCGCCTCCCAGAAACACTCTGTCATACGGTTCAATGTGGGGCGCTTCCCCACCACAGCCGCCAGCCGGAGCTGAGGTATCTGGTGCAGCTATAGTTTTAAGAACAGTATAATTGATATGGCATCCTTCGCAGGAGTTGATTGGTTTTTCAGATTGAACTTTATCGCGGGGGTTACCGGCTCTTCCTTTTTACAGCCTGTTACAACAAAGACCACACATAAGAAAGGGACTAAAACAAAATAAATTTACTTTCCAATTTTCATAATTTCCCCTGTAAAATAATGTTGATTAATTCTACAGATTAAGTTTTTAATATTTGATTATGGCATTGTTCAACTACTATGCCTCTGGCAAAAGTAGAATTAATTATTAAAATATGCCTTTAAGAGAGAACAATTCTCTATTGGAAGAATTGATTTTCTCTTATTTGATAACAACAACTCATCTTTGGGTCAATTTTTGACCATAACAAACATTATATTAAAAATTTTAGGATTTAGCTATCCACTTCTCCAATGCTGAGAGAAGATTTGTCATTGCCGAAATCAATGGTTTGTGCTGGGGCTGATCAATATCCTCGAGAATTTCTTTATGGATATTTATGTATGCGTTATTTAATTGTTGAACAATGAGCACACCGTTTTTAGAGAGTGAAACTCTCATATTTCTTCTGTCGTTCGGTTCAATTTCACGCATCATATATCCCTTGGAGACCAACCCATCAATTATCCTGGTTAATCGGCTTGGGCTAAGCTGCATCCTTTCTGCTATTTGTTTATTATTTATGGTTTCGTCTGTTCCGAATAAGCGGAGGCAACGAAATTCAGCCTGTGTTAATCCGTACTGATCGGCAAGGCGGGCTTCTTTTTCCTGGCAATTAGCAAGCAGCTTAAAGGTAAGGTCTGCGAGTTTTATTGCATCCATTCTGATTGGTTCTATTTCTGGCATTCTCTCTCCCTAATTATTGCTCTTGGCAAATATCGTGAATGCAAAATTATATGTCAAGCAGAAAATTATGCTTACTAAAAAATATTTCAGATGTAAACAGATTCCGGTTCAATAATGAATTGAATTTCCCCTCCGGATATTTCAAGTAATGTCGATTGAATTTTCCCCACATCTGCTTCAGTTATTAAACATTTTACAATGGTTTTTTCTCCCTGATAATCAGTATTACTTATCCTTGCATTTGCCCGTTCTAAGTACCTATGAATTATGCTTATAAAATGATGAGGAAAAATTATCCGGATTTTTTTATGTGGAATTAATTCGACTTGATTACATAATTTCAGCACCTTGTATGCAGCATTATAATATGCCTTGCCGAGCGGACCTACTCCCAGCTTTGTACCACCAAAATATCTCACCACAATTACAGCAACACCATACAACTCAAAGTGAACAATTGCATTTAGAATTCTCTTGCCGGCGGTATAGGATGGCTCACCATCGTCAGAGTATTTAAATTTTCCATTCATCAGTTTATATGCAAAACAATGATGGGTTGCATCATAATTCCGTTTTTTAATTCCTGCAAGAATAGAATTGAATTCTTCTTCAGATGAAACCGGGAAAGCTTCCGTTTTAAAAAGCGATCCCTTCTCCTTGAAATTGAATTCTTTGAAATCGCATATTGTTCTCATTTTCTATAACCAAGTGACATTTTCCATATTAAGGAAATAGAGTTAACAGGTGCAATGCAATTAAATTTGTTTATCTGACGTTCTATAATTAATATAACTGATTGAATTTACCAAATTTGAAAACTGCATTGGAAAAAGAAACCATCATAATAAAAGGTGCACGCGAGCATAATCTGAAAAATATAGATGTCGAAATCCCCCGTGATTCCTTTACGGTAATTACCGGATTATCCGGGTCGGGAAAATCCTCGCTGGCTTTCGATACTATTTATGCTGAAGGACAGAGACGATATATTGAATCACTATCTGCTTATGCACGGCAGTTTTTGGACATGCTTGAAAAACCTGATGTGGATTTAATTGAAGGATTGAGCCCGGCAATTTCAATCGAACAAAAAACAGCCGGCGGCAATCCCCGCTCTACAGTTGGAACAGTAACGGAAATTTATGATTATCTTCGTTTGCTATATGCACGCCTCGGAACACCTCACTGCTATAACTGCGGAAAACCTGTTATGCGGCAATCTTCAGCGCAAATAATTGATTCAGTATTAAGTTCAAACTCCGGCAAAAAAATTAATATATTGTCGCCTGTAATTCGGGGTCGGAAGGGTCACTACAGGGAACTGTTTGAAGAAATTTCGTCTGATGGATTTTTAAAAGTGCGCGTGGATAATAAGTATTTTGAAATTACGCCGGGATTTCAGGTTGACCGATTCAGGATACACAACATCGAAATTGTAATCGATAAAATTCTTGTTAATGAAAAATCACGCAGCCGGATAACCGGTTCAATCGAAACTGCATTGAACTATGGTAATGGAATAGTGATAATCAATGATGGCAATACCGACCAGGTTTTTAGCCGTCATTTAGCCTGCCTTGATTGTGGTATCAGCTACCGTGAATTAGCGCCAAACTCATTCTCGTTCAACTCGCCGTACGGCTCCTGCCCTGATTGTGAAGGACTTGGAGAAAGAAAAGAAATCTCACCGGAATTAGTTATTCCCGATTGGAATAAAAGTATAAATGAAGAAGGAATTGCAGCATTAGGTAAACCCCGTTCTGTATGGATATTCCAGCAGCTTGAAGCAGTTGCAGAAAAATTTAATTTTAATTTTGATACTAAGCTCAAAGATCTTTCGAAAGAGCTGATTGAAATCATTCTGAACGGAACAAAAGATAAAATAGCTTTCAGATACTCGTACAGCGGAAGCAAACCGGTTACATATTCTCATAAGTTTAACGGGGTCTATAAGTATTTAAAAAACTATTACGATACAACAAGCTCAAACAATATTCGTGAGTGGGTTGAGTCATTTATGACTACGGTTACCTGCCCGACATGTAATGGCGGAAGACTGAAACAGGAATCGCTTGCAGTAAAATTTTCGGGTAAAAACATTAGTGAATTAACCGCACTATCAATAGATCATGCTTTCGAATTCTTCCAAAAAGTAAAACTTACAGGCAATGAAGCCATCATAGCAAAACCAATTCTTAAAGAAATTAATGAACGGCTTGGCTTCCTCTTAAATGTTGGTCTGGATTATTTAACTCTCAATCGTTCAGCACGAACTTTATCGGGCGGAGAATCGCAGCGAATCAGGCTTGCTACACAAATCGGGACCCAGCTTGCAGGTGTATTGTATGTTCTTGACGAGCCAAGTATCGGACTGCATCAAAGTGATAATATTAAGCTAATCAACTCACTAAAAAATCTTCGCGATCTTGGAAATACCGTTATTGTTGTTGAACACGACCGCGAAACGATAGAAAGTTCAGACTTCATAATTGACCTTGGACCCGGTGCAGGTGAACAGGGCGGTAAAGTATGTATAACCGGCGATACTTCTGATCTCTTGAACTCACGAAACGGATACGATTCATTAACTCTCTCTTACCTTAATCACAAAAAGAAAATTGAACTGCCCGAAAAAAGAAGAAAAGGAATTGGACTGTTTTTAACTCTTAAAGGCGCATCCGGTAATAATTTAAAGAATGTTAACCTGAAAATTCCTTTGGGCACTTTAACCCTTGTAACCGGCGTAAGTGGTTCCGGAAAGTCATCTTTAGTGAATGAGACGCTCGTAAAAATACTGATGAATAAAATTTACAAATCAAAAATGGTTCCGCTGCCTTACAAATCAATTGAGGGTATTGAGAATATTGATAAGATCATCGAGATTGATCAGTCAGCAATAGGTAGAACACCCCGGTCAAATCCGGCAACCTACACTGGTTTGTTTACATTCATCCGCGATCTTTTTTCACAATTGCCTGAATCAAAAATGCGCGGTTATTCTACAGGGCGTTTCAGCTTTAATGTATCGGGCGGCAGATGTGAAGAATGCAGCGGAGGAGGTTTACGGAAAATTGAGATGAACTTCCTTCCAGACGTATATGTTGAGTGTGAAGTTTGCCGGGGAAAAAGATACAACCGCGAAACGCTGGAAGTACTATACAATACCAAATCCATTGCTGATGTACTCGATATGCGGGTTGATGAAGAGCTTGAATTTTTTAAAGACCTTCCGCGGATAAAAAGGAAATTGCAGGCAATTCACGATGTTGGACTTGGTTATATCAAACTGGGGCAGCAGGCTACTACTTTGTCCGGAGGAGAAGCACAGCGGGTTAAACTTGCTACTGAACTAAGCAAGGTCAGTACCGGTAAAACTTTGTACATACTTGATGAACCGACTACCGGGCTTCATTTTGAAGATGTAAATATTTTATTGAAAGTGCTGAATAAGCTGGTTGATAAAGGCAATACAGTCGTGGTTGTTGAGCATAATCTGGATGTGATTAAAACTGCTGACTGGATAATTGACCTGGGTCCGGGCGGCGGAGAGAACGGCGGTCAGATTATTGCAGAAGGCACTCCAGAGTCAATAATTAAAAATAAAAAAAGTGTAACTGGTAAGTTTTTAAAGAAAGAATTATCAGGTGATAGATAAAAATTTGTGATAATAGAAATCATTGGATTTCATTTGCATTCATTCCAAACCGCTTGGATCCCAGGAAACACGGTAACCCTCATCCATCGAATTCAGTATTTGCATATCTTCATCGTCAAGAGAAAAGTTATACACATCAGCATTCTCAATTATTCGTTCTTTACGGGAGGATTTGGGAATAACTATCAAACGAAGTTCAATCGCCCAGCGTATCATTATTTGTGCAGGAGTTTTACCATGCTTTGAAGCAATCATTCTTAATCTTTTATCTTTAAATTTCTTCCCTCTTGCAATCGGAGAATACGCTTCAATCTCAATCGATCGGCTCCGGCAGTAATCCAGTAAATCCTTCTGATATAAGAACGGACTGAACTCAACCTGGTTTAACACAGGCGTTACTTCCGAAAAACCAAATAGTTCTTCAAGATGATTTATCATGTAATTGCTTACGCCGATTGAACGGCAGCTTTTCTCAGCATAAATTTTATCGAGTGCTTTCCAGCTTTCTTTCCTTTTTCCGGGAAGGGGCCAGTGAATAAGATAAAGATCAATATAATCTGTTTTTAATTCAGCAAGACTTTTATCAAATGCCTTCAATGCACTGTCATAGCCCTGATCACCATTTTTTAGTTTTGTTGTAATGAAAATTTCTTTACGGGGAATACCGCTTTGCCTGATTGCTTCGCCGACACTCTCCTCATTTTTATATGCACTTGCTGTATCAATGTGGCGATAACCAGCTTCAAGCGCCCAAAGAACAGCATTTATAGTTTCTTTTCCTGGTTTTGCCAGATACACTCCAAGCCCCAGGTACGGGATTTCAACATTATTGTTTAAGACAGCTTTATCATTTATTGTAAACATTTCATTCTCCGTTAAAATAATCCGAATAATTTCAATGACATTAACATCATAGTAATAATCAAAAATACTTTAATAAAATTTTCACCTTTTTTAACCTGTGCTTTTGCAGCCCACCATCCGCCAAGTGCATTACCGGCAGCAAGGCTTAGCCCAAGCTTCCAGTTCACATGACCGGCAATCATAAAAACCAAAAGCGCAGGTATTGTATTAATAAGAATGATAAAAACTTTATGCATATTTACAATTAAAAGTCTGAGTTTCATCATTGTATGAAGAACTGCCATCATCAAAAATCCGATTCCAACCTGGATAAATCCGCCGTAAAATCCTGTTGCAAATAATACTAAAAAGGCAGCAACAGATCCCCTGTGATTGCTTTCATCCTCATAGTTAACTTTTTTGGGGGGTAAGATAAGCGTAATCATAATGCCTATCATTATTACTGCAAGTATTTTGTTGAAGAGGTCATCCCCAACGCTGATGGCTATCAATGCACCAAAAACTGCCCCCGGAAGTGTAAACAAAGACAGTTTTAAACTCAGTCCAAACTGGCTGTACTTCTCTTTCTTAAATGAATAAACTGCGGATATATTCTGAATCAGAATTCCAACGCGGTTGGTTCCGTTTGCGGTTGCAGAATCAAGACCAAGGAAAATAAGCACCGGCAAAGTAATAGCCGAACCGCCGCCTGCAACTACATTTATAAATCCTGCTGCAAGACCTGCCCCGAATAAAATTAATGTTATTGATATTTCATCCATCAATTAAACAAGATGTTAACGTATACTTTTTTAACAGTCCAAATTTAGAATTAAACTTCTGAAGATAAAAGAAATCAACCGTTCTTTTGATATAAATTCTTCATAAGTTATTTTAGCATATAAAGAGATGTTAAATATTTCCAGTTATTTGCTGTAATAACAATAAATCCCGGAGATTGATATGGCAAAATGCGGATTTCTTTTTTCAGTAATTATTGCCCTGACAATATTTGTAAGTACTCTTAGTAAAGCTCAAACAATTATGAAAAGTCTAACAATAAACATTGATCCGCCGGCTGCGGATAAAATTCCCCATAACCTTGAAGCACACGGTCATACCCGTATTGATAATTATTTCTGGATGAATAAGCGTGATGATCCTAAAGTAATCGATTATCTGAACAGAGAAAATGAATATCTCGAAAAAATGATGACAGGTACCGAAGATTTTCAGAATCAGCTATTCGAAGAGATAGTCGGAAGAATTAAACAGGACGACTCATCCGTGCCTTACTTTGCCAACGGTTACTATTATTATTCAAGGTTTGAAGAAGGAAAAGACTTCCCGATCTACTGCCGTAAAAAAGCAAGCTTTGAATCTGACGAAGAAATATTGCTGGATGTAAATCAGCTCGCTGAAGGATACAAATACTATCATGTTGCAGGATTGAGTGTAAGCCCCGACAACAGAATTCTTGCATTCGGTGTGGATACACTAAGCCGAAGGAAGTATGATATTCACTTTAAAAATCTTGAGACCGGCGAAACATTAGAAGAAAAGATAGCCAATACAACAGGTTCAAGCACATGGGCAGAGGATAATAAAACATTGTTCTATACTTTAAAAGATCATACCCTTCGTTCATATAAAATAATGATGCATAAGTTTGGCGGCTCATCAGAAAAAGATAAGGAAGTTTTTCACGAAGAAGACGAAACATTTTCAACGTTTGTCTTCAAATCAAAATCCAGGAAGTTTATTATTATAGGCACAAGAAGCACACTATCTGATGAATATCGTGTAATTGAAGCTGATAAACCTGATGGGATATTCCGCATAATTCAGCCGAGAGAACGAAACCTTGAATATTCACTGGACCATCTTGGAAATTCATTTTTTATTCGAACAAATCTTAATGCAAAAAATTTCAGACTTGTTGAGGCTGATGAGAACAATACATCAAAAGAAAACTGGAAAGAAATAATCCCCCATCGGGAAGGCGTTCTGCTTGAAAGATTTGAATTGTTTAATGATTACATAGCTGTTCAGGAAAGAAAATACGGGCTTAACCTTATCAGAATAATTGACAGGAAAAATAATTCAGAGCATCTGCTCGATTTTGGCGAAGAGGCATACTCTGCTTTTATTTCCGTTAACAGAGAACCTTCATTTGAAGTGTTACGCTATCAGTATACCTCGCTTACAACTCCAAATTCAACCATCGAATACAACATGCGAACCAAAGAGAAAACCGTACTGAAAATGGAAGAAGTACTGGGTAGATTTGATCCGGCAGATTATCAAACTGAAAGATTGTTTGCTCCTTCTCACGACGGTACAATGATACCAATCTCTCTGGTTTACAAAAAAGGAATCATTCAAAACGGAAACAATCCTTTACTGCTTTATGGTTATGGTTCGTATGGAATAAGTACAAACCCAACTTTTAACTCTGCAAGGCTATCGCTTCTTAACAGAGGGTTTATCTATGCAATAGCTCATGTCCGCGGTGGACAGGAGCTGGGAAGACAATGGTACGAAGACGGCAAGCTCTTAAAAAAGAAAAATACTTTTTATGATTTTACAGCTTGTGCGGAGTTTCTTATACATAAAAAATATACAAGTGAAAGTAATCTGTTTGCATCCGGTGGCAGCGCCGGCGGCTTATTGATGGGTGCTGTGGTAAACATGCGTCCCGATCTCTTTAAAGGAATTATTGCTTCTGTTCCTTTCGTAGACGTGGTAACAACCATGCTTGATGAAAGCATTCCGCTTACAACTTCTGAATACGATGAGTGGGGAAACCCGAATGTAAAAGAGTATTATGACTATATGCTCTCTTATTCCCCTTACGATAATATTGAAGAAAAGGATTACCCTGTAATGCTGGTTATAACCGGCTATCATGATTCACAAGTTCAGTACTGGGAGCCGGCAAAGTGGGTGGCAAAACTCCGGGAAATGAAAACGGACAATAATCCTTTACTTTTCAAAATTGATATGGATGCGGGTCACAGCGGTGCTGCTGCAAGGTATAAACGCTTCCGCGATATCGCCCTCGAGTATACTTTCCTGCTTGATCTTGCAGGCTTAATTAAATGAAAACAAATATTTTTTAATGGGAAAAGAACAATGAAAATATTATTGCTGCTTACTATCTGCTTAACTTATTTGATACAATCAAATGCTCAGGTAACTTTCTTTAAAGAGCCTTTTACAAGTACGTATTCAATTGTTGCCCGTGATCCTCAAACCGGCGAAATGGGCGTTGCTGTTCAGTCGCATTGGTTTTCGGTTGGCTCAATTGTAAGCTGGGCTGAAGCCGGAGTTGGTGCAATTGCAACACAATCGCTTGTGAACGTTTCTTTCGGGCCGCGCGGATTAGAAATGCTTAAACAGGGAATGACAGCTCAACAGGTTCTTGATGCTTTAGTTCAGGAGGATGACGGCAGGGATTACCGGCAGCTTGCAATTGTTGATGCAGGCGGCAATGTTGCTGCTTACACCGGTAAGAACTGTATTCCTGATGCGGGACACATCGTTGGCGATAATTTCTCCGTTCAGGCTAACCTTATGGCTAATGACAAAGTATGGACTGCGATGGACAAAGCTTTCAAAGAATCCGAAGGTCCGCTTGCTGAAAGAATGATTGAAGCACTTGCAGCCGCACAAAATGAAGGTGGAGATATCAGGGGTCAGCAGTCAGCATCAATATTAGTGGTAAGAGGAGAAACCACCGGGAGAATATGGGAAGACAGAATAATTGATTTAAGAGTTGAAGATCATCCCGATCCTGTTAACGAAATCAAAAGGCTGCTGAAAGTATTCCGCGCTTACGAACATATGAACAACGGTGATGCTGCAATTGAGAAAGGCGATTTCAAACTGGCGACAAAAGAATATTCGGCGGCAGAGGCAATGTTCCCGGAAAATCTTGAAATGAAATACTGGCATGCTGTAACACTTGCAAGTATTGGTAAGGTTGATGAATCGCTGCCGTTATTTAAAGAAGTTTTTTCCAAAGATGAGAACTGGAGAATACTAACACCGCGTTTGGTTCCTATCAGGATTTTGACTGTTGAGAGTGAAGCGCTTGAGAGAATTCTTTCTGTAAAATAACATGCTGCTGCAATTTTATTTTTTTTACGTAACCGCATAAAACAAATTTAATCAGAGATGAAAAAATTCTTCCTGACTTACGCATTGGGACACCCTAAACTTATATCAAATAATTTTAAC
>JBBIGV010000088.1:0-11351 GCA_037447335.1 Ignavibacteria bacterium | reverse complement strand
CTTAGCTAAACTATTGCTTTAACCATTTACACAAAATTATTTACACTCCCTTTATCCAAGCGCCTGTTTAACATCTTCAATCAAATCTTCAACATCTTCAATCCCAACCGAGAAACGAACAAGACTTTCTGTTAAACCCATTTTATCTCTTTCTTCTTTCGGAACAGAAGCATGTGTCATTGAAGACGGATGACATATTAAACTTTCAACTCCTCCGAGACTTTCAGCAAGTGTGAAAATCTTAACATTGTTTAATACTTTTTTAGCTTTTTCAATGGAACCAAAATCTGCTGATACCATTCCGCCAAAACCGCGCATTTGTTTTTTTGCAAGCTCGTGCTGAGGATGCTCTTTTATTCCAGGGTAAATTACTTTTTCTGCAAAACCTGATTCAGATAAAAATTTTGCAAACACTTTGGCATTTTCTTCGTGCTGTTTCATTCTTATAGCAAGGGTTTTTGTTGATCGGAGAACTAACCAACAATCGAATGGAGACGGAACCCCGCCTGCAGCATTTTGAATGTAACGTAGTCTCTCATAATACTTTTCATTACTTGTTATAAGCATACCCCCGATGACATCGCTGTGTCCTCCTAAATACTTTGTTGTTGAATGAAGTACTATATCAATTCCCCACTCTAAAGGATTTTGAAAATAAGGACTCATAAAAGTGTTATCACAAACTGAGATTAGATTATTTTTCTTTGCAATGTCAGCAATACCCTTTAATTCTGTGATATTTAACATTGGATTAGTGGGTGTTTCAACGAATATCATTTTTGTGTTTTCACGAATAGCATTTTCAACAATATTAAAATTTGTTGTATCAACCCACGAAAAATCCAAACCATAATTTTTCATATTAAGCTCATATAATCGATAAGTACCGCCATAAACATTATTAGAAATCACTATATGATCACCAGCTTTAACCAGACTCATCAAAGAGTGTGTTGCGGCAAGTCCTGAAGCAAAAGCAATTCCATATTTACCTTTTTCAAGCGTGGCAATATTTTTTTCCAGAGCCTGGCGGGTAAAATTGTGTGTTCTTGCATACTCATAACCTTTATGCTTACCAAGTTCTTCCTGCGCATAAGTGGACGTCTGATAAATTGGTGTAATTACAGCACCGGTAGTCGGATCTGGAATTTGCCCTGCGTGTATTGCATCTGTTGAGAAGCCCATAATAATCTCCTGATTATAAATAAGAATGAAACACAGACGACATTAATTTAACAAATCAAAGCTGACTTAAATCCGGGTTAATCCGTTTGATCAGTAAAATCTGTGCTCTATTTCATTGATTTTCAATATTAATTAAATCGTATCTTGTAATGATATCAGTTATCAATCCAAAATCACTTACAAGTATAGCAGAATTATTCTTTAGAATTTTTTTTACTTCTTCTATTTCTGTTTTTGCATCAAGTATCGGGAGTGAATCTTCCATAGCATCCTTGATAGACGAATTATAAAGCGTTGGATCATCAACCAGTTTTGATAAAAGCCGGTTTTCCCGGATTGCTCCTAATGATTGCCTGCCTTCCATTACGGGTATATTTGAATAACCTGTTTTTGTAATAAGTTCGAGAACATCTTTAACTTTATCAGTTTCCTTAACAGAAATGATTTCTTCAAATCCTTTTGCTTTCTTAATGTCAGATATATCACGAAGAATGCGTACCTGCGGATCAAGCATTCTGTTTTGCTTAAGCCACTCAATGTTGTGCATTTTAGAAAGGTATCTTTCACCAGTATCGCATACGATAAACACTACTACATCATTTTCTGAAAGGTCTTTTGAAATATCAAGCGCTACCTGAACAATAGTGCCTGTACTGCCGCCGCAGAAAATACCTTCTTCCTTTGTTAATCGTCTAGCTGCTGCAAAAGATTCCTTATCGCTAAGATTAATAATCTTATCAATATATTGGAAGTGAACATTTTCTGGTAAACAATCTTGTCCAATTCCTTCAACAAGATATGGTGAGCCTTTAATTAATTCACCGGTTTCTTTATAGTGTTTAAAGATTGAACCAAGAGGATCGGCGCCAATTACTTGAACATCCGGATTCCTATCCTTCAGATATCTGCCGGTTCCGCTTATCGTTCCGCCTGTACCTATACTTGAAACAAAGTGAGTAATTTTTCCATCTGTCTGCCGCCAGATCTCCGGTCCCGTTGTTTTATAATGAATCTCAGGATTTGAAGGATTAGAATATTGATATGCAAAAAATGAATTCGGAATTTCTTTGTGTAATCGTTTGGCAACATTTACATAATACTCCGGGCTATCAGGATCGACAAGATTAGAAACTACAATTACTTCAGAACCAAGCACTTTTAGATAATTTATTTTTTCATCACTAACCTTTGAAGTTACAACAAAAATGCATCTGTAACCTTTTACAGCAGCGGTAATGGCAAGACCGATACCTGTATTGCCGCTTGTTGCTTCGATAATTGTTCCACCTGGTTTTAATATACTTCGCTGCTCTGCATCAATAATCATATTATAACCAATGCGGTCTTTAACACTACCTCCCGGATTTGCGGATTCGAGTTTGGCAAATATCTGAGGTTTCAATCCGCGATTTATCTTATTTAGTTTGATAAGCGGAGTATTGCCAATCTGTTCCAGAATAGATGCTTTATAGTCCAATTATTTTGCTCAATCTTGTTAATGTTATGTACAATTTTACAGATTTGAATTGATTGATAAAAGTGAAATAATAGTTTGAGTTGCTAAACTGTTTTGTGTTCGTTAAATATTGTTATTTGAAGTAATAATCAAAATTTGAAGCCGCGTAAAAACTCATCAATACCCATCCGTTTCTTTCCCTCCAGCTGGATTTCAAGTATCTGAAGTGCATCATTTCCGCAGCCAATAATTAATTCTGTTTTTGTTTGATGAAATTCAAACGGTTTTAAACTTATTCTGGATACAATTTCAGTTTTATAAATTTTAACAATCTTATCATTATAAATAAAGAAAGCAGCCGGGTGTGGTGATAATCCTCTCACGAGATTGTGAATTTCATAAGCTGATTTATTCCAATTGATCTCACAAATCTCCCGTGTTATCTTCGGAGCCGGTGAAGCAAGTGAATCATCCTGGGGTTTTAGCTCATATTTGCCGCTCTCAATAAGATTTACAGTATCCAGGACAAGCTTAGCTCCCAGTTCGCTCATTCTGTCGTGAAGAGTTGCAAAATTATCTTCGGGATAAATTGCAGCTTTTTGCTGAAGATATATATTCCCGGTATCAACTTTTTCAGCAAGTTTAAAAGTAGTTAGACCGGTTTCAGTTTCACCATTAATTAATGCCCACTGAATTGGCGCTGCACCGCGGTACTTCGGCAGATAGGAACCATGCAGATTGAAAGATCCGTATTTGGGAATTTCAAAAACTTCCTTCGGCAAAATTCTGAATGCTACAACTACGAACAGATCAGGTTCAAGTTCTTTCATCCGATCTACAAATTCCGCATTGCCTTTAATTTTTTCGGGTTGATAGACAGGAATATTTTGCTCAACAGCATACTCTTTTACGGGTGTAAATGAAACCTTTCGTCCCCTGCCGCGTTCTTTATCCGGCCGGGTTACAGCAGCTAAAATTTTATGTCGGCTTTCTAGAAGTATTTTTAAGGAAGGTAAAGAAAAATCAGGAGTGCCCATAAAAACGATATTCATTCTTCACTCCTTACATCAAACGATAATTAGTATCTTCACTTACCGGATATTCAATCTCAAGTTTTCTTTTCTTAATTCTGTTCAAAAAAACTTTTATTTTTTTAAAATCTTTTTCGTCAAGAAGATCAGTAAACAGGATACCTTTAAGATGATCAAATTCATGCTGCATTACGCGCGCTAAAATATCATCAGCTTCTAACTGATGCTCTTTCATATTTGTGTCATAAAATTTTATAAGAATTTTTTCAGGACGTGAAATATCAAAACGGACATCCGGGATACTCAGGCATCCCTCTTCAATCTCGCTTTGTTCATCAGATTTTTCCAGTATTTCAGGATTTATAAGCACCATCGGCTTGTGACTTTCATAGCCTTCAATTAAAGAAATATCCACAACAAAAATTGATTTATCTGAACCAACCTGGTTTGCAGCTAACCCGATGCCCGAAGCATTCTTCATTGTTTCGTGCATGTTTTTAATCAGCTCGATCGTTTGGATATCTATACCATCAACCGGTTGAGTGATTTTTCTGAGTATTTTATCCCCGTAAAGTGTGATCGGTAGTAATGACATAAGTTATTTTTTTATTCTATAATTATTGTTCAAAAATAAATAATACAGCCTCAATTAGAAAGTTTCTTTTAAAATTCATACTCGCTTTCAATTTGAATTCTAGCTGAGATTTATTGGTTTTTCAATATTCATTTTGACATACGGAATTAGCATCCTTATATTATTTGCAAATTGTCAGGATAATTGTATGATAAGAGTAACTTTACCCCCCAAATATCAGGTTGTAATGCCAAAGAAAGTGCGGGAAAAACTTAATCTTAAACCAGGTCAGAAACTGCAAATCCTAAATATTGGTGACAGAATTGAGTTTATACCGATTCAGGATATTAAGAAAGCAGGAGGTTTTTTGAAAGGGATCAATACAAATATTGAGCGCGAATGAATCTGGTGGATTCATCAGGCTGGATGGAATATTTTGCAGATGGAAAGAATGCAAAATTCTATGCACCAGTTATACAGGATATTAAAAACCTGGTTGTGTCAACAATTAATATTTATGAGGTTTATAAGTAGATAAGTACACAGAGGGATGAGAACAGTGCACTCCAGGCAGCCGCATTAATGCAACAGGCAACTGTGGTTGATGTATCTCCGGAAATCGCAATTGAAGCTGCAAAAGTCAGTTCTGAAAAATCAATACCAACGGCAGATAGTCTGATTCTTGCCACAGCAAAATTTATCTATGCAACTCTCTACACTCAGGATAATGATTTCAAGGGCTTTGATAACGTTGTCTTCTTAAAAAAAAGATTCAGATCAATAAGTTCCCTTCCTTTATCAATAGTTTTCCATCCATCCACACCGTTGGCTTTTTAACCACACCGTCCAGGTGAATCGGAACATTAAAAGTTCCGCCCATAGTGATGTTATTGCCGAGAGCAATGTGTATAGTTCCCATAACTTTTTCATCTTCCAGCAGAATACCGCTTAGCTTTGCAGAATCATTCGTACCAATGCCAAACTCGGCAATATTGCGTGCGCCTTTACCGACTTTATCAAGCATTGCAATAAGTTTTTTTGCTATTGGTCCGCCGTAAATTTTGGTAGCGAATCCGTCTTTAACCTCTATGGTCAGGTTTGCATTTTTTATCAATCCGAATCCAGCCATTGATCCGTCAACAACGAATACACCGTTTGCAGTTCCTTCAACCGGTGCAAGGAAGGTTTCGCCGGTAGGCAGATTACCGCTTTCACCTTTTTTATGAAATAATCCTTTGCTTGCAATTGCTGTTCTTCCTTTTATGTTGAATGAAATGTCTGTTCCGGCGGGGGCTGTCACCTTTATATCACTTCCGCTTTCAAGAATTTTTTTAAGTTTGACAGAAAGTTTCGCAATCTTTTTATAATCAGCATTCATTCCGCGGATCATTACATCTTTTGTTATGCCGGGAAAGGTTGCAATTCTTACCCCCATTGACGATGCTTTTCTTCTTGCATCAGTATGGGTTAAGGATTTTGCTGTTGGGCAGAAAACAACATCAAATTTTTGCATTAGTTCGGCAACCTGAGGCGGGGGTTCTTCGCCGTTTATTTTTCCGGATTTCATTTCAACGTACAAAGCCTGATGTCCAAGCCTTTGAGCATTTACGTATAGTGAATACCCGATCTCTTTTTTCAGTTCATCAGTAATGATTAAAATTTTTTCATTCTTTTTAGCTCCCATGCAATCGCGTATTGCAATCATAGATGCCGAATCAAGTTTAGTCAGTTTCATTATTTTTTCTCCCTGTTATTTCGATTAGATTTTTTTGTTGTGTCAAGCTATGATCTGATTATCTCAAAGTGGAAACCCGATATTTATTTGAATAACCGCATTAAATCCGCCGGATTCAATGAAGTTTCTTACAGTATCGTTCTCATCATTAAGGTATGCAAGGTAGTTATTATCTTCTCCTCGTAATTTGTCTACACGAAGTACAGTAAAGCCTGCTGCACCTTCAATGCTTATGTAGTCTTCTATAAGTGCAAGAATAAAACCCGTCCCGATCGAATAACCAAGCGCGGGTTTATCGGTTTTAAAAATTAAAACTTCTGTTGGAGAATCGGGTAAACTCTGAGTGCTGGTAAAAGTAGTATTGTTAAAATGAAGTGCGCCGTCAATTACCTTCCAGCTTAATCCTTCAACCAGTTGAATTCCAAGATCCAGTCCTACGCCCCAGTTTTTCAGTGCTAATTCGAAAGTGGTGTGTCCTTCTCCGGAATCAAAAGATTCAGCAGCATCGTTTTTTTCAGATAATGATTGATAAAACCCTTTAGCAGTAAGTATTAACCCCGTAATATTTGCTCTGAATAAATTCACACCAACACGCCAGCCTTTGGCTTCGCCAAAATTATTCATTGGATTTTTTAATGTGGAGGAATTTATTTTATTAAAAACTGCTATGTACTCATTAAGCCCGGTTGGATTATACCGTTGATAGGAGAAGCCGCCATATCCGCCTACAAGTCCCAGGCAGCCAAAACCGAAAGCTTGTGCATTTGATTGTGAATGAACAAAAAACACTAATATTATAATCGACAATATTTTAAGCATAAACACAACATTATTAGGCGAAATTCTGCACTAACTTACTAATAATAACACTGAAATGGAATCAGATAATTGCTGCACTTTTTCATCGCACAGTTTTCATTCGGGTATAAAAGCGTTAAAAATGCATCGATTCATGTTTCAAACAATTAAAAACATAATGTTGTCTCAGTGTTCTTTAGAAGATTTTGAAGTAATGGTTTCAAGACCGTGTGCATCCGGTCCTGTTTCAGTTTTCCATAGCATAACAGAGAAAAACAAACCTAATGATGCAAGCGCTGTAAATATCCACATGCCCGGAGCATAACCTGATGGATTTTCGGGGCTTGCCATAAATGCATCGTTAGTAAATCCGATAAGCCATGGAATTGCAGCCATTCCGATTTGCTGGCACAAAGTCATAAGCGAATATCCCGAACCTAATCTTTTCTGTTCAACTATGTAAGCAACAGAGGGCCACATTACTGCAGGTATCATGGAAAAAGAAATACCCAGCATTACCATTACTATAAAAAGTGTAAGTGGTATTTCGCCGCTGCCGGCAAGCGGTATATTAAGGTATAACAGCGGACCAGCAGGAGCGTACGTAACGATCAGAAACAGAGGAAATAATATTATAGTTCCGACAATCATAAATACTGATCGTCTTCCGACTTTATCAACCCACAAACCAAAAAGAGGCGTTGCAATCATAGCCGCAAGCGGCAGAAGGCTGTTAAGCATCCCGGCTGCATTGCGTTCCAAACCATGCGCTTGCTGGAAGTAATAAATTGCAAATGCTCTGAATGGGAACACCGTTGAATAAAATACAACACAAAGTGCTACTATGTACCAGTATGATTTGCTGAAAGAATATAAACCCTTCAACTCAAGCTTTTCCGTCTCTTCACCTTCACCAAGGCTGTATCTACTTTCAGCCTGATGCTCCATAAACCAATAAAGCATTGCACCGGCAACAGATACGCCTGCAATGGCAGTTGCAATCCACAACGGATCCTGCCAGTTATCATAAAAAGATCGCGCCCAACCGGGAGATAGGTCTGCTGACCACGAACCCAATCTTGCAATAGTAAGATTTATTCCGAATGCAAGACTAAGCAGCCTGCCCTTAAACCATTTAGCCAAAGCTGTAGTTACTGCAACAATCAAGGGTTCTGCACCGATGCCAAGTAAAAATCTGCCTGCCAACATCATATAAAATTCGGGTGAAAATGCTGTTACTGCTGCTGCTATAAGACAAATCAGTGCAAATGCTAAAATGGATTTTTTTGTTCCAAACTTATCAATTATGTAGCCGCCTATAAGCAAAACGATAATAGCAGCAATGCTGTAAACTGTATAAAGCAATCCAAGCTGCTGATCGCTGAATTTAAGCTGCGATGAAAGCAAATCGAATACCGGTCCGATACTATCATATACATAATAATTACCGAACATTGCAAGGCTTATGAATATCAGAACCATCCATCTGTAAAAAGGAGTTGGAGGGGGCAAAGTGCTGGCTGAGGTATTTGTGTTTTCCATTTTATATCCGGTTAGTTGATTGAAAACTTAACAGAATTTACCTGTGAAAATAAAAGAATTGGAGTTTATTTCTAAAGAAAAATCGTCTGAAAATTAATTTTATTTAGCAAGGAAAGAATCTGAAAATCATTAAAATTCCCCGAAGCAGACAATCTGCCCGGGGAAATGAATTCTAATATTAAACTACTCTCTGCGGAATATTCTCAAGTGTTTGAACAAGAAGCTGCCAGAACTTCGGCACGGTGGCTATTTCAAGCTTTTCATCAGGTGAGTGAACATCGAACATTGTCGGACCAAAAGATATCATATCCATACCCGGATATTTTTCTTTTATGATGCCGCACTCAAGCCCGGCGTGGATTGCCTTGATTTCAGGTTCCTTCCCGAACAACTCACGGTAACTTTGCTTCATAACATTCAAAGCCTCCGAGTTGATATTCGGCTGCCAGCCCGGATAACCATCGCCATAACTTACTTTAGCACCTGCTTTTTCAAAAATGGCAGTAACTACATTTGTTATATCTTTTATTTCCGAAGCTGCAGAACTTCTCTGGCTTGAAACGAGATTTACAATCCTGCCTTCGGTTGCAACCACTGCAAGATTGGTAGAGGTTTCAACCAATCCCGGTATATCGGCAGACATTTTAATTACACCATGAGGAACTGTGAATAAGGCATATATAAGATTTTTCTGAGTTTTCTCATCCATTACTTTTGCCGGCATTTCATGCTTATTCACTTCGATTGTAAGATCCGGTTCAACGGAAGCAAATTCTGCTCTGATAGTATCACTGTATTTTGCAACAAACTTTTTGAGTTTCTTTTCATTCACTTTCGGAACCAGAACTACAGCAAAACATTCGCGAGGGATTGCGTTATGCTTATTGCCTCCGTTAATCGAAGCAATTCTTATTTTATTTTCGCTTGTAAATTCCCACAGAAGTCTTGCCATCAGTTTAACTGCATTACCTCTGCCTGCCTGTATTTCTATGCCCGAATGTCCGCCTCTTAATCCTTTAAGATTTATTTCAACGGCGGAATAATTACGCGGCGCTCTTTCCATTTTAGCAGTAAACTTCGCATAAGTATTTTTACCGCCGGCACAACCGATGTAAAGTGAGCCTTCTTCTTCAGAATCCATATTGATCAGAATATCTGCTTTCAGCCAGTTCTTCTGAAGCTTTGCCGCTCCGGTTAATCCCGTTTCTTCATCAAGAGTAAACAATGCTTCAAGCGGACCATGTTGAATTTCATTCGATTCAAGGACTGCCAGAGCAGCCGCAACACCAATTCCGTTATCGGCGCCCAAAGTTGTTCCTTTCGCTTTAACCCATCCGTTATCAATATATGGCTGTATCGGATCGTTATCAAAATCGTGTTCAACGCTGCGGTTTTTTTCGCATACCATATCAATATGGCTTTGGAGCACTACTGTTTTCAGATTTTCTTTTCCGGGCATTGCGGGTTTTCTTATCAATATGCTGCCGAATTTGTCTTTTGTTACTTCAAGATTGTGCTGATTAGCAAACGACACAATGTAAGCGGCAATTTTCTCTTCTTTTTTCGAAGGACGGGGATATTTACAGATTTCTTCAAATTGATTCCAGATTCCGTGAGGTTCGAGGTGACCTAATACTGCTCCCATAACTTTCTTCCTTTCTTATCCTTTCGTTTGAATTATAAAAAATTCTTAAAATTGTTTCATAAATTTACTGAATCTTTGCCTAAGATGTGGAATTAACGAAAACTTAAGATCTTCTTTTAGCAGGATTTACATTAAAATTCAACCCCCGGATACCTATATGGCAAACAGCAAAATCATATTTGACGGGGTCGACCGGATCAAACTTTTTAAGATTTTCCGTTATCTCTTCAGCCATCAGCCAACTTATATTTTTACGTTTTGTAATATTAAGGCTCCGGCAAATTTGTGCAATGTGTGTATCAACAGGAATGATTAGTTTTGAAGGGGGAATTCCATCCCGCCTGCCGGACGGGCTGGCCCACAAACCGAAATCAAGTTCATCCTTTCTTACCATCCATCTGAGAAATAAATTCATCCGTTTGCATGCGCTTCCATTGTAAGGATCAGCAAACATGAACAGTATGCCGGGAGTTATTTGGATCTTATTTGCTTTCGCAATAAGCAAAATATTTTCACGGAAAGATTTTATGGGAATTTTAAGATTCGGCTGTGAATCATCATATCCTTTCATGAATAAATTTTTTACTGAACCAAATTCATTCAGAACTCTGTTTAAAATGATAAAGAGAGATACAATATCTTTACCTGTATAAAACCGGTGGAAAATGTTTTTGAATAGTGATTTTATCTCATCATTGTTGAGCTCTTTTATTTTTTTGTGTGGATGTCTTCCAAGGAATGCAGTAATTTTATTTAATATATTGATGATTTGCGTTACATTTCCGTACGCAAAAACAGAAGATATAAATCCAATGATCTCAATATCTTTTTCATTTTTAAATTTATGAAGAAACTGAAGAGGGTCGGGTGAAATTTTTGTCCTGTCAAATGCATTGTAGTGGTGTTCGAGAAGCGGTTTTAGTTGGATAATTCTGCTCATAATGAATCCACACAAAAAAAATTCACTATATATTAATTCCAATTCATATTGTTTTCATAATAAAAATAGAAAAACGATTTATCCTTCGCAAGAAAGAATAACTTGCATTATTAATACAAAAAACCGCCGGCTTGATTTACCGGCGGCTAAAAACAAAATGCTTAATATTACAGCAAACTACTTGACCAGCAGCATCTTCTTCGTACTTACGTAATCACCGGCGGTAATGCGGTAAAAATATACACCGGATGGCAGGCTGCTTGCATTGAAACTTACCTCATACCTGCCTGCTTGTTTTGACTCGTTATTGACAAGCGTTTTTACTTTTCTCCCAAGAATGTCAAAGATGGTTAATTCAACAATACTTGGTTGGGGCAGATCATAACGAATGGTTGTTGACGGGTTGAAGGGATTGGGGTAGTTCTGGTATAATAAATAATCTTCG
>JBBIGV010000087.1:0-12000 GCA_037447335.1 Ignavibacteria bacterium | reverse complement strand
AAATCCCATTTACACAAATTATTTTACAGACTCAGAATTTGCATTAAACTGTCCGCAAGGTAAATGACTTAAATTTATCTGATGTTTTAACTCTCCTATCTTCTTTTCCATACCACCTCTGCCCTGATGCAGTTTTACTATTAGAAACTTCTGAAAAATTAATTGACATTAATTAAAAATTTAAATAGCATTGGCTGCACAAAACAAGGATTTAAAATGAGAAGCAACAAAATAAATAATGTCGATCTGTTCACTAAGGGCTTTATTTATAATTTCGCCCATTCAAGTCAGCAGCAAATGATACATTCAATAAACATATTAAAACTCAAAGCAAACAAGCATTAGAAATAATAAAATCAAAGATTGATTGGGCAAAACTCCTTAAACCAATTTAATGAGGCGTAGTCGAAGACGAAGCCTATTAGAGGAAATAATATCAAAGCAAAAAGAAAATAACTCTTGAACGGGCGAAGTCAAAGACAAAGCCCTTCGCCAGCCGGTAGAAGAACAATAGATTTACTGGTTATAGTCAAATGCTTTATTCTGCAAACTATTTATAACCTTTCCGACCCAAGATTGGAAGAAGAAATAGCAGATAGACGCAGCTTTCAAATATTTCTTGACTTAAACAGCCTGGATTCAATACCAGATGAAACAACTATCTGCCGTTATCGTGAAATCTTTGCTCGCCTTGAATTGGATAAGAAATTATCTTGAACGGGCGTAGTTGAAGACGAAGCCCTTTTTACGAATTCAACAAACAACTAAAGAGCTTGAATCTAATAGTTGGGAAAGGAACCATAGTAGATGCAACAATAAAACAAGCGCAAGCTACTTCTACCAGCAATAGGGATAAAGATGCCGACTTCACAAAAAAAAGAGGTAAAACCTACTATGGTTATAAAGGACATATAGCAATAGATGAAGACAGCGAGATTATCAAAACAGTTGGATTTACTAAAGCCAGTATCCACGATTCAAGTCAATTTGATCAATTGATAGATTATTCCGAAGAAGCTTTCTTTGCCGATAAAGGCTACGCGAATAAAAACAGAAGAAAGAAATTGGAGAAAAGAAATATTTTCGACGGCATACTATCGAAAGGATACCGGAATAAGCCTTTGAGTAAATCAGAGATAAAACTTAACCAATTACTTTCAAGCGTAAGGAATAAAGTTGAAGGGCTTCATTTATAATTTCGCCCGTTCAAGAAAGACCATTTGCGTATATGAAGCGAATCCTTAATTATCAAAGGTGCAGTTACTATGACTTAATAATGGGGCGTAGTCGAAGACGAAGCCCATAGGCGAAACCGATTTGAATTTATAATGGCAGCCTTGGTTTACAACATTAGAAAACTAATAACTGCAACAGGTTAAGATGTTAAAGTAACCATCTAAATTAGTTTAATTTAGTTTTCAACCTGACTGCCGTCAAGCAAGTTATGTCAAAGAACAAAAAACACAAATAAATTTATAGTGCAAGCTCCGATAAATTCTCAAAAAAATCGATTAAATGAGTTCTCTATTAAATATCCAAATTTTTCAGAAGTCTCTCTCTATTATTTTCAATTATCGTTCCTTACTTTTTGGACAGCCCTGGATTGAAACTTTGCAGCTTTAGCTAATTTCTTTTGGTGTATCCTAACTTCGAAAGATAGTTTTGCCAAAAGAACTAAATAGATGTTTAACCACGTAGAAACATAGGGCACATAGTCAATGTATTTCTATGTTTTCTATGTGCCTATGTGTTAAAAAATAAGCGGCATTCTGCGATTGACAAATGACATCCATTATTGTGGTTGTTTAGACCATTGCTCCAATCAGCCGTCGAGCAACTAAAATTTAATCACCACAACCACCCAAATATTCCTCCGGTAAATAGTGCATATACCAAACCATCAAAGGTTGATTTTAAAGTGGCTTTCCAGTTTTGTGTAAACTAGATTGCATTTTGCCATAATGCAAGCGTATAGCCTGCAAATGCACTTGCCCCGGCAATCCTGAGTACCTGAAGGTAGGATGCGTCGGATGGCAGCGAATGCCCGGCTATGTATGCGGCAAACACACCTGCAACTATACAATACACGAACCACTGGAAAAGAGTGCCTCCCATTTTAAATTGACCTGTTGGAAAAACCCTTATAAAAGCAACAGGTCCTTTGTTCATCTTATCAATATATTCCTGCGTTTGCCTCTCTTTGTTTGTTGATGCGTACGGCATCATATAATTGCCGGGTGGTAAGTTGGCTTTTCGCAGGTCATCCATTACTTCAGCTTCTGAAGGCAGCTTACTGAAATCACTGTTGTGATAAGTGAATACCATATGTATTACAGAACTTATAATGAATACTGCAACTGCTGACAGCACTATCGGAAGCCAGTGGGAAATGATTGGTTCCATAAAGACTCCTGTAACTATTTGATAAATAAGTTTACTCCCTCGCGTCTAAAATAATTAAAACTTTTATAAATATTTAAACACATATTTGTTTAGATTTGAAATGAAGTGAAAAAGACTATGGACAAAAAATCCGTTCGATGGCTTCAATGGGCGCGTGAGGTCCAGGCACTTAGCCAATCAGGACTTGCGTTCTGTAATTCTGAGTATGACCGGCAGCGCTATGAAAGACTTGCAGGTATTGCCGCTGAAATTACCTCAGCCTGCTCTCATCTTGATGAAGAAGATGTGAAGAAATTGTTTCTTACTCATCCTGGTTATGCAACACCCAAAATTGATGTGAGGAGCGCAGTAATAAATGATGGTAAGATTTTACTTGTGCAGGAAAGTATGGATAAAAGATGGACAATGCCCGGCGGCTGGGCTGATGTTGGTGACCACCCTTCCGAAACGGCAGTTCGCGAAACTAAGGAAGAAAGCGGGTTCACAGTTGAACCCATTAAGGTAATCGGTGTTTTTGATGCTAACCGCTCGGAACACGACCTGGAATTTTTTCACGCATTTAAAATTGTATTTCTCTGCAAGCTGATTAGCGGTGAAGCAAAACCAAGCAATGAAACTCTTGATGCTGCATTCTTTTCGTTTGAAAGCCTTCCCCCATTGTCTCATCACAGGACAAACCTAAAGCATATTAATGAAATAAAAGAACACCTTTTAAACCCCGGCAGAAAAACATTTTTTGATTAGCGCTGTTGCTTTAATAACTCTGATATTTTATTCCCGATCCTTTCAGGTCTTGTAGAAGGAGCATATCTTTTAACTACGCTGCCTTTTCTATCAATAAGAAATTTTGTGAAATTCCATTTGATATCCTGCATGCCCAGCGCTCCCGGTTGTTCATGTTTTAAAAAAGTAAATAGCGGTAATTCGTTTTTTCCATTAACATCCGCTTTGGTAAAAAGCGGAAAAGAGATTTTATATTTTTCTTCACAGAATAACTTAATATCATCATCGCTGCCCGGTTCCTGCTTGCCAAACTGATTGCAGGGAAATGCTAATATTTCAAACCCGTCATCCTTGTATTCTTCATACAGCTTTTGAAGAGAACTGTATTGCGGGGTAAAGCCGCAGTTGCTTGCTATGTTAACGATCAATAAAACCTTTCCTTTATAATCCGAAAAGCTTATTTCATTCCCTTCAATTGATGTTGCAGAATAATTATAGATTGTGTCTTTCATTTTAGTACCTTAAAATATACTGGTTTCATACCTTAACACATATCCATCTGAAAAAGTTTAAGAATTTTCTGGCTGCGTAAACGATTTAATTGAAATTCTCTCTATACTCTCATAATTTACGTTTGAAATACAAATAATTATTATAAATGACAAGTTACAACCACAAGCATCGTTCAATTTAAATTCCGGAAGGAGAGTGCTCATGTTCGATTCGGCAACATATACAAAACGCAGGCAATTACTCAGGAAAAACGTGAAGTCGGGTATTATTATTTTCCCGGGCAATGAAGAATCACCAATGAACTATAATGCAAATATGTACGCGTTCAGGCAGGACAGTACATTTCTTTACTATTTCGGAATTGACCAGGCAAACCTTATAGGGGTTATTGATTGTGATGAGAATAAAGACTATCTCTTCGGAGATGACTTTACAGTTGAGGATATAGTATGGATGGGACCTCAGAAATCAATTAAAGAAAAAGCCGTAATGGCGGGTGTTAAAAATTCAAAACCGCTCTCTGCTTTACAGGAAATTGTTGATGCTGCAATTGCCGGTAGCAGGGCGGTTCATTACCTTCCGCAGTACAGGTGGAACAATATTTTGATGATCAGCACCCTGCTGGGGATAAAACATGAATTTGTTAAGAGATACTGCTCGGTTAAGCTTCTCGAGTCGGTTGTTGCGCAGCGTTCGGTAAAAAGCAGCGAGGAGCTTAAAGAAATTGAGTACGCACTTGATATTGCTTATGAGATGCACACTTATGCAATGAGAGTTTCACGCCCGGGTATGTATGAAAGGGAAATTGCCGGTGCAATAGAAGGGATTGCGCTATCGATTGGTAAAGGTGTTTCTTTTCCGGTTATATTTTCTATAAACGGGCAGACTCTTCACAACCATTATCATGACAACAAGCTCAAAGATGGAGATCTTGTTGTGAATGATTCTGGTGCGCAGTCGCTTTTGTATTATGCAAGCGATATTACACGTTCTTTTCCTGCCGGCAAGAAATTTACACAAAGGCAAAAGGAGATTTATTCTATAGTATTGAAATCTCAAATGGAAGCAATTAAAATGATAAAACCGGGCGTAAGGTTTAAAGATGTACACCTGCACGCGGCAAAGGTTATTACCACCGGACTTCGTGAACTCGGATTAATGAAAGGCAGTGTAAATGAAGCTGTAAATGCAGGCGCGCACGCACTGTTTTTTCCGCACGGACTTGGTCATATGCTCGGGCTTGATGTGCACGATATGGAAGGGCTTGGCGAAAACTTCGTCGGATACAGTAAAGAAGTAAAACGAAGTGATCAGTTCGGGCTTGCATATCTCAGGCTTGCACGTCCATTACAACCGGGTTTTGTTTTTACAGTCGAGCCAGGCATTTATTTTATTCCTGAATTAATTGATAAATGGAAAGCTGAAAAGAAGCATACGAAGTTCATTAATTATGAAAAGGTTGAACGCTATAAAAATTTTGGCGGAATAAGGATAGAAGATAATATCGTGGTTGATAAGAGAGGACACAGAGTTCTTGGTAAACCCATTCCAAAAACTATTGATGATGTAGAAGCGTTGAGGTAGATAAATACATTTTCGATTTTATTTTTGGAATGCCTGACTATTACAGGTTTAATCCTGATGAGTTGTGCAGATTTCAAAATTTCTTTTATAAATATCGGTTTCAAGATAACGTCAGATACTTAAACATTGCAATAAATTTGTAATGTGGGGGGAATAATATAAGCTAACCCGAAACGTCCGGACAGGAAAAACAATACAGTATTGTTCCAGGTTAACTTATAAATTAAACTACTTTTTCTCTCGTTCTGATTTTAACACCTGCTTTTGATGTTATAAAGTAAATAGCAGGTATAACATAAAGTGTAAGTACACTTGATACTGCAAGTCCGCCGATGGCAACAACACCAAGAGGAATTCGCATTTCTTTACCTGCATCACCAATTCCAAGCGCAAGCGGCAGCATACCGAGTATGATAGCGGTGGTTGACATTAAAATCGGTTTCAACTTTGTTGTGCAAGCTTCGAGCAGCGCATCCCTGGCAGTGTAACTTTTTCCCCGAACAAGCTCGTTGGTGTAATCGAGCATAAGGATTGCATTGTTCACTACAATACCGATAAGCATTATTATAGCCATTAAAGATGTAACGCTGAATGATGTATTTGTAATAAAGAGTGAGAAGACTACGCCTATCATTGCAAGCACTACTGTAAGCATGATCAGCACCGGCTGCCAGAAGCTTTCAAGTATTGCCGCAAGAAGCATATAAGTTAAAAGCACCGCGAGGAAAAAGGCGAAGATCATATCTTCGATCATGTCAGTCATCATTTTAACATTACCGCCCCATCTTATGTAATAACCGGGAGGCAGTTCAAGATCTGCAAGTCTGCGGTCTATTTCACTTGTAATATTACCAAGCGGCACGTTTGCAGCGGGTGAGCCGGTAAACTGTATAGATGTAAATTTATCCCTGTGCAGAATCTTCGTATAACCGGTAGTGAACCTTACATCGGCAAGCTGCGATAATCTCATTGCGCCAAGCTGGGTGGCAACAGTTATATTACCAATTTTTTCAGGCGCATCAACGGAAGCATCATCAAGTGTAACGGTGATATCGTATTCGTCACCAAGTTCTCTGTATTTTGATGATTGAATTCCCTCTATACCAGCCCGCAAAGTAAAAGCGAGGTCCATTACGCTTACACCGGCATCATTCAATTTTTCTCTTATCGGATAAACGGTAATTTCCGGTTTACCTGCGCGCGAGCTTTGATCGAAGTTTATTAAACCGGGAACATCTTTAACCCGCGCTACTATTTCATCTTTATATTTTTCGAGTTCATCGAGATCCTGTCCCATAAGGAAAAATTCCACAGGTGCGCCCGGTCCGCCCATCTGCGAGGCAAGGTCAACTTTAATTCTTGTGTTAGGAACATCCGAAAGCTCTTTAACGAAAACCGAAATCATTTCCTGTACGTGAATATCTCTTTCCTTCACATCCGAGAGCTGAATATCCATTCTTGCCATGTTTGAACCGATATCCAGTTCGCTCATTCGTCCGAGATCGGTTAGGATCAATTCAACCTCATCAAATTTCTTTATCCTGTTCTCTATTTCAAACATAACTTTAGCAGTTGCATCGAGGTTAAAACCTTCGGGCAGTTCAACTTCAATTTTTATTTTTCCATCGTCCCCTGCCGGAAGGAACTCGAATCCGAGATGAGGTCCGAATGCTGCAAATGTAAAAACAAGCAGCACGAAAGAAGAAATAACCACTCCACTGCTGATCAGTTTGTTCTTCAATACCCATGCAAGCCATTTACGATAGAGATTAGTTTGTTTTACTTCAAACCGGTTGAATGCCTCTTTAAGTTTGCCTGCTTTATGTTCTTTTGAAAGGATAAAGGATGCAAGCATCGGGGTTAATGTGAAGGACATAATTAAAGAAAAGATAGTAGCAAATACTGCGGCAAGCGCCAGCTCCTTCAACCACATCCCTACCAAAGATGACATGTTAGCTATCGGAAGAAAGACGACTATATTTGTTAAAGTTGCTGCGATTACTGCAACAGCAACTTCTTTTGTACCATTGTAGGATGCCTGAATGGTTGACTGCCCCATTTTCTTAAACCTGAAAATATTTTCGAGCACTACGATAGAATTTGCAACCAGCACACCGACTGATACAGACAATCCCATCAGCGTCATCATATTAAGAGTAAGCCCAAACACCTGGAATAAAAGAAAAGTTGAGATTATAGAAGTAGGCATTGAGAGGGCAATGATAAGAGTTGACCGCCAGTCATGTAAAAATATAAACAGAACTATTCCTGTGAATATCACACCAAGAATAATGTTGCTCATTGTATCGTTCACACTGCTTTCAACATAAACTGAGTGATCGCTTACAATTTCAATTGAACATCCTTCGGGCACAGCAGTTCGTATATCCGGCAGCGAATTTTTTATTGCTTCAGCAACCTGAACTATGTTGCCCTCGGCGCTTTTTACAATTCCGAGTCTTACAACATTTTCATTTCGTGTTTTGGTTAAGTTATCAAAATAAATCGATCTTTGTCTTATATCTTTACCGCCGTCGATAACGTTAGCGATCTGGCGAAGTTTTTTGGGTCCGAACGCGGTTGGAATTTCAAGCTCTTTTATAGTTTCCGGGTCTCTGAACTGACCGTCGAGTCTTACTGTATATTCCTGGCTGCCAACCTGGAAGTAGCCGCCGGGAATATCCATGTTGTGTATAGATAAAATCTGACTAAGCTGCGGAAAAGAAATAATATTTTCATAAACTGTTTTGTTGTCAAGTTCAACTCTGATTTCACGCTCCTGCCCGCCTGTTATCTGAACTTTTGCAACGCCTTCAATCTGAGAGAAACGGTCCTTCAGAATTTTATCTGCAATTTCATAAAGCTGTCTTGAATCGAGGTCGCCGCTGAGAATAACATCTACTACAGGAAAGGATTTTAAATCTACCTTTTGAACGATTGGTGTTTTTGCATCATCGGGAAGCTCAATCAGAATTTCATCTACTTTATCTTTTACTTCCTGATTCGCTACGTTTACATCTTTACCGATCTGAAACTCTATTATAATGATCGACATACCATCAAGCGAAAATGATTCCATTCTTTCTATCTGGCTGATGGTAGAAACAACTTCTTCGATTCTTTTTGTGATAAGAGTTTCAACTTCTTTTGGACCGGCACCGGGATAGATGGTAGATATTGTAACGAACGGTATTTCAACATCCGGCTGGAGATTAAGATTTAGTTTGAAAAAAGCGATTATACCGAAAATGAGAAAGGCGAGAATACCCACCGTGGTCATTACGGGACGATTGAGAGAAATTTTAGCTAGAAACATTTTTGGTCCCTTTATTTGATCACGTTAACTTTAATTCCATCCTCAAGCTGTGCGGCGCCGCCTGTAATCAACCGGTCGCCTTCCTGCAATCCGCTCAGAACTTCAATATCAATCCCGCTTTCCTGACCGGTAGTGAGGTATCTTTTGTGTGCAGTGTTATCTTTTTCTAAATAAACGAAATAGCCCTGACTGTCTGAGGAAATAAGATTTCTCTGGATTACTATAGCCTTCGGGTTACTGTAAACGAGAACCTTAATATCAGCAGTAACACCACTTTTTAATTCTCTTTTTGAGTTATCAAACTCAACCCCAACAAAGAAAGCCTGCTTGTAAGGGTCTATTGCCATTGAGATTTCTGCAACTGTGCCGGTAAATTCTTTTCCTCCGATATCAGCAACTGCTTTCATCCCTTTTTTGAAGAAAGAAATTTCTTTTTCAGACACCCATATTTTAGCCCGCATTTTTTGAAGCTGGGCAATTGTAAAGAGATAGGCTTCATTTTTTACGTAGTCTCCCTCATTTACTTTGATGTCAATGATCGTCCCGCTGAACGGTGCATCAATAAATAGCACCTGCTTTACAGATTCGAAGTTTCGTTTAGCCACTATGTATTGCATTTCAACGGCATCATAATTTGATTGCGAAGTTTCGCCGGCTGCAAGGAGAGCTTTCATTCTCTCGTAATTGCGCTTTGCATTTTCATATGCTGTTTTTGCCTGCTCATACTGCATCGAAGGAACATCGGTAGGGAATTCAACAACTACAGAGCCTTCATTAACATAATCCCCGATCCTGTTCCTTATTTTCTGAATTTTTCCACCGACCATAGCGCCTTTTGTAGCTTCTTTGATACCCGCTAGCTTTGAAAAGTAGCTCAGATATTTTTCGAATGAACGGGGCTGCACAACTTCAATTTGAACCGGCACACCCCGCTCTGATCTGATCTCTTCAAGACTCTGATTATTTTCCGCTTCACCACTGCCGCATCCGTTAAGCAGAATTAAAGCCGCTGATAAGAGAGTAAGTGAAATAATAAATCGCCATTTCATAAAAACTTTCTCCATATATAGGTCATAATTTTTATTGTTCAATTCTTCTGAGAACATCCTGATGCTCCGGATCTATTTTACCTAATAGCTGATCAAGCTCGAACATAGTGACTTTGTAGCTGTAGATTGATTGAAGCAAATTAGTTCTTGCCTGTCTTAACGACATATCCGCATTCTGAATTTCAAGCTGACTGCCGGTTCCCTCTTTATATCTTACCAGAGCAATATCGTAAGCCTTTTCAGCGAGCGTTACATTTCGCTGCTGTGCTTCGATAGTTGATTTTACCCTGGCAATCTCATTTACTTTGCCTTTAACTTCCGATGCAATAAAATCTTTAAGTTGTTTTAATTGTTCTTCAGTCTGAAGAGCAGTTATGTGTGCCTGTTCAACCCGCTGTTTTGATTTGCCGCCTGCGAAAAGATTCATTGAAAAACCTAATCCGATTGTAGCGGAAGAATAATTCTGAAACTTCCAGTTATCAGCCGAGCCTGCATAGGTGAAATTACCGAAAGCAGCCAGGTTAGGCCAGTACTCTGCCCTGTAAAGATCAATGAAGGCATCATCTACCTGCATTTTTAAATCCAACGTTTTTATTCCGGTATTGGATTTAAGCGCTTCTTCAACAAGCTCGTCAACATCCGGAAGAGATTCGTTTTCATATTTGAATTCGCCGCTCACCTCAATATCTGCAGCCTGATCAATTCCCATAACAATTTTAAGTTTTTCTTTTGTATCGCGGTACATATTTTCCATTTGAAGAACCGCTGGTCGTATGTTTTCTGCCTGCACTTCAGCCTGTAATGCATCAAACTCTGAAACAAATCCCTGTTCGTATAATGCTTTCACGTTACGAAGATTTTTTTCGGCATTATCTAAACTGGCTTTTGTAATTTCATATAGTTGTTTCGAAAGCAGCGCTCCGTAAAACGCCTGCCGGGTTGTAAGAATAGTTTTTGACACTGTGTTGCAGTAATCCTGTTTTGCAAGCTGGTAATAAATTTTCGAAGACCCGATACCACGAAATACAGCAGAGCTGAATAAGGTTTGCGTTACCTGAACACTCGCTTCATAATTATTCGTTTGAACAAAAGATTGCAGCAAAGTGCTGATAGGTTTGAATTTATTATCGTCCCGCGGGATTACATTCTCTTCAAAAAGAATTCCATAAGTTGCATTTGTGAGCAGCGCTTCAAAATCAGGGAATGGCATTTTCGGTTTTCTCACAAAGCGGTAATAGTTTGCGGTAAGGTCAACAGAAGGAAGCGCATAGCCGAATGCTTCACTAACGGCTGCATCAGCTTTTTGCACGTTCATAAAAGCTATTTTTACTTCCCGGTTGTTTTCTAATGCAGTTTCAATTGCAGTATCAATTGTGAAGGTAACTTGCTGTGAATATAAGTTCTTTGAAATGATCAGGAAGAATAATACAGTTATTAGTAATCCGGTTAATCTTAATTTCATTCAGCCCCTGTATTATTAATGATTTTTAAAATTAGCATAGTTTTTTATTCCGTTGTAAAAGCAGATATTGGTGATGGGGTATGAACCTCGCTGAATAAAACATAATGCTGCAACGATTACTGAGAGAGACCTTCTCCCCTCGCTGTTTCAATTCCCACACACTCTGTGGTTTTGTCATTCAACATTTTCAAATTTTTACAATGCTAAATTATGCATAGCGGAGGTAATAAGTAAAGAAAAATATTATGAACGGTAAAAATTTGTGCCCTGTGTTACTTATGAATGATAAATAAAAAAATTCATTTAATACTTCCTGATGTAAGACCAGCAGGTCAAATAATTTTTACTGACAAGTAGTATATTACTGCTGAAATTTTGTAGCCGTAAACAATTATTCGTGTAACAATGAGCCAGAAGAAACGGAATTATAAGACGAAGTTTGTGCCCTGTAACGGCTGCACCCTGTGCTGCCAGGGTGATGCTGTAAGATTGACTAAGGATGATGATCCAAAAGAATATTTAACAGAGCCGCATCCATATATTCCGGGTGCATTAATGCTTGCACATAAGCCAAACGGTGATTGCATTTATCTTGAAGAGAACGGGTGCAGCATACATGGCAGAGCACCCTCATTATGCAGAAGTGCAGACTGCCGACCGCTTGCACTTAAATATGACTTCACCGCAGCAATGCAGCTTCATCAGCTTGGAAGGATAGATTTGCGCGTTTGGGATAAGGGAAATCAGTTGATTGAAGAGATGAAAAAATAGGAAGCGGTTCACACCTCCGAACCCCCGGACATACCTGCGGGTCGCTGTGGTTTCCTTTATTGTTTTAACTTTGTATAATTTAATATCAGGTTAACCAGGCATCACTGCCCGAACTATTTTAAGCTTCTTAGCAACTAATACTCTTATCCTTTACTTTTATTTCCGGTCATCTCTCGGTG
>JBBIGV010000086.1:0-12826 GCA_037447335.1 Ignavibacteria bacterium | reverse complement strand
AGCATTGGGAAATCTGAATCAGTAATGATTGATTTTTAGGAATCACAAACTTTATTTTAAAAGTTTGCCGCATCTATGCAACACGACACTCCAGTTTTCCCACATTACTGATTTGCGCAAATATCCTGTCACCTTTCACTACTTTACTGACACCTGCCGGGGTTCCAGTAAAAATCAAATCTCCCTTTTCAAGCGTCATAAGCGATGAAATGTAAGACACAATTTCTGCCGGCTTAAATAACATAGTTGAAAGTTTTTCCCGTTGTCTTATTGTGTCATTTACACTTAAAGAGATTTCTTCATCGTAAGTGATAGTGTAATCGCTTTTCAAAATAAAATCTGAAACAACCGCAGATGTATCAAAACATTTTGCAATTGTCCAAGGATCCCCTTTTTTTCTTAACTCTTTCTGAATATCACGCAGCGTCATATCGAGTCCTACGGCATAGCCTGCAACAGCATTCTCAGCAGTAATTACATCTGCATTTTTTATCTCTGAACGAATCAACAGAACAAGTTCAACTTCATGATGCATTTCAGAGGAGTAAGGCGGATGGATTATTTCATCACCTGAAAAAATTAAGGATGAAGCCGGCTTAATGAAAATTACCGGTTTATCCGATACTTCATTGCCAAGCTCTTTTGCGTGTTCGGCATAGTTTCTTCCGACGCAAACAATTTTACCCACGGGATATTCCATTTCAGAATTTTTGATTTTAACTGCCTTCATATTTATTTCCGTTATTTATCAAACTTTCGCATTAAAAATACAATTATTTGAATTTAAGTTTATACTGCTGTTCAGATTGTGTTTATTAATTCTTCTGCTTTGCTAAGATTATTAACAGGCACTTCACACGTATAGTCCCTGCACAAATACAGCGTAGTTTTCCCATCAATCATTTTAAGATCTTTTGTGAAGGTAGCAATGTTATCAAGCTCTGTGCTGATTTTGTTCTTTAATAAAATGATTTTGTTCGGTATAAATTTATTCCTGACAAGGTTTATTATTTTCTTTGTATTGGGATCGTTGTCATTTCCTGCAATAACAAATTCATAAGAAGGACCAAGAAGAAAATCCAGACCGCATAAAAACTGCGAAAATACAAACGGAGCTTTACTTACAGCGCCCGAAAAACATTTAACCAAAGCATCCCCTTTGTTCTTGAGGTCTGCTCTGCCTGTTATTCTTGCAAGCCGCAAAAGGTTAAGCAAAGATACAGAATTTCCTGACGGGATTGCACCGTCATAAATTTCTTTTTGCCGTACAATAAGTTCTTCGCTGTCCTTCGATGTAAAGAAAAATCCTCCGTCTTCATCATCCCAAAACAGTTCAATCTGAAGATCGGTTAACTTTAATGCATACTTGAGATACTGCACGTCAAAAGTTGCTTCATATAAATCCAGCGCTGCACGAACAATAAATGCATAATCATCAATATGTGCCTGTAAGCCGGCTTCCCCATCCCTGAATCTGTGGAGTAATCTGCCGGATTTTTGAGATAACTTGTTCCGGATGAATTTCATTGCTTTGACCGCTGCATTTTCAAAGCCGGCATTATTAAATGCGGAAGAAGCTCTTGCAAAAGCAGAGATCATTAAGCCGTTCCAGTCGGTCAATATTTTATCATCTTTGTGCGGATGAATTCTCTTTTCGCGATGATTGAAAAGTTTCTTTCTTATTAATTCAAATTCATCTGTTGATAAAAATTTTCGAGCATCATTATCAGGAAAAATTTCTTCGGGTGTTTTTTTTATATGCAGAATATTTGTTCCGTTACTGCCGCCGTGCACAGGATCAATCCAGTTACCATCTTGTTTAAGATTAAAAAGACTGACTATTATATCTGCTTCATCCTTTTCAAGGAATTCCGTTACTTCGTCAACTGTCCATAAATAAAATTTACCTTCCTCACCTTCACTGTCCGCATCTTCAGCAGAAAAGAACCCTCCCTCGGGCGAAGTCATATCTCTTGTTACATATTCAAGAATCTCTTCAACAGTTTTTTTATAAGATTCATTTTTTGTTAATTGGTATAATTCTGTATATGCTATTGCAATGAGTGCCTGATCGTAAAGCATTTTTTCGAAATGAGGGACCAGCCATTCTCTGTCTGTTGAGTAACGTGCAAAACCAAAACCGATCTGATCATAGATACCACCCTTTCTCATTTCAGTTAAAGTCTTTTCAACTATATTAAGTGAGTGAGTATTCCCGGAGCGCTTGTAATATCTTAATAAAAAAGAAAGATTATGGGGTGATGGAAACTTAGGAGCGCTTCCAAATCCGCCGTACACATTATCAAAACGATTTTCAAATTCATTAAATGCTCTGAAAAGGACGTCTGCATTTAACTGACTGCCATTTGTTGAGCCGGATGAATTTCTGAGTGCTTCGGTTATTTCATGTGCAGATTTATTTATTTCATCTCTTTTATTTTGCCAGACATCTTTTATTCGCGGCACAAGTTCACGCATTCCGATTCTACCATACCGACTATCTTTAGGGAAGTATGTACCTGCAAAGAAAGGCTTTTTATCGGGAGTCATGATAATTGTCATTGGCCAGCCGCCCCCGCCGGTCATCATCTGACATACGCTCATATAAACTGTATCAATATCGGGGCGCTCCTCCCTGTCAACTTTTATGTTGATAAAAGCATCATTCATCAAAGCGGCAACTTCATTATCTTCAAAAGATTCTTTTTCCATTACATGACACCAATGACAGGTAGAATAACCAATGGAGAGGAATATTGGTTTGTCCTCTGATCTGGCTTTTTCGAAAGCTTCTTCATTCCAGGGAAACCAATCAACCGAATTGTAAGCGTGCTGTAACAGGTAAGGGCTTTTTTCTTTGAATAGTCTGTTCGGTGATCTCATGTTAATCTTTAAGTTTATCAGTAAGATAAAATGAAATTTGTTGTTAAAAAAAACCTTTTTAGGTAATTTGCACTTGCCTTAATTAATAAAGCTGATTAATAACCAATATAACACTATGAACGAAAAAACTAATCAGATAGTTTCTTTTTCTATACTTGGTATTGCTTTTATCATAGGCGTAATAATTTTTGTTACTTCATGGAGAGCGAACCAAAGCGCAAATCAAACAATAACTGTAACCGGTTCTGCAAAACTTGAGCTTGTTTCTGATTTAGGAGTTTTGCGCGGAACAGTTTCGACCAGTTCTACAAGCCGCGAATACGCCTACCGCGAACTCGAAATACAAAAACCTATCCTGATAAATTATCTTGTTAAATATGGATTCCCGAAAGAGAGTATCGAATTTTCTACTATTAACAGCTATCCATTGTATGAGATTGGTCCACAGGGTTATCAGACAGGCAGAGTTATCGGTTATACTTATAACCAGAGAATAGAAATAATTTCTACAGATGTAAACAAGATTAAGGCTGTTTCGCTTGATATTGCATCGCTTGTTGAAAGAGGAGTTACTTTTTCGGTTGATATGCCTGAATATCATTACACAAATCTTGCTGATATTAAAATTCAGGTGCAGGCTGCCGCTGCAAAAGATGCGATGGAAAGAGCGATAAAAATTGCCGAGTCAACCGGAAGAAATCTTGGTCCTATGCGCAATGCAAGAATGGGAGTACTGCAAATAACTCCCAAATTATCTAATATGATTTCTGATTATGGAATAAATGACCTTAGCTCGATCGAAAAAGAAATTACCGCTGTTGTAAGTGCATCTTTTCAAATTGAATAATTTTTTATTTTTTAAGAAAGTTGAATAAATATGACAAAACCACAGATATGGGTTGCTGTTTTCCTTGTATTATTTATTGCTTTATTTATGCTTGGCAGATTAACTAAAGAAAGCGTTACACCGCAGCACCCGCCGGGGATGTCGCAGGGACAAACTCAATCCAATCTTTCCAGCGAAGATTTAACCGCAACAGAACTATTTGTTAAGTGGGCTTGTGTTACATGCCATGGCAGCGGTCTGAATGGTTCAGTACAGGGACCTCCATTAAGAGGAATTGCTCAGTACTGGAGCCGGGACATGCTTATAAATTATCTTCGCAGCCCATCATCTTTTATGGATTCGGAACGATTTAAAGTATACAAGCAAAAATATCCGGGCATAATTATGCCGTCTTTTAGTCACGTAGATGTTAAAGATTTGGGTAAGATGGCTGACTATTTATTGGGGCTTTAAGGTTTGCTGAAATAATTACGATTAAACAGGGGATTTGAGAAGATCAAATCCCCTGTTTTGTTTTAAGCAACAGTTACTTCCTTCGTTAAATAAACATCCTGAATAGTGTTTAAGAGCTTAACACCATCTTCCATCGGGCGCTGGAAAGCTTTCCTGCCGGAGATTAATCCCATACCGCCTGCGCGTTTATTTATAACGGCAGTCTTAGCCGCTTCAGCAAAATCATTTTCGCCGGATGCGCCGCCGCTGTTTATCAATCCTGCCCTTCCCATATAATTATTAATTACCTGGTACCTGCACAGATCAATCGGATGATCACTTGTTAAATCAGAATAAACTTTTTTGTGAGTCTTTCCGAATTTAAGCGCATTATAACCGCCGTTATTTTCCGGAAGCTTTTGTTTGATGATATCCGCTTCAATAGTAACCCCAAGATGATTTGCCTGCCCGGTTAAATCAGCAGAAACATGATAATCTTTATCTTTTTTGAATTCACTATTTCGCAGATAGCACCAAAGAATTGTAACCATACCAAGTTCGTGAGCAAACTCGAATGCTTCGCTTACATCAACTATCTGACGGGTACTTTCTTCTGAGCCAAAATAAATTGTTGCACCAACTGCTGCAGCGCCAAGATCGTAAGCCTGCTCAACACTTGCAAACATTATCTGGTCGAACTTGTTAGGATAGGTTAGCAACTCATTATGGTTTATCTTAACAATGAAAGGGATTTTATATGCATATTTTCTTGCAGTCATACCAAGCACACCAAGTGTAGAGGCGCAGGCATTGCAGCCGCCTTCAATAGCAAGCTTGACAATATTTTCAGGATCGAAATAAATCGGGTTAGGTGCAAATGATGCGCCGGCGCTGTGCTCAATTCCCTGGTCAACTGGAAGGATTGAAAGATATCCGGTTCCTGCTAATCTGCCTGTATTATAAATTCTGTGAAGATTTGACAATACCCTGATATTCCTGTCTGTATGTGCAAAAACTCTGTCCACGAAATCAGGCCCCGGCAGATTCAACTGCTCTTTCGGAAATTTGGCTTTGTATTTCAACAGATCGTCTGCTTCTTTGCCGAGAAGCTCTTGAATTTTATTAATCATAAATACTCCATATTGGGTTTAAATTGCGACTTGATTTAACTTCTGTTCCAAAAATAACGCTTGTGCGGCTGGAATTCAATTTAGATTGCAAACTTTAATTAAAAATTATCCGTTTCGGATATACTCTGAATTTTTTAAACCATAATGAATAAAAAAATTGTTGAAATCGTGATTTTTTGCAATATTTAACCATCAAATCAATATTCATATAACAACCCTGTTTACCAAATGTCTTTAACTTATTCCGATTATCTGAAGCTCGAATCACTCCTGAATATTCAAAAACCCTTATCTGAAGGACCTGAACATGATGAAATGCTTTTTATAATAATTCATCAGGCGTACGAGCTTTGGTTTAAACAGATTTTACATGAAGTTGATCATTTGAAAAAACTTCTTCCTGAGAATGAACTTCCGCGCTCACTTCATACAATGAAAAGAATTCTGACGATTCTTAAAGTTCTTGTTCATCAAACAGATATACTCGAAACAATGACTCCGCTTGAGTTTCTGACATTTCGGGACAGATTGGAATCAGCAAGTGGTTTTCAGTCCTTCCAGTTTCGCGAGCTTGAATTTTCACTCGGGCTTAAAAATGAAAAAACACTTAACAGATTTGATCCATCTTCTGATGAATTCAATAAGTTGAAGCAAAGATATGAATCATCAACTTTATGGCAGGACTTTTTGATATTTCTAAGAATAAACCGTTACCCGATTACAGATAATATGTTGAACAATAACGAGTCTGATAAACTGGAAAAAATTCTTATCGATGTTTATAAGAACAACCACAACATAGCTCAGTTCTGCGAGTTACTGCTCGACCTTGATGAGGGTTTTCAGGAATGGCGTTACCGGCATGTAAAAATGGTTGAAAGAACTATCGGAACTAAACAAGGAACGGGCGGCTCCGACGGGGTGAAATATCTAATGACTACCCTCTCGCTTAAATTCTTTCCACTTCTATGGTCAATCAGAATGGACTTCACAAAATGAAATTTAAACCGGAAGACCTCTATAGTTCGCCGAATAAACTTGCCGATTACTACTCGAAGTTTAAAGTGAAAGAAAGAATTTTGCTTACCGGGCATTCACATCAGGCGTGGCCCGCCATTGCATTCGAGGCACAGCAGCAGGCATGGATTGATGCGGCTGAACACGTGGATGAAAAATGGTCAAGAGCTTTTCAAAAAGCTGATGAAGTGAGGCAAGGCTATAAGCGATTGCTCAATGATGATTCAGGTTTCATTTCACTTGCAGCAAGCACTCACGAATTAATAATAAAATTCTTATCGGCTCTACAGTTAAAATCAAAACCGAAATTGGTTACAACAGACGGAGAGTTTCATTCAATAAGGCGGCAGCTGGACAGACTAAGCGAAGAAGGAATCGAGATTATTAAAGTTCCGGCTAATCCAACATCTGAGCTAATCGGGAAAATTATTAGGCATTGTGATGACAAAACCACAGCAGTGCTGATATCGTCTGTTTTTTTTAATACAGGTCAGATTCTTTCAGGGATTGATGAGCTTGCCGATTATTGCAATAAAAAAAATATTTATTTGCTGGTGGATGCTTATCATCATTTAAATATTGTGCCTTTCTCTGTAAAAGAAAATAATCTGCATAATGCATTTATTGTAGGCGGCGGATATAAATACTGTCAGCTTGGCGAAGGAAATTGTGCAATGAGATTTCCGGAGGACTGTGAGCTGCGTCCGGTAATTACCGGATGGTTCAGCGAGTTTACTGCTCTTTCGGATAAAAAGAAACCGGGAGAAATTTTATACGGAACAGAAGGCGATCGTTTTGGCGGCGCTACTTATGACCCCGCAAGCAATTACAGGGCTGCGGGTGTGTTCAGATTTTTTGAGGAAATGGAACTAACTCCTGAGTTTCTTCGTGAAGTCAGTCAGCATCAAATAGGCTTGCTAGCTGAAGAATTCGATATGCTGGATGCTGATCCGAAAATAATTACAAGAGACAGAACAGTTGAAATAAAAAACATAGCCGGTTTTCTTGTGCTAAAATCAGAATCTGCCGGAGAAATATCAAAGCGCTTAAGAGAAAAGAATGTGTGGACAGATTATCGGGGATATGCGCTTAGGTTAGGTCCCGCACCATATTTGTCCGACTCACAATTAAAAGATGCAATACAGGTTTTGAGCGAAGTGGTGAAGGCGTTGATTTAGTAATTTTCAATGAAAGTCGTTATTAAAATTTGATGATTATGAATCAAATACATCTTCAGCTTGATTATTCATTACGTGCTTAAGAATATTTCTTCTGTAACACAACAATATACTCCTTGGTCATCGTTTCATCTTTTTTACCTATTTCATTAGTTGGGCTGTTTTTTGACGGCATCCTTTTATTAGGAATGTTTCTTACTATCGTTTCTATATGTTCGAAATTATTTTGTTTGTAAAAATCTGCTGTAATAATGTCTGTTGGTATTGTTTCACCTTTTACACGCCTATTGCCAACAACGTAACATACATAGCCACCAGGCTTAATAATTTTCGAAATGTTATCTATTGAGGACTTATAATCTTTATAAAAGGAAATAACATCTTTTACACGATTTTCATCTTTTCCCGAAATCTTTAGAATTATTTCATAAAGGGCTTTACTATTACCATTAAACACCTCAATTCTTCTTCTTCCGCCCATCATTTCACTGTCAAGAGAATGTGCCTGCAAATAACCCATCCACTGATTTGCTAACCGGGAAAATTGACCATATGCTACAGTGGTTCTAGAGTCTCCATAAGGTGGTGATGTTAAAATTATATCAACAAAATTTTCCTTTAAATAATTGGGTGGAATTTCTTTCACAGTATTGAAATCATAAACGGCTGTCTTGGCATTACCTTTACAAATATTCATAAATTCTAAAAGTCCATCTCTGTTTCTGGCCAACTTCGTTTCAATAATTCCAAACACATCAGGATTAAATTTTCTGATTTGATTTTCAGACATTCTAAACAACTTAAACTCGCCTTTTCTTGTTAAAGAGCAATCCCTGATTGTTTCACTAAAAGCAACTTTAAAAAATTGCCGGACCATTGGATGTTCAATATTTTTAATATACTCTTTTACTATGGCTAGTTTTTCAACAGCCTCACCGGTAAACCAGAATTCGATATTTTTAAAATCCGGGGTTACCAGATTGCCATTTTTTCGAATTCCAAATTTGTATTGAAATATATAATCATTAAAATCCTTTAAATGAAGATCAAGGATTTGTTTTTTAATAGGTGTAGTTTTTGCTTTTGATATCAATCTTGCAAGAGGATTAATATCAGTCCCAATTGAATTAATACCGCGGATATTAGCCTCAACTAAAGATGTTCCCGTTCCACAGTAAGGATCAAATAGTATTTTTGCATCTCTACCAAATTTTTCAATCAGCCTGCCTGCTATTTGCGGTATCATCATTGCCGGATAAGGATGAAAACAATGTGTCAGTATCTTAGTGTTGGCAGTTTTAAAATCCCATGTGTTATCGTGATAAATCTTATGCATAGAGAGAGGAAGTTTAGTTAAATAATTATTTACTTATGTTAAAATATCGGAATTTTAACTGTAATATAAAACCGGAATTTAGACAATGACCTTAGCCGATGAACTTAGAAAAAGAATGATCATCAGATTGTTTACAAATAGCAGCTTTGTTGAAGCATGGAAGGTTTGGCGAACTGAAACTTTAAATATACTTGGGCACAGAATAACCTCAAATAAAATTGTTGATCTTGGTGATAAGTTATCAGCCATCTTCCAATCAACCAGTGGAGGAGGCAGATTAGGTTCGCGAAATATAAATGTAACTGTATCAAGAAGTGGTAATGCATGGGAGGGTCTGGTAAATTATTACCTCAACATTTGCTTAATGGGAACAAGAACTGTTGTGTTAAAAAATTTAAAGGAGCTTATCCCGGAACCAATATCAGATTCACTAACTGTTAACTACGGAAATTTCCCATGCAACTCTGAATCAGATTTAATCGGTATTACCTTTCCATCACTTCATGAATTTAATCGTAAAATTAATACGCTTAGAATAAAAAACGGAATAAAATACCGCTCTTATCCGGATGAGGTATCATTTAAAGAATTAATTGATTACCTCGCCGATAAATATTTTTCAGAATTAGAAGTTGGCATTATCCGGTGTAAAACTAATTGGAATGAGAATGCACAAATACCTATGTTATGGGATATGGTTTACAGTACTGGAACTGGAAAAAATTTTAGTGTTGAAACATCAAAATATAAAATTACACGTTTCAAACGATTTACTTATTAATTTGTAACGGTTCCAACAAATAAGACACGCTATATTTCTGCAAGTTTAGCTGTAAAAAGAGTTCAAAACTTATCAGGCGGAAATTAATGAGGCAAACCGTCCCATCCCGGCGTAGCAAATTCTTTGAAAGAAATTTTCGGCAGAAACTTTAACGGCGGTTTTAATGATGATTTGTTAACCGATCTAAATGCTGTAATTAAGCATTTAAAAGAGGATTATTCATATTTTAATCTGTAATTATTGAACCACTTCAAACCGATTTCCCTTCCCCAATCTCATTTGGTTTCGTATTTTTGTACATAAAATATTACATATAAACAACTTAACAGGACCAGTCATGATTAAAAGATTTATTTTACCCCTAGTAATTGCTGCCGTGTTATTTACATTTACTGACAACAATGCATGCACGAACTTCATCGTTACAAAAGGTGCAAGCAAAGACGGTTCGGTGATGGTTACTTACACAGCAGACTCGTTCAACTTTTACGGAGAACTGTATCACTTCCCTGCGGCTGTATATCCTAACGGAGCGATGCTTGATATTTATGAATGGGATACCGGAAAATTCCTCGGAAGAATTCCACAGGCATCCGTTACGTATAACGTAATCGGAAATATGAACGAACACCAGGTTGTAATCGGCGAAACCACTTTCGGCGGAAGAAATGAGCTTGTTGACCCGAAAGGAATAATTGATTACGGAAGTCTGATGTATATCGCATTACAAAGATCCAAAACTGCACGCGAAGCAATTAAAATTATGACCGACCTCGTCGCACAATACGGTTACTACAGTTCAGGCGAATCCTTCTCAATTGCTGATGCAAACGAAGCATGGATAATGGAAATGATCGGAAAAGGCGAAGGTAATACCGGCGCAGTTTGGGTAGCAGTCAGAATTCCCGATGGATATATTTCCGGTCATGCTAATCACTCAAGAATTACAACTTTCCCGTTGAACGACCCTGATAATTGTTTATACTCTCCTGATGTAATTTCCTTCGCAAGAGAAAAAGGCTACTTCAACGGCAAGGATGAAGAATTCAGCTTCTCTGATGCTTATGCTCCTATTGATTTCGGCAGCATCAGATTTTGCGATGCGAGAGTATGGTCATTATTCAGAAGATGCAATGCTGAAATGGATAAATACATCACTTACATCAGAGGCGAATCTTTAGAAAGAATGCCCTTATACATTAAACCCGACAGAAAACTTTCTGTTCATGATGTTATGCATTTAATGCGCGATCATTACCAGGGAACAGAACTGGATATGACTGTTGGCGTTGCAGCCGGTCCTTATGATATGCCTTACAGATGGCGTCCGTTAAGATGGGAATATGAAGGCGAAATGTATTTCAATGAAAGACCGATCTCTACTCCACAAACCGGATTTTCATTTGTATCGCAGGCTCGTTCACATTTACCGAATGAAGTCGGCGGCGTGTTATGGTTCGGAGTTGATGATACTTACTTCACAGTTTACACACCAATGTATGCTTCAATGACCCGCACGCCTTATAATTTCGCAAAAGGAGTAGGCTCTTTATCAAAGTTTACTTGGGATGCTGCCTTCTGGGTTTTTAACTTTGTATCGAACTGGGCTTACCCGAGATTTTCCATTGTGATTGATGATGTGCAGCGAGTGCAGAACCAGCTTGAAGGAACCTTTCTTGCTCATCAGGAAAAGATCGAAAGTACGGCTTTATCTCTTCTTAAAAATTCAAAAGGCGAAGCAGTTGAATATCTTACAAACTATTCCATTCAATCTGCTGAAAACACTTATAAGACCTGGAAAAAACTGGGAGAAGATTTGATCCTGAAGCACATTGACGGAGTCGTTAAAACTGAATTCTTCCAGCCAAAGAACATCGGCTATCCCGATCACTTTAAAAAACGTATTGTTGAAGAAGAAGGCGATAAGCTGAAATATAAGAAGATAGTGGTTGATCAGGAGATTGCATATCTTCAGAATATTAGTCAGGCAGATGAGCTTCTCAACAATAAAAAATACGCTGAGGCAAAATCATTTTATGAAAAAGCTCTGGCTGTAAAACCGGATGAAGTTTATCCTAAAACTAAAATTGAACAGATAAATTCAATCCTCAGTTCGATTGAGGAGCTGCATAAAGCAACATTTTAGAAAGCAGGCATTGAAAAATTTGATGGCGGAAGCTGTTACGGCTTCCGTCTATTTTTTTTACCGGGTATGATGATTTACTTGAGAGTTATTACTTTGAATAAGCCGGAATATCGGAAGTAAAAACTCCGGGCAGGAGTGTCTTGGGCTGATGAGCTTAAAATAGTTCGGGCAGTGATGCCTGGTTAACCTGATATTAAATTATACAAAGTTAAAACAATAACGGAAACCACAGCGACCCGCAGGTATGTCCGGGGGTTCGGAGGTGTGAACCGCACCAATTCGATTCCTCAATTGACTGATCAGCAGTACCCGACACGAATAAATTTTTTTGTTGCATTTGAGTGTTTTTTTTTGATTATAGCAACGAATAATGTTCTTTAATTACAGGGTGCGACAAAGAATTCCTTTGGGGGATAATACAATCCTGATAAACCTTCCCCCTTTTTCCCCTGTAAGAGAAAATTTTTATAATTATATTCACTGCGGCAAAAGAACTTAGTTAACAGCTTAAACCGGAGATGAAAATGACAAAAAGATTTCTCTCACTATTGCTGATAGTAACAGTGTGGCTATCCTGCAGCCCCACCGAACCGCAGGATAACCCTGAACTTTCACTTAAACTTGAAGACGTAAGCTGCACCGAAGCGTGGATAACACTTAAAACAAACAACCTGCAACTACCCGCAACACTCAACCTGATAAAAGACAACACCATTACAAAAACAATAAACCTGCAAACAGCAGATACATTGCTTTATATAGACTCACTAATGCCAAACCAAAGATATAGTTTTAAGGTATTTAGTATCCAGCATCCAGCATCTATTATCCGGAGTAACGAGCTAAGCGTTACCACCCTTGACACCACCAGCCACAACTTTACCTGGCAAACATTTACTTTTGGTGATTTTGGCAATAGCGTACTATTTGATGTTGCAGTTATTTCAGAAAACAACATCTGGTGTGTGGGCGAAATAAGAATAGCAGATAACAGTCCAAGCGGTTGTACAATTCATAATGCAATACACTGGAATGGAGTTGAATGGAGACCTGTAACTTACGAAGCAGGTGGAGTA
>JBBIGV010000085.1:0-12848 GCA_037447335.1 Ignavibacteria bacterium | reverse complement strand
TGCCATTATAAATTCAAATCGGTTTCGCCTATGGGCTTCGTCTTCGACTACGCCCGTTCAAGATAATTTCTTATCCAATTCCAGGCGGGCAAAGATTTCACGGTAACGACAGATAGTTGTTTCGTCTGGTATTGAATCCAGACTGTTTAAGTCAAGAAATATTTGAAAGCTGCCTCTATCAGCTATTTCTTCTTCCAATCTTGGGTCGGAAAGGTTATATATAGTTTGCAGAATAAAGCATTTAACTATAACCAGTAAATCTATTGTTCTTCTACCTGCCTTAGCGGCAGGCAGGCCTGCTGGCGAAGGGCTTTGTCTTTGACTTCGCCCGTTCAAGAGTTATTTTCTTTTTGTAGGATCCTAAGGATCCTGTTTGATATTATTTTCTCTAATAGGCTTCGTCTTCGACTACGCCTCATTAAATTGGTTTTAGAAGTTTTTCCCAATCAATCCGCCACGGCGGATTGATTTTATTATTTCTAATGCTTGTTTGCTTTGTGTTTTAATATGCTTATTGAATGTATCATTTGCTGCTGACTTGAATGGGCGAAATTATAAATAAAGCCCTTAGTGAATAAATCAACGTTATTGATTTTGCTGCGGTCAGATATGGGTAATGCGTTTAATCGTTAAACTACCTGTGTAAGTTCAATTTCCATTGCAATAAATCTGATGAACTTTCCCGGTATGCATTGCTTTATTAAGCTTAGTGAAGCATAGCTTTAATTTCAGATTCATAAGTATGCTCAGGCAAACAGATATTATTATTTTAGTTTCATCGTCAGAGATATTAAAGCACTTCGCAGAAATACTATTTTTTATATCATTGCTATTAAATCCGGAATTTTACAAGCGAATTATAGTGCAGTTTTTTTGTTTCAGATGAAGTAAAACCCAAAAGTATTTAAGGCTGCTGCCTGGCAGATTGTTTCAGCATCTGTGTTCAGCAAGCAATCACATTGTATTGAAACCCCGAAACAATCCGTCTTAGTCGGACAGCGTTCGGGGTTACAATATCACTTCAGTCTTTTATCGAAAAAATTAATTCAATACGGGCAGAAACGAATAATTCCTTCCGTAATACATCATTTGTTTTGTGAAATCATCAGGATATTCAATCTTAACATCAACAATCCTGTCGTTTTCGTAAACAGGTATAAGAACAGGGTTTATAAATCCGCGGTACGGAGCGATGTTAAGTTTGGAAAATCGGTCACGGATTTCTTTATGAAAAATCGGGTCAATCTTTACTCCGTATGTTTCGATAAAATTTTGTGCGGCTGTAAAATCACCTTCAGAGGTTATTCTCTGAATATCTTTCAGAAGCTGCCCGAATAATTCTCTGAGTTTTGCGTGATCATTTATGACGAAGTAAGTTTTTCCGTCTCTTACTTTTTTCTCAATCACATTATCTGCTTTGCCTTTTTCATAAACCCACTTTGAAATTGCCTGCCTGTTGCGCATATGTGCCTGCTCAATATTGTCACCAAGCTCAATCCTGTTAAGCTGAAGTATTAATCCATTGCGGATGCAGGCGTTGTATTCAGCAATACCCACATCAAGCGAGGGCATTACACCTATTTCAATGAGCTTTGGATCCATTATATAATACAATGCAACAAGATCTGCGCGCGTTTCTTCAATAGCGGATGCATAATTTTTTAATGTTTGTTTTGGAGTTCCGACTCCGGGGTTAATCTGTCCCGATGCATGCCCTATTACCTCGTGCATATCGGTGTGAAGCATTCCGGCAAGAGAGCCGTATTTTTTGTGGAGTTCAACTTCTTCTTCTGAATAACAGAATTCCTTTAGCACGTCTCCCGATGCAACCATATCGTAAGCATAAACAATGTTGCCAAGACTAACCGACTTAGAACCGTGATCTCTTCTTATCCAGTTTGCATTGGGAAGGTTTATGCCAATCGGAGTTGCCGGAGATGCATCGCCGGACTCAACAACAACAGTTATTACTCTTGCAGATATTCCAACCACATCTTTCTTTTTATGTTCGGGTGCGATTGGCGAGTTGTCTTCAAACCATTGAGCATTGCGGCTGATGGCATCAATTCTTTTGGTAGCTTCTTTATCTTTAAACGAAACTATTGATTCAAAAGCGCCCCGGTAACCGAGCGGGTCGCCGTAAACTTCTATAAAGCCATTGATAACGTCAATTACTGATTCTGTATCCTGTACCCAGAGTATATTATATTCATCAAACTTTTTCAGATCGCCTGTCTTGTAGAACTCAATAAGCTTATCAAGCGCTGCTTTTTGGTTTTCGTTTTCAGCCACCGAGCTTGCTTTCTCAAGCCAGTAAACAATTTTTTCAATTGCTGCCGTGTACATTCCACCTACTCTCCAGACTTGTTCAACAATCTTTCCGTTTTCTTTAATGAGTTTCGAATTCAAGCCGTATGAAATTGGTGCTGGATCATTCTTATCTATGATTCCTGCATAATATGATTCAACTTCTTTTTGGGTTAAACCTTCATAAAAATTATTCGCAGAAGTTTTAACTATATCAGCATTTGGGTCAAGATTAACACTCTGCCCGTCAACATCAGGATCAAAAATAATTGGAGTGAGAAAACTCACCAGCATTTCCAGGTCTTCTCCATCATCCAGCGGAAAATCATCGGGGTGTGAATTGCTGACGAGCGTTACAAAATATTCTTTGCTGATTTCGGGGATTATTTTCTTTGTTGAGTAATGATGATGAATACCGTTCGAGAACCATACTCTTTTAGTGTAGACCATAAACTTTTCAAATTCATCTGTAGTTCTGTCACCGCTGTAAGTTTCAACTATAGCTTCAAGAGTTTTTCTTACTTTAAGATTGTATTTATAATTCTGATCGTAGAAAATATCCCGCCCGGCAAGAGCGGCTTTATAAAGATAATATATAAGTTCTTTTTGTTTTAGAGTAAGATCATCAAAGCCCGGGACCTGGTATCTTAAGATTGCGAGATCGGCAAACTGTTCAGTCTGCCATTTGAATTCAGCAGAATCATTCATATCTGGTGTGTTCTCCTGGTTTTTGCAGCCCGTTATAATGAGGGCGGTTGTAAGGATAAAAAAAATAATATAGTTTTTCATATTGCACCAATCGTGGTTTTGTTTAGTTCAGATTATTCTAAGATAATTTTTCTTTTATATAGCTCTTCAACAAGATTATTATAATTGTTGAAATGGATGGCATCCCATCCGAGATTTCTTGCGGCTTGTGCATACTTTTGAATGTCATCAATAAAAATATGTTCGGATGGAGGGCATTTTGAAAACTCTTCAACTGCGCGGTAAATTTTTTCTTCGGGTTTTACCGAGCCTACTTCATGTGAAAGTATCAGCTTATCAAAATACCTGAGGAACGTATAGCGCTGCCATCCATACCTTTGATGTATTGAATTTGTATTGGACAGAAGCACAAGCGTATAGTTTTTCTTTAATACAGGAAGAAGAGAAACAACATCTTCATTAACTATGAAGATATCAGCATAGTATCTGCAAAAAGTTTCGCTGTCAATTTTATGATCAATCCACCCAAGCATTGTGCTGATGAAATCATCTTCGGTCATTTCTCCTTTTTCAAAGCTGCGATGAATATGGTAATGATCGTAGTAATTTTTTAAGAACGTATCACCAAGACCGGTTTGGATATTATTAAGCTTCTCAACGGCTCTTGAATAATTGAACGGAATCAGAACATTACCGAGATCAAAAATAATTACGGAATATTTTTTACGGGTCACAGGATATAAATCGGTTATTCCTGAATTACAAAAATTTCATCACTCAAACCGGAATTAATTTTAATGGAGCTGACCCGGAATTCGAGTGTTTGCATTCCAACAATCTGTTTGATAGAATAAGGATAGCTTATTCCTTCAATATTTTTATAATCTGAAAAATAAGTTTCCTGTTTAAATGTTGCCTGCGGGGAACTGATTTCCTTTACTTCTTTTAATTTAAAGCCCGATTCAACATCAAAAAACTGAGTCCATTTTGAACCGTCGGGGGATGTGAATTCAATACAATATGCTTTCCTACCCTCAATCTCTTCCACGCCCTTAAGTTCGATGGTAATGTTGAGTTCATCGAGCATAAGCATAAACGGGATTGTTGATTCATATTTAAGTTTTTCAAGCTCCGGACCGGTAATATCAATTTTATTTCCGGCAGCAAGCATAACACCTTTTTCACCGTCGAAATAAATGAACTGATCCATGCCGCCTGCTTTAACTTCCTGTTTGAACTTGTTGGGTAATTTTAGCTGTGATATTATGGTAATATTTATTCCCTGCACAGAGCCGCGCATAATAGTGGTGCGGTCTTCAATACTGCGGATGTTTTCTGCCCCGCCGATAACTTCGATGTATTTATCAATTACACTCTGAGCTGTTACTCCTTCAGGTATTGAAAAAGTATTCTCAGTTCCTTCCTGCGCAACAGATGCAGTATTTAGAAAAAGGAAAAAACACGTAAGTGAAATCAAGACAGTTTTCATTTTAATCCTTTAAGGTTATAGAATTTTCGTTGTAAAAATACCTATTCCCGGCTGATAAATAAAAGAACCAATCGATACCTTTTGGATTATTTACATGAATGGGTGAATAATATGATGACTATCGGCGTATTATACCCGGAAAATCTCAATGATGGTGAAGGAAAGGGAATTCTTATAAAAAAAATTCATTAACCAAAAAAATTTTTCATTTCTTCGTTCGGGCTGCTCATAAATTATTTTGCTAAATAGGTGACTTCGATTGCAATATGTATTATGTTAAATCAGATATAATTATCTGAATATGATTTTTCTTCAAAAAAATATCGTATTTGCAATAATTCTCATCAATTATATGATCAGCATAAACCCTGTGCTGGTAACCTGGTCAGAATTCCATCTGAATTATGACTTTATTGCAATATACCTCTGCATCCAGAAGGATGAGGAAGAAAATCTCTGCCAGGGTTCATGCAAACTGCAGGAAAATCTGGAAAAGAACGATGAACAGAGCAAACCGCCTGAAAGAAGCAGTGGTGAATACAATTTCTTTTCCCTTGCTTATCATATTTTTCAAAATTGCGATTCTGAAAATTATCCTCCGGATAAAAAAATAAACTTCTTAGTTTATATTAAAACCGATTATTTATCGCAGACTTCCTGCCCGGATTCACCCCCTCCAAGATTACTCTGTGTTTAAGTCTTAAAAAACTATAGGAGTATTTGCTGATAAAGCAAAAATCAATTTAAACCCGGGGTAGAAATGAAAACTATGATTTTACTTTCCGCTGTTGTTCTTCTTTTTTCTGTGAATATTTTTTCTCAGGAAAAAGAGGAGATCAAAACTTATCAGCTTCTGTTATTGAAGTAATTTCAAAAAAGGAAATTCAGGTAGTTGATAAATTTAATTACAGCACCGATTACAACAGCACAATACTAAATAAAAACGGGTACACTCTGGTTCGCAGAGGATTGAATTTTACACAGGACCATTATGTTGAAGGTTTCAAAAAAGGTGATGTAAAGGTAATAGTTGACGGCGAGCATTATCATGCAGCCTGCCCAAACAGAATGGATGCGCCCGCAACAAGGTTAAATCTGATAGACATAGAATCTGTTGAGCTAACGAAATCCTCAGGCTTATTAAATTCCGGAATTTATGGCAAGGTTGAGTACCGAAGAGCGGAGCTTGATAATCCATTTAAATTAAAATCGTTCGTTAACGGTAATTTTGGTTCATCACAGGATTATGATGCATCGCTTGCCGCAGAAGCATTCTATACCAATCTGACATTCCGTTATTCCTCCGGCAAACCGTATGAAAACGGAAAAGGAAAAACTTTCAATGAGATTTACGGTTATAAAGATAACTTAAGGTATTCTTATATGAACGGCTAATTCAGACATAAACTTGTTGAATATGATGCAGAGATTGGAGGCAGCTTTACGCAGGCTAAATATATTTCTTTTCCTTATCTGATGATGGATGAAAGAAACAGCAAAGTTTTCAGCGGGTTTATTACTTACGGAGAAAACAAGCTGTACTTTAATTATACAGATCATTTGATGAATAACGGTCTCCGCACTTCTAATATGATTATGGAAACAGATGCAAAAAATTTTACAGCGGGACTAACAGGAATCTTTTATGAGTTCATCTACAGAAACTGGAATGCGGGTAACGTTATAAGCATGCCGATGATGGGGCACTATGTTTCAAACAAACTTATGCCAGATGTTGATCTGTTCGGATTGAATTTATCAACCAGCTATAATATCGGTTCAGTTCAAACTTATATGAGGGGAGGCGTTCAGGCGCTCAGATATAAAGATGACTCGAGAACAGACTTCTATAAAGAATTATATTCCGATGCAAAACAGAACAGATTGTTTTTATCTGGTGGATTAACCGCAGCCTATTCATTCCAGGCAGTAAATGATTTGCTTCTCTCATTCATAACAGAAGCGGCTGCTGAAGCACCCGAAGCAGAACAATTGTTTATTGCAGTAAAAAGACCAATGACAAATCCTGACTGGTCCGGCAACCCGACTCTTTCTCAACCAATCAGAACAGGACTACGAACAGCCCTCGATTATAAATTCCTCTGGCTTGAACTGTTCGGTAATTATATATTTAACTATGTGAATGTTGTTAAAACGATGAAAGCTATCAAGCCGGCAATGACTTATAAAAATGTCAATGCTACAATAGCAGGTGTAAACTTCACGCTCAGGTATGAATGGATTGAATCGAACATGGGATATCTGTGGGGTGAAAACACGATTAATAAAGAATCACTTGCTGAAATAGCTCCGATCAGTGTTTTTACTTTGATCAGGTTTCCGGCAATTAACGGGATAGTGATTTCACTAAATCACAGGTATGAAAATGCTCAATCAAGAATTAACAGTGATCTTAGTGAATTTAAAACTTCAGCATGGAATACTATCGGAGCAGGGGTTGAGTATTCTATCGGTGCTCTTCACTTTGACTTCCGTACAAACAATATTTTGAATTATAATTATGCCCGATGCCTTTCCTATTCAAGAAGTCCGTTTAGCGCGGGGATGCCGGTTTTTGATCCGGGCAGGTCGTTCAGCTTAACAATGTATTATAACAGTGTATTTTAATTTTCAGTGCAGCACAAATTTTTTTGAGAACATTCTCAAATTAATTTGTGCTGCATTTTTATAATTACTTTTCAGCTATAACGAGCATTTCGAAGTCTTCGGCTGATAGTTTATCTTTTCTTGAAAATGCGCCAAGCTTCGCACCAAATATGTCGATGCTTTTATATCCAAGCGATTTCAGCATCCATGTTATTTCACTTGGTATATAGTACCGTTCATTACATTCGAGCGTTTTCTTATTTCCGAAGTCATCCTCAACTTCGGTTATATTGTGATCCCGGAAAGTCATTAAGTTAAAAGTGTTGCTGTGGTATACAGCATTGCCATCTGCTGATGCAGATGCACAAAATTTTTCTACAGAATGATAAAGAGGAAACAAACCATTTAAGGTTGTAAATATAAATTTTCCCTTATCCTTCAAAGATTTATTTACGCTTTTTAGTATCTCAAAATTCTGCTCATCAGTTTCCATTAAAGGAAACGCTCCTTCACAGAGCATCATTGCGACATCAAATTCTTTATTAAACGGTAAATTTCTCGCGTCGTGTTTGAGGAAATTAATCTTAAGATTAGCAGCTTCTGCTTTTTCACGTGCGCGGGCAAGTTGTGATTCAGACAAATCAATTCCGGCAACGGTGTAACCTCTTTTTGAAAGTTCTATTGAATGCCTTCCGGTTCCGCATCCTACATCCAGAATTTTAAGAGTCTTGTCATAATTGATTTCGCTTTCGATAAAGTCACATTCACCTTGTGTGCCTTGTGTGAAAGATTCTTTATCATAATTTTGAGCGTAGTTCTCAAACAGAGTTTCGTACCATTGTTTTTTAATCATATATCAAAGTATCATTTATTTACAGGGATTTTTTAACATTGATTGGTGCATCCGGTCCCATCGGAGATAAAGTCTTGCTAATAAAATAAGCCGCAGCTAAACAAGCAGAGGAATTAAAAAATTATCTCTTACCAAGAAATCCGCCAAGCAGATCAGAAGCCTGACTTAAAATATCTCCTTCGGGAACCTTGCCATTCGGAGTTAATTTATCAACAACGCCTGGTAACAGATTTGAAAGCTGTCCGGAAAGATCATTAGCATTTAATCCTAGCTTGGATGCGATACCACTTAAAGCATCAGAATTGAAAACTTTTTGTATCTGATCTGCCGCGATAGGTTTGTTTTGTCCTGTTCCAACCCAGGAACCGATTATATCGCCAAGACCTTTTGCATCAAACTGGCTGATGAGGTTTTGCAAGCCGCCCTGTCCGCCAAGCAATTGCATTACCACTGACATCAGATCATCTTTTTTATCTCCGCCGCCGAGTGCCGATTTTAATGAATCCATTGTTTTATCATTTCTGTTGATTTTTTAGAAATAATTAAAATACTTTTTCGCATTATTTATTACTTCCGAAGTTAAATATTGTTTATTTGTCATTTAAAAATCAATAACAATGTTTTTGTTGAATTTTAAAACTTGTCTTAAAACCCAAACAACCGCTGTTTTATAAAATCTTTCCTCATCCCGGATAAGAACTTCAGAAAATTTTTCAACAACCTTTATGTGCTCTTTTAGGCATTTGCGCCTGCGCGAAGGGTACCAAAGATGCACTTGCTTTCCAAAAATATTCATCTTTATTCCACTTTTTCAGATCGGTAATAGTATGTTTAGGATGATTATAAATAAGAGGCGATAGTAAACGAGCACATAGCCAATCACATAAGTTCCTGTCGTAAATCCATTTTTTATCAAACCAGTTTGAAATCAGGGAAAGCTGAAACTTTACATTTTCATCTTTAAAATATTTTTAAGCGTAGAGAACTGCTGTCAGTTTTTCTTCAGTAAAGTCTTGTTTCAATAGTTGATCAGAATCACTTTTTGTTTGGCTAATGAATAATCTTTTAGATTATGCTCATTATAGACATGCTGAACTATTAAGCGAATTTCCGGTATGCCAACACCAAGAGATTTTATATTGTGTTTTACATAGTTTTTAAGCCGTTTTACTGTTTTTGCTTTTCAGCAAGTCAGCTTGAGTCCACAATGATGGCGTTGCCACCAAGTTTTTATTTAATGACAATTTTCGTCTCATATCTAGCATGCGTTGATTTCCATCAAAATTCGTAATTTTATCAAGTAATATTTACCTTGTCATTAGCATTGGCTGAGTAATATTTTTAGCGTTCAAACACTATCCTAAAAAATAATTTATATAATGATCCACAAAGAAATCAAGCAGGAAAAACGACGGTTAATTTATTGCCGGCGGTTTTTCTTATGCATAGTTATTTAAATGTTTTACTGTCCCTGTCCTAATGAAAACGCCTGAACTCCATCAAATGCGTACAAGTTTTCAGTTTTTATTGCGTCAATATTGTTTTCATCTGCTTTTGTGAGAAGCTTGATTATATCTTTTTTAGTTATGGTATTTCCATTAACATTTTTAAAACGGCATCTCCAGTGATCTGTACAGAAAGTTTCTTCAAAGCCTTCAGGCCAAACTTTTATTCCACGATTTGTAATCATTGATAATTTTATCTCATCAAATTCCAAGCTTTGCAGTAATCTTGCAATCTCATTTGGGTCTTCACCGTTCCAATGTACAAAAACATCAACACCAAGCAAATCTTTTTTTGCTGAACTTTTCCTTATATATTTAGGAAGTTTAAGTACTGATCCTTTTTCATAGCTTACTGATTTTAGATTTGATGGTTTCTGTCCCATTCTTGCGATAACAGCATCTGCAAATTCTTTTGTTCCAACTTTCTCTTTGCTGATGCCTTCTTTAAATATATCATAAGTATGAATACCGTCTTCAATGGTTTTCAACCAGGCATTCTGAACTTTTTCAGCAACATCATTTTGACCAAGATGAACCAGCATCATAATCGCACCCTGCAGAAGTCCTGAAGGATTAGCAAGATTTTGTCCTGCTCTTCTTGGTGCTGATCCATGAATAGCTTCAAACATTGCGCACTCTTCCCCAATGTTTGCCGAACCAGCTAAACCAACAGAACCGGCGATTTGAGCAGATACATCAGATAAAACATCTCCATAAAGATTAGGAAGCACAACAACATCAAATGCTTCCGGAGTATCTGCAAGTTTTGCGGCTCCTATATCAACAATCCAATGTTCATTCTCAATTTCAGGATATTCTTTTGCAATTTCATCAAACACCTTATGAAAAAGTCCATCGGTCTGTTTCATAATGTTGTCTTTCGTAAAACAGGTTACTTTTTTTCTTCCATATTGTTTCGCGTACTCGAATGCATATCTAACTATTTTTTCAGAACCAGGCCTGCTGATAAGCTTAAGACATTGTACAACTTCATCAGTTTGCTGGTGCTCTATTCCCGCGTATAGATCTTCTTCATTTTCACGAACAATTATCACATCCATACCCGGATGTTTTGTTCTTACATACGGATGCAAACTTATGCAGGGCCTTAGATTTGCATACAATCCTAAAAATTTACGTGTTGTTACGTTAAGGCTTTTATAACCGCCGCCCTGCGGTGTTGTAATCGGAGCTTTTAGAAACACTTTATTTTTTCTGATACTATCCCACGACTCATTTGCAATTCCGGTTGTATTTCCTGCCAGATAAACCTTTTCACCCACTTCAATTTCATCTATTTCTATTTTTGCTCCCCCGGCTAAAATTATTTTTAGTGTAGCATCCATTATTTCAGGACCAATACCATCCCCTTTAGCAACAGTTATTCTTTTCATTTAATATTCCTTATTTATTGATGATAATTGTTATTTCTAAGTGATTGATTAAAAGAATCTTCCAAATATAATACGAGTGGCACGATTTTACACAATAGATTCTAATTTATATCAGAGATTTTGACTGTCATAGGAAGCCTTTTTTAATCTATCCATTACATGTTCTGCACTTGTGGGACTGATCCTTCCAAACTTATTTGCACTGGGTGCTGCAATCGGACAGCCAGATTGCTTTATTAGTTCCAAAGCGATTTTATGATCAGGCATTCTTAAGCCTACAGTTGGTAATCCGGAAGTAACTATATCGGGAATGATTTTCCTTTTAGGAAGAACAATCGTAAGTGGTCCTGGCCAGAATTTTTCTGCAAGCTGATAAAACTTATCATTTGTTGTATCTGCCAGCCGATCGGCTTTTTCAATTGAAGAGATATGAACTATTAGTGGATCAAATGCAGGACGTTCTTTTAATTCAAATATTTTTGCAACCGCAAAAGGATCAAGTGCATTTGCTCCTAAACCATAAACAGTTTCTGTAGGAAAAGCAACCAGCTTTCCATTGGATATAAATTCAGCAGCTTTTTCTAAATTCATTAATTAAAATTCCGGAATTAATATAATTTCATATAATCAATTAAAACCTTAAATTCACCCACCGGTTTATCTCCGATCAGAAAAGATATTTCTGAACTATCATTGATTCTTCTGCCAAAGTAGTAAAGTTTAAATTGATCGAAGGGGAGTTTAACTGTGATCCACTCATCTGCCTTTGTTTCAAAACTGTTAGTATAAAAATATCCTGTAAAGTACGAAGTCTCTTTCATTGAGATGCTGTATCGCTTACCATCAGCCTTTAGTTTTATTTCAAGACCTGTGAATTGAGAAAAATCATAATCTCTAACCGGACTTCTTAGTGAAGCAAACCCGCCGTTATTTTCTAATGAAACCTTTCCGCTAAAAATAATTTTATTGTTCTCAACTATTGCTTTTGAAGAACTTAATCCACCCATTACACCGTCATTAACAATACGCCAGCGGTTTTCGGTTTTCATTGTCGATGAGTTCAAAAGGATTTCATTTACCTGATGTTCTGGGCCAGTAATCATAGATGTTATTAAAGTAAAGAATAAAATGATTTTCATAATATTCAATAACATCTGCATAAACACAAAAGTTGCATTTCAATCAACAGATATGTCGGTGTGTTATTTAATAATTCTTCAATAATTATCAACTATTAAGCATTTTAACCACTAATTAAAAATATTTTTCCTAAAAATAAAATGGACACCTTGGATGAGTTTAAAAATAAACTGGACAAAAATTGATGAGGCTCCCGCTCTGGCAAGCTGCTGCTTACTCCCAATACTTAAATCCTTCACCAGGAATTCCGGAATAGAGTTCATCGAAAAGGACATTTCACTTGCAGGAAGAATAATTGCAAACTTTCCGGATAATCTGACCGAAGAACAAAAAATTCCTGATTATCTAAGTGAACTTGGTGAGCTAACCCAGGATCCAAATGCTAATATTATTAAACTGCCGAACATCAGCGCCTCAATTCCCCAGCTGAAAGCAGCTATTAAAGAACTACAGGAGAAAGGATATAACATTCCTGATTATCTTGACGAGCCCAAAACAGATGAAGAAAAAAAAATTAAAAGAGAGATTTTCAAAAGTTCTGGGTTCTGCATTTAATCCTGTTTTACGGGAAGGTAATTCCGACCGACGAGCTGCTGTTTCAGTCAAAAAGTTTGCGCAGAAATATCCGCATAAAATGATGAACCCCTGGCCTTCATCTGGTTCAAAATGCCGTGTCGCACATATGACACAGAAAGATTTTTATGGTAACAAAAAATCCCTTACAATGAGCAAAGACGATATTGCTAAAATTGAATTTGTTGATACCGATGGAAACACAACCACTCTTAAAGATAATCCCAGATTGTTCAATAGAGAAAAAGTTCTAATGACCGCCATTAGAAAAA
>JBBIGV010000084.1:0-13210 GCA_037447335.1 Ignavibacteria bacterium | reverse complement strand
GGAATGTTGATAAAGAAATGGAATCTGTCATACTAAATGTTTAAAGTCAGGAAAAGGACAGGCATTGTATCTTCATCTTGGTTTTGTTGACGATGTAGATGAAAAGTATCTGAATGGTCATCTTATAGGTGCAACCGGAACCTTCCCACCAAATTATTCTACTGCTTATAATGCATACAGAAGATATTATCTCCCCGAACGATATATAAATTTTGATGGCGATAATATTATTTCAGTAAGAGTTTATGATGCAGAACTTTCAGGAGGTATAATAAGCGGACAGATCGGAATTTTTACTTTGGGCGATGTGCCGGAGACAGAAATAAGTCTTGAAACCAACTGGCTGTTCAATACAGGAGATGACCTGCAGCGAAAGGATATTTTTTACGATGATTCTGACTGGAGTAATATTAACGTAGGGCTTCCCGGATTATGATGGATTTGCATGGTACAGAAAAAAGTTTACTCTTGATAAAAAATATAATGATGTTCCGTTCGTGCTTGTAATGGGTAAGATTGATGACATTGATGAAGTTAATCTCAATGGTGAGTTAATAGGTTCAACGGGTGATATGAATACCGTACCAATAGTTTTTAACCGTTACAACGAATGGGCGCAATTACGGGGTTATTATGTCCCCGCCGGTCTGTTAAAGTTTAATGAGGATAATCTCATTGCAGTGCGTGTCTATGATGGTTACCTTGGCGGTGGAATTTATGAGGGTCCTGTCGGGCTGGTAAGGCAAAATAAGTATAGAGAATTTTGGAATAAAAAAGCTAAAAATTAACAGCGTAATCAGTAAACAGTTATCACTCCACTAATATTCTTCTCGCAGAAGTAACACCATTAAGCTGAACTGTAAATAGCTCTAACCGATACAGATTCGGCTTTAGTGTTAATTAGTGGTTAACTCTGAAAGATAATCTCATATAACTTTTTAAATTTTATTAGATTACATATAAATATTTACAAATTCAGGACTGATAAATGCCGGAACAAAAAATTGTAACCCACCTCGGAAAATATTCCTCATTCGTTGAACAAACAATCGAAAAATTTCAAAAAGAAAAAATCATTGAACGGATATGGAAAAAAGATCATAAAGTCTGGAGCAGCGATCCGGCAGAAATTAGTAACAGGCTTGGTTGGCTTGATAGTCCGGATACCACGCTTAAAGCATTGGACGAAATTTCAGATTTTGTTGAAGCATTACGTGAAGAAGGTTTTACAAATGCTCTGTTGATGGGAATGGGAGGATCCAGTTTAGCTCCCGAAGTATTCCGCTTAATGTTCGGAGTTAAACCCGGATATCTCGATCTGTCAGTTCTGGACAGCACTGACCCCGGTGCAGTCAAGCATTATATGGAAAGATACAATCCTTCAAATACAATTTATATTGTATCAACTAAATCAGGCGGTACGGTTGAAACTTTTTCTTTCATGAAATTCTTCTATAACTATGTTGTTACAAAAACAGGTAAAGAAAAAGCAGGAAAACACTTTATAGCAATAACTGATCCGGGCAGCGGATTAGAAACGGCTGCAAAAGATCTTAACTTCAGAAAAATCTTTCTGAATGATCCTAACATAGGAGGAAGATATTCCGCTTTATCATTCTTTGGTTGTGTCTCCGCAGCTATGATTGGTGTAGATTTGCGAAAGCTATTGAAAAGAACACAAAAGGCTTCTGAAGAATTCAGGCAAACAGAAAATAATTCTGCTGCACTGCTTGGCGCAATTTTAGGGGAAATGGCAATTATAGGAAAAGATAAAATTACATTGCTTTCTCCGGAGCCGGTATGTTTCCTTGGTGCCTGGATAGAGCAATTAATTGCAGAGAGTACTGGTAAAAATGGAAAAGGAATATTGCCGGTTGATGGTGAAGAGATTCATCCACCCGAATATTACGGGCACGACAGGTTGTTTATTTACTCTTATTTAAAAGGTAAAGACAAATTAAGAAATGAAATAAATGAACTAATAAATGCAGGTTTTCCGCTGATCGAAATTGCTCTTGAAGATGTTTATGATCTTGGTGCTGAGTTTTTAAGATGGGAAATTGCAACTGTAATAGCCGGATGGCAGTTAGGAATTCAACCATTCGACCAGCCGAATGTTGAATCTGCAAAAATTCTCGCGCGTGAAGTTGTTAAGCAATATCAGCAACAAGGTAAATTACCTGAACTTGATGCAGCTTATGAAGAAAAGGGGATCACTGTTTATAAGGATGCTGCCGGAACGAATCTGAATGAAACTTTAATCAGCTTTTTAAGAAAAATCGATCCGGGCAATCACGAGGGTAAAGGCAGAGGTTATGTTTCAATACAGGCATTTGTAAAACCTGACAAAGAGACCACTGAAGCTCTTCAGAGGCTCAGAACAACAATTCAAAAAAAGTTTGCAGTTGCTGTTACGGTTGGTTATGGGCCAAGATTTCTCCATTCAACAGGGCAATTACACAAAGGGGATGCCGGCAATGGATTATTTATCCAGATAATTTCCGATATTACAGATGATCTGCCTATACCTGACAATCCGGCTGATGATAAATCTTCTATCACTTTCGGGATATTGAAAAATGCCCAGGCTTTTGGCGACAGGCAGGCTTTGCTTGATAATAACAGACGGGTAATCACTATAAATGCCGGGAAAGAGGTGGTTCACAGTATAAATCTTATTACCGAATCTATTCTTTAATATTGATCATTTCAAAAAGATTTTATTGATGAAAGCAGAATTATATAAATTCACACTTTTATCTTTTTAAGAAAATTTTACAAATAGCCGGTTAATAAAGCTCACACTGAGCCTGAATCTGTATTAAATCGTTCCTTACATCCCTTCCTACCTTTGTTTTACCTGCCCCTTTCCGTAATTTTGCATTAGAAAATTATTAACACACAGTACTAATCTGATTCAGGAGAAATTAATGACCACCATAGTAGATATTTTAGGCAGAGAAATACTTGATTCACGCGGAAATCCAACTCTCGAAGTAGAAGTTTTCCTGGAAAGCGGAGTTGTAGGGCGTGCGGCAGTACCCAGCGGCGCCTCAACCGGAGAACACGAAGCAGTTGAATTACGCGATGGAGATAAGTCAAGATATTTTGGGAAAGGAGTACTTAAAGCAGTTGACAACGTTAATGAAAAAATTGCCGAAGAACTGGTTGACTGGGACGCCGCCAACCAAATCGGGATTGATGAGTACATTATCAATCTTGATGGTACTGAAAATAAATCCGGGCTGGGCGCTAATGCAATGCTTGGTGTTTCATTAGCCTGTGCCAAAGCTGCTGCCGAAGCGCTCGGGCTTCCTCTTTACAGATATATTGGCGGTGTGAATGCAAGAACTCTGCCCGTTCCGATGATGAACATTCTTAATGGCGGAAAACACGCAGATAACAATGTTGACTTTCAGGAATTCATGATAATGCCTGTCGGAGCCTCAAGTTTTGCAGAAGCGCTAAGAATGGGTGCCGAAACTTTTCACTCGCTTAAATCAGTTCTCAGCAAAAAAGGTTATAGCACCGCTGTTGGAGATGAAGGAGGCTTTGCACCAAATCTGAAGTCAAATGAAGAAGCGATAGATGTTATTCTTGAAGCCGTTGAAAAAACCGGATACAAAATTGGTGATGAAATTATGATTGCTCTTGATCCGGCTGCCAGTGAATTCTTCCTTAAAGAAAAAAATGCTTATCATCTTTTTAAATCGGCTCCCGGAAAAGAAATTCCGATTGAAAAGATGGTTGATTTTTGGGCAGATTGGGCAAACAAGTATCCGATAATTTCTATTGAAGATGGTCTGGCAGAAGACGACTGGGATGGCTGGAGAATGCTGACCGAAAAAATCGGCGGCAGAATTCAGCTTGTTGGCGACGATCTTTTTGTAACAAATACAAAACGGCTTGCACGCGGTATTGAAGAAGGAATTGCTAATTCTATTCTTATAAAAGTTAATCAGATCGGCACGCTTACAGAAACTCTTGAAGCAATAGAAATGGCAAAGAAGGCTGCATATACAAATGTTATTAGCCACCGTTCAGGTGAAACAGAGGATACAACCATTGCCGATATTGCAGTTGCTGCCAATGCCGGACAAATCAAAACCGGTTCACTTTGCAGAACCGATCGCGTTGCAAAATATAACCAGCTTATCAGAATAGAAGAAGAGTTAGGCGCAAGCGCGGTTTATCCCGGTTTAGCTGCTATAAATTATTCTATATAATAAAAGTTTAAGACGAGTGGTTGAATTCTGATTTCCGGATTTCAACTGCGTAAAAACATATTCAATACAAATAACTAATTTAAGGGGACATTATGTCGACAAATCAGTTACTACACTGCGATAATCTTATTAAAAGATTTAAAGTAGAATTCATAGACCTCAAAGCAATCGATCTTACAGGACGATTGCATCATATTTCACTTCCTTTTCATAAAGGACTTCTGGAAAAACTTCTTGATGAAGGAGTCGGGTTTGACGGTTCAAGCTACGGTTTCAGAAAGGTTGAGAACAGCGATATGATACTAATCCCTGATCTCAATACGGCAGTGATTGATCCTTTCAGGCAGGCACCAGCTTTAAGCTTTTACACACACATTGTTCTTACTGATGGAAAGAAAACTCCATTCTCTCAGGATGGAAGATTTCTCGCAAAAAAAGCTGCGGATATTTTAAGAAAATATACCGGTGCGGATGCTTCCTGGTGGGGCCCTGAATTTGAATTCTATATCTTTTCGAACGTTCAGTATGATACAAGAACAGCAACTTCATATTATAAAGTTGAACACGAAGAAGAGTTTTTCAAAAAAGCATATCATGCAGCAAATCCTTTTGATGTGTATGATGACTTTCGTGATGAAGCCTGCAAACTGCTTCAGAAATTCGGGATAAAAGTAAAATATCATCATCACGAAGTAGGTGAACGAGGGCAGCAGGAAATTGAAACATATTTTTCAGATTTACTTACTACTGCCGATAATATAGTTACAGCAAAATATATTTTGTTCAACTTTGCGCGCCAGAAAAATCTTTTCATAACTTTTATGCCCAAGCCTATGTATCAGCAGGCGGGCAACGGAATGCACCTTCATTTTTACTTAACCAAGAACGGAAAAAATGCTTTCCATAGAAAAGGCGAATACGGAAACATAAATGAACTGGGAAGATTTTTTATAGGCGGATTGCTTAAACATGGCGCAGCTTTATCGGCATTTACAAATCCGAGTACGAATTCTTATAAAAGATTAGTGCCCGGCTTCGAAGCGCCGGTTGCATTAACATACGGACAGGGTAATCGCGCTTCCGCTATAAGGATACCAAAGTACATTTCAAATCCGGATGAGACACGTTTTGAATATCGTCCGCCTGATGCAACTGCAAATCCTTATTTATGTTTAACAGCAATGCTTCTTGCCGGCATTGATGGCGTAGTGAATAAAATTGATCCTGTCAAAGAAGGCTTCGGTCCGTTTGATAAAAATATTTTTGATGAAAGTCTTAAGGACAAAATACACTTTCTCCCAAGAAATCTTGACGAAGCGCTTGATGCGCTTGAAGCCGATCATGATTTTTTGAAGAGAGATAATATTTTTACAGATGAACTTCTTGAACAGTGGTCAAAAATAAAACACGAAGAAATTCATTCTATTGGTACAATGCCCCATCCTTTCGAGTACAAGATGTACTTCAACTTATAAAATCAAATATCCCCGGCTCCTTACGCTGCCGGGGTTTTTTTATCAAAACGACTTTTAATATTAGATAGCACTGCTCACATTGAAATACCAATCAATTCACTATTTTGCCATTAAAAAAACCTATGCCCTTTATTGGTGAATTAAGCGCTTTATTAACTTCATTTCTATGGTCAGGGACGTCATTTGCATTTGCATCTGCCTCAATTCGTGTCGGACCGCTCCAGGTAAACATAAACCGGATGATACTCGCTTCAATCCTGCTGATTTCAACAATACTTCTTTTTGGGTTTGAATACAATCTCTCACAAACTCAAATAAAAAATCTTGTTATAAGCGGCATAATCGGATTGGTACTTGGGGATACCTTCCTCTTTCAATCATATAAAGATATTGGGGCAAGATTGAGTATGCTTGTTATGGCTTCTGCACCCGGAATGGCAGCAATACTTGCATTCTATTTTCTTAATGAAGTTCTTTCCACACTTGCTGTAACCGGAATGATTATTACCATTTTCGGAATAGTGCTGGTAGTAAGTGAAAAAAATAATCTTAGTAATGCAAAATCAAATATCCGCTTAGCCGGAATAATTTATGCGATACTGGCATCACTCGGGCAAGCCGGTGGACTTATCTTTGCTAAATTTGCATTCGATGAGGGAGAGATAAACGGTTTTGTGGCAACTTTCGTCCGGATATTTTCATCGGTTGTTATCCTATTATTTTTAGCTTCGCTGTTCGGACGATATAAAAACCCCGTTCGGCTTTATAGAAATGATAAAAAAGCATTACTTGCAACCCTTATCGGGACAGTCCTTGGTCCTTATCTTGGAATTACTTTCAGTCTGATTGCTATTATACATACTAAAGTTGGAATTGCTGCAACATTGATGTCGCTTATGCCTGTAATAATGATTCCCATCTCAAGATATTATTATAAGGAAAGACTTAGCTGGCGTGCAATTACCGGCGCAGTGATTGCGGTTGCTGGTGTAGCAATTTTGTTTTTGGTTTGAAATGCACCTGATCTTTTTCTCAATTGAGAGGCTGACCAAAATGTAGCACAGATTACTAATCTGTGCTACGATGAATTTGAATTTAATCTGAAATCAGACATATAAATTCAGAATTGTTTGCAAAATTTACTTTTTGGTCAGCCTCTGTATTGAGTAAATTTAAATATATTTCATATACTCAATTGCAGTCTGTTCATCATAACAAACAAAAATTACCTGCTCAATGGATTCGTTCTCCTGCAGAAATTTGCTAACTTCTTCAACAGCAATTTTTGTTGCCACGTCCAGCGGAAAACCATAAGCGCCTGTTGAGATAGCCGGAAAGGCGATAGTTTTTATCTTATTCTCAACTGCAAGATTCAGAGAGTTGCGGTAGCACCGGGCAAGGTAATCACCCTCATAATTTTTTCCGTCGTTCCATACCGGACCAACTGTATGAATAACGTATTTAGCTTTTAGTTTAAAGCCAGGGCTTATCTTTGCCCAGCCGGTGGGGCAGCCGTTCAATTTTTTACAATACTCCAGAAGTTCCGGACCGGCAGCTCTGTGAATAGCGCCATCAACACCGCCGCCGCCAAGCAAAGTTGAGTTTGCTGCGTTTACAATTGCATCAACATCCTGTTGTGTTATGTCGCCGGTTACAATCTTTATTTTTGATATCATTTTTCAGCCCTGAGGTTTGAATTAAAAATTTGTATTTTCGATTATCAAAATTAATAAAATCTCACAGGATTTATTAGTGAAAACAAAGCTCCATTTACTTTTTCCCGTTATGGCTTTAGTGTTAATAGCGGGATTTAATACCAATCCATCCGACAACAGATATATAAGGGCAAAAGTTTGCTCCGCATGCCATTCGGGCGATAGTGTAAATAATATTTATGAAAAGTGGCAGGCATCGGCTCATTCAAAAGCATTTCAAACACTTAAAACTCCGAAAGCAAAGGAGATTGCAAAAAAATTAAACATTAAAAATCCTCATGAATCTTCGCAATGTATTAAATGTCATGTAACCAATGGCGGCGCAGCTAAAAATATTGACTTTGAGGAAGGTGTAAGCTGCGAAGCCTGCCACGGTCCGGGTTCAGGATATATGATGAGGGATATTATGTCTAATCCTGAAATTTCGAAAAAGAAAGGGCTGATAATTCGCCGCAACGATCCGGGATTTTGTAAGTCATGTCACAATCCTGAAAGCCCTACTTATAAAGAATTTAATTATGCGTCAGCCTGGGAAAAAATTAAGCACCCCAAAAAATAAGCTTCAACACATTTTTTGATTATTTTTTCCCAACCGGATTTCTTAAATATTACTCATTATTTTCGTTAAATTTGGACAGCAAATTTTTATAGTTTCTGCATAAAATTTAAACAGGGAGAGAATCTACAATGAACAATTTCCAGCCGAACATGAAACCCTACGAAGAAGTCTATCAAAATTTTTCCTGGGAAATTTCCCGCAGCGAACTTGGCTACAATGATGGGGATGTTATTAATATTGGCGAATACTGTACCGATAGAATTTGCCGCATGGGAAAAGCAAATAAGCTTGCACTAATTTGGGAAGGGTATAACGGTGAGGAAAAGAAATACACCTTTGATGATATGAGAGTTCTTACAAATACAATTGCAGTGTTTCTTCAAAAGCTTGGTATTCAACCCGGCGAAAGAGTTTGCCTATTTATGGATAAAGTTCCAGAACTTTATTTTGGTTTTCTCGGCATTCTTAAGATGGGTGCAATTGCCCAGCCCTTATTTTCTGCATTTGGTTCCGAATCACTTCTCACAAGACTTGAGGACGCACAAACTTCAGCTATCTTCACTCAAAAAAAACATTTGCCTAAAGTAAGAAATATTGTTGATCAGCTTCCTTCTTTAAAACATATAATTGTTGTTGATGATGACGGAAGTAAACCACTTCGCGAGAAAGAAATTGCTTTTCATATGGATAAAGTCGAGAGAGTAAACGATTTCAAAATTTATCCATCAAAAGCTGAAACTCCTTCCGTTCTTCATTACACTTCAGGCACAACAGGAAAACCAAAAGGTGCACAGCACGTTCATTACTCATTGATCTCTCAATACATAACTGCAAAGTATGTTCTTGATATTAAAGATGAAGATATTTACTGGTGCACTGCAGATCCCGGCTGGGTAACAGGAACTTCATATGGGATTATTGGTGCGTGGGCAAATGCTGCAACACAATGCGTGCTTGATGCAGGATTTAAAGCTGAAACATGGTATAAGTTTATTGAGAAACATAAAATTACAATATGGTATTCAGCACCGACAGCAATTCGCGCACTGATGAAAGAAGGGATTGACGCGGTTAAGAAATATAATCTGTCTTCTCTCCGTCATTTAGCAAGCGTTGGTGAGCCGTTAAATGCAGAAGCGGTTATCTGGTCGAAAGAGGCTTTTGGTTTGCCTTTCCTTGATACTTACTGGCAGACAGAAACCGGCAGCATAGTTATCAGTAATTATCCCGGCATGAAAATAAAACCCGGCTCGATGGGAAAAGCTTTTCCTGGTATCATAGCAACCGTTGTTGATTTGAAAACTCATCAGCCGATAGAGAAAAGAGGAATAGTCGGAATGATTGCTCTCAAACCCGGCTGGCCTGCTATGTTCCGCACTTACTGGAATAATAAAGAAACTTACGATAAAAAATTTCAGAATGGCTGGTATCTTTGCGGTGACAGGGCAAGTATTGATGAAGATGGTTACTACTGGTTTGTCGGAAGAGATGATGATGTGATAAACACTGCAGGACATCTCGTCGGTCCTTTTGAAATTGAATCTGCATTGCTCGAGCATCCTTCGGTTGCAGAATCTGCTGTTGTCGGAAAACCTGATCCAATGAATATGGAAGTAGTTAAAGCGTTCATTGCACTTAAGCCTGGTAATGAAAAAACAAAAATGCTTGAGCTTGATATAATGAATTTCGTAAGAAAAAAACTTTCTGCTCTCGCAATGCCTCAGGAAATTGAGTTTGTTGATACACTTCCAAAGACAAGAAGCGGAAAAATTATGCGTCGTGTTCTTCGTGCAAAAGAATGGGGCGAAGAGATTGGAGATATTTCTACACTTGAGAATGATATGTGAGCTAAATTCAGCATAAAGAGGAAAGAAATTAATAACAACATAAATGGAGTAAAGAACAATGGCATCATTAAAGGACACAATTCTTGAATACGTAAAAAACGAATACCTTGAAACAGACGACGACAGAGAAATCACTTATGATACACCACTGATTTCCGGTGGTATAGTTGATTCTTTCTCGATGGTTTCATTAAAAGTTTTTCTTGAAACCAAATACAACATCCAGATTCCCGATGCAAAAGCTTCTCCCGAAGCATTCGACAGTGTGAATAACATTGTAAATCTTCTTCAAGAATTTTCCGTTAAGGAGTAAATAAAATGGCATACAGTACAGAAGTTCGGAAACTTTATACCGATCAACTTGAAGATTTAAAATCTCAGGGCATCTTCAAAGAAGAAAGAGCAATTTGCGCTCCGCAGGATTCAGAGATTGAGGTCGAATTCCCGATCGGTTCTGAAAAGAAAAAAGTAATTAATATGTGTGCGAATAATTACCTCGGACTTTCATCACATCCCGAAGTTGTAAAAGCCGCACACGAAGGTCTCGATGTAAGAGGTTACGGAATGTCTTCCGTAAGATTTATCTGTGGGACACAGGATATTCACAAAGAACTTGAAAGAAAACTGACTGAGTTTCTCGGAACAGAAGATACAATTCTTTTCCCATCCTGTATGGATGCAAACGCCGGAGTCTTCGAAGCAATCTTAACCGATCAGGATGTGATGATTGCTGACAGACTTGTTCACGCTTCAATAATTGATGGAATGCGTTTGTGCAAAGCGCAGAATGATTCTTACAAACATTCCGATATGAAGCATCTTGAAGAAAAACTTCAGCTTCACCAAAATAAACGACTACGTATGATAATTACAGATGGTGCTTTCTCGATGGACGGCGATCTGGCAAAGCTTGATAAAATTGTTGAGCTTGCAGAAAAATATAACGCTATGGTTTTTGTGGATGATTCGCATGCAAGCGGATATGTTGGCAAAACAGGCAAAGGCACACACGAACATTTTAATGTTCTCGGCAAGATTGATATCATCACAACAACTTTGGGGAAAGCACTCGGCGGTGCAAGCGGCGGTTGTGTGTCCGGAAGAAAAGAAATTGTTGAAATGTGCAGACAAAAAGCTCGTCCTTATCTTTTTTCAAATACCGTAGCGCCTGTAATTGTTGAAGGTGCTTTGCGCGTTCTCGATATAATTTCCAAATCAACTGAAAGACGCGACAAACTTGAAGAGAACTCAACTTTCTGGAGAAAAGGTTTAACCGATGCCGGCTTTATTATTAAAGAAGGTGAAACAGCAATCGTTCCTGTTATGCTTTTCAATGCAAAGCTGTCGCAGGATATTGCACGCGATCTTTATGCAGAAGGAATTTATGCTGTCGGTTTCTTCTTCCCGGTCGTTCCAAAAGGACAGGCAAGAATAAGAACGCAGTTATCTGCTGCTCACGAAAGACATCATCTTGAAAAAGCTCTCGCTGCTTTTATTAAGGTAGGAAAGAAGTACGATATACTCGGAAAGACAAAACAGGAGATTATTGATAAGTACGGGATGTGAGTAAAAATTATCCCAATTATAGATTATTTAAAATATTTATATTATTTATGTAGAGGGCATTCCTCGGAATATTAACTGTTATTTAAATAGTGAATCGGAGTGAATTATGAAAATAGCTATTTCATTGTTCAATATTTTAAATTTTGCTACAATTTTAATATTAACATCTTGTTCTCCTAGTGGTCCATCGGATGCTGAAATTCTTGAAATTGCAAAGAAGGATTTTATCGGAACTTCTTCAAGCTTACTAATAGAAATCAAAATAATCGAAAAAAAGAGTTCAAGAAATCTTTCTGAACGAAGTGATCAAGTAGTCTTTCCAGTAACGGTTAGTTGTAATTACGTTCGTCAAGGCTTTAAAACGGGATGGATTGCTGGTGGTGGATCTGATTACTTTGAACCATATTATGAAGATACTGAATACAAATCTGTAAGAGAATTTCTTATCGGAATAGATAACTTTCAGAGATGGATTATCGTTGATAGCCGAACTATTCAAACAGAAACTACAGAACATCGTAGACCTGCGTCGAAGACTATGGAGCTTTTCTATTCTGACAGAAAACAATAATTCGACAATGGTAAAATGGATAATTTATATTCATTTGACAAAATCAAATTTTTAATATAGGAGGCTAATATAAAAGTTTTAATTATTTCTGCATCAAGCTTCAAGAACACAATTCGAAAGATCTTATTTCAAACCTTTGAGTTCATTTTACTAATATCCTTAACATTGATCTTTTTAGCTGGTTGTAAAAATAAAGTTGATGAAGCATATGAGCTAAAGCAAAATGGATTTAGAGATAAAGCGATAGAAGTTTTAAACCAAAGATTAGATGAAGATCCATTGGACTCTGAAGCTTTGTTTGCTCTTGGTAATATTAATGTAGAACTAGGTAATTGGGCTGAGGCACTTCACAATTTCAATGATGCATTAAAAATTGAACCAGATAATCTTCGTTTCCTGAATCGTAAATTGTATTTGTTAACGAAGGTTGATTCGCAGGGTAAAAAATACGAAAATGATTCAAAAGTACTAGTAACAGTTCCAGAGAGTACGATGTTGAAGTATCCAGGAAATAGTTACTTTTATTCTGTCCTATTAGATTATTATTCTGATGCTTTCCCGAAAGGATATTACCAAAAAGAATTTCTTAGCTCATTGACAAAACATAATCAATTAAAACCTTTTTCAAATTGGGTGCTTATTTATTCGAATAATAAGAAAAAAACTCTTGATGCAAATTCCGGAATTATATTATCAAACTCTTTGGCTATCTTTGATACATCAGGAAATCCGGCTGGTCAGATTCAAAAGGATATAAGAATTGTTGTAACGAAAGTGATTGGGGATTCAATATTTTTTATAGATCCAAATAAATTCAAACTAGAAGATCATATTGGTTGGCGTATAGACGATATTATTAAAAAAGATTCCTATGGATTACATCATATAACTGATTTAGGTTCAGATTTTTCAGGTGACTTTTATAAATGGCCAGGTCATTTCCCCAAAGGATTGTATTGTGGTCTTTCAAAAATTTCAAGAAGTTCTAATAATGAGATTTGGTATTACTCTGCTCAGAATGAATTAAGAATCTTTGATGGATACTATTTTCAACCTAATTATCCTAGTGGAAAATATATTCTTTCAGTCTCTCGTTTCTTACATTACAATGCTATAGCAAGAAGTGCACACAGTGATTCTCCTACAGCAGGTTGGGCATTTGAAATAATTAACTAATAAGTAGGAATACATAATGAGGTATAAAGTCAAACTTAGTTGAAAATAGAGACTCCATTTTTTTAAGCTACATTC
>JBBIGV010000083.1:0-13520 GCA_037447335.1 Ignavibacteria bacterium | reverse complement strand
AAAACTAAAATCATAAACAAGAAACTTCAAGAAAAACATCCGCAGGACAGATTAATGATCTGTCCTACGGTGACGAAGATAATTATTTTATTTCGTTAGCAGCATCTTCTTAGTTGAGTTATAGTCCTTTCCATCAACACCTCTTGCCTGAAGCTGATAGAAATAAACGCCGCTGTTCAATCCGCTTGCATCGAACAGCACTTCGTGGAATCCTGCTTCAATCTTTGAATTGAGAACATTTGCAACTTCCTGTCCTAGCACGTTGAACATTTTCAAAGTTACATCACTTTCAACAGCAACCTGGAAACGAATTGTAGTGGATTTCTTACACACAATCGCACCGCTTATTTTAGTTGGTAGATGGATAGCTTGTTTAAAAATCACACGATTGACTTGGCTTAGTATAAATAAAAACGTATTCAGACGCAATAAAATTAATGAAAAAATAAACTGAAGCACCTTGAGATCAGAATTCTATTGGTTTTTACCGATTTCATCGGATATCAGGCCGGGAATCCAATCTCCCGTTTTTCTTCAGGATACATTGTGCACAAAAAAATTTTTTATTAAAAAATATCTTAATCTCCTTTTTGTCAGATGGATACTTTTAATGTTCTGGCTACGGTATGTATTGAATGGATATTTTTTTCAGCAAGAATGCTAATGATGAATCTTGAATTAGTTCAGGATTAAATTCCGGATAAAAGAAACGAAAGAATAAACTATTCCGAAATAACCATATCTGTACAAAACAATTTTTTTATTTCGTCCCTACGGAACTCCGAATTCTCTGTCTGTCGAATTTATCTACAAATATTCAGTCCCGACAGTAGTCGGGACTCTTTATTGCCTTAATATTAAAACTTAATGGTTATTTGTCCTTTGCTTTGCCACAATTTAATTAAATCTTTAAAAAATATTTTGGACAGCACTGGAAAAAACATAATGTTAACCGAAATTTTTTGTGTTTATAACTTCAAATAATTAATTTACGGGTGAAGAATAACTTATACCGATTTAATTCGGTGTTGATTTAAATGCTATAATTATAAATCTAAATATTCTTCTCTTAATCGAGAATTAGATTCTGCTCTTTCTCATAAATGGTAGTAAGCAATCAAGAAATGATGGATTCTTCAACAACAAAATTGGTGTAATTTTTGGGAAGAAATCTCCGTCATAAATTTAATGACCATAAAATTTGAGGTTGTAAATGAAATTAAAACAGTTACTATTGTTTGTCCTTACAATTGTCCTTAGCCTGATGATTAACTCCACTTTGGCGCAAAGGGCAAAAATTGTTAACGAGTGGATGTCGCCCCACCGATTAGAAACACTTCAGTTCACTACAAATTCGATTGCAACAGGTCTGGATGTAGTAGCCAATCAAACATATGTTTATTTATCAGCAAAAAATATCGCAGGTACTGATCCGATACTATCGGCTGTGTTCACACTTTTATCTAAACCTGCCGGTTCAGCCACTGTACTGGAAAATATCGATCCGTCCTGGGTCCAGTTTCTGCCCGATGTTACAGGAGCCTATCAGGTAGGCTTATCAATTACAACGGCAAGCGGGTCTCACGATACAACGAAAACTATTTACGCAGCTAACTTTGTTGGTGTTGGTAATTTTGATGGTGTTACTGCAACTTACCCCAATTGTATGACCTGCCATCAGAATACACCAAGGTTTATAGAAATTTTTAACAGGTGGAAAGATTCGGGGCATGCAAACATGTTTAAGAACAGAATTACTACCGGTCCATCCATATATAATACCGATTGTATGAAGTGTCATACAACAGGATATGACTATAACCTTCCAGCCTCGAATAACGGGTTCGATGATGTTGCCGCACAGTTGGGATGGGTTTGGCAAGGACCACCAAATGCCGGAAAATGGGATACTCTCAAAACTCAGTACACTGGTTTAGTTAATCGTGCCACGGTTGGATGCGAAAGCTGCCACGGACCAGGCGGCGAGCATGCTATGGGAGGAAATGTGAATAAAATTCAGATTTCTCTTGAGAGCGGCGTATGTTCGCCATGCCATGATAGTCCATGGAGATACAACAAATATGTTCAATGGCAGAACTCAGCTCATGGCGAACCGGTTTGGTCTGGCAGTTTTGCACAGGGCACTGCTTCACAGAACAATAACCTGAGTAATTGTATAAGGTGTCATGATGGACAGGGTTTTGTTAATTTCACTAATGGCTTAACAACAAATACAACAGGTTGGACCAGAGCAAATCATACTCATCTGAGTTGTCAGACCTGCCATGACCCGCACGGAAATACTAATACTGCTTCATTAAGGTTTACTCCTGCAGGTTCAGATACACTTGCAAACGGGTTTCAATATACTACAGGAGGAACCGGACAGCTTTGTTTTAATTGCCACAAGGGCAGAAGAAACGCAGATACTTATTCGCTAACACAGGTTACATCCGCTTTTTGGGGTCCTCATTATTCTGTTCAGACAGATGTATTGTTGGGAAAAAATGCTGCTTCGTTTGGTAATCCCTACCTTAGCAGCCCGCATAACCTTGCTACAGAGCATAGTTGTGTTACCTGCCATATGCCGGCTACCACCGAGATCGGCAATCCTGACAGAGATAAAGTTGGCGGACACACTTTTGCACTCTATAATCCTGAGACAAATTATTATCATACAACCTCATGCGTTCCATGCCATGGTCAAAAGAATAGCTGGGATGACTTTATTGCCCGCGCTGATTACGATGGAAACGGCATAATCGAAAGCATACCAAAAGAAGTGGACGGATTATTAAAGGCTTTGAGAATAGCCTTGCCGCCTGCAGGTATTGATTCAATTGCATGGCAAATGATAAGAGATACAAACGACGTGAACATCAATAAAGCATATTTTAACTATCAAATTATGAAAAACGAAGGAAGCAAAGGTATGCACAATGCTATGTTTACTTTTGATGTATTAAGGCAATCCTTAATGGCAATTGGCGGAATGGTGAGTGTGGATGATGCACCGATAACTTTGGTTGAATATTCTTTATTCCAGAATTATCCCAATCCGTTTAATCCGACAACAACAATACGATATTCTCTGCCTTATGAGAGTAATGTTAAAATTTCGGTTTACTCGATTACCGGTGAGAGGGTTATGGAGTTAGTTAATGGTGTTCAATCTGCCGGATATCATCAGGCTGTATTCAATACTTCATCTGCCGGCAGGCAATTAGCTTCCGGAGTATATTTGTACATGATAGAGGCTAATTCTGTTTACGGAAATGGTTCCTTTATAGAAACAAAGAAGATGATTCTTATAAAATAATATCTTAAATTCTGATGGGAGAATCGGTATTTACTTAACGGTTCTCCCGGTATTAAAAATTTGTTTTTGCCGGAACCAATAATTTTTTAGAAGGGAGACGTTATGGCTAATTCTCTACTGTTACTTCTTACATTCTTTATATCCACTGTAGGATATCTCTTCACACAAAAATTTTCCTATCCTGATGAACCCAAACAGCATGCATTTATCGGAGTTGAAGCCTGCGGCATGTGCCACAAAACCGAAAAGCAGGGCAGACAGCTCGAAATCTGGAAAAACAGCAAACACGCACAGGCTTACAATACATTAAAAAGTGAAAAATCTGATATGATTGCGGCAAATCTTGGTTACAAAACCCCCGCAGTGGAAACCGGCTTCTGCCTGAAATGTCACGCAAGTGGTTTTGATGTTGATGAGTCGCTGCTAAAACCTAAGTTCAAAGTTGAAGATGGCGTGCAGTGTGAAACCTGCCATGGCGCAGGTGATGATTATAAGAGTATTCCTGTTATGAAGGACAGAGAACTGGCAGTTAAAAACGGATTGTTCATTCCAAACACCAGGGAAGATTTATGCGTTCACTGCCATAACCCTGAAAGCCCCACCTTTATGGCAAGGGATTTTGAGGATCTCTGGGAAGAAATTAAACATGATGTCCCCAAAGAATAATTTTATATAAAATAAACCGAACCAGACATAATGAAAATATTATATACTTTAACGGCGTTCCTGATAATTTATACTTCAGCCATACAGGCACAAAATATAAACGGAAGGTTTTCATCTTCAGTATATACATTCGAGCGTTTTGATACCGCAGATGTTTCCAATATTTACATCCGTTCTTTTCAGATGCTGGCGCTGAATATAAACCAGGATAATTTTTCTTTACGGACCAGCCTGAATTTTGAAAATGATCTTTCAAAAGAAATTAAGGATGATCCGCGGCTTCGATTTTACAACCTCTTTTTTGAAGCAAGAAATCTCTTTGATGTAGCTACCATTAAACTTGGAAGGCAGCCGATTTTTAAGAGTGTTGTCGGAGGTATTTTTGATGGTGTTCATCTCGACCTGCGAAGGTGGGACGTGAAGCTAACTGCTTTTTACGGCGGTAATGTGCCGGCTTATCAAAAATTAGAATTAATTAACGACTGGGAAGACAATAATATTCTGGGTGGCAGGTTATCTACCACAGCTCTTCAGGATTTCCAGTTTGGTGCAGGTTATGTGAAGAAAAATTTCAAACCGCAGGATTACTGGGCAAGCAGGCTTGATGCCGATCTTAATCCTATCAAGGTTCTTATAAGAAACAATTCAACCCAGTTTGAATTTCTGACCGGCGATGCTTCTTATTATTTGGAAAAGATTTTCTCTGCCGATGTCCGTTACGAGTACGACCTTAACTTTGAGAAAACTTCAAGAATTGAACTCAACGGAAGGTATGAACAAATAGAAGACCTCGGAATAAATATTTACTACAATTACAGAGAACCCAGGATACGCTACAATTCAATCTTTTCTGTTTTTGATTACGGCAATACCCAGGAGATCGAACTCGGAGCCGATTATAAAATTGATAAAAACTTTACCGCAATCGGAAGATTTGGTAATGTAAATTATCGGGATGATGAAACATCGCAGAGGATTACAGCCGGTTTAGCTACCCGCTGGGGAACAATCAACTACAGGAAGAATCTTGGTTATGCCGGTGAAATTGATGCAATCTCTCTTCATTCGGCTTATTCATTCCTTGAAGGATTGCTTACTCCTTCGGTTGGATTCGCATACACAGCTTACAAGCTTTCGAAAGATTCGGAAAAGAATAACCTGACAACACTTCTGGCGGGAATAAATGTAAGACCTTTCAGGTATTTATCATTCGATTTGCAGGGTCAATACATGGATAATAAAATTTATAAGAATGACCTCAGGCTGTTTTTCAAAATAAACTACTGGTTTAATAATAACTTAAATCTGATGTAACATGAAATTAACCTACTTATATACTTTTATCCTTGTAGTTGCAGTTACAATGCTTCTTATTGCGGCATTTACTGCCCTACCTAAAAAAGCTGCTTTTGCAGGAAATGAAGAAGTTATCAAATTTTCTCATCAGCTCCATGCAGACTTAGTAGAGTGTGCCGCCTGCCATCAGGGAGTTACAGAGAGCAAATCGCTTAATGACAGAATTTTCCCTAACCACAACAACTGTGAAATGTGCCACGATGTTAGTGATACTGATCAGTGTGTAACGTGTCATTACGAAGACAGGTATGAACCCCTGATGAAGAAAAAAAATGATCTGATTTTTGATCACAGCTTCCATATAGTTGATCAGAAGATGGAGTGTGAAAGCTGTCATAAAGGATTCGATAAGGCTGACTACAGCTTTCAGGTAAAGCAGCCCCACCCGCTTATGGAAGATTGCTACTCCTGTCATGGTGAAACAAAAATCGCAACTAACTCTTGCGAAGCATGCCATATATCAACTGCCAATTTAATTCCACAGTCGCACAAGAGTGCATCATTTATGAAAACTCATAAATTCTCCGCCTCAGCGTTTGATGCAAATTGTGTTATGTGCCACGACAATAATTCCTGCGAAGATTGTCACGTTGCAACTACGATGATAACAGAGCAAAACATCGGTAATGATTTTTACATGCCTTACTCACCAAGCAATTATGTTGATGGAGTAAAGCAGCAAAAAATCTCCCGGGTTCACGAATTGAATTATCGCTTCATTCATGGAATTGATGCGAAAGGAAAAACAGCCGACTGTCAATCCTGTCATCAGATTGAAACCTTCTGTTCAACATGCCATCAATCGGATAATTATGATTTTGCACTCAGCGGAATTATTCCTTCCTCTCACCTGAAGCCGAACTTCTTCACTATTGGAGTTGGCACCGGAGGAGGAGAGCATGCTATTCTGGCAAGAAGAGATATTGAAAGATGTGCATCCTGCCATGATCTTCATGGTAATGATCCTTCTTGCATTACCTGCCATCTCGATAGTGATGGAATAAAAGGAACAAATCCCAAAACTCATGCATCTGGTTTTATGAGAAATGTCCATGGCGACTGGCACGACAGTGAAGGTTCTGTTTGCTTTAATTGCCATACAAGCGCAAAACCGTTTTCGCCTGCGGGTGTCGGGTTCTGCGGCTATTGTCATGGCGCTAAATAATTTGAAAAAACATGGATTATAAGATGAAATACTATTTTATATCAATACTTTCATTACTCATTCTCGGGATAGTAGCTGCCGGCTGCAGCAAACTTCGGGAAGATATTCCACAGGCGCCTTCAGTAAGTATTCACAAAGAAGGTATAATGAATCCTGCTTCCGAAAATTTTCATGGAAAGCTGATTCGTAAAAATAACTGGGACATGAGAGACTGCCGCCAATGTCATGCTGCAGATTACAGCGGCGGAATTGTTGATGCAAGCTGCATCACTTGTCATTCAAATCCTGGCGGACCCGAAGCATGTAACACCTGCCATGGAGTTCTTGCTGATCCGATGCGTATTGCACCTCCGCGCGATCTGAGCGGTAATACCAGCCCAACCGAACTAACCGTTGGGGCACATGCACAGCATCTCTATGATAACATGCTCGGAAAAAAAGTTTTTTGCGAAGCCTGCCACGTTGTTCCTCAGTCAATTTATGACCCGGGGCATGTTGATACGGAGCCGCCTGCTGAAGTAATTCTCGGAGACCTTGCGGTATTTAATGTTGCATCCAATGCTGCTTACGATCCATCCACAGGAACATGCTCAAATATATATTGCCATGGAAATTTTGAATACCTGAAAGCAGATGCCGATCCTATAAATCAGTTTGCATATATTGAAGATAAAATGATTGGCAATAACTTTACGGTAATCTGGAACAAAGTTGATGGTTCACAAATGGTGTGTGGTTCTTGCCATGATCTGCCGCCTAAAGGGCATATCGGACACGGGCAATGGTCGGTTGAAACATGTTATCAATGCCACCAGGGTGTTATTGACCCGCAGGGCAATATCATTGATAAAACAAAACATATAAACGGTATAAAGAACTCAAGAGGGAATTAGTACAATTAAATTTCAAATAGCAAAATCCAAAAAACATTTTGGAATAATCAAAAATAAAACTTTAATTAACCCCGAAGCGTTCGGGGTTTTTTATTTTTATCCCGAATTGTTTTATTATTATTACAGCAGATTAAATAATTTTGGAATATCAGAGTGACTAAGAGAAAGTGCATTGGAATAATCGGGGGCGGGCAGCTTGCCCGTATGTCTGCTTACCAGGCTTACAAACTTGGGTTTGACATTGCCGTAATGGAAAAAGAAAAAAACTCGCCTGCGGGTCAGTTAACACATAATGAGTTTGTGGGATGGGTGAATGATAAAAAGCTGTTGAAAAAATTTGCATCAGCATGTGATTTTGTTACTCTTGAAAATGAGTTTATTGATCATACCTATCTTGAATATATTGAATCGCTCGGTATAAAAGTAATCCCTTCATCCAAAACAATCCGGCTTATCCAGGATAAATTCATTCAGAAAAGAACACTGGAAAAGCACAATATTCCCGTACCTTCACTTATAAGCGTGGGAACTTCTTCGAACTATAAAAAAACAGCCAGCCAGCTCGGCAGAAAATTCATTTTAAAATCACGTAAGATGGGTTATGATGGTTACGGCAATTACAAAGTTGTAAATGAAAATGATTTTAATGAAGGGCTAAAAAAACTCCGGTCGAGATATTCTCAGATAATGGCTGAAGAATATATAGACTTTGAAATGGAACTTGCCGTTATGGTTGTCCGCACAAAAAAAGAAACACGTGTTTATCCGGTTGTTCAGACAATTCAGCGGGACCACATATGTCATACGGTTATTGCCCCGGCACAAATTCCTTTGAAAGTTATGCGCAATGCAAGAGAGATAGCTGTTGAATCTGTAAGAGCAGTAAAAGGTTTTGGTATTTTTGGTATCGAAATGTTTTTGAAGAAGGATGATAACGTGCTTGTAAATGAAATGGCGCCGCGCCCGCACAATTCCGGTCATTATACTATTGAAGCATGTGTGTCATCACAATTTGAAAATCATATCAGATCGGTTTTGAATCTTCCGTTAGGATCAACCGAAATGGTTCAGCCTTTTGCTGTAATGATAAATCTCCTTGGTAAAAGAAACGGACCGGGTATAGTTGAAAATTATACAAGACCTTTGCTTGACGATCATATTCATCTTCATATTTACGGTAAAGAAAAATCCAGGCTCGGCAGAAAGATGGGACATATTACTATGTTGGGTAAAAATCTCAATAGTATTCTAAGAAAGCTGAAGTGGATTGATAAGGTTACGATAATATGATTAACGAAAAGGGGTGAATGGGTGAATGGGTGAATGGATGAATGGGTGAATGGATGAATGGGTGAATGGATGAATGGTTTGCGTGAGTATTCTAACTCCGGATTGACTCTTTCCGAAATTCAATCAATCAATCATTCAGTCATTCAGTCATTCAATCATTCAGTCATTCAATCATTCAGTCATTCAATCAATCAATCATTCAGTCATTCATTTTAGTAGTAAGAGTCAGCAATTGATATTCTTTATATAGAAGGGAAAAATTTTATGTCTGATAAAAAACCGTTAATTGGAATAATCATGGGCAGCGACTCGGATCTTCCTGTTATGCGCGAAGCTGCATACGTACTTGATGAGTTTGAAGTGTCGTATGAAATTAAAATTGTTTCCGCACACCGCACACCAAAGCATATGGCTGAGTATTCATCAGATGCATACGGGCGCGGGCTTAAGGTGATTATTGCAGGCGCAGGAGGCGCGGCGCATCTGCCCGGTATGACGGCAGCACATACTGTTCTGCCTGTTATTGGTGTACCGGTAAAATCGAAATCGTTAGATGGACTTGATTCACTGCTATCAATCGTTCAAATGCCTGCAGGAGTTCCCGTAGCGGCAGTTGCAATTAACCAGGCTAAGAATGCCGGCTTACTCGCTGTTCAGATTCTTGCTTCATCAGATAAAAACTTAGCTGATAAACTTCACGCTTATAAAAAAAGAATTGAACAGGAATCGTTAAATAAAAATAAAAATATTTAGATCAATCAAATTATTAACTCACTTTACGCAAGATGAGAGGCTGACCAAAAAGTAAATTTTGCAAACAACTCTGAATTTATATGTCTGATTTCAGATTAAATTCAAATTCATCGTAGCACAGATTAGTAATCTGTGCTACATTTTGGTTAGCCTCTTTACTGATTAATTTTGCTTAAGGTGACTCAGTAACAATAAATCTGTTAATTTTTTCTACAAAGCCGGTCTGAATTTCGACCGGCTTTCTATTAAATTAAAACTTTCCCTGCTGCGATTTTTTAGAAATTTTGCTTGCATTACAATAATATTTTATTTATTGTAGCACTCAGAAACTAATCAATATTTATGTCTTTTACCTAATTAACTATATCTATCAAACCAAAACGGAGTACTTATGAAAAGATTCTCGGCCTCAGTTTTCGCTCTCTTTTTTCTGCTTTTCATTTCAGGTTATGCGCAGGAATTTACTGTAAGCCCGGACGTGCGTGAACCGGTAGAACCTGAAGATGTTGAAGTAGAAATTCACTATGATGGGCCCAATTTTACAGGTATTGGCGCTGCTAATGCTAACTTCATTATTGCAGCCCGCTTTACCAATACTCAGCTTGGTCCTTATGTAGGAACCGGCTTTACAAAAATGAGGGTATATATTAACATGGCAACTGTTGGTAATGCAGGAACTGTTAAAGTATATTCTGCCGGAACTCCAACTACACCCGGTCCGGAAGTTTATTCAGCTAACGTTACCACGGTAGCGCCGCAATGGAATGTATATACCCTTTCCCCATTCATATTGGTACCGGCTAACGATATTTGGATAGGCTTTCAGGCAACTGCAGGTCCCTCAGGCGCTCAATTCTGGGGCGGTAGTGATGCCGGTCCGCATCATCCCGATGGACAATGGATATTCTTTAACGGAGCATGGGCAACTCTGGTCGCATTAAACCCGGCTCTTACTTACAATTGGAATATCAGAATAATTGTTGATACAACTATACCGGTTGAATTAACATCTTTTGCTGCAGCAGTTAGCGGAAGAGATGTTACTCTGAATTGGGCAACCGCTTCTGAATTGAACAACAGTGGTTTTGAAGTTCAGAGGAAATCCGATAACAATGAATTTGTTACCATAGGATTTGTTCAGGGCAGCGGCACAACTGTTGAATCCCAGGCTTATTCATTTACTGATAAGAATCTTGATCTCGGTTCTTATTCTTACAGGCTGAAACAAGTTGATTTAAACGGTAACTTCGAATATTCTGACGAAGTTCTTGTTGACATTACTACTCCTCAGGAATTTGCCCTTGATCAGAACTTCCCGAATCCTTTCAACCCAAGCACAAGAATTTCTTTTGCTCTGGCAGTTGACTCTAAAGTCAGCCTGAAAGTATTCAATCTTCTCGGACAGGAAGTTGCTTCATTGATAAATGGCAATATTTCTGCAGGAATGCACGATATTGACTTTTCTGCGAATGGTTTAAACAGCGGCGTCTATTTCTACACGCTTGAAGCAAGCGGAATTGACGGCAGCAGCTTTAACTCTACAAAGAAAATGATTTTCATGAAGTAAATACTTCAGAAATTAAAAGCCGGAACTTCAATAGTGCCGGCTTTTTTTTAATATTTTAATTGCTAAATATCTTGCAAAAGAATTTATTTTTGATTAATCTTACAAAAGAATTTTGAATTATCTAAATCAGTTCTAATACATAACAATTACAGTGACAGAAGGAGGTGATTGCAGCGTCACAAATAGTTCTTTCTAATTAATTAACTAATTCATGTTAAATTATTAAAGGGTGCTATTATGAAGAAATTATTTAGTGTTTCGTTACCTGTTTTATTTCTGCTCTTTTTTGCCGGGCAATCAGTAATTGCCCAGGATTTCAATCTCCTCCGGGATGAAACCTCACTTAACCCAATGAAGATTGAGCTTCATCAACAAACAGTTCAAACTGAATCAAATGAAGTTCTTCTTTTCGATAACGGTCCATTTATTACATTACCAGGCGGCGGCTGCGCCGGCGGTAATGCAAGTATTCTTGACAACTCTGCAGGCGGACCCGGTCATACTATTTTTGGCTGGGGTTTCCAGCAAAACCTTGGTAACTGGATGGCTGATGACTTCACCAATACAGAAACCTGGAACCTTGATTCTATAAAGTTCTATGCTTATCAGACCGGCGCCACAACTTCTACCATTACCGGTGGTTACATTCAGATTTGGAACGGCGCTCCCAATGCCGGCGGTACTGTTGTTTGGGGTGATCTTACAACAAACAGAATGATCAGAACAGGCTTAACCAATATGTACAGAGCATTAATTACCACACCAACGGACTGCACCCGCAGGCTGCAGGAAGTTGTTTGCGCTGTTAATGCAAGTTTGCCTCCGGGTAATTATTGGGTTCAGTTTGCTGTAACCGGTTCGGCGGCATCCGGACCATGGTGCTTACCTATAACAATTACAGGGCAGGCAGTAACCGGAAATGCGCTTCAATTAACAGGGACCACTTGGGCTAATGCTCTTAATGGACCTCATCAAAACGGCGCACCTTTCCTCGTTTATGGAACTTCCGGCTCTGTGGGTCCTGGACCAGCTACCAATCCGAGTCCTGCTAATGGCGCAACTGGTGTTTCTGCGCCTAATGCAACTCTTAGCTGGACAAACCCGGCTGGCGCTACCTCTAACAATGTATTCTTTGGTACTGCACCGGGCAGCTTAATTCAAATTCATACCGGTTCGCTTATCAGTTCTATCGGAGTTAGTAATTTAGGTTACAGCACTACCTACTACTGGAGAGTTGATGAGATAGGTGGTACCGGAACAACAACAGGTTCTACCTGGTCATTTACTACAATGGCAGATCCATTAATCTCTATGTGGTGTGACCCATTTGCTAATCTCGCCAATTGGACTATTCTCGGTCCGTTAGGGATGACAAACTGGACTGCAAACCCCTCCACCTTTGCAGGCGGTACTGCTCCCGAATTAAGAATGAGCTGGACCCCGCAATTTAATGGTGAATCAAGATTAAGATCCAGTGTAATCAATTTCCCTACGCCGCTGCCTAATAATACACAAACTCACTATTCCTTCAGATTCCACCTAGACTGGTTTGCAAATCCAAGCGGAACAGTTCAGGTATTGATTACCTGGAATGGCGGCACAACCACAACTCCTATCTATACTTTGGTTGATCCAACCGGTAACGTAGGACCGTTAACTGTAACCGGTTCATTTACATCTCCGGCTTCCGGTCCGGTTAATCTGCAGGCTGAAATTGTATATACAGGAAACTCATTCAATATCGACTTTATTTACTGGGATGACCTCTGCTTCTGGTGGATTATTCCTGTAGAACTTACATCATTTACTGCTGATACAAGGAACAACGATGTAGTTCTTAACTGGACTACCGCTTCAGAAATGAACAACCAGGGATTTGAAGTTGAAAAATCCATAAATGGCGTATTCCAGAAGATCGGTTATGTTGCCGGACACGGAACAACAACAGAAACCCAGAATTATTCTTATGTTGATAAGAATGTTGGCAACGGAACACACACTTACAGACTGAAACAAGTTGACTTCGACGGAACATTCACTTATTCACAGGAAGTCTTCGTTGACATTGCTGTTCCGGCAAGATTCACATTAGAGCAAAACTATCCGAACCCGTTCAACCCTGCTACTAAGATTGAATTCGGTTTGGCAGTTGACTCAAAAGTTAATGTGAAGGTATTTGACATTCTTGGTCAGCAAATCGCTACGCTTGTTGATGCAAGCATGGCTGCCGGTTTCCATTCTGTAGATTTCGATGCATCAGGCATCAACAGTGGTGTTTACTTCTACACCATTGAAGCAGTTGGAAATGACGGACAGAAGTTCTCGCAGACAAAGAAGATGATGATAATGAAGTAATCATCCTCGCTTTCATTTACAAGCCGGCTGAAATATGCCGGCTTTTTTTGTGCTCTTTTTTAAAATGAGTGATGATAAAATTCTTTCAAAGAAGATGATATTAAGCAAGTAATGATGGGGGGAACTATCTTTTATTGATGAAAGGGATGATTTTAA
>JBBIGV010000082.1:0-13551 GCA_037447335.1 Ignavibacteria bacterium | reverse complement strand
CCCTCTCCCTTCCCGGGAGGGGACAATACCCTTCAAAATATCTTTTAAATAAACCCTAACCCAAAAAACAATAATTTAGTTGAGGATATCAATCAGTCATTCAAACACTCAATCATTCAGTCATTCAATCATTCAGATTCTTTGGGGATTCGCCCGCCGGATTGGGTGAATGGGTGAATGGATGAATGGATAATGGCTTTTTCAACATTCTTTTGTTATGCTTTGTTGGGAGTATGTTTTATGAATGAACCCACCCCTTTGAAGCGCCAAAACCCTTTTAAAAAGCGGAGTCGTCCCCTCCTTGGAGGGGCGAGGGGTGGGTCTATCTCATTTAATTGCAAAATATCTCTCAAATAAACCCTAACCCAAAAAACAATAATTTAGTTGAGGATATCATTCAATCATTCAGTCATTCAATCATTCAGTCATTCAGTCATTCAGTCATTCAATCAATCATTCATTCAATTTTTCCCCCTCAACTTACCTCATCAACACCATCTTCTTCACAAGATTTGAGTTATCAGTTTTCAATCTGTAATAATAAATACCGCTTGCAAGTCCGCCGCTGACAGATGAAGCATCAAACTCAATACTGTAAACACGACCGGCATCGGTTATTCCGTTAAAGAGCATTGCTGCTTCCCTGCCGATCGAATCGAATATCTTAAGCTCGGCAAATGTTTTTTCCTTCGTAACAAATTTTATCGTAGTTGAGGGATTAAAAGGATTCGGATAATTCTGCTCAAGCACAAAGCTGCCGGGAATTTCACCCGCCTGCACCTCAATAGCCTCGCTAAAATGATAACTTCCATCGATATCAATTTGTTTAAGGCGGTAAAAGTAAGTTCCGTAAGAAACGTTATTATCTGTAAAGGAATAATCCTTAACCGAATTACTGTTACCGTGCCCTTCAACGAAACCGATTTTCTGCCAGACGTTAACCGGAATGAATCCGTTTTGCTGCTTTACTGCTCTTTCAATCTCAAAGCCGTAGTTGTTTATTTCAGTAGCGGTGGACCAGGTCAGCCTCACACTTCCATTTACAAACTGCCCGCTGAAGGCGATCAGCTCAACAGGAAGCGGATCAGGGACTTCCGTATAAAACATCCCGTTTCCGTGCGTACCCACAAGCAGGAAATTATCAGCAGGTCTGTAAGCAAGGTGCCGCGCAACTGCGTAACGGATTGATGTAGAGCCTTCTCTTACCCAAACAGTTGATGAACCGGCGAGTGAAGTTGTGCTAAAAAGCCCGACGGATGTTCCTACATAATACTCGGTGGGATAGCCGAGTCTGTTAACAATTACACAGTTTCTGATTGAAGGAAGAGAAATGTTGCCTTCAACTGCTGTCCAGGTAGGTGATGCAACTGAAGCGTCATCGGTATACCAGATACTTGAAACACCGTAATTGGAAAATGTTACCATAACTTTTTTGTCATCGGTAGGATCAACGGCAATTCCGCTAACAACTGCAGCAGGCATGGAGCCGCCGGTTATATCAACCGGAGTTGCAGAAGCTGATGCATTCTGCGGATCGTCCAGCCTTAAAACTTTACCACCTTCGGTACCGATATAAAGTTTACTGCTTGTAGTATAAGTTCCTCTTGTAACAGCCATATATCTTATATTTGAACCGGTTGAACTTCCTACGCCGGTCATTAAAGTCCATCCGCTTGTAGTTGAAACACTTGAAGCTGAATTGGTGCGATACAAGCTGCTTGAACTGGCATACCAGAGTGTTTCTGTATTATCCGGATCGAGCAGGAAGTAAGTAACAAAAATACCGGAGCCTGAGCCTGATGGCTTAATTGCAGTACCGGTAAAAGGCGATGCGCCGGACAAACGCCGGTAAATTGGTCCGTTCTGAAAACCCACGTAGTGATAAGTATTTCCGGATGAAATTCCAACCGACACACCATCACCGCTGAAAATTTCTGTGTGTGTTGTTGTACCGGTGGTATATGACGTGCCGTTATCCTGCGTGCCCCCGATTGCATGCAGACTTCCTGTAGCAGGATCAATAGTAACATGGTAATACTGGTAAGTAACGTAATCATTGTTAAGGCTTGACCAGCTTACTGCTGAAGCAGTTATATCATCGGTACGATGAATTCCGCCGTCGCTTCCGCAAATCATTTCATAATAATCTGTTGGATGAAAAACGAAAGTGTGCATATCGGGATGATGACCGGTATATTTAGAATAGCCTGATGTACCTGCATAACCGCCTATTCTTGTCCAGGTAGCGCCTGCATTAGTAGAACGATATGCATTGGTTCCGCCAATAATTACAAAATCTTTGTCATCGGGTTTAACCTTAACGCAAAGATCATATCCGCCCTGAATTGCAAAAGGATCATTACCAACCGAGCAGCCTGACTCATCAGGTAAAGTTGAACTCAGGTTTGTCCAGGAGGTAGCAGCCGCATCCCATTTAAAAAAATCAGCTTCAGGGGAAACGACTGAAGAACAGTTAACAACTTTTTTGTTATCATAAAGTGCATAAACAATATCTTCATCAGAAGGAGCTATTGCCAGAACAACGCGTCCATACGTTCCAGCCGACATCCAGCCGGCAGGCAAAGTAGCCGAACCGGTGCCGGCAATTTTAGTCCAGGTTCCTACAGCCCCGGTTGGTGAAGTCCAAACACCATCTAAAGCTGTAGACGGAGGCAACCCTGAGCCTCCATCACTCGTTCCAGCAGTACCTGAAAAAGAGGCGTAAAGTCTTCCATCGCTTGCAGCAACAATATCCGTAAACATAGAAGAAGAAAAAGTACCGGCGCCCTGCCCTAAAACTAAAGCCCAGGTTGAACCGCCATCGGATGATTTGTAAATGGAATTAACCGAAGCTGCAAATACATCCCCGGTACCCGGCTGGACAATAATGTTATATACGTAATCATTTCTGTGATCGAAAGATTCAAGAGTGCCCGGGTTGGAAGCTAAAAGTCTTGTCCATGTTAATCCATTATCAGTTGATTTGTAAATACCATGTCCTCTGTAAAATGCCCCGGTCATTGAAGCAGAATTACCTGTACCTTCGCCGGTGCCGTAATACCAAATGTGGTGGAATCCTGAACGCGGGTCTTGGGCAAGACAGCTTACATTATGAATTTCATCTGACGGGGTAACCTTTGTCCAGCTTGTACCGCTGTTGGTGCTTCTGAACATACCGGAACTTATACCGCCGGAAAGCATTATTGTCGGGTCATCAAGGTCATAGGCAAATGCGCGTGTTCTTCCTCCAAAATTGTTCGGACCAAGCGCTGTATAGGTATTAAGTGCGTCCCCTTTCAGAAGGAGATTATAACTTTCTTTAGTTGGAAGTGTTCTTGCCAGAGCAAGCTCTTGTTCTCTTATGCCGGGCGGTATCATACCTGTAGCCGGATCTTTTAACATATTGAACTCGAAGAGCAATCTCTCAATAACTGCGTTACGTTTCTGTTCTACCTTATCAGAATAGTCTGAATAAGGCGTAATCTTTTCATCATCACCTGCTTGGGTTATCGGAGCAGTTGTGGGAATTTTATTCGTGTCGTTTAAATTGTTAAAAGTATAAACAACAAAACTGACAATCAGCAAAGCGGAGAGAAACACTTTTTTCATTTTACACCTCTTAAAGGTTTACAAATGTTAATACTTCCTGTACGGAAAATACTGCAGCAGACAAATTTTAAGAAAACTAATATTTCAGGTTGACGCACTTACTAAGAAGTGGAAAGAAGTCGAACATAATGTGAGTGTGCGGTGCGATAATAAAAAAATTAAATGCATAACACAATAGGTCAATAGGGGAATGTTTCAGAAATGGCTAATTTTACATCCGGTGAGTTAATGGATCAAACCGTTAAACGTGAAAGCCACTCACCTGCTTTAATAATATTGATGCCGGTTACAGTTTCATTCTGATGAAGGTTATGCACTAATTGGATGGATTCAACATTTTCAAATCTTTCGGCAAAATACTTTAATGATGAAGATAATTGAATATCGCTGTATTTAACTTCCACAAACTGAGCTGGTTTCCCGTTCAAAACAATAGCAAAATCAATTTCCTTGTTGTCTTTTGTTTTCAGATAATTTAATTCAATCTTCTCCCCGTAAACATCCTGCCGAAATTGTACATGCTTTAAAAGACTAACTGCAATCGTATTCTCCAGTTTAACACCCTGGCTGCCTGCGATGTAAGAAGTATCATAAAAATATAGTTTGGGAGTCTTCAGCAGTGAACGGGCTACATTTTTGCTGTATGGATAAATCAGAAAAATTATATACAAGCTCTCCAGAATCTGAATATAGTTTTTGATAGTATTTGCCGAGACCTGCATATCTTCGGCAATTGCGTTATACGAAAGAGGTGAACCAACGCGTGAGCGCAGCAATTGAATTAATAATTTCATCACGTTAATCTCATGTATCCTGCTGAAATCAAGTATATCTTCCCGAACTATATCGGTAAAGTAATGGCTGCGCCATCTTGCTGCTTCAATTTCCGCTTTCTGCTTTTCTAAATGTAATCCATTTAGCAGCGGTTCCGGAAATCCGCCAAATTTATTCAGCAGTTCAACGGCTTCATACGAAGAAACGTTTTTATCCGTAATCTCTTTTACTGAAAATGGATTCATCCTCAGATGAAGATAACGACCGGCCAGAGAATCACCTGTTTTTCTGAATGTATCAAGTCTTGCACTGCCCGTAACAAGTATTGATTGATCTTTTCTTTTTGAATCATACACACCTTTAATATAATTTTTCCAGTTCTTCATTTTGTGAATTTCATCAAAGACAATCAAATCTGCATTTTGAGCCCACGACATAGCGCTAATTATTCTATGGTCGTTCAGATTATCCTGATTCAAATATTGGGGATTGCTAAACTCCTCCATTACCTGCTTAGCTAAGTGTGTTTTTCCTATCTGACGCGGACCGGTAATGAATACCATCTTTCTGGCTAAATCTTCAATTACTTGAGAGTATAGGTATCGTTTCATAGCGTAAAATTATCAGCACGTTGCAAAATAGTCAAGACTTTTTTGCAATACGCTGCAAAATAGTCGGGGGTGAGCAAGGTCTGAATTCAGAAAAAGAATCAGCCCCGGGGTGTATGGATTCATTTAACTCCGGTTTCCATTGCACATAAAAAAATGCAGCACGGTTTATTCTGCCGTGCTGCATTCCGGTCAGTCTGATATCGTTTTATTACATCACCGGATAATAATCATTTTCTTTGTTTCTGTAAATTCAACTGCCTGTAATCTGTAGAAGTAAGTACCGCTTGGAAGTGCGGAGGCATCAAATACAACACTATGATTTCCGGCTTCTTTGAATTCATCAACCAAAGTAATGATCTCTCTTCCGAGTAAATCAAATATTTTTAATGTTTGTCTGCTTTCAACGGGAGACTGCCAGCTTATTACTGTAGCCGGATTAAACGGATTGGGATAATTCTGGAACAGAGCAAACTCAATGGGAATTGACATATCAACTTCGATTTCGTCCGAGTATGCGAATTTACCGTCGGTATCAATCTGCTTTAGTCTGTAGCTCATTTTTTTATAAGATGATATATCATTATCAACAAAGGAATAAATCTTTTCCGAGTTTGAATTCACATGCCCTTCAATAAATCCGATTTGCTGCCAGTTTTTAGCGGACATAGGTCCGGATTGTTTATGGACAGTTCTCTGAATTTCAAAGCCGTAGTTATTAGTTTCCGAAGCTGTTTTCCAGTTAAGGTGGACGGAATTATTAATTAAAGATGCAGAGAAGGAAATAAGCTCTACGGGGAGAGCAGAATTGTTGAACATTTCAAGGGCATCGGCGCGTCCGTACCCATAAACATTATTAAAGGATGCCGGAGGCAAAGTAACGGGGTAATCAAACATAATCTGCTTAATATCATCACCGGTATAAAATGAGGGATCAACACCCCAGGCTTGTGCAAGTATTGCAACTATATGCGGGGCTGCAGCAGAAGTACCGAAAAAGCTTGATGGAAAACCACCGGCGCCTGTTACCGAAACACCGTCAACTCCTACTATTTTTGGCGTTTGGCGGACCTGTGCTGAAGGATGAGATATGGTAGATGGACCTTGTGACGAATATATCCTGATTGTGTTCGGTGTATCGTGTCCGACAGCTCCGGCAGAAACTACTTTATCAACTGCCGGGTGCCCGAATATGGCATTGACAGGAGTTATATTATTCGAATAATTAAACGGCGCATAAATAAAAACTTCCAAAGTTCGTGGATCGCCGCTGTATTTATTTACAATTATTGCATAATCAACTAACGGACCCCCACCGGCAGGACGTGTATAAATTATGAACTCCAGCGGATCCTGAGTTCCGTTTTGATCAAGAGTACTCAAGGCAACAACTGAACTGGTTCCATAGCTGTAAAGATAAAGATCATAATCATTACCTGAGCCCCCGAAAGGATCGTTCCACTGAAAAATGATTATTACCTGCTCTCCTACTGCCATGTTAAGATAGAGGTAGTAACCTGTGGTTCCACCACTGCTGAAATCGTGCTGAGTTGGTGCGGCAGGAATCGGGTAAAAATCACCCTGGTAATGTGAAGTGCCGTCGTTGCCGGCAGCGGAAACATAAATTATATCATTCGAGTTAATTGTATTGCTTACGTGAGCAGCTACAGGACCGTCTTCGAAGAAAGGCTGTGCAATCCAGCCGATATCATCACAAACAATATGGCAACCGGCATTAACAAGATTAGTAATGGCATTATTAAACTGGATAGTGTTATTCCCGGCAGTGTGAAAAAATAATCCGGCGCCGGGCGCCATATCATAAACAATTTCAAGCATTGCAGTACCTTCATCTCCGCTGCCGGCAGAAAGCACTGTTAATCCGCTGCCATCAGGAGGTAGATCGCCGGCAGCCTGTGAAGATGCGCGGCTGGTTACACCGTCGGATATAATACCTGCATTTATGCCCGTTCCGTTCTGAGTAAAAGTGCTTCTTACGTCTGATGTACGGTGAACCGCATCTCCCTGGGTAACTACCGAACCGCTCCGGTTAACCGGTGGAAGTACGGTACGGATATTTTTTATTTTTTCTGATTCCGCAGCAGTAAGTAAGTCCGATACTTTTATCCAGGCAGCAGCGTAACCAAAGATGTCGTCAGAATCCGTAACCTCCATTGGTAAGCTGCTTAATTCGGAAGTAAGAATGCCTTCATTCAGGTAAATGTATGCATACACCTTGCCCTCACTTACCTGTGAAGAAAAATCCGGTTTTGATTCATCCGGAAGAAATGCGTTAATCTTGCTTAATGAATTCGCATGGTCTTCAGGTTTGGTTGCTGCTGGAAGCAGCTCCGGTTTAACAAGCTGAAGCAAATCTGTAGATAATTTTTTGTGGTTGTCACTTAACTGAGAAATTCTCTCCTTCAACTCGGCGATTTCCAGCAAAGCTTCCTGGCTGATTGATTGAGAATTTTCAACGTTAGAAGGGGTGTGTTCTCTTGTTTTTATTTGCGCATAAGAAGGCATTAAAACAAGGAGTGAAAGAATACCGGAAAGCAGAAATACTGCAATACGTTTTAAGTCGAGATTCATAGCACTTCCTCCTTATAAGAAAGAATAATTATTCCTTAAACTTTTGCCCGCTGCGTTCTCAATTTACAATTTAACGAAATAAATGGAAAATGATTTCGGGATAAAATCCTGTAATTAAAAAATTTTACCTTGTAAAAATGATGTATAAAAATCTTTTCCCCCGCAGGCAGTTTATATTCTTTTTTAATTAATGCAAATCTTACTAAGTTTCCGCACAATTTTTGTGATACTATGTTCATAAACTGCCTTCGGGCTATAGACATCATTTTTCCGGTATAATTTCTTTTGCAGTAAAACAGTTTTGAAAGGTGTTAAAATAAATGAGAAGAATTTTTTCATTAATAATTCTGATTATATGTTATCAGGCAATTCTTACTGCACAGGTAGAAACAGTAAGACCTTCGCTTGTATCAAAAGCATATGCATTCGATAAAACAATCCCGCTGCGCGATATGGATGCTAACGTTCCACCGGTTACCGATAAAACGTGGAAGGGCGGCGTTATTCCAAATAAAGACGGCATTTGGAAAATTATTGAAAATCAAAAAGAAGGTATTGAGTTCGGTCAGGATAATGTAATACAGAATTTTATGGGCGGGAACATGACAGAATCAACACCCATCACCAGCTTTGAAGGCATAGCTAACCGCAATGGTGTACTTCCGCCCGATACGCAGGGAGATGTCGGACCGGATCATTATGTTCAAATGGTTAATCTCTCATTTCAAATCTGGAATAAAAGCGGCAAATCATTATACGGACCTGCTAACAACAGCGTTCTATGGAATGGTTTTGGCGATCCATGGGACGGTTCAAATGACGGTGATCCCATAGTACTTTACGATGAACTTGCAGACCGCTGGCTGCTTTCACAGTTTGCACTGCCTAACTATCCGAACGGTCCGTTTTATATTCTTATCGCAATCACAGAAACCGGAGACCCGACCGGCTCGTGGTATCGTTATGGATTTGCATTTAATGATCTGCCCGATTACCCGAAGTTTGCCGTTTGGCCGGATGGATATTATATGACAATTAATCAGTTCGCTTCGGGCAGCTTAAGCTGGGCAGGGGCTGGCGTTGTTGTTTTTGAAAGAGACCTGATGCTTGCCGGTGATCCAAACGCACGAATGATATTCTGGAATTATTCATCCTCCGATGACCACTGGAGCTTGCTGCCTTCGGATTTTGACGGACCTCCGCCTCAGGTCGGAACACCAAACTATCTCGCTTATTTTAATGATGATTCATGGGGCTATTCTTACGACCATTTACGTTTGTTTGAATGCAGTGTTGATTGGAATAATACTTCTAATTCTGCTATTACCGGTCCTTTTATTTTGCAGACTTCACCATTCAAATCATCCTTCGGATCCGGTCGGAACATTATACCTCAACCGGGAACCAGTAGAAGACTTGATGCACTCTCTTCAAGGCTGTTGTTCAGGCTTCAGTACAGGAATTTCGGATCTTACAGCGCACTGGTTACAAATCATACGGTTAACAATGCAGTTTCAGGCACACACGCTGGTGTCAGATGGTATGAATTAAGAAATTCAGGAAGCGGCTGGTCTATATATCAACAGGGTACTTACGTGCCCAATAGCCACAACCGCTGGATGGGAAGTATAGCAATGGATGGCTACGGCAATATTGCACTCGGTTATTCGGTTTCGAGTTCAACAGTCTATCCTTCAATCAGGTATTCGGGAAGAAGAGTAAGTGACCCGCTAAACCAAATGACTGTAACAGAACAAAGTATTATAGCCGGAACCGGCTCTCAAACCCACTCTTCAAGCAGATGGGGTGATTACAGCATGATGTCGGTTGACCCGATTGATGATGCAACTTTCTGGTTCACAACAGAATATATTCAAACTACAGGCAGTGCGCCATGGCGAACACGTGTTGCTTCATTCACCTTTGGATTTGACCTCGACCTTAAAGTTTTTCTGCAAGGGCCCTATTCCGGCAGCGGTTTAATGTCGACAAATCTGAACTCGCTTAATCATCTGCCATTTGATCAGCCTTATGATAATTCTCCATGGAATCACACAGGAGTTGAAAAAGTTACATCAGGTTTTTACAGCAGCCACTCTGACATAGTCGACTGGGTCTTGGTTGAACTGAGAACCGGTACTGCTGCTTCAACAACCGTTGCAAAAAGATCCGCACTTTTAAGAAATGACGGGAAAATAGTTGGACTTGATGGCACAAGCCCGCTGCGTTTCGGTTTATCTTCAGGAAATTATTATGTGGTTGTGCGCCATCGTAATCATCTTGATATAATGAGCTCTTCGGCATTAACTATCAGCAGTTATCCCACTATAAATCAATATGATTTTACAGCCTCTTTATCGCAGGCGTATTCAGCCGGAGGTGATGCGTTGGTTGAGGTTGAAACAGGTGTGTTTGCTATGATTTCGGGAGATGCAAACGGCGATGGTTCTGTTAATGCTGTTGACAGAAATTTATACTGGCGCCCCGAAAACGGGCAGCCGTTCGATTATTCCAAAACGGCAGATTTCAACATGGATGGTGCAATAAATGCAATAGACAGGAATTTGCATTGGCGGTTAAATAACGGTAAATCAACTCAGGTACCTAATTAGAGGATTTTATAAATGAAAAAAATATCAACAGCTATTATAATTTTTCTTTTTAGTATCCTAAACTCTTATGCACAAACCTGCGACCTCAGATTTGTAGTTGAGCTTAATAACGGAACTAATTTCGATGTAAAGATACAGATACAGGGAAGCGTTCAGTTTGGTTTGGGTACTTCGAACATTGTGATCAATTTTAATAATTCAGACCTGGGCAGCCCTTCATTACTTACTGCTCATAATTTCAGCGGCGGCTATTATCAGGTAATGACAGTTACCAATCCTCAAGCCGGCGTTGCTTCTATTAATATCGAATTAAATAATACCAATAACGGAACGGTTGTTAATACATCCTGGTCTGACGCTGCAACAATCAGATTTAATACCCTGAATGCCGGCGGTTCTTCTGACCTCAGCTTCCGAACAACTTCACCCGCAACAGTTATTTTTGATGACGATGAAACAACCATTATCGGGCAGGGCAACTGGATTCCTTTAAATACTACCCCTCTGCCTGTTGAACTGGTATTATTTACTGCTAATGTCATGGCTGATAATGTAATACTGAACTGGAAAACAGAAACAGAAATAAATAACTATGGTTTTGAAATCCAAAGAGCTTCTTCAAATGCTGGCAGCGAATTGCCTTATACAGATTGGGAAAGAATTGATTTCATTGAAGGATATGGTAATTCGAATTCACAAAAAACATACTCATATACCGACAAAAATGTAAAGTACGGCAGGTATGCTTACAGGCTGAAACAAATTGATATTGACGGCTCCTTCGCCTACAGTTTTGAAGTCGAAGTTGAAGTAGGGCAGCCCGCCGGTTATGCACTGCATCAAAACTATCCTAATCCGTTTAACCCGGCAACCACACTCAGCTATACTTTACCGGTTAGTGATTTTGTGAGTATTAAAGTTTTTGATGCAATAGGGAATCTTATCCAAACTCTTGTAAGCGAAAAACAGGACGCCGGATATTATGAGATTACTTTTGATGGTTCAGGTTTAAGTTCAGGAGTTTACCTCTGTAAGATGGAAACGACCGGCTATACCCGCGGTATAAAGCTGCTGCTTCTTAAGTAAAGAATCAGGATTTATTCCTGCTTGCCTGGTACTGCTCAGAATTAACTATGCCTTACAGAAATAATATCACCGTCTTTAACGGGATATTCCTTTCCTTCAAGCCGCCAGGTGCCCTGTTCTTTTGCTTTTGCAAATGAACCTGCTGTTATAAAATCATCATAGTGAACAACTTCAGCACGAATGAATTTATTATAAAAATCAGTATGAATGACTCCGGCAGCCTCCTGTGCAGTCATTCCCTTCCTGATTGTCCATGCGCGGTATTCATCCTCACCTACAGTAAAAAATGACTGCAATCCGAGCAGGTCATACGATTCTCTTATCAAACTGCTCAGCGCCGATTCTTTAATTCCGTATTCATTCATAAAAACTTTTGTCTCTTCATCTGAAAGCTCGCTCATTTCCAATTCGATCTTACCAAAAAAAGCAATCACCTTTGTGTTATGAGAGACTTTTGTCTTAACTACTTCATTCAGATACTTTTCCGTTTCATTTACTTGTGATTCATCCAGGTTAAGTGCAATCAGCATTGGTTTTACAGAAAGAAGCTGATAGCTTCTGAGCATTTGAAGCTCTTCTTTACCCAGGGTTAAATCGCGTAAAGGTTTTTCAGTTTGAAGAAAGTCGTAGCACTTTTCGAGTACGGGCAATTCACGTTTGAGATTTTCATCCTGTGTTTTAAGGATTTGCTTTTTGATGTTCTCAATTCTCTTTTCGAGCACTGCCATATCGGAAATGATAAACTCTGCTTCAAAAGTATTCAGGTCGCGCATAAGATTTACAGAACCTTCAGGGTGCGGCACAAGTTCATTCTCAAACAATCTTACAACCTGAACCAAAGCATCGTTTGTTTTTACTTTGCCAAGAAAATTTCCTGTAAACTGGGTTGAGCCGGAATCACCTTTTTGAAGCCCTGCAACATCAACAAATTCGATAGTAGCGTTAACTTTTTTCTTTGGTTTGAATATTTCATTTAGCTTATCCAATCGTTTATCAGGCACTTTTATTACTGCCAGGTGTGATTCGGATTTGCCAAATGGATATGTTTCAATTAATGTTTTGGTTATAGTTTGAAAGAGAGTTGTTTTCCCGCTGTATGGAAGTCCAACTATACCTATTTGCATTCTATCCTCAATTCATAAAAAATTGCACGGCAATATAATAAATGTTCTTTTTAATGAAGTTGCGAAATGATAACAGGGTTGCTTGTATGGGGCTGACCAAAAAGTAAATTTTGCAAACAACTCTGAATTTATATGTCTGATTTCAGATTAAATTTAAATTCATCGTAGCACAGATTAGTAATCTGTGCTACATTTTGGACAGCCCCCTCCCTTCGGGGCTGACCAAAAAGTAAGGAACGATAATTGAAAATAATAGAGAATAAATCAAAATTAAGAGTTAATAAAATGAATGATTCTCTATTTAAAGAAAACATAGTGGAAGATTCTCAAAAGAGAAAAAGAAAGAAAAAAAGAGCAAGTAAGCCAAAGTTTATCGAATATAATCAGCACCAGGTAATGCTTCTACCTCCGTCAATAGAAGAGATGATACCAGAGAACCATATTGTCAGAACAGTGAATAAAGTATTCAGACAATGAACATAGAAGCACTGATAAACACATACAAAGGAGGCGGGAGAAGCTCATATGATCCGATGATGTTATTAAAGGTGCTTGTATATGCATATATAATGAAGATATACAGTTCAAGACGAATAGCAAAAGCACTAAGAGAAGATATAAACTTTATGTGGCTAAGCGGGATGCAGAGACCTGATTTCAGAACGATAAATAATTTCAGGTCAGGCAGACTGAAGGAAGTCATAGACAAAGTATTCTCATCGATGATAATATTCTTAACAGATAACAAATACATAAAACTCGAAGACTATTTTGTAGACGGGACAAAGATAGAGGCAAATGCAAACCGGTATAGTTATGTATGGTCAAAAAACACAAAGAGATATAAAGCAATGACCAAAGATAAAATAAAAGAACTGCTGAAACAGATAGATACAATAAACCAGCAAGAACAGAGAGAATATGGTCAAAAAGACCTGGAAGAATTGGGAGAAGATGCAGAGATAAGCTCGGAGAAAATAGAAGAACAGGTTGAAAAATTAAACAAGATCATCAGCCAGATAGGAGAAAAACCAGAAGAGAAAAACAAGGGAGTGTAAATAATTTTGTGTAAATGGGATTTGGTGTTAAAGAAGAGTCTGTAAAATAATTTGTGTAAATGGGATTTGGTGTTAAAGAACATTTTTT
>JBBIGV010000081.1:0-13642 GCA_037447335.1 Ignavibacteria bacterium | reverse complement strand
ATATTTAATTTTTTTACTCTTCATTTACGTAATCCTCTTTAGAGTTAAAATTTATAATTACTTTATAAACTTATGTTTGTAAAGTTGATCTTCAAACCAAGCCTTATGAGCCTGGGGATACCAAAATTACGCGGATTTCTTTCGAGCGCTACATAATCTTGTCTCCAACCTTCGCCATTTAACAGAATAGCATTACGTCCAGCATCAGTATTCAGCCATCCTGTAGTAAGCGGGTCACCTGTTGAACGATAAACATTTGTTATATTATCGGTATCAAGCAGGTTTTCGATCCAAACATAAGGTGTAATCAACATATTATTTCCAACAGCAATAGCTTTCTCAACTTTTAAGTCTATTCTGAAAGAACCAGGACCAAAAGCGGAGTTAACATAACCGGTGTTCTCTGCAATCAGCGAATTGTCTCCTAAAAGATTCCATCTTGTTACCGGTGTATAGGGACGACCACTGTTGTATGAGAAAAGAATATTGGCGTTGAACATTTCAAACCAGCCAAGTTCTCCTGGCGGAACGTAAAAGTCAACGTTTACAACAGCAGTATGCCTCTGGTCGAAAGCCAATGGTGCAATAACCTTTGGAGGTAAACCATCAAGGTTTCTGAAAACGGATATCTGACTTGAGCTTGTAGATGAACCAGTTCCCTCAGCGATTTGATAAGTGTACTGTGCTGAAAGACCAAAATAGTTCAACCTTGATATATCAAATGAGAAGAGCAAACCCTTTGTAGTACCAAAGTCAGAGTTCTGCGGATATATTGCATTTCTTAAGGCACCACCCGGCAATTCACTCCATTGTCTCTGTTCAACATTTACAAGCCCTCTGATATTCTTGTAGAAAGCTGTAATGTTCAAAGCCGCCTGTCCATCAGCAAGTAATTGGCGGAATCCGATTTCATACTGCTGTGTTTCTTCAGACTGAAGGCTGCCATTGAAACCCCCCTGAGGGTCAAACCCGCCAGGCAGAAACTGGTTATAGTCAAATGGTCCATAATAAACATCATTTAATTCAGGAACCTGTATAAATCTTCCATACTGAGCATGGAATACTGTCGATTCGGTAACCGGGAAACCAACTCCAATTCTTGGGGATACTTCGATATCAACCTCTCTTTTCTTGAAATCACCCATATCAAAGCCAGCGGGGTTAGTGCCACCGGCAAACGGAAGGGATGGATCTACAAGTTCATAAGACTGGAGATCGAAATAATCAACCCTTACACCGATATTCAATACCAGGTCTTCCAGTTCAAATCTATCCTGTAAATAGGCATAACCTATAATAGGTTTATATGGTCTTTGAATCGGGGCAAGAGGAGAACCATCATCAAACTTCGAATCAATCTTTTTTGTGCCCGTAACATCATAACCATAAACAAAGGGTTCGAGGGCTTTATATTTATCCTCTAAACTCAAATTCGCCCTATCGGGGTGAGCTAGCTGGAAGGCGAAAATGCCATACCCTCTAACCGTAGTTTGCGATATTCCAACACCGAATTCGAGAAGGTGCCTGCCCATCTGTGCAGTTAAATCTGCATCAATCGTTACAGCATCATTGCCTCTTCTCTGATAGAGACCGATTGCCCAGCCGTAGGGTCTGAAAACGCCGTTGGCATCCAGATCAGCTGCTATAGGAGCACCGAATGGACTTAAAAGCGGTACGCCATTCTCATCTACACGTGCAGTTCTACGCCCGCTTCCTACCAAATGAACACCAAGATCATTTATCCATCTTACGCTATCGCCATATGCCATAAGATCTCTTTTGAAGAAGGGGTTATATCTTTCGAACTCAAAGAGCCTGTAGCCAAGATTCAAATTCCAGAACGCATTCCCGCCGAAAGTTTGACTGATCCTTGCACTGAAAGAAGCATTCTCCTGGCTGAATTCATCATTAAATGCGGTATTGTTTTTCATAAAACGCATAGTTGAAACTGTACTGCTGACGCTGAATAGTTTGTAGAGTCGTTTATTATATAAACCACTTAAATTAACGGTGAAATCACCAAGCCGGTGGGTTGTTCTGCCGGAAATTCTCCAGGCTTCAGCTCTGTTATCCGGTGTATAATTATAAGAATTACCGGTACTCTCAAATTCAAAAGGAATAGCTGGCGGACTATCATCCAAAGACCATTGTCTTTCACCTGCAAAGAAAAATGTATGCTGCGAATTACCGGGGATGATCGGACCGCTCATAGTTCCGGAATAGATATTATAGCCATAATCATCAGTAAATGTTGAGCTGACCACATCTGCAAGAATGCTGTATGTAGGGGCGCCTGATTTTGTGGTTACGTTAACAATACCGGATTGAGCCTGTCCATACTTAGCTTCATAGCCGCCAACCTGGAATGATATCTGCTCAATAGCAATGTTACTCACCTGCGTAGCAGAAGACCTGTTGTATAAGTTGTTCTGCGGAACACCATCAACAATATAAAGAACTTCGCTGCCCCTGCCGCCACGAACGTTTATGGTAGCATTACCTGATTGTCCGCCACTGCCTTCCTGTATTACAACACCTGATTGTAAAGAAGCAATATTGGAAATGCCTCGTACAGGAAGCCGTGCAATTTGCTCTGAGTCGAACACTTTAACAGTATTAGTAGCTTTTTCCTCGAACAGTTTTCTGTCAATTACTACAATTTCGTCAAGTGTAAAATCTGTAGTTAGTTCTATATTCAAATCATAAGTCAGGTTTGCAACAATACGAACATTCTCAATTGTCCTTGGTGCATATCCAACGAAGCTGGCTCTAATCGTGTAAACACCGGGACTAATATTGAGAATAAAATATTCTCCGTTAATGCTTGTTGCTGCACCCGCCTGTGTATCCATAATCAGGACATTAGCGCCAATTAAAGGTTCTTTTGTTGCGGCATCGATTACTCTACCGCTCAACTTTCCAACGCCAGCCTGGGGAAGTAATGGAACGGTAAAGGTGAGAAAAAGCAACAGCAATAATGGATTTGTAATTAAAGTTTTCATCTCTTCTCCACCAAATATTTATAATGGTCTGTTTTATTTACTGTAACAGTTATGTTACTATTTTAAAATTAAATAAATTAAAATGCGGATGGCTTAAGCAAGAAAATAACCTGTTCTGCCATCCGCCTGAAAAACACTCTTTAAATTATTTCAAGAGCATCATTTTCTTTGATTGTTTAAAGCTACCGGCTGATAGTGTATAGATATACAGACCGGATGATAAATTCTGAGCATCGAAATTAACTTCATGCTTTCCTGCTTCCTGAGTTGTATTTACTAAGGATGCAACTTCTCTACCGAGAACATCAAATACTTTCAAAGTTACATTGCTTCTTTCACCAAGTGTATAAGATATTTTGGTGGAAGGGTTGAAAGGATTCGGATAGTTCTGACTTAACTCAAATGTAGTAAGATTTAACTGATCTTCAACACTCGATATTAAAGGAATATTTGCAGTGAAGTGATAGAATTTAGCTGTAACACCAGCGGGTGCGCCATTTACCTGGCTTCCGGCGGTTGGATCGCCACTTATTACCAGATGAACTGTAGCAATATCGCCATTAACCGGATTAACAGGAGCAATACTTACCCATCTCCAGTCCAGGCGTGGAGTTGTGTTCATAGGTGTAAACATTTCAGGAGCTGTCCAGGTTTTTCCGCTATCTTCCGACATCATGAAGTAACCGGACATAAAACGGGTAGTATCAGCAGTAGTAGCGATATCCTGATCTGTTGCATAGAAAGCAACAAATAGCGCTCTATCATCCTGTGCCTTTCCTATAACAGGACGGTTAATTGCCTGAAATACAGGAACAATACCCTGGTTTGGATAGTACGGAACATTAGTTGAGTCAGCAATAATGAATGCATCTCCACCATTTACATCCGGGCTCCAGAAATAAACATCTGAAGGGAATGCAGGATAATAAGTAGTAAATGCTGGCCCTACACGATAAACTTCAATAACAACTTTAGGACTTTCGCCGATATACTGAACACTGATTCCTCTCATAGTACCTGCGTATACAGTATCACCGGCAGGAAGAATTACGTCAATAAATGGTTCAAAAATCTTTATTGGAGTGCCCCAGGTAAGTCCGTTGTCAGTTGATTCTCTGAAATAAGCGTCTCCCATCGTGCCTACGAATGCATTACCTATTTTACCGCCAACAGAAGTAGCAAATTGATAGGTTTCAGCCTGATTTCCAATCGGATTAGACTGCCATACACTGAAATTACCGGTGTTAAGATCAAAAGTATTGTCCCAGTTACCTGTACCGCCGCTAATAGAAGCACCAACAATAACCACATTACTATTGCTGACACCTAATTTGGGCCAGATGGCTCCGCCATCAGTGGTAACACCCGGGTCGAAGTTAACAAAGTCATAAGCGCCTGAGGTACTATTGATGAATAACTGGGTTCTTGTGGTCCCGCCACCAAGATTACTGTGATTAGAAATTACAACAGAACCGAATGATAATCCGTGGATTGCAGGGAATCCAGACCTTGCACCACCACCAGGAGCAGAAGGAGGAACGTCACCTACATAGGCCCAGGTAGTTCCGCCATCACCACTGTGGAGGTAGCTGCAGGTTCTGTCTGCCCATGCGGCAGCCTCCTGTGATGTTGTAAATACAGCATTTAGTGCATCGTTTGTAAAATCATACCAAAGCTGCTGTGTTGAACCATTGGACTGAAGGTCATAACCGGATGTTAAGTCGGTCATACTATTCATAGTCCAGGAAAAGAGACTTCCCTGAATGGTTCTGCTTTCGAACACAATACTATGAGGGTCAATATTAGATTTGATTTCACTAGCTTGTGTTTCTTCGCCTGTAACAACCGTGACAGGTTGAGACTGCGCAAAAATCAAACTAGAAAAGAACAGTGAACAAAAAACGAACATGGTAATCTTTCTCAGCATGACGATCTCCTCGTTATTTTATGGTTAGATTATTTGAATTAGGAAAATTTTCCGTTTTACTGAAACCAACGGAGTTAAGATAACATTAAAGGTTTTTTTAGTCAAGTATTTTTTTTGCCTGTCATTTTATTCTACAGCGAATTACGCCTTTTTTTTCAAAATGTCAAGAGATATTTAAATCCGTTAAAAAATTACATCTTTATCGAAAAAACATCTTTTACGCCGTTAACGGATGAAATGCGGCTTAAAATTGTTTCGTTTACATCACTATCCAGGTTAATTATTGTTAGCGCCTCCTTTCCTATTTCTAAACGACCCAAGGATAAGCCGGCAATGTTTATATTTTCATCAGCCAGAATTTTTCCAACAGTTGCCAGCATACCCGGTTTATCAATATTTGTATATAGCAACATATAACCTTCAGGTTTTAAATCCAAGCTGTAAGAATTAATTTTTACAATTCTTAATTCATTTTGCCCGAATACAGTTCCGGCAATGGTTCTTTTATCAAAGTCAGTTTCGAATTCTGCACTTAATAAATTAATATAGTCGGGGTTAGAACCTGTTTTTGTTTCGTTTATAACAATTCCCATTTTTTTTACGTAAAAGGGCGTGTTAATAAGGTTAACGGGTTCAGATATTTTATTTGAAAGAAAACCCTTCATCAAGGATGCTGCAAGCAGCGATGTAAAAGCCTGAAGCATTTCACCGCTGTAATTTATATTTATCTGCTTAAGATGTCCCTTCATTAGTTGAGCATGTAACAAACCTGTTTTTTCAGCGAGCAGTACAAAAGGTTTGATTTCCTTGTTTTCAATGCCGCTTATGGAAGCCGCATTAACAGCACCTCTTATAGGTCTGTTGTTAAAGAGATCCACAATTTGCTCAGCGATCTGTACTGCAACTTTTTCCTGCGCCTCTTCAGTTGAAGCACCAAGGTGAGGCGTGCATACAATCCTAGGATGATTGAAAATTTCATCAGCCAGGTCGGGAGGTTCAACCGAATATACATCAAAAGCAGCCGCAGATACTTTTCCTGATTTTATTGCATCAAGCAGATCTTTCTCATTAACAATTCCGCCTCTTGCACAATTTATTATTTTTACCCCGTTTTTACATAGTGCAAGATTTTGTTCAGAAATAATATTTTTTGTGGCGTTATTAAGGGGAACATGAAGACTGATGATATCTGACCGTTTGAATAAATTTTCGAGACTTACCGGCTCAATACCATCTTTAATAACAATATCCTCAGATACAACCGGATCATAACCAATAACATTCATCTGAAAAGCTTTTGATCTTGCAGCAACTTCTCTCCCGATTTTTCCTAATCCGATAAGTCCGAGTGTTTTACCTTGCAGTTCGGTACCTTTAAAAGATTTGCGGTCCCACTTTTTGTTCAGAAGTGAAAAATTAGCCTGCGGAATGTTTCTGCACATTGCAAGCATAAGAGCCATTGTGTGTTCGGCTGCAGATGTGGTATTACCTCCCGGCGTATTCATTACGATTATTCCTTTGCTGGTTGCAGCTTCCAAATTGATATTATCAACACCTGTACCTGCACGACCGATAACTTCCATATTATCCATCAGGGAAATTATATCGGAGGTTACTTTTGTCTCGCTTCTTACTATCAGACCGTTGTAATCTTTAATAACTGATATTATCTCATCTTTTGAAATACCTGGTTTGAAAGTAACGTGAAAACCTGCAGATTCAAGAAATGAAGCACATTTCTTGTCAACCGCATCGGTAATTAAAATTTTTTTCATTTACAACAGACTGAGGAATTTAATTAGTCTACAGCACTGAATTTAATTTTTGAACTATCTGCGCTTTAGGTACGGCGCCAATAATAGTATTCTGAACTTTTCCGTCTTTAAATAATAATAATGTAGGAATGCTCCTTACGCCAAACTTAATAGAAGTTTGCTGGTTTTCATCAACATCAAGCTTACCTATTTTCACCTTCCCATCATACTCGGCTGCTAACTCTTCAACGATAGGCGCAATCATTTTACATGGACCGCACCATACTGCCCAGAAGTCGATAAGTACAGGTTTATCTGATTTGATTACTTCTGTTTCAAAATTATCATCTGTAATAATAACTGGTTTCATTTAAGTTCCTCTTTTTTCATTCAAAATTTTTTATTCTGATCTTCCCTGCCCCACAAAGTTGACAATGTCTTCGCCGCCATCAACATTAACCATTCCACCGGAAATCCAATCGGCGCCATCAAGGCAAAGAACTGAAATTGCTTTTGCAACATCGTCAGGAGTTGTTAAACGGTTACGCGGATTTTTTCTTCGAGCAACATCAATCATTGTCTGGTTGCCGGGGATTTTCCTGAGCGCCGGTGTATCGGTTACTCCTGCCATAATAGCATTAACACAAACTTCAAGGTAGCCCAGTTCACAGGCTAATTGTCGAATGTGAGATTCAAGTGAAGCCTTTGCGGCTGACACAGCGCCATAATATTGTATAGCAGAATGACTGCCTGAGCTGGTCATGGCAAAAATTCTTGCTTTATGTGCAAGAAGTCCGTTCTCCACCAGGTCCTGAGTCCAGTAAACCAGTGAATGAGCCATAACATCCAGAGTCATTTCCATTTGAGCTTTTGTTAGTGCCTGTTCATTTTCAGAAGGAATGAATGGTTTCAATGTTCCGAATGCTAATGAGTGAAGCAGCACCTTTACCAGCGCTTCACCGTTGGTAATGTTTTTAATTTCTTTAATAATTTCTGATCTTTTGGCTTCATCTGCAGCGTTTGCATTAAAGAATATTACTTCAGACCCGACCGATTTTATGTATTCAATTATTTCCTCAACGTGCGGCATTGTTGCCTGCCTGTCGAGATGAACTCCAAGTATATTATAACCATCTTCAGCCAGCTTTCTTGCAACAGCTTCACCAAACCCGGATGAAGAGCCAAGAACTAATGCCCAATACTTCCGGTTCTCATTTTGTCCCATGACTTACCAATTTCCCTATGCTAATAAGTGTGAAATTTTGAGGTGAAATAATACAAAATTGGATTCTGTTAAACAACAAAGCTGGTAAGTTTAAGTTGCGGTAAACAAGGAATAGTAAATTTTGGATTGGATAGAATTGGAATTTATGTGAATGGGTGGGTTATTATTTTTGCTGTTAATGATATAGTGTTATAGGTTGCTTTGGTAATCCAATTCTGAATTAATCCATAAAATGAACCTCTTTCTCAAATCCGGAGGGCAGAGTAGATATTATTTGAAATACAGAATGTTCTTCATCATTAAACCAGACCTTTCTTAACCAATTATCATCGTCGTAGTTGTATTTAACTGAAGCGTGGGTAAATTGTGCATGAACATTCGGGCTTACAACAAGCAAATTTTTTAAATGATTTCCTCTGTGCGGCTTGATGTGATGAATTTCAAAATACGGCTTACCTTTTTTTGTAATGAAAGTGAAATTTGAAATCTGACATTTCCCCTCATATAATGTTGAAAGTAATTTTCGTAAGGACGGAGGAGCAGCCTCCGGCGATTGTATTTGTTTTCTTACTTTCATTTTTCTTTTAGTCATAGGTTCTTTGGAAAGAAATACGAATTGATTTCTAATCGTTTCATCTGTAGAAATGTTCGAAATCCTGGTTAAATTTTTCAAACACAGGCTTGCTTCTGATTCGTTCTTGCTTCCAATGAATCTTTCACAGAGAGCATTTACTTCAGTTTCAAAAACCGTTTTCGGTAATAATCTGTATTTACCATCATCAATAACCTGAATAACCAACTCGTCGCCGCCTTTTACCTGATATTTGTCATAAAATTTTTTTAGCCCGCCAATTCTGCATTCCCTGCTGCTGCTTTTATACGGTGTAAAGTTCTTGATTTCCTCCTTTTCCTTTTTCATTCAGAATGACAATCGTTGAACCTTTCTGAGGAAATACGTCAATCAATGAAACAGGGCTAGCCAACAAACCTTTCTCAATCCTGCTTTTTGTTGTTTTGATAGTTATGTAATTAGCGGGAATTTTGCTTTGAATTTTCTTCATTGTATACCTCAATGGCTTCATCAGCCTCATCCCAATTTTCAAGGTTATTTAGAATTTCATTCTTCTTAACCGGAATTTCTATTGCTTTCAGAATTGCTTATTCTTAACTCAATGCTTCAACCTCAAATGAAGTAAATGTGCTAGAAAAATTTTCGCTTCATACTTATTATTCATTTTGCTCTCCTGACTTGAATTAAATTTCTCCATAGATTGCGTTTTGATTTATTCTTTTAAGGATTTCAGTTAGCAACTTCTTCAATCAAAGCTAGTTGTTCCTTATTCTTATATCTGATTCATCTCAGAATAACGAACTAAAAATTTTATTGCCAATAACTATTCACCCTCCGCTACTTCCTCACCAAAAACACCGACTCTTCTCCAAATAATTTTATTATCAAATTTATTGTACTGTTGTTCAAATCAATTTTGTAATTTTTTATATGAAATATGCGCGGCTTTTCGCCGTTGTTAACCGAAAGTCCGTTTTCAGGGTTTGCGTTACTAACAAGATGAATATAGACCGGGCAGTTTCCTTCAGATTGCTCAAGCAGCTCCTTCAGCTTGTATATTTTATCAATCTCTTTTTCATCATTGTTTAAAATGATTTTTATTGATTGAGTGAATTTTTGTTTCGCTTCCTTCAGCGGTATTACTTCATCAATGTGAAGCTTAACTGCATCACCGCTGCTTTCGGTTCTGCCCAAAATAAAAACACATTCTTCTTCTTTGATATATTTTCCGTAATTCTCAAATACTTTTGAAAACATCAGACATTCACAAGAACCCGAAAAATCATCAAGTGTGAAGAATGCCATCATTTTACCGGATTTATCAATCTTAGTTTTAAGTGAAGTGATAACCCCGCAGGCTTTTACACTTTCTTCGGACTGGAGATCTTCTGTTTCTCCCAGGTGAAATGTAGAAAATGACTTATACTCAAGTTCATATCTCTTTAAAGGATGATTGGTAAGATAAAATCCGAGAACTTCCCTTTCCTTTGCAAGCTGTTCTTTTTGTGTCCATAGTTCAACGGGCTGCAATGGCGGTTCAACAATTTTCACTTCATCTTCGAAACCGCCGAATAAACTATTCTCTACAGCCAGAGATGCATTCTGAACTTTACTGCCGAACTCGAGTGCGGGTTCAATTCCGGCAAAAAGCATTGCACGGTTTTTATTTATAGAATCAAATGCGCCTGCGCAAACCAATCCTTCAAGCACACGCTTATTTACTATTCGTGTGTCAATATTAGCGCAAAAATCAAAAATGCTTGTAAAATCTCTTGCTAACTGCCCGCGTTTACGGATAATCTCTTCAACGGCTCCTTTGCCAACATTCTTTATTGCAGACATTCCAAATCTTATCTGACCTTCTTCAACATCAAAATTAACACAGGGATTATTAACATCGGGGGGAAGAACTTTTATATGAAGCTTCCGGCAGTCTTCAAGAAATTTTGCAACCTTGTTCGAGTCTTCAAATTCATTGGTAAGATTTGCTGCAAGAAATTCCGGGGTAAAATGCGCTTTAAGATACGCTGTCTGAGAAGCTATATAACTATAAGCAACTGCATGGCTTTTGTTGAATCCGTAGTTGGCAAACTTATCAATCGTGTCGTAAATATCGGAGGCTGTTTTTTTAGATACGCCATTTTTAACAGCGCCATCAACAAACTTTGCTTTCTGCTCTTTCATCACCTTCAGGTCTTTTTTACCCATAGCGCGGCGAAGAATGTCTGCCTCTGCAAGGGTCATCCCTGCAACTTTGTTTGCAATCTGTATAACCTGTTCCTGATAAACGATAACACCATAAGTTTCTCTCAGAATAGCCTCGAGCAAAGGATGCAGATATTTAACCTCTTTACACCCGAACTTCCTGTCAATAAACTCATCAATAAACTCCATCGGGCCCGGTCGGTAGAGAGCGTTCATAGCGGCAAGATCATTTAAGCTGTTTGGCTTAAGTTTTTTCAGATACTCTCTCATTGGCGGCGATTCAAACTGAAAAATGCCGGTTGTTTGCCCTCTTGAAAAAAGCTGAAAGGTTTTTTCATCATCGAAAGGAATTTCATCTATATCTATTTCGATGCCATGATTCTTTTTAACAAGTGTTAGAGTGTCGCGTATAATTGTTAGCGTACGCAAGCCGAGAAAATCCATTTTCAATAAACCGGCATCTTCAATATCCATCATATTGTATTGAGTAACGATATCGTTCTGAGATGCGGTGGCTAGCGGAACATATTCACTGATATCACCGGGCGCTATTACAATGCCCGCGGCATGTTTGCTTGCATTGCGGTTCATTCCCTCCAGTACTTTTGCATATTTGATCAGATCCGTAATCTCCGGTTCCTGTGAATCTCTAACCCATTTAAGCTCGGGGACTTCAGCCAATGCCTGATCAATCGAATAAACCTTACCAAATTTTGAAGGAATGAACTTTGTAATTTTATTTACGGTAGGTATTGGTATTTTCAAAACTCTTGCCACATCACGAATAACAGCTTTTGAAGACAGCCGGTTGAAGGTAATAATCTGGCTTACGCTGTTGCTTCCGTATTTTTGCTTCACATAGTCAATAACTTCACTGCGTTTATCGTCGGCAAAATCAACGTCAATATCAGGCATTGATTTACGTTCGGGGTTTAAGAATCGTTCAAACAACAGATTAAATTTTAACGGATCAATTTTAGTAATGCCAAGTGCGTATGCAACAAGACTTCCCGCAACGCTTCCTCTGCCAGGCCCAACCGGAATATTCATTGCTTTGGCAGAGTTTATGAAATCCTGAACTATCAGGAAGTAACTTGAGAAACCCATTTTTTTAATTGTATCTAATTCGAATTCGAATCTTTCTTTTGCTTCAGGCGAGGGCTGTGCAAACTTTTTGCGGAAGCCATCATGTGCAAGCATTTCGAAATGTTCATCAAGGCTTTTTGTGTTTGCATCTTCAGGAAGCGGGTATTGCGGAAAGTGATGCCCTTCAAATTCAAGATTTAAGTTTATCTTCCCGTCAATCTCCAAAGTATTTTCAATAGCGCCATCATAATTTTTAAAGAGTTTTATCATCTCTTCCTGAGATTTGAAGTAGATCTGATCGGTACCATACCTTAACTGTCTGTAATCTCTCCCTTCCTTATCAGATAATAAAAGAAGAATATTATGCGCTGCTGCATGTTCGCGTTCGATGTAGTGACAATCATTTGTAGCGACCATCTTTATGCCGAGTTCATTCGAAAGTTTCGGCATTCCCTCAAGAATGAACTTATCGGCATCCATTCCATGATCCTGAATTTCAAGATAAAAATCTTCGCCAAAAATTTCTTTGAATGTAACAGAAGTTTCTTTTGCTTTATTATAGTCTCCGTTTCTAAGATGAACGGAAACAATACCGCCAATGCATGCTGTTGCACAGATTAAGCCGTCGCTGTGCGCGCGTAAAGTTTCAATATCAATCCTGGGTTTATAATAATATCCTTCAGTAAAACCGATAGTTGAAAGTTTTGAGAGGTTTTTAAAACCGGTTTTATTTTTAGCAAGAAGAATCAGGTGTTTATAAGGTTTAGCTCGTTTTTTGCCGGGGAGTTCTTCTGTTTTACCGCGGTCTGTTCTGTTGCCATCGGTAACAATATATGCTTCCATACCGATAATCGGTTTTATTCCGTGCTTCTTAGCTTTGTTATAAAACTCCAAAGCACCGAATAAAACACCGTGGTCAGTCAGTGCAACAGCATGCATGTTGTGCTTCTTCGCTGCCATAATTAAACTATCAACGGTACAGGCGCCATCCTGAAGGCTGTAGTGAGTATGATTATGTAAGTGAATAAAGTCAGACATTTTGTGAAAGAAAATTTTTGAGGATTTTTTTTGATGAAATAATTTCCAGTTCAATATTAAGAATTAATTCAATCAAAAAACAGGTTGATTGTTTGAATAAAATTTCGGGTGTGAAAAAACGAAGAATTATTTTTTACCGGTACTTCCGAATCCGCCTTTGCCGCGGCTGCTGGAATTAAGATTTTCAGCTTGATTTAAATCCGCTTGATATATTTTAGAAAGAATCAGTTGTGCAATCCTGTCGCCGCGTTTAATTACAAAATCTTCTTTGCCGAAATTCATCATTATAATTTTTATTTCGCCGCGGTAATCAGAATCAATTGTGCCGGGTGAGTTCAGTAGTCCGATGGTATGTTTAGCGGCAAGTCCGCTGCGTGGTCTTACCTGAATTTCAAAACCTTCGGGAATTTCAACGATTAAATTTGTAGGGATAAGTTCAACCGTTCCCGGTTTGATAATCAATTCATCTTTAACCGCTGCGCGAATGTCCATACCTGCGCTGCCGGGTGTTGCATATGAAGGGAGTTCTATGTCGTTAAACTCTTTACTTATTCTTTTTATTTTGATGTTAATCTTATCCGCCATTTATCACACACTCTTCCGAATTTTTTTTTATTGGTTAATTTAATGTCTTTTGAATTCAGATAAAAAATTCGAATCGGTTTGACGGGTGCAGGACAATATTTTAAAATCACAACTCCCACATATCGAAACTAAATACAAGCCCGAGTTTTAACATTGAGTTTATTTTTGAAACGGTTGTTTTGGAGCCTGGAATAATATTATCCCAGATTTGTCATTAGGGACCCACGACATAAGGGCAAGAAAATGCTT
>JBBIGV010000080.1:0-13720 GCA_037447335.1 Ignavibacteria bacterium | reverse complement strand
GTTGTTAAAATTATTTGATATAAGTTTAGGGTGTCCCAATGCGTAAGTCAGGAGGTCTTTTTTTCCATTAGCCTGAAGCTGTCCTTTTACCTGTAATTTTTTTCTGATCCTTACCTGAATAAAATTAGTTAAGTTGCTGAACACTGCATACAGAAGCACCAGTGCCATGAATACTACTATATATCCGACAATTGAAATGGTAAAGCCATCATGGTCGGTAACATTCTGAATGCTGAACGTGAGCTTGTTCAGTACTTCTTCCGCGCCTTCATTATTCGTCAATGTATCAACTGCAGATTTCAGGGTATCGCTTATTGTGTATTCCATATTCACTTTATCTATAAGGGAAGGTTTGAATGTTTTTTAGGTGGATTAGTATCTTTTTTTGTTGACAGCATCTGTAATGCGCGGATTATCCTGAACCTTGTATTTCGCGGTTCGATCACATCATCAATAAATCCGTACTTTGCTGCAACATAAGGTGTTGCAAATTTTCTTTTATATTCTTCTTCTTTTTGCTGAAGGAATTTCACCCGCTCCTCAAAATCCTGAATATCTTTGTATTCTTTACTGTAAAGAATTTCGATTGCACCTTTGGGCCCCATTACAGCAATTTCTGCATTTGGCCAGGCATAATTTATGTCTCCTCTCAGATGTTTTGAACTCATAACATCATAAGCGCCGCCGTAAGCTTTACGTAATACAGTGGTGATTTTAGGAACTGTAGATTCGCCGTATGCAAATAAAAGTTTGGCGCCGTGAATAATAATTCCGCCATATTCCTGAGCAGTGCCGGGAAGAAATCCTGGCACATCAACAAAAGTAACAATCGGGATATTAAATGAATCACAGAACCGGACAAACCTTGCTGCCTTTCTCGATGCATTTATGTCCAGAACCCCGGCAAGAAAATTAGGTTGATTTGCTACAATTCCAACCGGGATACCGTTAAATCTTGCAAACCCGATTACAATGTTCGGGGCATAGTGTCTTTGAATTTCAACGAATTCATTATAGTCAACAACTGCATGTAAAACATCTTTTACATCGTAGGGTTTATTCGGGTTTTCAGGAATAAGCTCGTTAAGAAAGTCTTCGAGTCTGTCAATCGGATCATCGCACGGATACACAGGCGGATCTTCAAGGTTGTTTTGCGGCATATAACTCAGAATTTTCCTGATAAGTGCAATACCTTCCTGTTCATCATCAGCCATAAAGTGAGCAACACCGGATTTTGCAGTGTGAACAGAAGCGCCGCCCAATTCTTCTTCTGTTACATCTTCACCGGTAACAGTTTTAACAACTTTAGGACCTGTTACAAACATATAGCTTGTTCCTTTTGCCATCACAATAAAATCGGTGAGAGCAGGGGAGTATACAGCGCCTCCGGCACAAGGACCGAAGATTGCAGATATCTGTGGAATTACACCTGATGCAAGAATGTTGCGCTGAAAAATATCTGCGTAACCTCCAAGACTTTTAACACCTTCCTGAATTCTTGCACCGCCGCTGTCATTTATGCCGATAACAGGAGCGCCAACTTTCATAGCTTTGTCCATGATCTTACAAATTTTCTGTGCATACATTTCGGACAGTGAGCCGCCAAATACTGTAAAGTCCTGAGAAAATACATAAACTAATCGACCGTCAATTGTACCGTAGCCCGTAACGACACCATCGGAGAGGTAAGCCTCTTTATCTAGTCCGAAATCTATGCTTCGGTGCGAAACGAACATATCAAATTCTTCGAAGCTCCCTTCATCGAGCAGCATGTCAATTCTTTCGCGTGCAGTCAGCTTTCCTTTTTTATGTTGGGATGCAATTCTTTTTTCGCCCCCGCCAAGTCTTGCCTGGTTACGAAGGTCCATCAACTCTTTTATTTTATCTTGCATTGGCATAATGTTCACTTTTCAGTTTATTAATTAAATATTTTTTCAACCAAATAATTATTCCCCCGGCTTGGCGCAAAATTCTGTTAGTACACCGAAGGTAGATTTTGGATGCAGAAAAGCAATATCAAGTCCTTCTGCACCTTTGCGCGGTTTTTCATCAATTAATTGAATTCCACTTGACTTAGCTTCTGCTAATGCCTGCGGGAGGTCTCTCACTGCGAAAGCTATGTGGTGAATTCCTTCACCTCTCTTTTCAATAAATTTCCCGATAGGACCATCGGGTTCAGTAGATTCAAGCAATTCGATTTTTGTTTGCCCTACCATAAAAAACGCAGTTTTAACTTTCTGATCTTTTACTTCTTCAACTGCGTAGCATTTAAACCCGAGTACGTTTTCGTAATAGTTTTTTGCTTCTTCAATATTTTTAACTGCTATACCAATATGTTCGATGTGAGTTAATTCCATTTCAACCTCATTATATTAAATAATTACATGTTCCTTATATTCGCCGAAAACATCACGCATTGTGTTACAAATTTCTCCAATGCTGGCGTACACTCTGACTGAGTCGAGAATAAAAGGCATCAAATTATCATTGCCCTCAGCAGCATTTTTAAGTGCAGCAAGTTTTTCCTTTACGAGTTCATTATTCCGTTCACTTTTAATTTTGTTCAGAAATTTGATCTGGTTTTCCTGAACAGTCATATCAATTCGTAAAAGATCTTCGGGTTCTTCTTCTTTTATTCTGAATTTGTTTACCCCTACAACTATTCTCTTGCCTGCTTCAAATTCCTTTTCAAATTTATAAGCAGCTTTTTGAATTTCAGTTTGAGCGAAACCTGCTTCGATTGCGTCTATCATACCGCCCATAGAATCAATTTTTTTAATGTATTCTTCTGCTTCATTCTCTATTTTATCTGTCATAGATTCGATATAGTATGAACCTGCAAGCGGGTCAATTGTATTTGCAACGCCGCTTTCATATGCAACAATTTGCTGCGTTCTTAATGCAACCATAACAGATTCTTCTGTAGGTAGAGCGAGTGCCTCATCTCTTGAGTTTGTATGAAGGCTTTGTGTTCCTCCAAGCACAGCGGCAAGAGTTTGAATTGTAACCCTGACAATGTTGTTATCAACCTGTTGTGCTGTTAAAGTTGAACCGGCAGTTTGTGTATGGAACCGCAGCATCATTGAGCGAAGGTCTTTCGCACCGAATCTTTCCTTCATTATCTTAGCCCAGAGTCTTCTTGCTGCGCGGTATTTTGCAACTTCCTCAAGCAAGTCGTTATGTGCATTAAAGAAGAATGACAGCCTCCTGGCAAAATCGTCAACATCAAGACCGGCTTTAATAGCGGCTTCAACATAAGCGATACCATCAGCCAGAGTAAATCCAACTTCCTGTGCTGCCGTTGAACCGGCTTCACGTATGTGGTAGCCTGAAATTGAAATGGTATTCCATTTCGGAACTTCTTTTGCACAATACTCAAAAATGTTTGTGATCAATCTCATTGAAGGTTTTGGCGGATAGATGTAAGTGCCTCGTGCAATGTATTCTTTTAAAATATCATTCTGAATTGTACCGCTTATCTGATCTTTAGCAATGCCTTGTTTTTCAGCAACGGCTATGTACATAGCCAGTAATACAGATGCCGGTGCGTTGATGGTCATTGATGTGGAAACTTTGTCGAGGGGAATTTTATCGAAAAGAATTTCCATATCTGCAAGTGTATCAATAGCAACGCCAACCTTACCGACTTCACCGGATGCAATCTGGTCATCACTATCGTAACCAATTTGTGTGGGAAGATCAAAAGCAACCGACAAACCGGATTGTCCTTGTTCCAGCAGATAGCGATAGCGCCTGTTAGATTCAGCAGCAGTACCGAATCCGGCATATTGCCGCATAGTCCATAACCTGCCGCGGTACATTGTGGGTTGGATTCCCCTCGTGAAAGGAAATTGACCGGGATAGCCTATTTTTTCGTCATATTCTTTTTCAGTGAATTTTTTCTGAACATAGAGGGGTTCAACAGGTGTGAATGAAGCGGTTGTGAACTCAGCTTGTCTTTCCGGATTTTTTTTAATTGACTTATCGTAAGTGTTTTCTTTCCATTGCTTAAAACCGGTTGAAACATCTTCTATTATTATTTCATTTGTTTTCACAGTGCGCTCCTTACAAAAATCTTTTTAAAAAGATAATTAAACTCTTCTGAAATATAAAAGAATGGCAAATAAGCTGGGGTGACCGTCAATGCATTACATTCACAAAAACAGGCTGACATTAAAAAAATCCGTTAAGAAATCCTGAAAACAAGTATAATACCCAATAAAATTTTAATTTAGGTAAAGACTTTTACAATTAACATGCCATCGTTTTCGATTCAAAAATATCGCTTAAACCCATGCTGAGAATTCCTTATTAACTCAAAGCGAGGAAAAAGTAAATGTCAATTCTTATATGTGAGAAAAAAAATTCTGATTTTGTTATTTACTGTTTTCATTATCAGCCGCACAGAGCAAATTTAACAAAGATGTGAGTGAGGCTACTTAGGTTACCCGGTTGCCAGGTAAAAAATTGAATTTCTTGCAAGAATAAAAGGCTTTCTCTATATTTGCACGCTAAATTCAAAAGTAAAATTGCCGGGGTGGCGGAATTGGTAGACGCACAGGACTTAAAATCCTGTGGGTGTTTACACCCGTGCCGGTTCGAGTCCGGCCCTCGGTACTCTAAATCATATGTGTTTACTAAACTTTGTTTTTGAGGGTTCTTAGCTCAGTTGGTTAGAGCGTCTGCTTGACGTGCAGAAGGTCATAGGTTCGAATCCTATAGAACCCACTGTCAGATGTTCCCGCTTCGGCGGGAAGATTTTTATTGTTTAAAAAATCTAAATGGAAAAAATCAAAATTACATTTCCTGACGGCAATACGAAGGAATTCGAAAAAGGAATTTCAGGGTATGATATTGCCTGGTCAATTTCATCCAAACTTGCGGATGAGGCTTTAGCTGTCGAAGTTAACGGATCTGTAAAAGATATGCGTTTGCCGATTAATCAAAATGCGGCAGTCAGGTTTCTTACTTTTAATGATGAAAAAGGTAAAGAGGTTTACTGGCATTCTACTTCACATTTAATGGCACATGCTGTTCAGTCAATTTATCCTGAAGCTAAATTCGGAGTTGGTCCGGCTATTGAATCCGGTTTCTACTATGATATTGATATAAACACCCAGTTGAAGGAAGATGACCTCAAAAAAATTGAGGAGAGGATGATTGAACTCTCCAAAAAGGATGAGCCGTTTATCAGGCAAGAACTTTCTAAACAGGATGCTATTAAGTTTTTTGAGAATAAAGGTGATAATTATAAAACTGAAATTCTCTCAGAGATAGATGAGAATCACGAAATCATATCTATATATAAAGAAGGTGATTTTGTTGACCTTTGTACTGGGCCGCATCTCCCGTCAGCAGGAAAGATCAAATATGTTAAACTGCTGAACATTTCGGGATCATACTGGCGCGGTGATGAGCATAACAAGCAATTGCAGAGAATTTACGGTGTTTCTTTTCCCAAAAAGAAAATGCTGGATGAATATCTTGTCAGACTCGAAGAAGCAAAAAAACGCGATCACAGAAAATTGGGTAAAGAGTTAGAGATCTTTCTTATAAATAATAGTATAGGCAGCGGATTGCCGATCTGGCTTCCCAAAGGCACTATCCTTCGCGAAACCCTTGAAAATTTTTTGAGAGAAGAGCAAAGAAAGCGCGGTTATCAGCCGGTTATTACTCCGCATATCGGGAATATAAATCTGTACAAGACAAGCGGTCACTATCCTTTCTATAAAGATAGCCAGTTTCCTCCAATCTCACTTGAAGATGGAAAAGAAGAGTACCTGCTTAAGCCGATGAACTGTCCGCATCACTTTCAGATATATTCTTCAAAGCCGAGGAGTTACAGAGACCTTCCAATAAGATATGCAGAGTTTGGTACGGTTTACCGATATGAACAATCGGGTGAGTTGAACGGACTAACCAGGGTAAGGTGTTTTTCTGTTGATGACTCACACATCTTTGTTCGTCCCGATCAGTTAAAGGATGAAGTATGCGCTGTTATTGAGCTTATCCAGGTAGTTTTTGATCAGATGGGATTCCAGGATTTTACTACCCAGCTTTCATTCAGAGACAATGATACAGAAAAATACGGCGGCGAAATCAGCTTATGGGATAAAGCTCAAAAAGAAATAACTGAAGCTGCAGATCAGATGAATTTAAAATATTATATTGCAGAAGGTGAAGCTGCGTTTTATGGTCCTAAGATTGATTTTATGGTTAGAGATGTTCTCGGCAGAAAATGGCAGCTTGGCACCGTTCAGGTTGATTATGTAATGCCGGAAAGATTTAATCTTGAATACACCGGCAGCGATGGACAAAAACACAGACCGGTTGTAATTCACCGCGCTCCGTTTGGTTCATTGGAAAGATTTATTGGTGTATTAATTGAACATTTTGCAGGAGAATTTCCTCTTTGGCTTGCACCGGTTCAGCTTGTTATTCTTCCTATATCCCAGAACTATTTCGATTATGCTTTAAATGTGTTTAATCTTTTTAAGCAAAATGGTTTCAGGGCAGAATTTGACGACAGAAATGAAAAGATTAGTTATAAAATAAGAGACTGGGAAACTAAAAAAGTTCAATACATGGTTATAGTTGGAGAAAAAGAACAATTGGCTGGCAATATTTCTGTACGTCAGCATAAAAAAGGTGACCTTGGTTCTTTTTCAACTGATGATTTTATCAATAAAATCAATGAAGAAATAAAAAACAGAATTCAACCACATTAAGAGAGGTAATCAATCGCTCAAAAAGATAATACCCGTGTAAATGAAGAAATAAAATCTTCAAGGGTCCGTGTTATAGACGTTGATGGTACACAACTCGGAATCTATACTGTAAAAGATGCAATAAAACTATCGCAGGAGCGCGGGCTTGATCTTGTAGAAATCGCGCCACAGGCACAGCCGCCGGTATGTAAAATAATTGATCACGGAAAATTTAAATATGAACAACAGAAGCGTGAAAAACTTCAGAGAAAAAATCAACAGGTTTCTGCTCTTAAGGAAATAAGGCTTCATCCGAATACCGATGTGCACGACTTTGACTTCAAAGCAAAACATGCCGCTAACTTCCTGATGGAAGGAAACAAAGTTAAGGTTGTTGTTATGTTCAAGGGAAGAGAAATGGCATACATCGAAAAAGGGGAGGAGCTGATTAACCGTTTCATCGAAACGGTTGTTGATATTTCGAAGATCGAATCGCCTGTAAAAATGGAAGGCAGAAATATGAGCGTAATACTAGTACCGTCAAAAACCAAGGGTAAAAAGAATTAATAATCAGAGGATAACATTATGCCAAAAATGAAAAGCAAAAGTGGTGTTGCTAAATCTTTTAAGAAAACAGCAACAGGCAGGCTCAAAAGGAAGAAAGCTTACAAAAGCCACATTCTAACTTCAAAATCCCGAAAACGTAAAAGAAGTCTGAGAAAGGCTACTTACGTTTCAAAGGTTGAAGAGAAAACAATAAAGTTATTGATGTAATAAATAAGAGGATAAATAAAAATGCCACGTTCTAAAAACAAAGTAGCTTCACACAGAAGACGAAAAAAAGTGATGAAGCTCGCCAAAGGTTACTGGGGTGCGCGCAGCAAAGTTTACACGGTTGCAAAAAACCATGTTGAAAAAGGCTTGCTGCATGCATACAGAGACAGAAAGCTAAAGAAGAGAACCTTCAGGCAATTGTGGATAGTAAGGATTAACGCTGCCGCACGGGTTAACGGGACAACTTACTCCCGGTTAATTCATTCTCTAGATGAGAAAGGTGTAGTAGTTAACCGTAAAGTTTTAGCTAATCTTGCGGTTGAAAATCCTTCTGCATTCACCGAGCTGGTTAAATTTGCAGTTAATTAACCTTTACCCTCCCGCAGTAAAACATATATGCAAGCGGGAGGGCATCTTTTTAAATAAACAAATCTTGCAGTTATGACAACCGAAACTATTGACCGGGTATCAACAGAATTCGGAAATGATATTGCCGGCGTCAGTAACCTTAAACAGCTTGAAGAATTGAGAATAAAATACTTCAGCCGTAACGGGTTGGTTTCAGCATTGTTCGATAAACTAAAGGATGTTCCGAAAGAAGATAAACCCGCCTTCGGCAAAAAACTTAACGATATTAGAAATGATCTCTCTGAAAAGTTTAACTCGCTGAAATCAAAACTTGAGTCAGAATCGGGTAAACAGGAAACTTCAATCGATCTTACATTACCCGGATTGTACAAGACAATTGGCAGTAAACACCTTCTTATCCAATCCATTGATGAAATAAAATCAGTATTCAAAAGTCTCGGGTTTTCATCGCACGAAGGTCCTGAAATAGAATCCGACTTCAACAATTTTGAAGCGCTCAATTTTCCACACGACCATCCAGCCCGTGATATGCAGGATACTTTTTTCATCAGCAAAGATTTTGTGCTGCGCACTCACACAACTCCTGTTCAGGTAAGAATAATGCAGCAGCAGCAGCCCCCCATTCGTGCAATAATGCCAGGTAAAGTCTATCGTAATGAGGCGGTAAGTGCACGAAGCTACTGTGTTTTCCACCAGGTAGATGGAATTTTTGTTGATACCGACGTTACTTTTGCCGAGCTTAAAGGTACCCTGGTTTCTTTTGCACGGCAATTTTATGGAGATGATTTAAAGTATCGTTTCCGTCCTAGCTTTTTTCCGTTTACAGAACCAAGCGCTGAAATGGATATTACCTGTTATCTCTGTAAAGGCAGCGGCTGCAAAATATGTAAACATTCCGGCTGGCTAGAGATACTTGGCTGTGGAATGGTTGATCCGAATGTTTTTCTCAAAGTGGGCTATGATCCTGAAAAATATTCTGGCTATGCATTCGGGATGGGAATAGAGAGAATCGCTCTTCTCAAATACGCAATAGATGATATTCGTATCTTCTTTCAGAATGATTACAGATTTTTAAAACAGTTCTGACAGCGGAGGATTTAATTTGAAAGTCTCACTTAATTGGTTAAATGATTATGTTGATCTGAGCGGGATCGAAACCCGGCAGATAGTTGAAAAGCTTACTATGGCTGGTCTTGAAGTTGAGGATTATGTTGATCAGTCAGAAATTTATAAAGGTTTTATAACTGCGTTGGTAAAAGATAAGCAAAAACATCCCGGCGCTGATAAACTATCTGTATGTATGGTGTATGATGGTAAAAATGAACACCAGGTTATATGCGGTGCGCCAAATGTTGATGCCGGTCAGAAAATTATCTTCGCAAAAACCGGTGCGGTAGTTCCAAAATCAAAAATCAGAATTGAAAAAGTGAAAATTCGCGGCGTTGAATCTTCCGGCATGATCTGTTCAGGTGATGAGCTTCAATTAAATGACGATCACAACGGTATTTTAGTGCTTGATGATTCTACAGAGATTGGGAAACCGATTACTGAAGTACTTGGACTGAATGATGTAATAATAGAAATCGGACTTACGCCAAATCGCCCCGATGCGCTATCACATATTGGCGTTGCGAGAGACCTGGCAGTTCTTTTTAACACAGAATTAAAACTGCCTGAAGTTAATAAAAATAATATGTCGGGGGACGTCTCCGAATATATCGTAATAGAAATAAAGGATGCCGTAAACTGTCCCCGTTATTGTGGTAAGGCCCTTAAAAATGTAAAAGTAATGGAATCGCCTGACTGGCTAAAGCGAAAACTGGAAAATGCAGGTTTGAGACCTATAAACAATATTGTTGATGCAACTAACTTTGTAATGCTTGAATGCGGACAGCCTTTGCACGCTTTTGATCTCGATAAATTAAGTCATAAGAAAATAATAGTTGATAGCACAAATACAGAAGGCGAATTTACCACTCTCGATTCAAAAGTTAGAAAAATACCTGAAGGTACTTTGCTTATAAACGACGGTAAACAACCTGCTGCAATTGCAGGCGTTATGGGCGGTGAAAATTCCGAAATATCTCTGTCAACAAAAAACATTTTAATTGAGAGCGCTTATTTTAGCCCTTCAAGTATCAGAAGAACTTCAAAAGCTATTTCACTAAGCACTGATTCATCGTATCGGTTTGAACGGGGTACAGATCCTAACAATGCTGATAAAGCAGCTCAACGTGCTGCTGAAATAATTGCAGAAATCAGTGGTGGTGAAATTATTAAAGGCATTGCAGATGTTTATCCCGAAAAGATAAGCGAACGGGAAGTCCTGTTTCGATACGATCGCTGCAGAAAACTCCTTGGTTACGATGTCCCCCATAGTGAAATAAAAAGAATTGTAACCGCACTCGGAATGAAAATTATTAGTGAAGAGAATGGAAAATTACTTCTTTCAATTCCGACTTTTCGTCCTGATATTGAACGTGAAGCAGATATTATCGAAGAAATAGCCCGCATCAATGGGTATGAAAATATTCCTGCTGTTCCACGTATTTCAATTACTCTTGAAAAAAGATATGATCACTCGGACTTTACCGACAGTTTAAGAACAACAGCAAATGCTCTTGGATTTTTTGAGATGATAAACAATCCATTGCAAACTGAAAAGTCTGCCTTGCTTACCGGAAACCCGGTTAAAGTACTCAATCCGCAAAGTGTTGATATGGCATTTTTAAGAACCGGGTTATTAGCCGGTGCTCTTGAAGTTGTTTCGCATAATATCAAAGTTGGTGAAAAAGACCTGCAGCTATTTGAGATCGGAAATGTATTTAACCGCATATCAGACAATGATATAAATAGTTTTGAAGACTTCAATGAAGAAAGCAGGGCAATATTTATTATTACCGGAAGAATGATCAAAAAGGGATGGAACACTGAAGAACAATACCACAGCTACCACTCCTTAAAGGGATATATAGATTCGATAATCTTGAAATTTTCGCTTGACTCTGTTTTGAAGGATTCATATAATGTGAGTGGTAATAGTATTTACGCTTACGGCTTGACCAAAAAGTTCAACGATCAGGAAATTGGCGCCGGAGGCAAAATAAAAAATGAATTTCTGAAAAAATTTGATATTGAACAGGATGTATTCTGTTTCGAGTTTTACTTAGATAAACTTCGGAACATTAAAACTCCGCAGAGAATGTACGAAGAGCCGCTCAGGTTTCCGAAAGTATTGCGCGACTGTGCTTTTATTTTCGACAAGTCAGTACACTTTGGTGATGTTGACAGTTTTATTAAAGAACAGGCTGGCAGCCTTCTTAAATCGGTCAGTTTGTTTGATATTTTTGAATCCGAATCGCTGGGAGAAAATAAAAGAAGTTTGGCTTTCTCGCTGGAGTTCTATTCAAACGAGCGAACTCTTACAGAAGAAGAAGTTCAGAAAGAATTTGATAAACTGATTAAAAAGGTTTCTGAAAAATTTAATGCAAAACTGAGAGGATAAACCTTGACAGAGTTTTCGAAATATGATGTGCTGATCAGCGACCTGAACGTAATTCAGGCGGGAGTTACCGTCTTGCTAAATAAGCTGAATGATCTGAATGCACGCAATGCTGACCTTGAAAATCTATTATCTGAAATGAATTCGGAAAAGTTTCTACAACTTGAAAAGATCAAAAATCTTAAAGAAGAATTAGAAGAGCTTAGAACAGAAAACCAGAGCAGTCTCTTCGGCTCACTAAGCGGTACAGAAAAAGAAGAGTTAAAACACAGAATTCGTGATATGATATCGCGGATTGATAATCATCTTAGTTCTTAAATTTAGTGTTCGTACGATGGTAAGGCATAAATGACGGACAAAAAGAAGCTCAAAATAAAAATATTCGATAAAGAATATTCTCTACTGGTTGAAAATGAAGAAATAGCAAAAGAACTTGCTGTTTATGTTAATAAAGTAATGGAAGAAACAAAGGAAGAACTTCCTGATCAACCTTCTCAAACTATTGCGATCATTGCTTGTTTGAACATTGCTTATGATCTGTTCCTGGAAAAAAATAAGAACCGTGAGTTCTTCATTCAGGCATCAGACAAAATCAAAAAGATAAAGCTTCAGCTCAGCGAACAGAATATGCCAGACCCATCTTAGGTTTAACGACCGCTCTGTTAGTCCGTATAAAAAGAAAAACTAACTTTTATACCATGGGAGTTTGACTTTCGGCGCCTATTACAGGCCTCACCCCGTTTGTACGGGGATATGGCTTTAGCCATGCAGAGGAAGTAAAAAACGTTCGGGCAAGTTCCCACATTGCGTATTCGGGTTTTTCTATTTTGTATCTGAGACTAACAGCTGCGGTTTATATTATAATCTGCAATGGAGGAAATATGGACCCATTATTGTTAATACCGATGGCTGTCGTCCTTGTAGCATTATTCTTCTATCTGGGCTGGCTTTTTAATTCCAGGATTGGTAAGAAAAGCATTATTTCTGCCGAAGAAAGAGCAAAACAAATTATATCTGATGCTCAGAAAGAAGCAAATAATCTTAAAAGGGAAAAGCTGCTTGAAGTTAAAGACGAATGGTATAAAAAAAAGATAGAGTTCGATAATGAAATCAATCAGAAAAAACAAAAAATAGCTAACGTTGAAAAACAGCTAAGCGCCCGTGAAGAAAATATTGATAAAAAATTTGACATCGTTATTAAAAAAGAAAAGGAGAATCGTCAGGTTGAACGAGAGTTACAGGAATTAAAGAAAAATCTTGAACGTAAAGTTCATAATATAAAAAAGATTGAAGCCGAGCAGAATGAACGGCTTGTAAAAATTTCGGGGTTAACTGCTGAAGAGGCAAAACAAATGCTTATGGAGAACATGGTTAATGAAGCCCGAAAAGATGCTTCCCAAACCATGAAAGAACTGGTAGACCACGCTAAATCTGAAGCTAAAAAAGAAGCACAAAAAATAATTGTACAGACTATCCAACGAACCGCAGCAGACCATTCCATTGAAACAACAATATCTGTTGTCCAGATCCAGAATGATGAAATGAAAGGCAGAATAATAGGTAAAGAAGGGCGAAACATCCGTGCTTTTGAAGCTGCCACAGGTGTGGATGTTATTGTTGACGATACACCGGAAGCAGTCATTCTTTCATCTTTCGACCAGTTTAGAAGGGAAGTTGCAAGGGTTTCTCTTGAAAGACTAATGGCTGACGGACGAATCCATCCTGCTCGAATCGAAGAGGTGGTTGAAAAAGTACGGCAGGAACTTGAAGAGGATATGGTTAAAGAAGGCGAGAATACAATTCTTCAGTTGGGTCTGCATACTATGCACAGTGAACTGACCAGATATATCGGTAGAATGAAATACCGGTCAAGCTATGGGCAAAATCTTCTCCAACATAGCATTGAGGTTGCTTATCTCACCGGAATAATGGCTGCTGAACTCGGTCTTGATACACAGCTTGCAAAGAGGTCAGGTTTACTTCACGATGTTGGTAAAACTCTTGATAAAACCTATGAAGGTCCTCATGCACTGCTTGGTTATGAGATCACAAAAAAATATAAAGAACATCCGATAGTTGTAAATGCAGTAGGATCGCATCATGAAGATATTGCAATGGAACATCCGATTGCTGCACTCGTACAGGCTGCTGATGCAATCAGCGGGGCACGGCCAGGTGCAAGACGCGAACCGCTTGAGGGTTATGTTAAAAGGCTTGAGACGCTTGAAGCTCTCGCAAAATCATTTGAAGGAGTAGCTAAAACTTATGCTATTCAGGCGGGAAGAGAAGTAAGAGTTGTTGTTGAACACGATAAGATTGATGATATCATCGCTGATAAACTTTCTCATGATATTGCTACCAAGATTGA
>JBBIGV010000079.1:0-14549 GCA_037447335.1 Ignavibacteria bacterium | reverse complement strand
TAATAAAATCAAAATTTTCTACTCACCTTTTCCTGTGGTGTTGAAAGTCAGGAAAAATACAAATGAAAAGCCTATCCTCGTACCTGCCTGCCGGCAGGCAGGGAGGATCAACAAAAGTTATTTATAAAGAACCATCTGAAAAGAAACAAAGATTGTGGAGGGAAATTAAACAATTAATACTATCCGGCAGTTGCCAGATAGTATCGGTTAAGAAATTATTTCAGCAAAGTCATCTTCTTTATCCGGATGAAATTTTCCGCTTCCATCTTATAAATATAAACGCCGCTTGTTAAACCGGCAGCATTAAAATTAACTTCATACATCCCGGCTTCTTTAAATTCACTGACGAGCGTTTTGATTTCCTGTCCCAGCATATTATAAACTTTGATAGTTACGTATGAAGCCTGCGGAAGAACATAATTTATCCTGGTTGATGGGTTGAACGGATTCGGATAATTTTGTTCAAGTTGAAATGTTGAAGCAATATGTTCGTCATTTATCAATGTTGGCTGAAATCCCTTTAACATACCGCCGGTTCGCTGCGCATTTCCTTTAAAGGTTGACCACACATTATCATTGGCAATACCGGGTGTATCATATCCATATACACGCTTATTCAGAGAGCCGGCAAATATTTCCAGATCTCCGTCTCCATCAATATCAACAAGAGTAGGTGAAGTTTGAAATCCTTTAACCACGTGTACATTTTCCGCTTCAAGAGGAAAGCCGGGTACAATCTGACCCTGGTAATTAAAGGCGTATAAAAATCCTTTGCTTGTCGGAACAACAACATCGGCAAGTCCATCGCCGCTAACATCACCCATTGCCACGTTCCCGTCAACCCATGTAGCAAAGATCGGCTGCGGAAAACCGGGCAGCATATTTCCTTCAATATCCCACACAAACACGTGCCCGCTGTCAACAGCACGCACACCACCAAAAGCAAATTCGGGTTCACCATCGCCGGTCATATCAGCTATTGCAACGTGAGCAAAGGGGTGCCCCCACGGTAAAAGAAACGGGAAGTTAGGCATTATTTCGCCCTGCCAGTTGTAGGCGTATATACCATGAATTCCGGTTGAAGTTGGTTGTGCTCTCAACAAAATTTCAAGTCTGCCGTCACGGTTAATATCATATAATGCAGGCGTAGCGCCTAAGGAGGACGGTGAAAGTTCAACAGGGAAGCCAGCCAATGGCCGCGCCAGCAAATCGAGTACGTGCAGCTTTGCATAAGTTGAATCAGCTAACCTTCCGCTTGATACAAAAACTATATTTAATTCGCCATCATTGTTTATATCTCCAACAACAGGGGAACTTTGTGAGCCGTACTCAAAGTCAACCGGGAATCCGGGTAGTTGTGAAAAGGCTCCGTTTGACCACGAGAGCACATGCAATTGAGCATTACCATTCGGAGAATCTCTCTCATAAGAAGTAATTATGATCTCAAGCTTCCCGTCATTTGTAAGATCGGCTAAAGCCGGAACGGTTGTAGTTTTCGAAAAGCCAACATTATATGGGCTGCCTGCTGCCTGCTCACCGTTGTGTTTAAAAACCAATATTCTTCCATTCTCATCACCAAAAGCAAGTTCAGAAAATCCATCACCTGTAATATCTCCCATTGCAGAAATCTCAATTGAACCGGAACTTTGCAGCGTTCCGAAAGGGAAGTAAGCAGGATAACCGGGCAGATATGTACCATTACTGCGCCAGGTAATTACACTTGGCTGCATACCTGACGTAACAATGGGTTCTGTCACACTTACGTTCAGGTCGCCGTCGTTATTCATATCCCAAACAGCAGGGGAATTGTTGTACAATCCGAAATCTGTAGTTGCCTGCCGTGGCCAACCGTATTGATATGGTATTGTTTGAAGAAGCGCTGTTGAAGAAAATAAAACAGCTATTAAAAAAGTAAAAATAACCTTCATTGTAACATCTCACTTATTTTATTGAACTAAAAAGCTAACTAATAGCAGAACCAATCATTTCCTATGAAAATTTAACCTTTTTTTATTTAAATTTTAATTCAAAAGCGATAAGGTTATTTATATTGACCTTGAGATCGGCAATAAATGAAATTTAATGATATAAAAATTCGCGAATCGGTTTCAAGCGGGATGGCTCAGTTCTTCTCGCTCGATACAGTTAGAAATGTAATGCTTGTAAGCGGCGGCATAATGGTATTTGTTGCCGGTGTGATTGTGTACGGAGTTATTCTTAATCTGCGGGAAAAATCTCTCTCCGAGATGATGAACCGGGCTGGTATTGAGGCAATTAACAATCCTAGTATAATTATAGACAGGAAATCTTATGTACTTGAATTGTATGAAGACTCATTGTTTATTAAATCCTACCGGGTAGGTTTCGGAAGAAATGTGAATAAAGAAAAATCGAGAGATGGTGATTATGCAACACCCGTAGGTCAATATGAAATTTGTGAGATTATTTCAGAGCATGATTATCACATCTTCTTTAAGATTAATTACCCGAATGTTTCGGATATAAGTGATGGATTGAGACGAGGAATAATTTCTCAGAAAGAATTTGATCAGTTAAGGGATGAACTTTTATATGGCGTTTGCCCGCAGTTGCATACAAAACTTGGTGCAAATATTGGGATACATGGCATAGGCAGGCTGAATGCAATTTTCAAAAACCTTCCGTTTGTTTATAATTGGACAGACGGTTCGATCGCATTAAGCAATGAGAACATTGATGAATTATTATCTGTAATTAAGAAAGGGACAAAAGTTGTTATCAAATAACTTTAGGCTGGCAATTGCAGCAGCCGCAATTTCGATACTCGCACTTGCATGTGGAGAAAAAAAAAGCGAGCCGGAGGTAAGTCTTGATCTGAGTATTCCGGAAAATGCAAAGTTAAAAGCGGGCGAAATTCTTGAAACAAAAGCATCTTTCGCTAACAAAGGGTTTTATGATCGCGATTCTGTTTTACAAATTGCAGCCGGCGTAGAAATAGAAACCAAAGATGAATGGGGAATAAAATTTTATCATTTAAAGCAAAAGGGGAATGACTTAAAAGAGATATACTCAACCGATTTGCTTAATGGTTCTTTCAAAGGCTGCCTTGTGAACAAAATTAAATTTCCTGCTTACGATTATGAACTTGTTTATTACAACTCAAAAGATTACTTCCTCGGAAGCGGCGGCGGAGAAGTTTTTTCCTATATAATCGATCTTTCTGAAAAGCAGGTCTATTACGCACATCTTATATCTGAAACAGGTAAACAGGTTCTGCTTTACCTCTCGGAAAATATTCGTAATCCCGACATAAGAAATTTTTTTACCAGTAATTTTAAAAGAGATTTCCCCGATCTTCGTATAACTAAAGAAGACGTTAAACTGGAATTCTGAATTTAACATGCAGCCTGTATTAAGAGAGTTTATCTGTCCCGATGTATAAAAAAATCATTCTAATATTTTTAATCTTTAACTTTGCTGCCCTTGCACAGGAAATGGAAGAATATGAGCTCAGGTCAATAAATTTTTTTGGCAATAATGTATTCTCCTCTTCAGTTTTAAAGGATATAATTTATTCAGAAGAAAGCCCCGGCTGGTTCTGGAAATTTCTTCACTCATTCACACCGCTTGGAAAAGGTAAAATAAATTTTGATTCTTCTTTCATCAGCACAGACCTGCAGGCGCTGAAAGATTTTTATAATGCAAACGGATATTTCAAAGCAAGTTTTAGCTATTCTTATGATATTGATACAACTAATAAAACAGCAGATCTGAATTACTTCATTAAGGAAGGTGAACCGTCGATAAAACGTAATCATATATACTACGGTCTTGATGATGTCCCGCCGCCTGTGCTCTATCCGATGTGGGATTTACTCCACATCGATACCAACCAGGTTTACATCCAGTTCACACTTCAGCAAAAAATAAACAGCTCACTTAATCATTTGTGGAATAACGGCTATATGTTCGGCAGGCTTGACAGCACAATCATTTTTAAAGATACTTCTGTTAACCGGGCTGACCTTGATATTTATTTCACAACCGGAAACCGTTATACTATAGATACGATAATTGTTGAAACAAAAGGTGAAGGCGCTGATGAAGTTAAAGAAGATCTTCTGCGGGATGTTACAGGCATAAAAGCCGGTGAATTCTATAACCTTGAAAAAATTCGCAGAGGTCAGGTTCGATTGTTCAGAACCGGTTTATTTAATTCGGTTCTGTTAAGCGGCGTTGAACAGGATACTTCAGGAAATCTTGTACCGGTTAAACTTGAAGGCAGTATCGGTATGGTGAATGAGCTTGCCCCCGAAATAATTATGAACAATCAGCAAAGCGCTTTTAATGTTGGTCTGGGCGCTTCTTATATCAGGAAGAATTTTCTCGGGGATGCAAGACGATTAACCTTAAGCTCATCTTTTGGTGTGCAGGATATTTTCAATCTCGATTTTTCAAATTTAGTAAGAAGATTTTCCTTCAGGGATACTACTCTGCTTGGCTTTTTTGAAGCACGCACAAAACTTGAGCAGCCGTATTTATTCGGAAGACCTATTTATGGGATATGGGAAAACTATGCAACCATTAATAAGCAGAAGAATTTCAACAATACAATATATGGCAGCAAACTAACATTCGAATTTGAAATGCCGAGATATACATTTATAAACTTTTTAAGCACTTTCTACAATGTTGAAGTTAGTAATGAAGTATACAGAATCAATAATGACAGTCTTTCAAGAAAACTTATTTCAGCAATCGGGGCAGATTTCGGATCGACAACTGCTGATAACATTCTGTTCCCGACAAGAGGGCACAATATTTCTTTCCAATTAGAAGAAGCCAATTTACTTCCGTATCTCGTATCAAAAGCATCGGGAAGGGAATATACAGGAGCGCTGTTTTATAAAGCGCTTGTAAGCACTTCATTTTATTTTTCACTCTCGCGGAAAGATGACGCCGTTTTCGGGCTTAAGACTAAGGTCGGGCATCTGCAGGCATATTATGGTGATTATGCCGGGCTTCCCTTAAACCGGACTTTTTATGCCGGAGGAAGTAATTCAGTAAGAGGCTGGAGAGCAAATGAGCTTGTTCCATTTGATGCACCAAGAATTTCAGGTTCGCCTATCCGCGGCATAAATGCCAAAGGAGGTACATTCCTGTTTGAAGGTGCCGCCGAGTACAGGTATAAACTTCACGAGAATATCGGAACTGCTTTGTTTGCCGATTATGGTAACACATGGCTGAACTACAAGCAATTCAGATTCGATAACATTGCAGTTGCAGTAGGCTTGGGTGTAAGATATTATACTCCTATCGCTCCGTTCAGGCTGGATTTTGGCTTCAAGTTTTATGATCCTTCAGATAAAAAATTGCTTTTTGATAAAAAATTCTTCAGCCAGATGGAAATTCATTTCGGAATTGGAGAAGCGTTTTAAAAGTTTTGGGGCAGCATATTTTTATTGACCATTCCATTCGCTTTTCATACATTTGAATCGTATTAAATAATACACTTTGCGGAAATAATAAGTAGCTTCCTTTTCTGCTCGTCTTAAAAGCTTCGAAGGAAAGACTGCGTGTAAACAAATCTTAATTTCTTCAGGCTAACCGGAATCGGGTCCGGAACTGCCTAATGTAGTTACACATTCAAATCCGAACCGGCATTTATACGGTTTGCGGGTAATCTCAAAAAAGAACGACTATGAAAAAGCTAAAGCTTTATTTGCTTGCTGCTCTTGCCGCATGCAGTTTTTCATTTCCACAGGAAGAAGTGAAAATAATGAGTTATAATATTCTGAACTATGCGGGTTCGGATACAACCACAAGAAATCCGTATTTCAGAACGGTGGTTAGCGCTGTTAATCCGGATATCCTTGTTGTTCAGGAAATGATCTCCCAGTCTGGTATGGATGGTTTCCTCACTAATATAATGAACAGCTTTGGTGAGAATTATTCCGCTGGTATATTTATTAATGGACCGGATACCGATAACGGGGTATTCTTTAAAACTAATATGTTTGAGTTCATCTCTAATACCCCGATTAAAACAGCATTACGGGATATAAATGAATTTAAACTTGTTTCCCTGAGCAGCGGCGATACGATCAGACTATATTCAGTGCATCTGAAAGCAAGTAATACGAATGATGACCGCTTAAAGCGCGCAGCAGAGGTTGATAGTCTGAGAAAATTAACAAACACATTGCACAGCGGCGCCAACTTTATAGTGCTTGGTGATTTCAACATTTATAGTTCTACAGAACCGGCATATCAAAAACTGATCGAGGTTATGCCAGGTGTTTACGGACATACAACAGACATGATTAATATTACAGGTACATTTAACAATCCGGCTTATGCACAACATCATACCCAATCAACACGAACACGAAGTTTTGGCGGAGGTGCAACCGGCGGACTTGACGACCGCTTCGATATGATGCTTTACTCAGCCTCTGTTCTTGAAAGTGGCGGTATTTATAAAATCCCAGGATCATTTGTTGTTTTTGGTAATGATGGTAATCATTATAATGATTCGATAAATCATCCTCCTAATACAGCCGTCGGGCAGGAAATTGCAGATGCACTTCATTATGCATCCGATCATTTACCGATTTATGCAAGGTTTAACTTCAATGACATTCTCCCGGTTGAATTAACAGCTTTCACTGCCGAAGCTGCTGATAAAAATGTATATCTTAACTGGACAACAGGTATAGAAATAAACAACTACGGATTTTATATAGAACGAAATCATTTTAGTTCACACTGGAAAGAGATCGGTTTTGTTGCCGGAAACGGGAACAGTAATTCAGCACAGCATTATAGCTTTACAGATAAAGAATTAGCAGACGGGATATACCGATATAGGTTAAAGCAAGTTGACTATGATGGTTCATTTAAACATAGTCACTCTGTCGAAGTAAAAATCATTTCAATCAATAATTTTGCTTTGGCGCAGAATTATCCTAATCCATTCAATCCTGTAACCAATATAGAATTTTCACTCCCTGAAGATGAACTCGTTAAAATTGAAGTTTATAATATTTTAGGGGAAAAGGTATCGGTGCTTATAAATTCTTATTTACCTGCAGGTTTACATACCATTGAGTTTAACGGTGATGTATTGCCATCCGGGTTATATTTCTACACCATGAGAGCGGGAGATTTTTCAACTGTACGAAAAATGACCCTGTTAAAATAACATGTTAAGCAATCATTTAACCGGTCTGCTGCACACGGCTTTTTTTATTTTGTATAGCTGTGCGGAAATCAGTATTTTTATGCCCCTATAAAGGAAGTTCCTGATGATTTTTAGTATGACAGGCTTTGGCAGCAGCCAGGCAGAAAACAACAGCATTAAAATAGAAGTCGAAGCCAAGAGCATTAATAGCCGCTACCTTGATATTTATCTCAAGCTGCCAACATTATTGATGAATAAAGAGTATGAGCTGAGAGAACTTATCAAAGCTAAGATGAAGCGCGGAAAGATATCTGTTATTGTTAATGTTAAAAAGAACGATGTTGAGGCAGAACTTCCGGTAATTGATAAAGATAAGCTTAAACTTTACCTTTCGATGATCAAAGACATAAAAAAGACGGCAAAGATCACCGAGAAAATAAAACTGGAGCATCTTCTTTCTTCCGAATTTATTTTTTCATCTACTGAAAAAGAATTTCCTGAAGAAGATTTTCTTCTGCTTAAAAGGGTAATTAGCAATGCGCTCGATGAACTTCTTAAAATGAAAAAACAGGAAGGTAAAGAGCTTGCTGAAGATCTGAAAAACAGGATTGCAATTATAGAAGACAACCTTTCAGCTATAGAAAATGAATCTGCCGCAAGCGTTAAGGAATACTTTGAAAAGCTGAAAGAAAAAGCAAAACAGCTTGTTGAGAATATATCTGAATATAATGACAGACTTGAAGTCGAGCTTGCGCTTATAGCTGAAAAAGCCGATATCACGGAAGAATGTGTTAGGTTGAAAAGCCATCTGAAATTCTTTTTAGAGAGCGTTGAACAAGGTGAAGAACCGGGCAGAAAGTTAAACTTTCTCTGCCAGGAAATGAACAGGGAAATAAATACTATCTCTTCAAAATCAGTTTCAATTCCTGTTACTCATAATGCAGTCTTGATTAAGGAAGAGATTGAAAAAATTCGCGAACAACTTCAAAACATTGAGTGATACTTGAACGGTGAAACCAGGAACGGGCAGCCCCGAAAGGGGGAAATCATCGCAGTTTCTGCACCGAGCGGAACCGGAAAGACAACAATTATTAAAACTGTTCTGATGGATTTTCCTCAACTTGTTTTTTCGATTTCGGCAACTACAAGAAAGAAGCGTGAAGATGAAGTTCACGGTAAAGATTATTTCTTTTTAACAGAGGATGAATTCAAAGAAAAAATTCTTAATAACGAATTTGTAGAATGGGAAAGTTTTTTCGGAAATTACTATGGAACATTTAAAAGTTTTGTTAACGAAAACATTAACGCGGGCAAACACATTCTTCTCGATGTTGATGTTAAAGGTGCATTATCGCTCAAGAAAATTTATACCGAAGCGCACCTGATCTTTATTCTGCCGCCCGGCATTGAAGAACTCAGGCAAAGATTAAAAAGAAGAAATACTGAGGATGACGAGAGTTTTAAGACTAGAATTAAACGGGCGGAAATGGAGTTGAGTCTTAAAGACCATTTTGATTATTTGGTGATCAATAATGAACTTAATAAAGCAATTGAAGACACAAAAATTTTAATAAAAAAAATTATAACAAAGGAGAAAAACTAAATGGGAATAGAACCAATTGATCTTAGAGAGATCGATAAAAGAGTGGCAAACGTTTATGAGGCGATAATTGTTTCAGCAAAGAAGTCTCGTCAGATAAACGATGAAAATAAAATAGAATACAATGCAATGCTTAGCACGATCCCTCAAACAGCAAATGATGATGAAGCTGAAGACATAGATAACCCGGCGCAGCTTAAAATGGCTCTTGAACTGGAGAAGAAGGATAAGCCGCACATTCAGGCTTTGAAGGAATTACTTTCCGGTGAGATTGAATTCGACTATAAACAATAAAAACTTTTTATTAAAAGGTCCTGTAAATGCAGAAAGATATTTTATACGGTAAGAAGATCATTCTGGGTGTAACAGGATGTATAGCCGCATATAAATCTGCGTTACTGGTCCGGGAACTTGTAAAGCGGGGCGCGGAGGTTAAAGTTGTTATGACTCCATCCGCCCTCGAATTCATTACACCGCTTACCTTGTCATCTCTTTCACATAATAAAGTAACTGTTAATATGTTCCCGCCATCTCAGAAAGACGGAACAGACCTTTCTACCTGGCATATAGATTATGCGCTTTGGGCTGATCTGATGATAGTTGCGCCTGCAACCGTAAACACTATTGCGAAGATTGCTTATGGTTTTGCGGATAATGCACTCACAACACTTGTTACTGCTTTACGATGTCCGTTAGCTGTTGCCCCCGCTGCTGATGTTGATATGTATCAATACAAGGTTACGCAGCAAAATATCTCCAAGCTTGAAGAACTCGGTTATTACATTATTTATCCGGAAGAGGGAGAACTTGCAAGCGGGCTTACAGGTGAAGGAAGATTAGCAGACATTAATAAAATTGTTGATGCTGCCGAATTAATTCTTTCCGGTTATAAAAAAGATTTTTCCGGCAGAAGAATTCTTGTTACCGCTGGTCCCACTTATGAAGATATTGATCCGGTAAGATTTATTGGTAATCGTTCGTCTGGAAAGATGGGATTTTCAATTGCTAAAGCGGCAAAATTACGCGGCGCTGAAGTTTCTCTTATTTCAGGACCATCATTTCAAATCATTTATCCCGAAATAAAGTTAATTAAAGTTCGCTCAGCAGATGAGATGAATAAGGCAGTAACTAAAGAATTAAAATCGCACGACACTTTGATTATGTCTGCTGCTGTTGCTGATTACAAACCATCAACAAAATCTTCACGCAAACTGAAGAAAGAGGAAAAACTTACAGCCATTAAGTTATCGGAAACTGTTGATATACTTTCTTCTGCAGATAAGAAAGAAAAAAAAATCATTGGCTTTGCCCTCGAAACTGATAATGAAATGAAAAACGCTCTTTCCAAATTGAAAAGAAAAAATCTGGATATGATTGTTCTAAATTCCTTAGAAAATAAAAACAGCGGCTTCGAAGCAGATACGAATAAAATTACTGTGATTCACAAAACAGGAATAAAGAAAAGCTATCCTCTCCAGTCCAAATTCCAGGCAGCCAATAGCATTCTTACTGAAGTATTGAAAATATAACAGCAGCTTATAGTGTGCGATTTTATCCCCGGCTAAATTATTTCTAAAAAAATCTTATGAATGAATTAAAGAAAAAAATTATTGAAGCATTAATAGACCAAAAAGAAATATTCGGGGATGAACTGTACACACCATCCGTTTTAATAAAAAGAAAAACAGAGATTCAAAAAAAAATTACTTCAATAATGAAATCCGAATCGAATAATGCTAAAGTATCGGAACCTGAACTCATTATAGTGAAACCCGATAAGAAAGATGAAGCCGGAACTTCTTTGTTTGGATTAACGGGCGAAGAATGGGAATCTGCAGAGACTGTTGACTCTCTTAATAAACAAATATGCGAATGTCAGAAATGTCCGCTCGGAGCAACAAGAAATAAATTTGTATTTGGCGTAGGAAATCCCAACGCAGATGTAATGTGTATAGGCGAGGGACCCGGAGCGGATGAGGATGCGAAAGGTGAGCCGTTTGTTGGAAGAGCAGGTCAGTTGTTAACGGATATTCTTAAAGCAATAAATTTTTCGCGCGAAGAAGTTTACATTGCCAATATAGTTAAATGCCGCCCGCCCGGTAACCGCGCTCCCAATACAGATGAAATGGATGCATGCATACCTTACCTGAAAAAACAGATTGACCTGATAAAACCTAAATTAATTTTGCTGCTGGGGCTTACCGCAGCGCAGGGTCTTCTTAAAAAAAGAGATTCATTAACAAATATGAGGGGCAAGCTGTTTGAATATGAAGGCATAAAGGTAATGGTAACTTATCATCCCGCTGCATTACTGCGTAATCCTAACTGGAAACGCCCTTGCTGGGAAGATGTTCAGAAATTCCGAAAGTTGTATGACAGCCTGGGTTGAATACGCTGAGCTTTTGGATTTACTAAGCAAGGCTATCTTAGGTTAGTAAGCAGTGTCTGAAACAGGTTTAGTTGAATTAAGAGATTTCTTTTAAAATCTTTAATTCTGAAATTCGGCTAATACTGCTTCAACCAATTAACTTGTTTTAAGAAAATACTATTTCTATTTTTCTGCTGGTTTTCGTCAACAAAACAGTGTTGATAACTTGTGTATAATAAACTCTGAATATTCTCTCAAATGGCAAAGTCAAAAAAAACAAATAACATATCCGAAACAATCATTCCCGCAGATGTTAAACCGCCGGCAGCCCCGGAAATTGAAGCATCAGTTTTAGGTGCAATGCTGATCGAAAATGAAGCAGTTCCTAAAGCGCTCGAATTATTACAGCCTGAAACATTTTATCTCAAAGAACATCGTTTAATTTTTGCAGCTATGGTTTCACTGTTTGAAGCCGGTGAACCCATTGATACCGTTACGGTTTATGAAGAATTAAAAAAACGAGAACAGCTTGAGGAGTGCGGCGGGGCAGTTTATCTTAGCAAGCTTTCACAAAATATTTCATCGGCAGCCAATATTGAATATCATGCAAAAATAATTCTTGAAAAAGAAATACTACGCGGACTCATAACCAGTTCGCACCAGATTGCCAAAGCAGCATATGAAGGAACCGAAGACGCATTCGATATTCTTGACTCAGCCGAAAGAAAAATATTTGAAATAACAGAAACACACCTGAAAAAAACTTTTATCTCGATGGATCGTGCCGTAAGAGATGCACTCGAATACATCGAGGCTCTTCACTCCAAAAAAGATCAGAGGTTTGCAGTGCCAACAGGTTTTTATGACCTCGACAATATGCTGGGCGGGTTTCAGAAATCAGACCTGATAATAATTGCAGCAAGACCTTCTATGGGTAAAACGGCCTTCGCTTTAACGCTTGCACGTAATGCAGCGATTGATCATAAAGTACCAGTAGGGCTTTTCAGCCTGGAAATGTCTACTATGCAGCTTGTAATCAGAATGCTATGTGCCGAAGGAAGATTAAATGCACACAAGGTAAGAACAGGTCGTTTGCCGCACGAAGAGGGCGTGAAGCTGAGCAGAAATGCACATAAACTTATTGAAGCACCAATTTATATTGATGATACTCCGGCTCAGTCAATACTTGAGATTCGCGCAAAAGCCCGCAGGTTAAAAGTTGAAAAAGATATAGGGATGGTGATAATAGATTACCTTCAGCTAATGCAGGGTCCTGCTAATGCAGAAAGCCGCGAAAGGGAGATCTCCCATATCTCAAGATCATTAAAGTCGCTGGCTAAAGAACTTAACATTCCGGTGATCGCGCTTGCCCAGTTGAATCGTGCAGTTGAAGCACGAAGCGATAAACGCCCGCAGCTTTCAGATCTTCGTGAGTCCGGATCTATTGAACAGGATGCTGATGTTGTTCTCTTCTTAAATCGACCTGAAGTTTATGGCATTAAAACTTTTGCTGAAGATCAAAGCATATCTACAGAGGGTGTTGCGGAGGTAATTATCGGTAAGCAGCGTAATGGACCAATTGGTGAAACAAAACTCGCATTTATAAAAGAATATGCTCGCTTTGAAAATCTTGCGCATGCAAGACAAATTGAGGAATATTCAATTGTTCCGGCAGACGAGGATATTATTTAGAAGTAAGAAGTCAGGAGTACGAAGTAAGAGGATGAAGTTTGAAGAATTGCGATATTTTTTTTGTGCAGGATTCTGGTTCTGGTTAAGTTTATCTTTATTTGCACAGCACTATGAAGCTAAAGATGTAGAAATTTGTGATTCGAAGTTTAACCTTGCTCTGAACAATGAATGGACACCCCTTAACATCAACGAACTAATAGCTGAAATTGGTAAGAGTTTTATTGGAACCGATTATGAATCCCATTCACTTGAAGTTACAGAAAATGAAGAGCTGGTTGTAAATCTTCGGGGGCTTGATTGTACCACATTTCTTGAAAATGTACTGGTAATAGCTCGTCTGATAAAAAAAGACAAAACCTCCTTTCAAGATTATCTTGAAGAGCTGCGATTTATCCGTTACAGGGGCGGGGTAATTGATGAGTACCCTTCCAGGCTTCACTATTTTTCTGACTGGATTCATGATAATGTTAATAAAGGGGTAGTAAAAAATATTACCAGAGAAATTGGCGGGGAAGCGATTCAATTCGATCTGCATTTTATGTCTGCTAATCCCCACTATTACAAGCATTTGAAAAATAACCCGGAGTATATTGAAAAGATCAGAATTCAGGAGAGAGAAATATCTGATCGTGAATATTATTTTATCCCTATATATAAAATATCCCCGATCGAAAAACAGATAAACGATGGTGATATTATTGCATTCACATCAAACATAAAAGGTTTGGATATAAACCATGTTGGTATTGCTTTAAAGAAAAACGACAAAATCCACTTGCTTCACGCCCCGGGTGCAGGCGAAAAAGTTCAGATTACCAAACAACCAATCACAGATTACATTAAAAAGATTAAGAAACATACAGGAATAATAGTAGTCAGGGCTATAATTCCTGAGTAAATCGGGAACCGAAATTTTATATCTTGAAATTGGGTCGGGAATTAGAATATATTTCAGAGGCAAATAAGTCAGCAATATTTACTGACGGAAAGGTGATAATGAAAACATTATTAAGTAACTGGTTTTATTTGATAACATTCATCCTGGTTTTTACGATTGCTGCACCGAAATCAGATTGTTTTGCACAACTTAAAGCCTATGATGTAATTGGAGGAGGAGGTTCCACCCCGGCACAATCTGAAAGTAATGATAATACAGTCCTTTATATTGTTGCCGGTGTTGCAGTCGCCGGATTGATTGCTTACTACTTGTTATCAAAAACAGATAACAAAGAAGAAAAAGATACTACAGCAACTATCGGGTCAGAACTAAATTTAGTAAATCTTCCTGCCTCGATTGAGGATGAAGTTTTAATTGCTAAAGAAAAACTTCCCTTAAATATATTTTTTGGGATAAGAAATGACGATGCAATATTACGAAATAAAACAATTCTTGTGGGAATATCTGTAAAGTTATAAACCCGGTTTAACAGAAAATTAATAATTGAATGTTGCAAGTATTCTGAACGATGCGGGTTTAAATATTAAAGCCTGAGTTTCCCGCAAACTTCTGACATCATTTCAGCCAGTGAATGCTGTCTGATTCCTAGAGCTTGCATCTTATCCGTATTCATTGAGACATCCTCAACTTTTGCTACAGCCGGTACATCAATCATCAAAATCTGTTCAATAAGTTTCCGGTCGAATCCTGCAGCTTCGCACAGCAGCTCACCTAATTCCTGACTTACGCATTGGGACACCCTAAACTTATATCAAATAATTTTAACAAC
>JBBIGV010000078.1:0-14902 GCA_037447335.1 Ignavibacteria bacterium | reverse complement strand
TTTTCATTTTGTACTTTATTCTGGCTCACAGTACAACAAGTGCACAGATTTCTTCTGATGCTGTACAACTTACAATCAGGCAGCAGCAAAGCGGATACTGGATTGATTCAACATTTGCTTTAAGGATGGACTCTCTGTTATTGGCTGCACGGGCTAATGTTGATACGCTTAATTTTATTAATGCTTTTATGAGAATTGTGCCTGACAGAATTGATGTGTATGCTACCGGTAGCTGGACAAACAATTGGCGTACCGGTAATATCTGGACAGGAGTACCTGCAATTGATTCGCTTGGACAACTCTTCAACCTTATTCAGGTAGATGCCCCGATGTATCCTAATTGGTATTTCTTCACATTAATATTCGGATAGGAATTATTTACTCCCGGCATTGCTGAAGCATATAAAAATCTTCATCACATTATTGATGCATATTCCTTCGGGATGGGAGGTGATGGGAATGATATACATTATTTTCAGAAACAGCCGCATGACTATTTTGTATTCTCACGAGGATGGGGTGATTGTCCCTCAGGATGCATCAACAGATATTACTGGTATGTTGAAATAAGAAGTGATAACGGGCAATATACAGGCAGTTTGGTTGAAGAAAGATTAAGAGAAAGTATGCCTATCCTGTACCGGTGGAATGTTCCTGATTATTATGCTATGACAATGTTCTCAAACCATAATGAAATTCTCGATTCGATTATACTTGCAAATGACTGGTGGGTTCGAAAACATGCTATCGAAGGAACATGGAGATTTTTTGTATATAATTATCCATGGACATATGATACAACTTCTGTATGGAATTATCTTAAGGAATCGATCACAAATAATGTAAGCGAGGTTCTTTCAACGTTAAATACGGCTCTATATGATGAAGATGAATTCGTAAGATTATCCGCTTCTGCTGCCATAGATACAATATTAAGAGTAACCTCTGTTGATTATCCGGCGGCACTGCCAAATGATTTTGTATTATATCAGAACTACCCCAACCCGTTCAACCCGAGCACTACTATTCGCTGGCAGTCGCCTGTTCACGGCAGGCAAACTCTTAAAGTGTTTGACATATTGGGTAGAGAAGTTGCAACTCTTCTGGATGAAGAAAGACCCGCAGGAAGATATGAGATTCTTTTTAATGGTTCGCATTTAGCCAGCGGAGTATATATCTACAGGCTTCAGGCAGGCAGTTTTTCATCAGTTAAAAAAATGATTTTACTCAAATGATTAATTGGAGGTTATATGAAGACTTTGGAAGTTTATTTAATTATGCTGATTATTGCATGCACATCGCTATTTGCACAGGATGGCTGGATTGTGCTTGATACCGGTGCAGGCGAGGATCTGTGGACATGCCGGTTTATTACAGAACAATTGGGTTTTGCTGCTGGAGAAAAAGGAATTATTGTTAAAACTACTAACGGAGGTCAGAACTGGGAAATTACCCAATTTCCTTCCTCACACTCTTTTTATTCCAGTACTTATAACAACGGGACAATCTGGATTGTCGGTACAATCGTAATTTATTCAACAGACTATGGATTAAACTGGAATACAGTTGACCAATTCGGCAATACTACATTCCGGAAGATCAAATTCCTGAATTCAAATCTGGGTTTCCTTGTTGGTAACAGTAATTATATTTACAAAACCTCTGATGCTGGTCAGTCCTGGCATCCGATTGAAGTTGAACCTCCACAGATATCATATGAGTCCATCTCCATAATTAACGAAAATGTTTTTTACCTATTCGGCAGCTCTGAAAAACTTTATAAGACAACAGATGGAGGCATTAGCTGGGCACTTATCGGTAATTACGCTTTCATAAAATTGGAGTTTGTAAGCCAGACTGATGGCTGGGGTCTCAGACATTCTCACTTATTCAATTCTTTCATACAATACACCTCAAATGGTGGCTTTGATTGGGAGAACAGACTCTACTTTCCACCGGGAGGTAACAACATATTGGATTTCCATTTTGTTAATTCGCAAAAAGGATTTGCCGTAGGTGATTTCGGTAATATCTGGATAACAGAAAACGGAGGTCAAACCTGGTCGCTGCAGCATATATCCCCGGTTTTTTTTCTGAATGAAATATCCATGTTAAATGAATTAACAGGTTATATCTCAGGTTCTTCAGGAATGGTATTGAAATCTACTACGGGCGGCGTATCATCTTTTGAGGGTGATAATTTTAATCTCTTTAATTTTAAATTATATCAAAATTATCCCAACCCGTTTAATCCTGCTACTACCATCGGATACCAGATGCCTGATGCCGGATATATTACTTTGAAAATTTTTGATGTATTGGGAAATGAAATTTCAACCTTAGTTAATGAATATAAACCCGCCGGCAGGTATGAAGTAAACTTTGATGCTTCATCCGCCGGAGGCGGACTGGCAAGCGGTGTGTATTTTTATCAATTGAGGGCAGGTAATTTTGTTAAAACCATGAAGATGATCTTATTACAATAAGCAATAATATTTTGGGGGACAGTATTTTACGCTGTCCCCGCTTATAAAGTTCTAATTCACGGATTTAAGTTCCCGGATTTTTTGGATCAGGAAATAAACTTCATCGCAATTGCAATCCATTCATCCATCTTTACGGTTTCAATATGAGTAAATGACAACTCAGCATATTGCTCAATTATGTCAGGTTCATCAGCATAGAATAATCCGGATAATAATAAAATACCAGCCGGAGCTATACGATCTTTAATTTCATTTTTAATATCCAGCAAAACATTTTTTTGAATATTTGCGAATACCATATCAAAATTATTTTCACTCACATCTGTTATTTCACCCAACTGCACCACAACTTTGTCTCTTACTTTATTCAGTTCACAGTTCTCAATTGCATTTGTTAAACACCATTCATCAATATCAACCGCAAAAGCTTTTTTAGCGCCCAGTTTAACTGCCGCTATTGCAAGCACACCCGTACCGGCTCCCACGTCAAGCACTGTCACTCCCCTCTTAATATATTTCTCTATTAAGTTTAAGATTAGCTTTGTAGTCTGATGTTCACCAGTCCCGAAAGACATTTTGGGATCAATTGTAATAATAATTTGTCCTGCTTCAAAATTATACTGCTTAAAAGTGGGTTTGATAACTATTTTATCCGATACTCTGATCACCTTAATATTTTTTTCCCACTCTTCATTCCAGTTTTTGTCTTCTAAAAGATATTCCTCAACCTCATAACTTAGAAGCAATTTTTCATAGACAAGTTTCCGTAGTTGAGACGAGATACTTTCTTTATTAACATTGCTTGTGTCTTCTGCAAATACTTTTATGCAATTTACCTCTTCGGTTATTCCGTTAATATCAAGTTCCCACAAAACACTGCTGATAATTTCAGTATTGAATGGCTGCGCTGTTATGAGAAATTCTTTATAATTTTTCATTGGGATCAGAAGTTAACTGTTTGAGCATAATGACAGGCATCATTTTCTTATACAGTCATTAATAGACATTATTTATTTTCAAAAACTATAAGTTAAAATTTATTGAATAGACGAGAGCAGTGATCGCATCACCAACCTGCTGCAATGATTCTTTGCTGATGTTGCTCATATCATCTCCGTGAGGATGCCAGTATTTCCGGCGTTCAATTTCTGTTGAGTGCCCGATCAATTTTGCATCTGCAATATTGATGGTTTTTATTCCAGACTGGTTAAGAGGATATGGTCATCGTATATCAAACCATAATTATTATTAATGAACATACCTGCATTAAGCTGGTTAGCAATGCTCCATACCATGTCAACAATATCCGGTGCATATTGAACAGAGCAGCCTTCTTTAAAAAACTTTGCTTCCTTATCACCAACCATATCGAGCAAAATACCGAAGACAGGTTTATAACCGGCTGGCAAATTGAGTGCGAAGTATTTTGAACCAAGACAGTAATTAGCAAGATCGCCTTCGTGTCCGTAGTCCTCACCATCAAAAAAAATAACATCTATTCCATAATCCGGTTTATTTTCACTCAGAAGCCGTGCAAGCTCAAGTAATACTGCCACACCGCTTGCACCATCATTAGCGCCTGATATCGGGCTGAGGCGGTTGCCTTCATCTTTATCGAGTTCTGCTCTCGGACGCGTATCCCAATGAGCACAAAATAATATTCTGTTTTTTAATTTAGGATTGAACTTTCCGATTATGTTTGTTAAATCAAGCCGTTCACCTTCGTAACCGGTGTAGCTGAAATTTTGCAGCTTAACGTCATCGGCATATCTCTTCAGTTCTGTCTGAAGATAAAAAAGTGTTTGCCTGTGGCCTGCAGAACCGGGATTTCTCGGACCAAAAGAAACCTGCTTTGCAATAAAGTCATATGCCTTATCTGCATTGAACTGTGGTATTGAGTCCTTCATTTGTATCCCGAACGAAGGTTTTGAAACAGTAACTTCATCCTCTTTCTTACAGGATGAAAGAATAAATAAGAGTGAAATAAGTATTGAGAGACAGAGTGGATTTGTAAAATTCATATAAGAGGATGCAGGTATATCAGTTTTCATTTAATACTTTCAGATGAGCAAAAACACTTTCAGCAAGAGCCTTCAAATTATATCCGCCCTCGAGGAGAGATATTATTTTTATATTCTTTGTTTTCGCGAATGTATCTAGTATTGAAGTCATTTTCGAAAAATCAGTTGCTGTTAAATTCATGCCAGCCAGCGGGTCATCTTTGTGCGCATCAAACCCGGCAGAGATAAATAACAACTGCGGGTCGAAGTGCTCAAGATATTTCATGATTTTATTTTCAAAAATATCTGTATAGGTTCTGCCATCCGTACCGGCAGGCAAAGGGAAATTAATAGTAAAGCCTTTCCCCTTTCCATCTCCGGTTTCAGATTCTGCGCCGGTTCCCGGATAAAAAGGATGCTGATGTGTACTGATAAACAAAACCTTATCAGATGAATAAAAGATATCCTGCGTGCCATTTCCATGATGAACATCCCAATCAACAATTGCTATTCGTTCCAATCCATATTTATCAATTGCATACTGTGCACCAATTGCTATGTTATTGAACAGGCAAAATCCCATCGGTTCATTTTTAGTCGCATGATGACCGGGAGGACGCATTAAATTAAATATCCTGGAATGTTCGTCATTCATTGCAATATCAACTGCCTGCACTGCAGCGCCTGCGGAAAGCATCGCAGCAAGCAGTGATCCCGGAACAACATAAGTATCCGATTCAATCATATTTCTTCCGGCTTCAATTGAATCTTTAACACATCTAAAGTGATACTCTGAGTGAACCGCAAGAATTTCACTCTCTTTCACCTCAATGGCAGAATATAAGTGGACATCTTCGAGAAATGATTCAGATTCAAGCTTATTCTTAATAGCTGTCATTCTTTCCGGTCTTTCCGGATGTTCGAAAGCGGGTGCATGTTCTAGGCATCTCTCATCGGTGATGATAGCTAAAGTTTTTTTCATTGGTTTAAAAATTTATTTGGCTAGTAATTTACAAATTTCATCAAGAATTGTTCGTCCCTGTTGAGTCTTATTAACATAGTTTTGGATCATAATGGAAAATGCTATCAGGCTGCCGCTGCTGTTGGTCAGGTAACCTGAAAGCGAACTCACACCTCTTAACTTTCCGGTTTTTGCACGGACATTGTTTTGCAAGGGTGCGTTTTTCAATCTCCCTCTTAATGTGCCGTCATACCCGGCAATTGCCAATGAATCATATAATCTTATAAATAATGTATGGTGTTTTTGATATAAGAATTTTAATGTTTCAAGAAGAAGTTCTGTGGTAACAAGATTATACCGGGAAATACCTGAACCATCATTAAAAGAAAAATCGTCTGGATTAAAATTCATAATGATTAAAAGACTGTCAATCATTTTCAGTCCATTGTATGCAGATGCGGGCTGTTCAAAATGTTGGTCTGAAAGAGCATAGATGATCATCTCGGCACAAAGATTATTACTATTCTTATTAACTCTTGAGAGAACGCTGTCAAGCGGTGTTCTGAGCTGGGTTATGTGCCGCAAATCATTTGATGAAGATGATCTTATTGCATCGCCTTTTATGATAATGCCCTTAGATTCAAGTGATTCTTTTAACATAGTTACAAAATATAATTCCGGATCAACTACATTAAAACTTTTCGAAACAGAAGTATTTCTCCCCATGCTGCCAGTTAATATAATATCATTGTTTTTGTTTAAGTAGTTGCGTGTCACGATTAAATCTGACTGAGAGCCCGAAATAGTAACAGCATCATTAATGATATTGAAAAAAGCAGTTTGAGGTGAGAGTGAAACAACCGGTTTATCACCCACCTGACCCGGTGTAACACGTACCGAAACCGTGTTAAAGTTCACATTCAAAGCTGATAAATAAGGCGCATCAGCAGATGGATCATCATCCCACATCCAGCCGCTTCCCCAATAAAGAGAATCTTTACGGGAAACATCGGCAATAATATTTCCGTTTATTTCTTTTATTCCGAATGAAATAATTTGATCAGATAGTTTTTCAATATCAGAAGTACTTAACAGAGGATCAAAACCGCCGGTAACAAAAAGATCTCCATCGAGTTTACCATTTAACACGAAACCGTTGTATGCAACAGTAGTTGTAAACTGATATTGAGGTTCAAGAAAGTATAAAGCTGCAGCAGATGAGAGAATCTTCATGTTAGAAGCCGGCGTAAGCAGAAGTTTATTATTTCTTTTGTAGAGAGGTTTTTTTTCGGTCAAGTCATAAACATCAACAGAAATTATAGTCGATTGAAAAAATTTTGAAGAAAGGAGCTTATCTAATTCAGATTTTAGCTCCTGAGAAAAAGAATTAGAACAATAAATAATGAAAAAGAAAAAACTGAGTCGTAACATATTGTTCTATCGGAATTTAGAAATATTGCCGGATTCTGAACTCAGCGCCGATTTTTTCTTCAACTACCTGCTTTGCGCGTTCAACATTTACCGAATCCAGAGAAACAACGGACATAACAACCCGTTCAACATATTTTTTTGAGTTTTTAGCGAAGTTGATCATCTCATTGAACATCCTTGTTTCAAGGCGCATAAGTTCGGCATACTGGCGCGGGTCAGCAGTATTAAGGCTGACAGAAACCGTATCAATCAATCCTTTCAATTCGGGAGTAATATCTCTCTTGTTAATATAATTACCATGCCCGTTTGTGTTAAGTCGTGTAGCACCGCCGCACTCTTTAACATATTTAGCGACCTTCTTAACAACATCCCATCTTATTGTTGGTTCGCCGTAACCGCAAAAGACAATTTCCTTATAGCGAAGCGGATCACCGATCTCATCAATGTAAACTTCTGCGGATGGTTCTTCGTTCTTACTCATTTTCAGATTGTATCCATGTATAAGCGTATCTTTTTTCCGCTGGCAGAAAACACAATCAGCATTGCATCTGTTTGTAACATTAACATATAAGGATTCACCGATCTGGTAAGTGTAACTTGTATCCTGCACTTTACCTATACCAAAAAGTTTGAAGGCGTTAAAGCTTGTTATACGCGCAATTTCTTCAACAGGCAGTTTGTGAATTTCGGCAATTTTTTCTGCAACATATTTTACATAAGACGGCTCATTTCGTTTTCCTCTGTAAGGAATCGGTGCCATGAACGGGGAATCTGTTTCAAGCAGCAGATTATCAAGAGTGATATTAGCAATTATGACCCTCAAAGAATCAGCATTATTAAAAGTTATATTGCCGGTAAAAGAAACTAAGTGATTCATATTTATAAGCTCGTGTGCATGCTCAAGAGAGCCATTGAAGCAATGGAATTGTGCTTTTAAACCGCTGCCGCAGTACGAACGGATAATTTCCATCATATCATCATCCGATTCACGATTGTGAACGATGATGGGAAGCTCAAGCTTAAGAGCAAGCTCTATCTGATCACGGAAAGCTTCAATTTGTTTTTCACGAGGAGAGAAATCATAATGATAATCCAGTCCTATTTCACCTATTGCGACTATTCGTTCATGTTTGGAAAGAGTTTCAATTTTTGGCAGCAAAGATTTGTTCCAGTCTTTTGTTTCGTGAGGATGAACACCCACCGCGCCGTAAATAAACTCATGCTTTTTAACAAGTTCATATACGAACTCGGAAGTTTTCAGGTCTGTTGCCGGAACAAGAATTGAATGAACACCTTCAGAAGCAGCACGATGGATTACAAGCTCGCGGTCTTCATTATAATTTTCATAAAACAAATGTGCGTGTGTATCAATAAACATAAGTTCCCCTTAAAGATCATTGTAAATAAAATTCTATACTAAGAGAAAAATTTCTTACAGGTGCTAAATTACCGATAAGTTCAATATAATTGTAATTTAAAACGTTATTAGCTGCAAAAGAAAATCTTACAGGGAAATTAAAGACCGGGAAACTGTAAGAAGCGCGCAGGTCAAGCACATAAACCGGAACGCGCAGGTGAGCATCTTTAACAAATTGTGCAAGCTCATCGTCAATTTCTTCAACTCTGCTCCAGAACCTGAAATCACTGCCGATAATAAATTCTTCACCTAAAGAGATCAGCTTGTTTAAATTATAATCAATGCTGCCGTAAAACAGATGGCGCGGTCTGTATTTCAGCGCTTTGTTTCTTTCAATATCGCGGCTCCACAGGTAGGTATAACCAGAATTAAGAATCAGTGAAGCATCAAACAAATAAAAAGTATTCTGATATTCCAGCCCCTGAACTCTTGCACGTGTAACATTATCAAAAACTACCAGTCCATCAGTCGGATCAATTGATGCTTCAATAAAATCATAATATTCATTTTGAAAAACTGATAAATCAAAGTTCAGTTCCTGCAGAGGTTTATAGTTAAAACCGACTTCAAATGTAAAGTTTCGTTCAGATTTAAGTTTAGGATTTGGTTTAACAGTAATACCGCTGAAAGTTGTAGAAGTGAAAGCTTCTGCAAGCGAGGGCGCTCTGAATCCCGAACCAAATGAAGAACGAAAGACAAACTCTTCGGTTAATTTATAGTTTAATCCGACTTTAGGAGAAAAAGCGCCAGATCCTTTAAGAGAATCTAATTTGCCATAATCAACCCGCGCACCGAAGGAAAGAAGCAGAGGAAAATCAAATTTCAATTCGCCATGTGTATATGCGCCTGCACTTAAAGCATCCGGGTTTCCGAAAATATTTGAATTTACTTTGGAACCAATTCCTTCAATACCTGAAATAAATAGGAATCTTTCTGAAATACTCCAATCAGTTTGGATTTCGCCTCTTACTAAATGAGATGTTGATTCGATTCCCGTTTCTGAATTTTCAGACCAGCTTGTTCTGTAATAACTTGTTTTGATGTTTAACAGCAATTGATCACTCAAAAGATTTTTGTAAATCGAACCAAACAGATAGCGGTTAGTAGCAGTTCTTTGACCCTGGTTTTCATCCGGCGGAACAAGCGCGTTACGCGAATCTTTCCAGTAAATAAAACTGCCGCCGCGCTTATTTAATGTATTTACAAGTAATGATAAAGATGAAGCCGGAGAAAAATCATAAATCGCTTTTAAAAAGCCAATATACTTTTTATTAAAACCGCTTTGTCTGTAACCTTCAGTTTCAAGCCTGGTAAAGGAAGCAGAAATTCCGAAATCACCTGTTTTATTTAAATGAGCAAGCGTAAGCGCGTTAAAAAATCTTGTTCTATCAGACCAGTCCCATTCTGAATAGGAAGGTTTACTGTAAAAACCGCCAAGGCTCTTAACATAAGTAACAGGCTTATCCTGGATTGGTCGGGTTAACACATTTATTACACCGCCGATAGCAGTTGAGCCATAAAGTGAGCTTGCAGCGCCTTTAATAATTTCAACGCGTTCAATTTCAGTAACAGGTATAACCTCCCAGATAGTTTCGCCGGTATCTCCGGTGTAAAATGGAATGCCATCAACAGCAAGCAGAACTCTTGAACCAACTCCCCTGCTGTAACCGCTTGAACCGCGAATACTTATTTGGTCACCAGTTAAATTAATTCCGGGTACGTATCGCAAAGCCTGCTCAAGATTTGTAATGTTCCTTTTCGAAATTAAGTCAGAGTTGATAATCCCGGCGCTTACCGGAAGATCGGAGATGTTCTGTTCGTGTTTAGCAGCGGTAACAACTACTTGTTCGGTTTGAATTGGTGTTTCCTGAAGCGTAACGTTAAGAATAAAATCTTCTGTCAATTTTACTCCGGCTCTTCTGAATTTTTTAAAACCTATTGCAGAAAACTCTATTGTATAGCCGGCAGGTTTAAGATCACTGATGATATAATATCCATCCGCATTTGAAGCTGCGCCAGTTTTGGTTTCGCGAACAATAACATTAACACCCGGAATTGGCTTTCCGTTAACATCTGTAATTTTTCCGCTTATGCTGAATGTCTGTGGAAACAGTTCAACACATGCAATTAAAAAGACAAGCAGAAAGATTGGTTTGTTCATTCTCATAATCAGTTATCAGAAATTTAAGTTGTTATTCACCGCCGGGCGGCTGTGGAGGCGGATTTTCATAATCACAAATTATATCTATTCCTTTAACAAGAGTTTTTTCCGGAATTACCAATTTACCCGGTTGGGTGGTATCATTATTTGCATAATATACTCCTACTACATACCAATCCACGCGATTGAGAGAAAGTTCTTCAGCTTTTGATTGTGCAACCGCAACATATGCATATTCACCTGCTCCGATCTCAACATAAAAAGAATCAACCGAGTTATAATTGAACTCTGTTGTTCCATATGGAATTTCCGGACCGACAAATTTCAGATTAAATACATTAAAATCCGCAGCAGAAAGAAGCGGGTTTTCGAAAACTACAAGATGCGTGCGTTGTACGCCATCAGGCCATTGACCTAAAAAAGTTATTTTGCCTGAAAAGCCCGCTTGTTCTTCTTTTGGAATTTCAGGTTCGGGAGCGATACCTTTATCGCACCCGTTATAAAGAAATGCAGCCAGTGTAAACACAACAAGCAGCTGTAAATTTGTCCTGAAAAATATTTTTTTAGTTTTCATAATTCTTACTTAACTAATTTTATGAATAAGCCGGATTAAATAACCTCCCCAATCACCAAACCCGGGAATCCTGCCTGTTCAGAAAATTCGAGTGCAGAGTTAACGTCTTCTTTACTAATAACAGCAATTAGTCCGATACCAAGATTAAAAACATTTCTCATCTCTTCAACCGATATATTACCGGTTTTTTGGATCAGATTAAAGACAGGAAGAATGTCCCATGAATTCCAGTCAATTTTCAGGCTCAGACCCTCAGGAATAATTCTTTTAGTGTTGCCGATTATCCCTCCACCTGTAATATGTGAAAATCCTTTCACTTTAACTTTTTCAATAAGAGATTGAATTAAATTCAAATATGATTTATGAATTCTGAGCAGTTCATCACCAAGCGTTAAACCAAGTTCATCAAAATAAGTTTGGACATCAAATTTATTCAGAAGGATTTTTCGTGCCAGGGAATAGCCGTTTGTATGCAAACCGTTCGACTGATAACCAATCAGTAAATCTCCTGAAGAAATACTCTTTCCATCAATAATTTTATTCTTATCAACAATTCCAACTATCGTTCCTGACATATCATATTCATCTTCAGCATACAGTCCGGGCATTTCTGCAGTCTCGCCTCCGATTAAAGCGCATTTATTGTCTTTGCATGCAATCGAAAAACCCTTAATTATTTGTTCGGCTACATCCGGATTAAGTTTTCCGAATGCAAGATAATCAAGAAAGAAAAGAGGTTTAGCACCGCAAACTGCAATGTCATTAACACAATGGTTTACGAGGCATTGACCAACAGTATCATGTTTGCCGGCAGCGAAAGCAATTTTCAGTTTTGTGCCAACCCCATCCACGCTGGAGACGAGCACAGGTTTTTCGAGGTAAGAAGTATCAAGCTGATAAAAAGCGCCAAAAAGCCCGATATCAGAAAGCACATTTGAATTAAAAGTCGAACGAGCGTGAGATTTAATTCTTTTAACAATTTCATCACCGGCTTCAATATCAACGCCGGCTGATTTGTAAGTATTATCCAACTTTATTCCGAGTTAAGTTAATTCCGATTTAAAATTACTATTTGTGCTTAAAACAAACAAAAACAGAAATCCAAATAATTGGTTTACACAAGTCAACATTCCAAAAACCTCAATAATTACGTTGAGAATTTAATCATTCACGCAGTTATTCTCTCAAATATGAGAATCTTTTCCTGATCCATTCTTAAGAAAAAGAATCTATATTTTTAACTATAAACAATTTATCAAGATCTTAAAACTATTATGTTTATTAGTTGCGGAACACTATTTGACTAAGTCAGGCACCACTTAATTCAAGGGTTATTTTATGAAAACAATTTTACAATTAATAATAATTTTTGCTCTAATAACCAACTTTACGTTGGCGCAAAGAGCAAAAATCGTTACAGAAGCTGTAACCCCGCATAAACTTACAACTCTCGGGATTACAACCAATTCTGTATCGTCAGGGTTAGACATTGTCCCGAATAAAACATATGTATATTTATCAGCACTGAATATCGGGAATAATGAACCCATCCTGACAGCAACATTCACACTACTCACAAAACCTTCGGGTTCGATTACTCAGATAGAAATAATCAATCCGACATGGGTCCAATTCGTGCCGGATCTGAAAGGTACCTATACGGTAGGACTATCAATCACAACTGCATCCGGATCGCATGACACAACCAAAACAATCATCTCATCTAATTATGTTGGCGTGGGTAACTTTGAGGGTATTCCAACTGTATATCCAAACTGCATGACCTGCCACCAAAATCATCCGGAATTTGTAGAAATTTTTAATCGATGGAAAGTGTCAAGCCATGGTATTACGTTAAAGAAAAATATTACAACCGGACCGGCTTCATTTGGTAATAACTGTTTCAAGTGTCATACTACCGGAACGGACCACAATATTGCTGCAGCAAATAATGGTTTTGATGATGTTGCCGCGCAGCTTGGCTGGGTTTGGCAAGGACCTCCAAACACAGGAAAGTGGGATACGTTAAAAACTCAATACCAGGGTCTTGTTCAACACGCTACAATAGGCTGCGAAATGTGTCACGGACCGGGCAGTGAGCATACTCAGGGAGGTAGTGCTGCAAAAATCCAGATCACTCCCCTCTCCGGAACATGCGGTCAATGCCACGACCTGCCATGGCGTTATAATAAGTACGCACAATGGGAAAACTCTTTACATTCAGAAGCTCTCTGGAGCAATTCCTTCGCACAGGGAACTGCATCACAGAATAACAATCTGCAAAACTGTATCAGGTGCCATGATGGACAGGGTTTCATAAATTTCACTAAAGGGCAGATTACAAATACTACAGGATGGACGAGCGCCCGTCAAACAAAGATCACCTGTGCAACATGTCATGATCCGCACGGCAACTCAAATCCGGGCTCACTTCGTTATACTCCGGCGGGATCTGATACACTTGCAAATGGTTATATGTACACTGAAGGCGGTACAGGTCAGTTTTGTTTTAATTGCCATAAGGGCAGAAGAGATAATGTAAGGTATACCTTAACTCAGGTTACAAGTGTTCACTGGGGTCCGCATTACTCTGTTCAGGCAGATGTATTGCTTGGTAAGAATGCTGCAGAGTTCGGTAGTCCGTACTTAAGTGGAAATCATAAATTTGCTGTTAATAATTCATGCCTTGGTTGCCATATGGCTGCTACACCGGACACAGGCAACGTTAACAGAGATAAAGTAGGCGGACACACATTCGCACTCTACAACCCTGAAACAAACTATTACCATGTTAAGAATTGTGTGCCATGCCATGGAGCAAATAAAACCAAATGGGATGATTTTATGGCAACCTTCGACCATGATGCTAATGGTGTAATTGAAAGCATTCCGAAAGAACTTGATGGCTTAACAAAACTTTTAAGAATAGCATTGCCGCCGGCAGGGATTGATTCTGTTTCGTGGCAGTTGATCAGAGACCTTAACGATCACGGTATTAGGAAGGCATACTTCAATTACAGGATGATAGACTCTGATGGAAGCAAGGGTATGCACAATCCGATGTTCGTCTTTGATGTACTCACGAAATCGATTCTTGCAATAGGAGGTGTAATTCCTGTACAACTAGTTTCTTTCAATGCCGTTATAACCGGCACTGCTGTTGAGTTAAACTGGATAACTGCGACTGAGACAAACAACCATGGCTTTGAAGTACAAAGGAATACTTCAGGAAGCTGGAGCACTGTTGCATTCATCAACGGAAAAGGAACAACAACTGAATCGAATAATTATTCGTATGTGGATGATCTCGGTCATAATCCTCCTTCAGGTGTTATTAAATACAGACTGAAGCAGATTGATTTTGACGGTTCATTTGAGTATTCAAAAGAAATTGAAGTAGAATTCGAAAGCATAAAGAGCTACTCTATTTCTCAGAACTATCCAAATCCGTTCAATCCGAGTACAACTATAAACTATTCGCTTCCTTATGAAAGTAATATAAAGATTTCAGTTTATAACATTACCGGACAGCTTGTAAAAGAACTTGTGAAAGGAACACAACAAGCTGGTAATCACAGTATTATTTTCAGCACATCGGATATAGGAAGTTCACTTTCATCCGGAGTTTACTTCTACTCAATTGAAGCAAGCGCTGTTAACGGTGATAGAAGTTTCAGACAAACCCGTAAGATGGTGCTGCTGAAATAAAAACAACTGTTTTTATTTCTGATCTAGTCATAAAGGCTGTCCAATCGGGCAGCCTTTTTTATGTAAAACCTTCAACGTTAGCGTGCTGCTTCCCGCTGATAACGTTGAGGGTTAGCTAACGATTAAGATTGAGTTTCAAACAAAATGTCCTTATGTTTTACCCG
>JBBIGV010000077.1:0-15187 GCA_037447335.1 Ignavibacteria bacterium | reverse complement strand
TTTTTGGCTCTTTAAACAGACCTTCTGATATTTCTATCTCGGAATTAAGAAAATAAACTTACGGATTTTTTATACTTAAAAATAATAAACTTAGTAGTTCACTTAAATGCATATATTTGAGTGTTAAAAACAGCGGATTAAATATGATTGAAAATATTATTGAAATTGCAAAGGAAGCCGGTGAAATAATACGCGAAGGATTCGGAAATAAATTTAATGTTGAGTTTAAAACAAATGATTCGAACCTGGTAACGGATATTGATAAAGCATCAGAAAAACTGATAATGAACTTCATTCAGAAAAAATTTCCCGGGCATAACATCCTGGTTGAAGAAACCGGAGAATATCATAAAAACTCTGAATATACGTGGGTAATTGATCCGCTTGATGGAACCACGAACTTTGCACATGGATTACCAGTATTTTCAGTCTCAATTGGATTGCAAAAAAATAGGGAGACTATAGCCGGTGTTGTTTATGATGTTATGCAGAATATTATTTACTTTGCCGAAAAGGGAAGTGGTTCATATGCGAATGGAAAGAAAATAACAGTTAGTACTAATGGCAGGCTTTCGCATAGTCTGCTGGTTACCGGCTTTCCTTATAATATAAAAGAAAATCCCGAGAATGCGTTTGCAAAGTTTGAAGCGCTAACACGTGCTTCCAGGGGTATGAGGAGGCTTGGCTCTGCCGCAATTGATTTCTGTTACCTTGCTAAAGGAGTATTTGACGGTTTTTGGGAAGTCTATCTGCATCCATGGGATATCTGTGCAGGACAATTAATTGTTGAGGAAGCAAATGGAAAAGTTACTGACTTTGATGGCAGTGAAATGACTATCTTTTCCACACGTATGCTTGCTTCAAATGGAAAAATTCATAACGCAATGATTGATATTTTGTCCCGATGCTGAAACTGCAAATTCATTCTGGCTCTGCTTCTTACGAGTACATTTCCTCAATCAGATGTGCATAACGTTCTTCCACAAAATCGCGTTTAATTTTCATACTTGGAGTTATCTCTCCGGAATCTATGGTAAAAGGTTTATCAAGCAATATGAATTTTCTGACTCTTTCATAATTAGCAAGCTTCTTCTGCATTCGTCCCATTTCTTTTTCTACCAGTTCATAAATTTCCGGCTTTTTAACCAGGTCTGCCTCATCCGAGTATTGAATTTTATTTGAGTCAGCGTATTCTTTCAGTGCCTCAAAATCAGGAACAATTAAAGCGCTCAGGAACATCCTTTTATCGCCAATAACAACAAACTGATCAATATATTTAATTGTAAGAAATAAACTTTCGATTGCAGTAGGTGCGATATATTTTCCTGCTGATGTTTTGAAAAGATGCTTCTTACGATCTGTAATTACCAAAAAACCATCTGCATCAAACATTCCTATATCGCCGGTATAAAGCCAGCCATCTTTTACGGTCGCTTCAGATTCCTTTTTGTTTTTATAATAACCTTGCATAATGTTGGGCCCTTTTGCAAGTATTTCCCCATCCGATGCAATTTTAACCTGAACGTTTGGAAACGTCTTTCCAACTGTACCGAATTTATAATCATCAATCCTGTTTACGGAAATAACAGGCGAAGATTCTGTAAGCCCGTAGCCTTCAAGGATAAGTATACCCACAGCTTCAAAAAACTCCCCGATTTCTCTTGGAAGTGCTGCACCTCCGGAAATAAAAAACCTCATACTGCCGCCCATCTTTTCGTGCAGCTTCTTATAAACAAGCTTATTAGCCAATTTGTATCGGAAAGACAAAACAAGCGGCATTCTGCCGGATTTCTTTGCCTTTGAATATTCCATTCCGGTATTAACTGCCCAGAAAAATATTTTTTGTTTTGATGCTGGCTGGGATTCAATATTCTTAATTACCTTAGAATAGATTCGTTCAAAAAGTCGTGGTACGGCAGTCATAATAGTAGGTTTTACTTCCGTCATATTTTGAGCAACTGCTTCAATGCTTTCTGCAAAACAGATCATCCCGCCGGATGAAAAACCGGTATAATAGCCTCCCATCCTTTCGAATATATGGCACAAAGGTAAAAAGGAAAGAAAAATATCATCTTTATTTATCGGAAAGACTTCCAGTGCGGCAGTTACGTTAGATAAAATATTTTTATGCGTAAGCATAACACCTTTGGGTTCGCCTGTTGTGCCGGAGGTGTAAATAATAGTACAAAGATCATTCTCTTCCACATTGAGAATTTGGTTCATTACATAGCTGGGATTTTCTTTGCCGAATTCCATACCTGCATTCTGAACCTGAGAGAAAGAATATACCTTATTGTTTTCAACAGCCGCATCTGCATCGTCCATTACTATGACGAACTCTACATTCCGGCAATTGTCCAAAATCTTCTGAATTTTGTTTAACTGAAACTTATTTGAAACAATCACACCTATTGATTCTGAATTATTCAGGATGAATTCAATTGAATCAGATGTCAACGAAGGATAAAGAGGAACATCAATAGCCCCTAATGAGAGAATAGCCATATCGGAATAAACCCACTCTGGTCTGTTCTCGGAAATGATTGCAATTTTATCTCCTTTTTTCACACCAAGGCTTGCAAGACCGGCAGCAAAATTTTCTGTTTGTTCGCCAAATTCTTTATAGCTGATTCCTTTGTATTCGTCACCAACTTTTTTCATCATTAGCGGACGCTCAATATCTTTTCCGTATTCCTTCCAGAGAAAAATGAAAAGTTCAGGTATTGTTCTGCAGTATTTTAATAATGCCATTTCAACTCCGACATAAAGTGAACTTATGAGATTTTATTTTTCTAATAATACGGATAAAAATTGAAATGCAAAATAGACCGTCACCATTTAGTCTTCAGGAATTCCACATCACAAATTCCCATAAGATATTGAAATAAAGTGGTTTTTGGGCGGGTTTAAATTGCTTATCAGAGGCAAAAGCAGTAATTTTTGATGTGATTTTAGAACAAATTTAACAGGAGTATATTAATGAAAGTGAAACCATTCAAGAATGAGCCTATCTGTGATTTTACCAAGAAAAGTGACGTTAAATTACAGCAAAAAGCTATCAAAAATGTCAGAAAAAAATTAGGAAAAACTTATGAGATAATTATCGGCGGTAAAAAATATATAACCGATAAAACATTCAATTCAGTAAATCCATCAAAAAAAGACGAGATTGTTGCAGCCTTTTACAAAGGAAGTTCTGAACTCGCAAAACTGGCTGTCGAAACAGCTTTCAAAAAATTTGATGAGTGGCGTTATGTCCCCGCAGAAAAAAGAGCATCGATTTTATTCAAAGCCGCGCAAATTACCCGCAGAAGAAGACATGAAATAAATGCCTGGATGATACTTGAAGCCGGTAAGAATTATGTTGAAGCTGACGCTGATACAGCAGAAGCAATTGACTTTCTTGAATTTTATGGCAGAGAAGCTCTAAGGTATGCAGGCAAACAGCCTATCACTCCCGTGAAAGGTGAAAAGAACGAGCTTGTTTACATTCCGCTCGGTGTTGGAGTTGTTATTCCGCCTTGGAATTTTCCGTTCGCTATACTGGTAGGAATGACTTCGGCTGCAATAGTAACAGGAAATACTGTTGTACTAAAACCATCCAGCGACACACCAATGATGGGTAAGCTATTTTATGATATTATGAAGGAAGCAGGATTGCCGGCAGGTGTACTTAATTTCCTGCCGGGTTCAGGCGGCGAAGTTGGTGATACAATAGTTGGACATCCTAAAACCCGTTTTATTGCATTCACCGGTTCAATGGAAGTTGGAATTCACATAAACGAATTAGCAGCTAAAGTTCAGCCAGGTCAAATCTGGTTAAAGAGAGTAGTTGCTGAAATGGGTGGTAAAGACAGTATTATTGTTGATAGTGAAACCAATATTGATGAAGCTGTTAAAGGTGTTGTTTCATCTGCTTTCGGTTACCAGGGACAAAAGTGCTCAGCTTGTTCGCGTGCAATAGTTGATCAGTCAGTCTATAAAGAATTTGTTAAAAAACTGAAGGACGAAGTTGATAAAATCCAGGTCGGTCCTGCTGAAGAAAACTACAAAATGGGTCCTGTTGCCAGCGCCAGCGCTGAAAGATCTATTATGGAATACATGGAAATCGGTAAGCAGGAAGGAAAACTTATTAATGGCGGTTACAAAATAAATGATGAGGGATACTACCTTGCTCCAACAGTAATAATTGATATTAAACCTGATGCACGCATATCGCAGGAAGAAATTTTCGGTCCTGTGCTTGCAGTCATTAAAGCAAAAAATTATGACGATGCGATTAACATATGCAACAATACAATTTATGGTTTAACCGGAGCTGTTTATACGAGGAATCGCAAAAAAATTGAAAGAGCAAAAAAAAAATTGTTCATTGGTAATCTCTACTTTAACCGTAAGTGTACGGGCGCGTTAGTTGGCGGGCACCCGTTCGGCGGATTCAACATGTCGGGTACAGATTCAAAAGCCGGCGGAAGAGATTATTTGCTGCTCTTCCTTCAGGCTAAAACAATGAGCGAAAAAATATAAATTCTTTCTGAGATCATTCCGGTTTTTGCCGGAATGATCTTTTATGTTCGGGTAATCACTAATAATACTTTCAAAATTTTCAATAACGATTCGGAAAATCGTACTACAATATTTTAACAGAAATTAACAGCAATTAATAAGGAACATTCATGAAAATTCACGAATACCAGGCAAAAGAAATCTTAAAGAAATCCGGCCTTCCAGTTCAGGATGGTATAGCGATCAAAGACATTTCGCAATTCGAGTCTGCTATTGCTCAGTTACAGGAAAGAGGAATAAACCAGTACGTTGTTAAAGCGCAGATACACGCCGGCGGAAGAGGGAAAGGAATTCTTTACAATCCTTCTAACCGGAACGAAGTGGTGCTTGAGGGAGGAGTGAAGTTCACTACTTCTGTTGAAAAGGCAAAAGACTATGCACAAAAAATTCTTGGGAATCTGTTAGTAACCCATCAATCGGGGTCAGAAGGAAAGATAGTTAAAACAATTTTTATTGCCGAAGGGCTGGATTTTGATCGGGAGCTTTATCTTGGTATTCTGCTTGACCGTTCTGTATCAATGAATGTTATTATGGCTTCTACCGAAGGAGGAGTTGAAATCGAAAAAGTTGCAGAGGAAACCCCTGAAAAAATCGTTAAGGTTTGGATTGATCCGGCAGTAGGATTTCAGTCCTACCAGGCAAGAATACTTGCATTTGCGCTTGGTTTAACCGGGGATGCATTCAAAAATTTCGTTAAGTTTATTTCCGCACTTTACAGGGCTTACGAAGAAACCGATGCATCACTGCTGGAAATAAATCCGCTTGTGATAACAAATGATAATCGTGTAATTGCACTTGATGCTAAAATGAATTTCGATGATAATGCACTTTACCGTCAAAAAACCATCGAAGCTTATCGCGACCTTGATGAAGAAGATCCGCTTGAAATTAAAGCATCAAAATATAACCTGAACTATATAAAGCTTGATGGTAATGTTGGCTGTATGGTAAATGGTGCTGGTCTTGCAATGGCAACTATGGATATAATTAAATTGGCAGGCGGCGAACCGGCTAATTTCCTGGATGTCGGCGGCGGTGCAAGTAAAGAAACTGTATCTAATGGTTTCAAGATAATTTTATCAGATCCTAATGTTAAAGCTATTCTGATTAATATATTCGGCGGAATTGTAAGATGTGACAGGGTGGCTCAGGGTGTAATTGACGCAGCGACAGAAATGCACGTAAGTGTTCCGATAGTAGTAAGGCTCGAAGGTACTAATGCTGTTGAAGCTGCTGAATTACTGAACCAATCCGAACTTAATTTTGAAGTAGCACAAAGCCTAAGTGAAGCTGCTGAAAAGGTTACTGCTGTTCTAAGTAATTAATTCTGTTTAACACTTATTCTTTTTGATGAGCCGTTGAATATTGGGAATATCAGCGGCTTTTTTATTTCAAATTTCGTGATGCAGGTGATTTTGCCTCTGGTACAGTTTTTTCACCTAAAAATTTATGTTAGTGCACATTTCCTATAGGTAATAACACTGTTAAAATCAACTTGATTTTATAATATATTAGTAATAGATTTTTCTCAGTATTTAAGAAATAAAAGGAATTATCCTTAATGTCATTCTTCGAATCTCATTTCAGCAGCGATGAGAATTTTTCTGAGCAGAATGAAAATCTGAATCAGGAAATAATTAAACACAGGTCAATTATAAACAACGGTGGAATCTATAATATTCTTGATTCACTGGATGAATTGATCCATATCTGCATAGAAAATGAAAGATATAATGACGCACTCTTTTTTGTAAACCATCTTCTTGAGGTTGCTCCTTATAATTCGGACTATTGGGTAAGAAAGGGAGTGATCCTTAACTCCTTGTTCCGTTTTAATGAAGCCATTGATTGTTATAATAAAGCTATTTCATTAAATCCCGGCGATAGCGAAGCGCTGATTGATAAAGCTGAAGCAGAAGCAAACCTTGGTCTGTACTCGCAGGCAAAAGAAACTCTTGAACTCGCACTGCAATCAGATCCAAATAATGAGGAAATATTATTTAACCTTGGTATAATTTTCCAGCGGCGCGGTTTTTTTGAAGAAGCAATTGAATATTTTAACCAGTCAATTAACATTTATCCCGAGTTTTCTGATGCCTGGTATGAACTTGGCTTTTGTTATGAAAATCTGGATATGAACAAAAAAGCTTTAAGTGTTTATGACAAATTTATTGAGCTTGAACCTTACAATCCCAACGGCTACTACAACAGGGGTGTTGTTTATGCAAAGCTTAACCAGTTGGAAAAAGCAATAGATAATTACGATCTTTCAATTGCATTGAATGAAAATTTAGCCAGTTCATGGTTCAATAAAGGAAATGCACTCGCAGACCTTGGCAGAATGCAGCAGGCAATCGAATGTTTTCGTAAATCATATGAGATTGATCCGCATGATGAAGCCTCCTGTTTTAATATAGCGAATATTTACGAAGAGCTTGGCGACCTTATCAACGCAATCAAATTTTATTCTGAAGCTATCCGGCTTAATGAAGAATATTATGAAGCCTATCTTGCCCGCGGTTATTGTTACGATGCTGTTGGAAAGTTTCACCTTGCGCTAAAGGATTTTAACAAGGCTATTTCACTCTCACAGGATAATGTTGATGCGTGGTTTGCCAAAGCTGATCTGGAGTACTCGCTTGGGCAATTAAGAGAAGCCTCTGCCAGCTACAGGCAGGCATTAAAGATTGATCCCGATAATCATGAAATATGGTTCAACCTCGCCGAAACCTGCCTGGAAATGGGTGACTGGCTTGAAGCTCTTAATTCATTTAACGAATGCATAAAACTTAATCCGCTGGATGCTAATTCATATTACGGTAAAGCAAAAGTCAATTTTATTTTGAGCAGAACTCAGGAAGCTGTTGAAAGCCTCAGAAATGCTTTTGCTATTGATCCTGCTATACGGATCGAGTTCGCTAAAGACTATCCTGAAATAAAAACTTCCCGGCTGTTCAAAAAATTGCTGGGAGAAAACTGAATTAGTTCGTTTTCTCTTCGGGATTATTTTCTTTGTCTTTTATTGGTGTCATTCAATTAAATTCTGTTAATGAAAAATAATTACAACAATAAAACTAAAGTCATTGGTGTTATCGGGCATCCGATAAAACATAGCTATTCTCCTTTTATTCATAATGTAGCTATCGAATTAACAAAGCTGGACCTGATATATCTTTCATTTGACGTTCCTTCCTCACAGCTTAAAAATGCTCTTAATGGTATGATTGCACTCGGTATCTTGGGTTACAATGTAACTATACCTCACAAAGAAAAGATAATACCTTATCTGAATTTTATTGTTGATGAAGCTTCTGTAGTAGGTGCTGTAAATACCGTAGTAAATGATCTGGGAAAACTTACCGGCTGCAATACTGATGTATTTGGTGTGCAGGAAACATTGCTGCCGTATAAGCAAGACATCGCAGATGAGAATGTTACGGTTATTGGAGCAGGCGGGGCTGCGAGGGCGGTTGTGTATGCATTAATACGGTATTTCAGACCGAAAAAAATTTTCATTCTGAACAGAACTGAACAGAAAGCCGATACTCTGAAAAATCACTTTTCAAGTGCAATGAAATTCAGTGCTATTAAGACGGGTGAACTTTTTTCAGACTCTAATATTGATTGGTTAACAGATTCAAAATTAATTGTGAATGCTACTCCGGTTGGAATGTTACCATTAACCGATGACACGCTTATTACTTCACCCAAAGCATTTGTTAAAGGACAGATTGTATTTGATCTCATCTATAATCCATCTCCAAGTAAACTGCTGCAAATGGCATCAGCACAGGGTGCTGTTACAATTGACGGAAGCAGCATGTTTATTCATCAGGCAGCAAAAGCTTTTGAATTATGGACAGGCAGGGAAATGCCTGTTGAAGCAGTTCGATCTGCTCTTCAATTACTTATGAAAGATTAGTTTTATTTAAGATTTCCAATTGCTGATTTTAAACGTTTTACAGATTCAACCAGATCATCCATCGAGAGAGCATATGACAGACGGATAAAACCTTCAGCCCCGAAGGCGCTTCCCGGTACTACAGCAATATGAGCCTGATGAAGTATATACATCGCAAAATCAAATGAATGATCAATTTTCATTATTTCCGTCTTCCTCCCGAAAAGCGATGAAATATTCGGGAACAGAAAAAATGCTCCTTCGGGCTTATAACAAGTTATTCCATTCATTGATGTGAGTTCAACATATATATAATCTCTTCTTTTTTTGAATTCTCTGCACATATACTCAACAGCCGCCTGCGGACCCGATAGCGCTTCGATTGCTGCAGCCTGCGATATTGAAGATGCATGCGAAGTACTGTGACTTTGAATTTTGTTCATTCCTTCAACTACATGCTCGTCACCGGCAGTATAACCAACTCTCCATCCGGTCATTGAATATGCTTTGGAAATTCCGTTTACAAGAAGAGTTCTTTTTTTTATCTCATCTGAGATGGAGGCAAAACTGACAAACTCAAAATCATCATAAACAAGCTTTTCGTAAATCTCATCTGCAATAACAAAATATTTTCCTTCGCTGATAACTTCGGCTAATGCCTCAAGCTCTTTGCGTGTATAAGCTGAACCGGTTGGGTTTGATGGATTACAAAGAATGAAGATTTTTGTCCTGTCTGTAACTGCTTCCCGCAGTTGAGCAGGTGTAACTTTAAATCCGTTCTCTTCAGAAGTTTCTATCACAACGGATTTACCCTGTGCCATGCTTACCATATCAGGATAGGAAACCCAGTAAGGCGCCGGAATTATAACCTCGTCACCTTCATTAACTGTTGCAAGGATAGCATTATAAATCGATTGTTTTGCTCCATTAGAAACGATAATCTCTTTAAGTGTATAATCCAGGTTATTTTCGCGTTTAAGTTTTGCCGAAATTGCTTTACGAAGTTCAACCGTTCCGCTGTTTATCGTATACTTAGTTTGGTTCTGATCAATCGCTTTTTTAGCAGCTTCTTTAATATTATCCGGTGTAGGAAAGTCCGGTTCACCAACGCTCAAATCAATCACATCCATTCCTTCAGATTTTAATCTTTTGGCTTCGGCAGCTACCTGCATTGTTGGCGAGACAGTTATAAGTTTTACTCTGTTTGATGTCACTATCAACTCCTCGATAAATTATACCTGTTTATGCTGAATAGGTATTGATGGAAAAATTTAACGATTAAAAATTTATTTTGAATTGGATGCAAATATAATTCTAAATACTGTTTACAAAAGATCGGTCGGGAAAAAAATTGAGTCAGATTTAACTAATGGAGCACACTTCGGATTTATTATTAGCAGAATGTGCACCATTAAAAATATTTATTCTAATTCCGATTACAAAAATTCTCTATGCTATTATTTCAGGAGTATCATAGATCTTGAAGCAAAGAACTTATCGGTGATTAACGTATAAATATATACACCGCTTGCCTAATCTCCGGCTGTAAAGAAGGTTTCATAAGCGCCGGCGTTCATTCTTTCATTAACAAGGGTTTTTATGTCATTTCCTAAAACATCAAATACTTTTAAAGTTACCTCGGAATCTTCGGGTAATTCAAATCGAATTTTTGTAACAGGATTAAACGGATTAGAATAATTTTGCTCAAGCTTAAATCCTGCGGGTGATATTCCGTCTACTGTCCGGATACTGGTTATCTCAACTGTGTCTGTATAAACTTCGGTTATAGCACTTAATGCCGGTCCAAAATTTACGCCGCCAGTTATGATCACATTTACTTCTCTAAGTTCTCTGTGCATATAACCATTATAACCTCCGGCATAAGCAGTGCGTCCATAGTTAGGTCCGGGCATTGGCATTGATGTATTAGTTAACGGATTAAATTGATGCCAATCGGTTTTTACATCAAATTGATTTGTCTGACTCCCTCCGCCAATCACAATATAATTACCAATATTATACGCTCCAATCCTGGCTCGACCCCCGCCGGGTAATGTTCGAATATTTTGCCAACTTATATTAGTACTCTCAAACCTGTTAAGATGACCCGAAAGAATTCTGTCGAAAGTTTCTGTATCGGTTTTATATCCACCGAAATAATAGATATTGTCTGCCGAAATAGTTGCTCCGCCATCACCGGCTGCCTCAGGTAAATCAGTTGCCTGACGATAATTCTGAAGACTTACACTAAAATTAAATACAATTTTATTTAACTCTCTCTGAGTGTTACTAACTCCGCCAATTATATAAATGATTGAATCTTCATAAGTAACGGCTCTGTGGAAAAACAATCCTTCCGGCATATCCGGCAACGAACTCCACTGATCTGTGCTTATGTCGTACTTATACGCATTTGTAATAGCGGGCACACTACCCGGAGCATTGAATCCGCCAAAAACATAAATATTATTACCAGCGGTTGTTGCTGCTGCAATTCTAAGTGGTTGCGGAAGTGAGGCTATATATGACCATGTGTTTGTGTTCAGATGATATCTTATACACGTTCTTGTTGGAACCCCGCCGCCGGTAGTATCGACGCCTATTACGTAAACCCATACATTATCACCCTCCATATATGTCGCAGAAGCAGAATAGTATCTTGGAGATGGAATCAAATTTGCACCCATTGACCATGAACCGGTTACACTTCCTTCTGTAAGATAGTCATACGGAATTTTTCCATATGCTTCTTCTAATGTTGTTTTTATTCCGAAGCTTGATTCCTGTGAAAGGACTGTCGTTACAGAAAACAAAACAATCAGGAATGGAAACAGACATCGAATAAATAGTGATTTCATTTTTGCTCCGTGTTTGTGAATGATTCAGGTAGTTTTACGTAAGATTATATTTTCAAGTTATTATGTTATTTACATGAATTCAAAATTTTTCAAAGTTTGCCTTTATATAACGATATGCCCATATGAACTTAGAAAAATATTAGCGGGTTGTCAATAATTATTCTATAAAAATTATTATTAATCCGCAAAGAGTTAAATCTTACAAATCAGCTTTTAGTTGAGATGGATAGGTATGATTTCTTTTGTCAATCAAAAAAACCGCTGCTCGCTTATTAACGAACAACGGTTTTTGTAATATTAGGAGAGGTATTTGCTACGTTTGTCGCTTAGGACCCGCATCTCTTACTTCCTGCGAACAGCCATCAGCAAATAGTTTAAAGTTTTCAATGAATCTTGCAGCAAGTGCATCGTACTTTTTCCAGTAGTCATCTTTATTACCCCACGATGACGCAGGATCAAGCACATCTTCAGGGACATCCGGGCAGGTTAATGGCACTTCAAATCCAAAGAGCTTATCCTTACGATATTTAACCTTATCAAGCTTACCATCGAGTGCGGCATTCAATAGATTACGCGTGTGACGAATGCTTATTCGTTTGCCAACTCCGAATCTTCCGCCAACCCACCCTGTATTAACAAGCCATACGTTAGCCTTGTGCTTTAGCATCCGCTGTTTCAGCATTTCGGCATATTTGAATGGGTGACGAACCATAAACGGAGCGCCAAAACAAGCGCTGAAAGTTATCTGCGGCTCAATTCCCAGCCCGATTTCTGTTCCGGCAATTTTAGAAGTATATCCGCTTATAAAATGGTATTGTGCCTGTGCGGGATTCAACTTTGCAATAGGAGGTAAAACACCCGAAGCATCACAAGTTAAGAAAATGATGTTCTTCGGATGTGTTCGTGCATAACCATCGGGAACAATATTCGGAATGAATTCAAGCGGATATGATGCACGTGTATTTTCTGTTATATGATCATCATCAAGATCAATTCTTCTGCTTATAGGATCATAAACTACATTTTCGAGTATTGTTCCGAATTTTCTTGTAGTAGCATATATCTCAGGTTCATTTTCGGCAGAAAGACGTATAACTTTGGCATAACAGCCGCCTTCAAAGTTAAAGACTCCGGTTGAGCTCCAGCCATGTTCATCATCTCCGATAAGTTTTCTTTTCGGGTCTGCTGAAAGCGTTGTTTTTCCTGTACCGCTTAATCCGAAGAATAAGGCAACGTCACCTGCATCGCCGACATTTGCAGAACAGTGCATCGGAAGAACATCTTTGAAGGTTAAAAGAAAATTCAATACAGTGAAGATTGATTTTTTTATTTCACCGCCATAAAGGGAATTGGCAATTATTGCAGTTCTTTCACCAAAGTTCAGTATGATAGCGGTTTCTGTTCTCGTTCCATCAATGGAAGGATCAACCTTAAAGCCGGGTAAAGAAAGCACTGTAAAATCAGGAATAAATTTTTTCAGCTCATCCCGATCTTCGGTAGTAATGAACATATTTCTTGCAAACAGACTATGCCATGCTTTTTCGGTGATGATTCTTATTGGAAGCCTGTATTCAGGATCAGCGCCTGCATAACAATCCTGAACAAATACTTCTTCGCCTTGCAAAAATGCCTGAACCCGTCCCATCAGTTGTCCGAATTTTTCGGAACTGTACGGACGGTTATAAACGCCCCACCATATTTTATCTTTAGTAGATTCTTCCTGAACTACAAATTTATCAGCCGCAGCTCTTGCTGTATGTTTCCCTGTATTCACAATGAGAGGTCCTTGTTTGGTAATTTTTCCCTCATTTCTGAAAACAGCTTCTTCATAAAGAGCTTCGTCAGGAAGATTCCAGTAAACACGATCAAGAAAAGTGTATCCCTGATTTTTCAATCTGAAATCGGAAGCAAGCTCCATTGCCTGCTTTGTGGCGGGTGTAATGAATTCAAGATATTTACTCATGACCAATCCCTCACTAACTTTCTATCACCGATGTAAAGTTCGTTAGGTGAATTTGGATCGAGCGCCCATTTTATCCTTTCGATACCTTCGGTGATCTCTTTAATTGCACCGCAATAACTGAGGCGCAGGTAACCATCCATTCCGAATTCTGCACCAGGAACGGTGAGTACCTGTACCTTGTCAATTAAAAATTCGGATAGTTTGTTTGAACTTTTTTCATACGCAGAAAAATCTGCAAAGCAATAAAAAGTTCCATCAGGTTTTGATACTCTTACACCTTCAATAGAATTCAGAAGAGATATCATTACGTTACGATTGTTTTCGAGAGCAGCGCGAAGATTTTCAACCCCGGACTGGATACCGTTCAATGCACCAACTGCAGCTTTCTGCAGCAGCACTGACGGACCGGAGGTTTGATGACCCTGTATATTGGACATTGCCTCAATCAGTTTTTTATTTGCAACAGCCCAGCCGATTCTGAAGCCTGTCATTGCGTACTGTTTTGAAACCCCGTTGATGATAATCAACTTAGAACTGTCATCCAGCTTCTTTGCGTATCTATATGGGTTTATTGGCTTGCGTCCATCGAAGATCAATCTGTGGTAGATATCATCCATTAAAAGATAAAGGTCTTTTTTCTCACAGAACTCAACAACATCAGCAATAAACTCTTCAGAGTACATTGCGCCTGAAGGATTATTCGGACTATTAATAATTACGGCCCTTGTGTAAGAACCAACCCGATCTTCTATATCTTTTAACCGGGGATAGAAACTACCATCTTCAGGATATGCAGCAACACCTATTGCCCCACATAATTTTGCCATATCCGGATAACTAACCCAGTAAGGAGCGGGGTAAATTACCTCTTCCTGCGGGTTCAGAATTGCCTGCAATGCAACCATAATGGACTGCTTAGCACCACCTGATGCTATAACATTTTCGGGAGCGACTTTTCTGCCGTAGAATTCTTCAGTATAACGAATTATTGCTTGTTTTAATGCAGAGATACCGTCTGCCGGCGCATACCTTACCTCGCCGGTGTTGGCATGGGCAACTGTAGCAAGTATTGCGTCTATCGGAACTCTGCTTTTAGGTTCACCTCCGCCAAGATGAATTACAGGATCGCCCTTCTCCTTCAGGATGGCGAACTTCTCATTCAGCTTTAAGGTAGGAGATGCTTTTATTGATTTGGCTATTAAACTAAGGCTCATATAAGTTCCCCTTTATATGCGTGAATAATTGTAAATATTTGCAGATGAAACTTATTGGTAGTTGCGAAGATAAGCAAGCAAAATAGTTAATTGTATGATCTTAATTTGACTGTTGTGGGGTTCTAATTGAGAACTCTTTATTGAATATGCAATTCCATATTATGTAAAGAGAAGAGTTGAACTAATATTCATTGTACCCGGATTATGAGGAAAACTTCCGGAGAACTTCCATCAAGTAAATAGGCAGAAAGGGTGTAATTTCCGGGTGTTAGGATTTGTCCGTTATCATCACGAAATACAGTTTCCACCGGAAAGGTTTTAGATTCTTGTGGTTGAAGCGTAAAAGAACTTAATGCAGGGCGTACACCTGACGAGTAATTAACAACTTATATTCCTGATTCATTCATCAGAAAATACCCGTGCTGCTGTATGTTGTTAAAGTGAAATTGCTTTTCTGAATTTGTTTGATTAGTAACACGAAATTCTGTAATGAGTGTATCCGTAAGGTTAAAATCAATTCTTTGGAGCATTAGCAGATACTGAACTCCATTTGCTGTTGCATACGTCCAATGAGGAAGATTTTTATCAGATGGGCTTGTTGAAGTGTCACATCCGTTGAAAATAAGAGCAAGCAAAACAATAATTAATGAAATAGCTTTCATCTTACCATACCTTGAATGATAAT
>JBBIGV010000076.1:0-16079 GCA_037447335.1 Ignavibacteria bacterium | reverse complement strand
ATTAAATATCTTTATAACATTTTGGAGGTCAGATTATTGTGAAAAAATTTCAATCATATATTCTTATGATTGCAGAGGATTTATAATTTTTTAGCTATATTTTTCTGATTAAAGAATTAATGAGATGATCTTTTGAAATTTTAAACGTTATCCAGGAGAGAGCTTAAGCTGTTTTCAGTTTTTGTATTAAACAATTTAGGATGAGTTTAATATGTTTTCAAAAACCAATTATCCATTCGTCGTTATTACCGGCGAAATGATTTCAGAAGCAAAGAAATTGATTTCATTTGCAAAAGTAAATAGAACGGTTGCTTCGAAGATTGATACATTAACCGGACATTTAGGGGAATTTGTTTTTGCTCAATATTATTTCGGAGACTGGAAGAAGAACAGAGCGGGGAAGAACAGGGGGAGCCTGATTTTTCAAATCTGGAAATAAAAACCTCTGCGTTTCCTTTTAATGCAAAGTTAAATTTATTGGTAAGGGAAGATTATGCGAAGAAGCGAAAACTCCGGTTTTATGTTCAGGTAATAATAGATGTGGATGATAGAAAAGCGAATATTATTACTGCAGGCGCAAAAGCATATCTGTGCGGTTTTGCAACTGCTGAAAGTGTTGATAATGCCCCGCTTAAGGATTTTGGCAGTAAGCTTGGCGGTGCAGGCGGTTACAAGTGACATTTCATAAATATTCTTAAACTCAAACCGATGAGCGAGCTTAAGGAGGAGTATGAAAGAAAGTTTTCAAAATAAATATTTTTTTGTTTTGAGAAGTTAATACTGAATTACAGGTATTAGCATTTTGTTTGCTTCCACTTTTTTCAGCCAATCCAATTCACCCTGAGTTAAATGTTTTATGAAAGCATGATAATTTTTTCAGGTTTATCCCATTCCATTTTCTCAAAGTATTTTTGAATCTCAACGGAGTCAAATATCTGACCTCTACGGGCGTAAGGTAATTTGCAAAGAATTTCAAAGGACGTTTGAACAGCAGCATTTGTAAGATTAGCAGCGGATTCAATATTATAAGGCAACGAATGTACTTTATAATCAAACTTTTCCTGTTCAATAATTTCTGATTTTAATTTTGAGAATAAAATTAAATCTCCCGCAGGTCTGGAATCCTTTTTCTTAAAGACCATCGGTTCAGTCCTTGTATAAAATGTTGTGACCGGAATGCCGGGATAAATATAATTTGACGAATTCTCCAATACCGCTTTACCTGTATTATGCCATTGGCGAATATTTCCAAAAAAAGTATTAACAATGCAAAACACCTGAAAATTTCCCATATCAATCTTTAAAGTGAAATCATCAATGGCTTCATTTGCCCATCGGTTTGCTGTTGTGAGGCTATAATTGAATTCATAATCTGTTTCTCCCGTTTTGTGCATTGCAGACCCAAAATCCCCTCTTTGAGACGGCTAAGTAGTTATTTTTCAATAACTTAACTTATAGTGAAATTGGCACCGCACAAAACAGGGCAACATTTCCTTGGGTAATTACAATTTTGATTTCTATTTCACTAGACGTGTAAGCAGATTTTATGAAGTAATTCCATGCAGTAGAAAGCCCCGAAGGTTCTACATGCGCAGATTCAACTTTGAAACACTGAGCATCAGGATATCCATTGTTTACTGCATATTGTGCAGCGCCCAGGAAGCCGCCAAGCCCGTAATAGGGCTGAGTAATTGATTCATCTGTAAGTACAATAGTGAAAGCTATTAATAAAAAGATCAAACGTTTCATCTTTTCCTCCTTCAACGGTTTATAATTTCCGTTGAGTTGATAAGAATTTTATTATTCCTCACATGCAATTATAAATTCCGGATAAGGAATACAATTAATTAAATAACTCTCAGCGGGACTTCTCCCGCTGAGGACACTAAAATTATTTCATAGCCATCCCGATGGTCTTTGAGATACATCTTCAAATGTGTTACTTCAACACAATTAATTTTCTGGCATATGTAAACGAACCAGCCTGAAACTGATATAAGTAAACGCCGCTTGCAAGTTCTGCTGCGTTAAATATGGTTTCGTACTTTCCGGCAGGCAATTCTTCATTTACAATTTCAGCTGCCTCCGAACCAAGCACATCATAAATTTTCAAGGTTACGTAACTTTGATACGGCAGTTCAAACCTGATGCGTGTTTCGGGATTAAAGGGATTCGGATAGTTCTGATACAGTGCAAATTCATGAGGCATATTCAAATCATCCGCTCCATCAATCGAAGTTGGGAGATTAATGAAAGCATTGTATGCATGCATTTTACCATGTCCATAGGTATTATTTGCTGAATTGCCTGTGTAGTTATCTCTAACCGCGGTTGTTTTAAGTATATTAACAGCCTGATCATAATTAAGCTAAGAATTTTTTTCAGGAAGCAGCGCAATAACACCTGTTACGTGCGGAGCCGCCATACTCGTACCCTGCATCTTTCTTAAATTACCACCTTGTAAAATCCATGCAGGCGGGGGAGAAGAGTTGCTCGAAAGAGCGGCTATTATAACTTCACCCGGTGCAACAACGTCAGGCTCTGTCCGGTTATCTCTTGTTGGTTCGAGGCTGCTAAATAAAGAAATTGCGCCTGTAACCGGATTGCCGGGCTGATACTGTGTGGTTCCGTTTATATCTACCCACGAATTTTTAGTTACATAAGAACCAATACAAATAAGTTTATTTGCTGTAGCCGGAACACCAATTGTTTTATGAGAATCACCGCCTTTGTACCATTGTCCGGCGTAAGGATCAAATTCACTACCTATACTCCATGCATCGAAGGTGCCGCTGCCGAATGTATAAATTGACCAGAAAACATTTGCAAGGTTTACCTGACCGTTATGACTGTCTAATGCAAAGAATATTTCTTTAGCTCCGTTGTTGGGGCCATTTGTATTCATTGCATCAATTGTAAACCATCCATAAGTAGTCCCGCCAACCGTGAATGGCATATCTTCAACTTTTTGACCGGGTCCAACCGGTCCTGTATAATCTATCAGTTGAACAGTAGTTTTATCATATGCTGCAATTCCAACTGAAATACTTCCGGTGTTATACCACATATCAATTAATGCCGCAGGAGCATTATCAGGCATATTCCAGAATGTTTCAAATGAATCGTTATATGATGAACCGGAAACTGCATAGCTAAGGTAAATTGTTTCGTCTCCTGAATTACCTGCTGCCGCCACAATTATTTTTCCTGCGCCAGTAAGATTGCTTAAAGTTTGTTCATAAAGAGATGATCCGTCATGCGGTCCGAAATTTCCGCCAAGACTTAAATTCAAAACAGCAGGTTTACCTAACTGTTGAGCTTTCTGGAAGACATAGTTGCTGCCGTTTGTAACATCCACCTGGCTGAATCCGCCGGTATGAGCTGCTTTAACAATCACAAGATCCGCCTCTGGAGCCATACCTATATAAGAAGGATTTGCGCCTCCATTTCCGCCAGCAGTGCCAGCAGCGTGAGTTCCGTGTCCGTTCACATCTGTTTCATTGCATTGATTAGCATCGAGTTGAGCTTTGGTATATTCTGTACCGTAGTTATATCCCGGTGGCGGATTGCCCTGTCCGAACATATCCCATAAAAATCTTATTCTGTTTCCACCCGCATTTTTAAAATCCTGATGCTGCCAGTCAATTCCGCTATCGAGAACACCAACCACAACATCTTTCCCTTTGTATGGACGGGGAATACCCGATCCGTCGTGAAGCTGTTTAACTTTTGTTTCAACTCTCGAAACATTAATCATTGGTTTATCAATCAGACTGCCTGCGATGTAGATTATTTCAGGCTCCAATGCTAATTGCCTGATTGCACCTATCGGGACTTCTGCCGTTAAAATATTATTGATAACCGTGTAAACGAAGCCGCCATAAGAAATAATCTTTGATTCTGCTGCCGGAACATCTGATGTTTGAATAAAGACAGGTGCGGAAACATCAGCCAATATATTTTCATTTAACTGTATGTTTTCAGTAATTGCCGCAAACCTCGGTGCCGTTAGTTCTCCATCGCCTTTTAATGAGAGAACTTTATTTATTGTTGTTTTAAGGAAAGGATTTATTTTGCTGCTCAGTTCGTCGCTGTTAACGGGAATAACATTAACGAGTTTATCCTGCAATTGATCAGGGGGCAATTTTTGAAAATTCTGCCCGAATGCTGAAAATGCAAGGGCGAGTGTAATTATTAAACAGCAGTAAAAATTTTTCATATTAATTCCTCTGTGATTTTATTTGATTTCATCTATATGAGATAATTCCATGTGAACAATAAATTCCAGCCGCGCAGCTTCTCTGATCTGTTTCGGAGTGCCTGCAGCAGTTATTATAAGTTCATTTACAGACCCTAATCTTAAGCCTGTGCTCATCAGTTCTATTCTCATATTTTCATTTAATTCTTCAGATGTTTTGATGAAAGCAGAAATCAATTCGTCCGAATTATACCTTTCGGCTTCCATCATTTTTTGTTTCAGAGCCGGGTTAAATTTTGAATCATCTGAATTATTAGCTGAAGATGAACAAGAGATCATAGTGAATGTCAACAGAACCGCAAGAAAAGTTATCGTAACGGAAAATAGTTTTGGCTTAAGATCCATTGATGCAATTGTCATATAATTCTCCTTTCAGATATATGAGTGGATAGGATGATTTCTATATCATAATTAATGGCGAAACGAAAATCTTCTTTAAGTGATTTTTTTCATCTTATCAAAACCATTTTTTTAGTGTGGACAAATTCACCTGCAATTAACTCATAATAATAAATACCGCTTGTTAGTTCCGGAGCGTCAAAAAGAACTTCATGGATACCAGGCTGTCTTTCTTAATCAACAAGTATTTTTATTTGTCTACCGAGAATGTCAATTACTTTTAATGTGTGATGACATTGAACCGGTGTGTGGTAAATTATTTTAGTTGTTGGATTAAATGGATTTGGATAGTTCTGCAGCAATATAAAATCCGGCGTTAGCTGACTTACCTCCACTTCAATAACATCGGAATATTGCACCCTGCCGTCAAAGTCCGTTTGTCGTAACCGGTAATAATATTTTCCGATCTTAACATTATGGTCAGTGAATGTGTAGTATTTAGTTGAATTGCTGTTACCGCAGCCTTCAATAAAACTTAATACATCGCAATTACCCATATGAATTGCCCCGGATGCAAATCTCTCAACATAAAAACCATAATTATTAAGTTCCGTTGCAGTAGTCCAGTAAAGAATAATGTTTTTAAAGATTGTTCAGCATAGAAAGAGATCAACTCAACAGGAAATGTTCCATCGTAACTGATAGTCATTTTCAGTTTATTGTATGTTACAGGATCAGTAACAGTGTAACTTCCGCTGCCTAGCATATTCACATTTATTTGAGTGCCTGATATTACGTCCTGTAATAAGCCCGCCAGTCCGTTTGGCAGATCCCAGTTTAGAGTAATATTGCTTCCTGTTTCTGTTTGATATTGAATCTCGTGTATCTTATCACCAACAAAATCAATATTTCAGGTTCTGAAATCTTTTAATGTGGAAATACCCGCACTCAAATTAAAACGTGCATCGAAATTACCGGCTGCGGGCACAGGGGGTAATAACGCTTCACCAAAATCCGGATCAATTCCATCCGTTGCAGAAGGGTCTAATCCGAATATTAGTTCTCTGCTTTCGTCTGTCCCATCTGAAACACCAAGGGTAACTGAAATAGCTGTTTCCTTATCAACTACATTAAACTGAGCGGCTTGCTGTATTTCACCCTGATTAAAAGGATCATTTTGTTTATATACAAAAATGATAATCCTGCATTTCTCTGCTCTGAAGTTTGAAGGAATTGTATAGCTGCAGGTTTTAGTAAACATCGTGTTGTCCGCCCAGGCGCTTCCTTCATTTATCTGTTCGCCAAGATGTCCGTTTATCATTGAGCGAACTACATGATCGTGGACATATTCTGAGCCACCGGGGCAGCTCGTATTTCCTGTTTGTGCAGCTATTAAACTGTCTTCTGTTATAATAAAATTGATCTTATAGATTCCGGATAATTTCTGAAGGCTTGTTACATAAGCCGTAATTGAAAGTTCGCGGCTTACCGGGTCATAAGATTTAACAAATCTTAAATCTACAGTTGGTGCAACACTGTTCCGCGTATTCATTGTGCTGTACCAAACTCCTCTTGATAAAGGTGCAGAAGTTCTGTCAACTATTCCTGTAGGATAACTTGAAAAACCTAAAGCGCTGATAATAGAATTTCCGTTAAAATCTTTGAAAGGGTCGGTTGACCCTGTGGGTACATAATAACCTAAAACAACAGCTTGCGGAATATTTGGCAGGATATCATTATTAATTATTGTATGACCACACGGGCAAAACTGGCACCATGTGCCTGTGACGTATTCAGGGACAGGGTTTCTCTGTATTTGAGATATACCGTTGCCAACTGCTAAAATAAACACAAGCAGGCACAGTATGTTTAAACTTTTTAATTTTATAGTAACCATCATCCACCTCCCGATTTATAGTATCACAATTAATTGATTTGATCTTATTTAATTGAACTCCGGTCAGAGAAGTTTTTGTATGAATACGGGATATTAAAATTTTGCTGAGGTTTTCTTTTTTTTGAAGTGTAAGAATAGAATTGTTAAAAGCAACTGCTGAATGATTTATTAAATCAGGATCAGTGAAAAATTGAGGAAACGATTTTCTAAATCTGGCTGATTCAGATTTCCGGGTGTAAAATCTGAATGAAGCTGCCCTCTCAAAAAAACCGGCAGACTGGCAATAACAGCCAGCTACCGATGATGCACAATTCATAGCATGCCCCTGATAATTGAGAACGATTTATTTTTGATGAAAACTATTTTGTTTTCACTTATATGTTGTGCTATCTTTTTTAGAGGCTGTTATGATCAGAATGACAAATTAGACTAACACACTTTCACTTGCCCACTAGCGTTTGGTAAAACCGATTTGTAGGATAAACGTTATAAATTATTATTTCAGATTCAATCTTGGTTGACAAAAGGGAATTGTTGCGAATCGGCAATTTCCGTTTTTAATCCGAATCAAATTCACTTAATACAGTTAGGATGATCCGTTTGATTGAAATGGCACGTCAGCAAGCACAATATTAGAATATTTTTCTTTGAAATAGTTCAAAGACCATTCGCTTGTAAAAAGGATAACATTATTATCCTGCGAATCTGATGCAACAGCGGCGCCTGCTGGGAGGATCAGCTTATTTAAATCTTCATCTTTAAAAGATGGACTTAACCATCTTAACAGATGCCAGTTTGTTTGCTCAAGTCTTGATTCTGCTCCGTACTCCGATTCGAGGCGGTACTGCACAACTTCGAATTGCAGCGGTCCTACTGCACCAAGCAGCGGCAGTTTCTGTGCGGAATTTTTCAGATAAAACACCTGTATAACACCTTCCTGCAATAACTGATCAAGACCATCACGAAATTTTTTATAGTTTGATGGATTCGGATTGTGCATAAATACAAAATGCTCCGGTGCAAAGCGGGGGATCTCATTGTAAAGAACAGCAGGATTTTCAGTTATAGTATCACCAATTCCGAAATTCGAATTACCTGCAAAACCGATTATATCTCCCGCATAAGCTTCATCAACGGTTTCACGTTCCTGTCCGAATAATTTTTGTGAATTTGATAATCGGATCTTCTTACCTGAAGAAGCATGAATTACCTGCATATCGCGCGTGAACTTTCCTGAACAGATCCGCATAAATGCAATCCTGTCGCGATGTTTTGGATCCATGTTAGCCTGTATCTTAAAAATAAATCCTGAAAACTCCTGCTCATCAGGTTTAATAATTCCTTGCGCACTATTTCTCGGCATAGGCGGAAGCGCATAATCTAAAAATCCATCCAGCAGCAACTGCACTCCAAAATTATTCATGGCGCTTCCGAAAAAGACAGGCGTAAGTTCACTACTGCTTATTTTGACGGGATCAAATTCTGCACCTGCACCTTCCAGCATTTCAAGTTCTTCATATACGTTATTAAACAATTCTTTGCCAAGTTTTTCTCTAACAACGGGATCATTTATATCATGGACTGAAACAGGAGCGATATATGAACCGCCGGTAGTCCTTTCGAAAAAGTGAATTTGTTTTTTTATCATGTCATAAACTCCTTTGAATGAAATACCAGTGCCGAGCGGATAGTTCATTGGGAAGGCGCTTATCTTCAACACACTTTCAAGTTCATCAAGAAGCGCAAGCGGATCAAGTGTCGGGCGGTCAAGTTTATTAATGAACGTGAAAATAGGAATAGAACGCTTTCGGCAAACTTCAAATAATTTTTTTGTTTGTGCTTCTATTCCTTTTGCAGCATCAATTACCATAACCACTGCATCAACTGCCGTAAGCACACGATAAGTATCTTCCGAAAAATCCTGATGACCGGGAGTATCGAGCAGGTTTATCTTATAATCATTATAATCGAACTGGAGAACTGTTGAACTAACGGATATGCCCCGTTTCTTTTCAAGTTCCATCCAATCAGAAGTTGCCGAGCGTTGTTTTTTTCTTGCAGTAACAGAACCTGCAAGCTGAATAGCACCACCGTAAAGCAGGAACTTCTCGGTTAGAGTTGTCTTGCCGGCATCGGGGTGTGATATGATTGCAAATGTACGTCGTTTATTGATTTCTTTTGTTAAACTCATTTGGAATAATCTTTATGAGGGAAAAGCAGAATATTGTATAATGTTTGAAAATTCTTTATTGCAAAGTTAACCAATTCTTTGCTTGAGCCAAAGTCGATGTAATCTCAGATTGAGACGAGCCACTCCGGAAAATCGTCAGCTCTATTTTTTTATTGCTTCTTCACCCGATAGAATTTAAGTTTGCGGCGGATTACTTATTAAAATACTGAAGACCTTAAGATTCTAATTAACTGAAATAATAACCAATCATTAATCTGAGGAGCAGAAAATGAAAAAAACAATTCTACTGGTATACGTTCTGATAGGATTGAATTTTGCCTACGCGCAAAATGATATACTTATCCTTTACCATGACACTACCTTCACCACAAGTCAGCTTAAACGTTTAGCTGACAGAGATTCGCTGATGGCGGCAGTCAATTCTCTTTTAACTACATACGCTGTTGCAACATTCAATACAGCAGCAGTTTTATCCGGACTGGGTCAGTACAAATCAATTATTATCCAGGAAACATCATTTGATGCTATTGATACAAGGTATCTTGGTGCAGCTTCGAGAGACAGTTTAAAAGCGTGGCTGCAGGGAGGTACGGTCGCTAATAAACGAACCCTCATTTTCATCGGCGCTGATCAGGGCTATAATTACTCGCGCACTGGTTCGGCTGCACAGGATTTAGTGTTAGCTGCAACCCTGCTTAAATTTAATTACAGGAATGATAATGCTAACCTGACTGCATATAACTCTATAACAGGAGTGTCAATTGATGTTGGCAATATGCGGTCTTATACAACTTCACCGGTTGGCGCAGGATTCTATCCGGATGGTGTTCAACCTCTCAGCGGCTCATCAGTTCTTTATCATTATACAGGAAGAGGTACTGTTGATACAGTCGCAGCAGTTGGCGTTGTTGATACCGGTTACATCGGCATCAGCTTTTTCCTTGATCCCCGATACTTTACAAATAATAATTTCTACCATTCACTGAATGAAATGATGATTTACGCAATGGCTAACGGCGGAAGTTTTCCGGGTTATATCCCTGTTGAACTGGTCTCTTTTACCGCTTTCTCTGTTGGTAATAATGTAAATCTTTCGTGGTCAACCGCATCCGAAATAAATAATAAGGGTTTTGAAGTTGAGCGCAAGACCAGCAGCAGTGACTGGCAGGCGATTGGCTTTGTTGAAGGGCAAGGCACAACATCTGAATTGAATCATTACTCGTATACTGATGCAAAAGTAAATAACGGCACTTATAATTATCGTTTGAAACAGATTGATCACGACGGAACATTCGCTTATTCGCCCGTGGTTGAAGTCGAAGTTGATGTGCCGGTTCAGTTTGAACTTGTGCAGAACTATCCGAATCCGTTCAACCCATCTACTACTATAAACTTTGGATTAGCAGTTGATTCAAAAGTTATGTTGAAAATATTTAACATTCTCGGGCAGGAAATAGCCACATTAGTTAACGCTGATCTTCGGGCTGGTATGCACTCGGTTGCATTCAATGCTGAAAATATGCCGAGCGGTGTTTATATGTACCGGATTGAAGCTGTCGGAGCAGATGGCTCAAACTTCACTTCAGTGAAGAAGATGATTCTTAATAAATAAAAATTCTCTATAAAGAATTTTGAACTAAATATTTCACCCCGTCTGTCATAAGCCGACGGGGTGATTTTTTTGATAACTGAACAAAGTAACATTCTCTCATTTAACCTCAGATCCTCAATAGGCTTCAGCTTCTAGAATAACCAAAACAACACACTCTCTCCCTCGCAGAAACGAAACAGGGCTTTAATTATAAAGCAAGTCGAATAAGCAGAAATTTTAATGTATTGTTGTTTGGTCAGCACTATTCGAAGATGTTATTTTTATTATCACAATTCAATTTATTATCAGATCAATAACAGATTGACTAATTTTAGATCATTAAAAATTCTTTATATAAACGATTCATAACAATTTATTCTTCAAAGACAATTCAGATTAAATTGAAAAAAAGCGAAGCATATAATGCTGCAATCGAATTTGCAAAGCAGCACTACGAAAACTTTCCGGTTGTTTCTTTTCTTATCAAAAAAAAGTTAAGAAAAGATGTTGCAATCATTTATTGGTTTGCACGCACTGCAGACGATTTTGCCGATGAGGGAAATCTTACTTCCGAATACCGCCTTGAGTTGCTTGATAATTTCCGGAACCGGCTTTCAGGTTTAATTTCCGGCAATTTTGAAAATGATTTTGAAGAGGCATTGTATTTGACAATTAATAATCACAACCTCGATCCTGATTTGTTCTTTGATCTTCTTTCAGCTTTCAGGCAGGATGTAATTAAAACGGAATATGATGATTTTGATGAGCTTCTCGATTATTGCAGGCGTTCTGCTAATCCGGTCGGCAGGCTGATTCTTCAGCTTTATGATATCCGTGAAGATGATGTTTATGAACTCTCGGATAAAATTTGCACAGCGCTGCAGCTCACGAACTTCTGGCAGGATATTGAAACAGATTTTAATAAAGGCAGAATTTATCTGCCTCAGAATGAATTGAAACAATTCAACGTAAACCGGAATATCTTTGAAATAAGTGAAAATAGTCTTAATTTTAAGTCGTTATTAGAGCATCAGGTTCACCGCACAAGGTCATTCTTCAACGAAGGAAGAAGCCTGCTCAATCATCTGTCAGGCAGACTGAAATACGAAATCAGATGGACAGTACTTGGCGGAGAAGAAATTCTGAATAAAATAGTTATGAATGATTTTTCAATTTTTGGTAACAGACCAAAATTAAATAAAAAAGATTTTTTAAAATTACTTATTAAGTCAACCTTAAATGTCTGACAACGCAAAAGATATAGCACGTGAAAGCAGAAGCAGTTTTTATTATGCGTTTAACCTTCTGCCAACTGCAAAGCGGGATGCAATGAATACCGTTTATGCATTTTGCCGTCAGACTGATGATATTGTGGACGAAGGCTCTGATCCCGATGAAATTAAATATCTCAGGCTTCATAAGTGGAGAATTGAGCTTGAACAATCTCTGCAGGGAAGCAGTGAATATAATCTGCTTAATAAGCTGGGGAAAACTATAAAACAATTCAACATTCCCGTAGAACCCGTCTTTGATCTTCTCAAAGGAATGGAAATGGATCTTCAGAATAAAAGATATTTATCTTTTGAAGATCTTAAAGTTTACTGCTACAGGGTTGCTTCAACAGTTGGATTAATGTGCATTGAAATATTCGGATATAAACATCCTTCTGCAAAGGATTTTGCCGTAAACCTCGGGCTTGCACTTCAAATGACAAATATTCTGCGCGATGTTAAAAAAGATGCTTCGCGGGGCAGGATCTATTTACCGCAGGAAGACCTTGAAAGGTTTAATTATACGGAAGAAGAGTTATCAAATCATGTTTATAATGATAATTTTATTGCGCTGATGGAATTCGAAGCTCAGCGTGCAAAAGATTATTTTGATAAGGCAACAAGAAGTCTTAATCTTGATGATAAAGCATCTATGTTTGCTGCCAGGGCAATGCAGCATATCTATTACAGAATGCTCGAAAAAATTATTGATGCACGCTACAATGTATTTCAGAATAATATCAGGGTCAACAAATTTGAAAAAGTTGGCATTTCAATCGGTGTGTGGGCAAAGTATAACTTAGTTTATGCCTGAAAAAATTGTTGTAATAGGGGGAGGGTTTGCAGGACTTACTTCCGCGGCGCTTCTTTCACAGCAAGGTCATAAAATTCTTTTGTTTGAAGCATCATCCAAATCAGGTGGAAGAGCCTATTCATTTACCGACACAGTAACCGGTGATGTTCTTGATAACGGGCAGCATATCCTGATGGGATGCTATCACGAAACACTTCATTTCCTCTCACTTATTGGTGCAAAGAAAAACTTTACATTCCAGAAAAAACTGAAAATAGATTTCCTGCGTAAAAATTTTGAAGTTTTAACATTGCAGGCATCAGCACTTCCTTACCCGCTTAATATGCTTACGGCAATGCTTAATTATCAGGCACTCGAATTAAAGGATAAATTATTAATGATAAGATTCTTTCTCCGGCTCCCTTTTATTCTTCAGGATGATATTCGGAAGTTAAGCGTGAGTGAATGGTTAATTGAGGAGAAACAAACGAACAATACTATTAAATCTTTTTGGGAGATTTTGTGTGTCGGTGCTTTGAATACAAGCCCGATTAAAGCATCTGCATTTACTTTTTATTCGGTAATAAAAGCAATTTTCTTTCGGGATAATACTTCAGCCGCCATTATACTTCCTGCTCACGGATTAAGTGATGCATACGTTAAAGCTGCTGAAGAATTTATTAACTCAAAACAGGGAGAAATATACACTGATGAAAGAGTTATATCCCTTGAAGCAGAAGGAACGAAAATAGTTAAGATTATTACTGCCAAAAGGGAACTGACAGAATTTGATTCTGTTATTGCAGCAATACCATTTCATTCACTTGAAAAAATTGTGGATGTAAGAAAAACGGGAATCACTTTTTCTCCTGAATATTCTTCAATCCTGAACATTCACATATGGTTAAAAAACAATCCGTTAAGCAGCGGGTTTTATGGCTTGATAGATTCCGAAATACACTGGATTTTTAATAAGCAAACTCATCTAAACATTGTAATAAGTGATGCCGGTAAATTTATCGGAATGGATAAGGATGATTTACTTAAAATTATTAAAAGCGAATTACAAGCCTACACGAATATTAATGAAGATAATATTACCGCTATAAAGATAATTCATGAAAAGCGGGCAACCTTTATACCTTCGAAAGAAATTATTAATAGCCGTCCAAAATCAATGACCAGCTATGAGAATTTTTTCTTAGCCGGAGATTGGATTGATACAGGTTTACCCTCAACAATTGAAAGTGCTGTAAAAAGCGGCAGGATGGCTGCTGAAGCATTGGTCAGGTCTGTTAGTACCAATTCGAAAGAATAAAATATAAACAAATAAATTTTATTTCCGGTTTTAATCCTAAATCACATTAATTATCTTTGCAGTTAATGAATCTTCTTCCTGTTAACAATTATTATAAACGAATCCTTCGAGTAGCTCTTCCAGCTATTGCCGGCTTATCCACACAGATGGTTGTCTCACTTGTTGATTCAGCAATGGTCGGAAGGCTTGATGAGGCAAAGTGGGCTTTGGCTGCAATGGGTATAGGTGTTCTTGCTACCTGGGCATTGATAAGTTTCTTTTCAAGCCTGGCAACCGGAACGCACGTAATTACTGCAAGAAGGTATGGTGAAGAAGATTATACAGCCTGTGCGGATGTTTTAAATAACTCAGTAATCATTGCTTTGTTAATCGGAGTGTTTGTTGCAGCAACCGGGATGTTCTTCTCAAAGCCGATAGCAGATTTTTTTGCCGCCGATCCGCGCGTTGCCGGTTACGCTTCCGAATATATTTATTTCAGGTTTATGGGGATTCCGTTTTTTCTTATCTCGGTTTCTTACCGCGGATTTTTCTTCGGTATAAGTAAAACTAAAATTTTTATGTTTTCAGGGATCATCACGAATCTGTTAAATGTGATTTTTAATTATATATTTATTTATGGAACATTTGGGGCGCCGAGAATGGGACTTGCAGGAGCGGGGCTCGGATCAACCCTTGCAACTTTCGCCGATGTAACTTTTTACGTTGTAGTTATTTTGCTGCCATTCTACAGGAAAAGATTTAAGACTTTTAAGAATTTCAGAATAGATTTTGAGATCATTAAAAGGATATTCAAAATTTCTCTGCCCGTTTCGTTCCAGAATGTTTTTATTCTTATTGGATTCCTGAGTTTTGTTGCAATTACCGGATTAATCAGCACCCTTGCTCAGGCTGCAACACAAGCTGTTATCAGTACTTTGTTTATTTCATTTCTGCCTTGCTTTGGCTTTGGGGTTGCTGTTCAAACTTTAGTAGGAAATCATCTCGGCTCCGGTAAATTTAATATTGCCAGAATTTATGGATTTGAATCGGCGAAGATAGCAACTTATTATACAATATTACTTGGAGTAATTTTTATCAGTCTGCCTCAATATGTGCTTCTTATTATTACAACTGATCAAACAATTATTCAAACGGCAGTGCCGGCTTTGCAAATTGCCGGCTTTGCACAAATCTTTTATGCTGTTGGAGTAGTTCTTGCTAATGGTTTGCAGGCAGCAGGCAAAACAATGTTCGTTATGCTTGCCGAAGTTGTTACAAATTTATTCATCTTTGTTCCGCTTGCTTATTTCCTTGGTGTTTATCTGAAGCTCGGATTAACTTTTGCATGGCTTGCACTTCCGGTTTACATCATACTTTATGCAGCAATAATTTATATTAAATTCAAAGCGGGCAACTGGCATAAGGAAAAAACCGTTTAATTCTGATTTTTCATTTTTATTTTAATCAGAACCACCATCATAAAAAAGAACATCCCTGTTAATATAAAAGCTGATTTTATGCCGATCATACTGACTGCATAACCGCCAACGATGGGTCCGGTCATATTACCGAGTATCTGAAAGCTTGATGCAACACCGATTACTCCTCCTCTTCGTTCTGCTTTTACATTTTTGCTTACTGCCGAAAACAGCAGCGGCAGAAGCGCGCCGAATCCAAACCCCAGAATCATTCTGACCGGGATCAGATGAAGCGGATCTGTTATAAAAGCATGAGAGCAATACATTAGTCCTGTAATAATTGAAGCATAAAGCAGAGATTTTTTTATTCCGATTGTTTCGGCTTTCTTGCCCCACCACGGCGAACCTATGGTTGAAAAGAACCCGACTATACTATATAAAGCGCCCGTAATAGTGGCCAGTATGTTTGTCGAAATATTCAGATTTTCTATATAAAGAACAAAAATCGGTCTCACGAAAGAAAACCCTAACGCTGTAATCATTATAAGTATAGACGGAACGAGAAGATTTTTTTCATGCAAAAGAAATTTCCAGTTCTGAATAAATGAAAACGGATGAATATCTTCCGATCTTCTTCTTTCTTCTTTTACAAAGATAAGTACAAGAAATCCTGTAATAGATAATAAACCTGCAACAGCGAAAAACACGTTTCTGAATCCGATAATATCCGAAAGAACACCGCCGATTAATGGTCCGAGAATATTACCTGCAGTAGTTGAGGATTGCAGTGTACCGAGTACATAACTTGTTTTATCTTCCGGTGTGTTTGAAGCAGCCAGAGCCATTGCTGCCGGCAAAAATCCGCTGAGTGCTCCTTGAAGTAATCTTGCAATAAATAAAAATGTAACATCTGTCGAAAAGCCGATTATCACCTGTGCAATCGCCAATCCGAAAATTGCGCGCAGTATCATCCTGACTTCCGCACTTTTTTCAAGATTAATTAAAATGTTTAGAAATTATTCTA
>JBBIGV010000075.1:0-16184 GCA_037447335.1 Ignavibacteria bacterium | reverse complement strand
GAACTGCGCAGTAAAATGCATCCATTTTATGCTCTATATCGGATTTAAGATTTTTCTGCCGATACCACCGATTATAATTGCTTATTTTAGGGTATTGGACTAATTTCTAAACAAGAATTTGTACACTTTTAGATTGGAATTAAGTCCGCTCACTTCAGTGCGCACTTCCGACAAAATATGTTTATTCGTTCACTCAAAATAGAACCCTCCGAATTATTCACACTAACAACTTTAAAAGTAAGTTCATGAAGTTATTGTTTTACATTTTTTCTTTTTTCTTGATTTCAACCTGGTCTTTAATGTTCTCTCAGAACCTTGATCAGCTTATTGAGAATACAGTTTACAGCAATGCACCTGACGAAATTAAAAACAGTAAACCATTTGTACGAGAATGGCAGTTTTTTGAAGAACGTGCATATCCCTACACCTATATCCCTTCTGACGCCTATAAAAATTCAATTGAGCAGAGAAATACTCTGAGGCTCACTAATGGAGAATCAACCTCCAATATTAACTGGGTGAGCATTGGTCCTACACCGGGATATTACTTTGATTATGGCAATATTTCATCAAGGATAGTTACGGGTGCTTATCATCCCAACGATCCGAATATTATTTACATCGGTCCGGCAAACGGTGGAGTATGGAAATCAACTGATGGCGGAATTAACTGGACACCTTTGACTGACAATGAAGTTTCACTTTCAATGGGTGCTATTGCAATTGATCCTGTAAATCCGGATATCGTTTATGCAGGAACAGGCGAAGCAACTTATAGCGGTGTTTCTTATTACGGCAGAGGTTTGCTGAAATCTACTGATGCCGGTTCAACATGGACACACATTACAAGCGGATTACCAAATTCAACTTACTTTTCAAGATTAGTTATCAGACCGGGTCACAGTAATGAATTGCTTGCTGCAATAGGTAACGGTGGTTTGGTAAGAAGTACAGACGCAGGTCTTACCTGGAATATAATTCAATCCGGCAGATGTGATGAGGTTCTGTTCTCGCCAACCGGTGATACAGCATTTACAATTGGTTCCGGAATAGGTTTTAGAAGGTCGCTCGATGGCGGCGCTACATTTTCAACTTTCGGGAGTACCGGGTTAACATTAGGAACAAGAAACCATATTGATTTGTGTTTTGCTGCTCCTGCAAATATGTATGCGGTTGCTTATAGCTCAAGCGCCTTCAGGGTGTTCCGATCTACAGATTACGGTATGAACTGGGCGCAAGTCGGCACATCTGTAAACTTTCTCAGCAGCCAGGCATGGTATGATCTTTATGTAAGAGCACATCCGCAGGACCCGCTAACGGCTTTTGTTGGAACGATAGACATTTTCAGAACTACAAACGGCGGTTCTACATTCACAAATTTAACTAACGGTTATTCCGGCGGCTATGTGCATGTTGATCAGCATTATCTTTTCTTTCACCCAACAAATCCAAACACTTTAATTTCATGTAATGACGGTGGTATTAACCGTAGTACCAACAACGGCAACTCATTCACAAATCTTAATGAAAATTTAACGCTGACACAATTTTACAGAATTGCTGCAAGTCCTTTTACTCCAAGGCGGATACTTGGCGGAACTCAGGATAACGGAACACAACAAACATATTCTTCCCTTAACTGGGCAGCAGCTTTTGGAGGTGATGGAGGCGAAGTTTGCTTTAATCCTTTCAATTCAAATTTCATTATTGGCGAAACTCAGAATGGAGGTTTAAGAAGAACAACTAATGGCGGAACCTCCTGGGTCAGTGCAATGAGCGGGATAACAACTACCGAAGGTGTGGCATGGATTGCTCCAATTATTGTACATCCATCAATTTCCGGAACTTTTTATACCGCGCGGCAGCGTGTATTTCAATCAACCAATAACGGAGGAAGCTGGACACCAATTTCTGCTTTTGTGAATGGTTCATCTGCAGTCAGAGAATTGGCACTATCTTTTTCAGACCCTAACATTATGTTTGCAGCTTCCGGCAGCAATGTTTTCCGGTCTCCAGACGGTGGAGCAAACTTTACTAATGTTACTTCCGGCTTACCAGGCAGAACTATTACTTCTGTCTATGTTCATCCGGACAGCTCAAACGTTGTGTTTTTAACTTTTTCAGGATTCGGAACCCAAAAAGTGTATAAATCAACAAATACGGGTACTTCCTGGTTTAGTATAAGCGGTAATTTGCCTGATACTCCGGTGAACGATATCTTTATTTATACCGAAGACCCTCAGAATCCGGCAACTTATTTTGCTGCTACGGATGTAGGTGTATTCCTTACTCAGGATAATGGCGCACGGTGGGAGGAGCTATACCAGGGGCTTCCAAACACAGTTATTATGCATCTTGATTATTCGCCATCAATCAAAACAATCAGAGCAGGCACCCACGGAAGAGGTGTTTATGAAGCCTATATCGATTTATACATCCCTGTTGAACTCGTATCATTCGATGCTTCTGTAAAAAATAACAGTGTAAATCTTCAATGGTCAACTGCTACTGAACTTAACAACAGGGGTTTTGAAATTGAGAGAAAACTTAAGAATGATGGCTGGACAACCATCGGATTTGTGGAAGGAAGCGGTACGACTACCGAAACTAATACTTATTCTTTTAATGATGATTTTATCTTTCTCTCATATGAAGGGACAGTTTTATACCGTCTTAAACAAATTGATTATGACGGGAAGTATGAATATTCCAAAACAATAAGCGCTGATGTAAGCTTTATTCCTGAAAGGCTTGTTCTTCATCAGAATTATCCCAATCCATTTAATCCGGTTACCACCATCCGCTATGTCCTGCCGGAAGATGGCAAAGTTCAGTTGCGGATATTTAATAGCTTAGGGCAGCTTGTTGATGAACTGATAAATGATTTTCAATCCAAAGGAAGCCATAAGATACGCTGGCATGCAAACGATTTCCCATCTGGTATCTACTTTGTATCGCTTGAAGTTATTGATGGTATTTCCGGTAAATCTCATAATGAAGTAAGGAAGATTACTTTGCTGAAATAAAGTTCCGCAATAAATATTAGGATCAAAAGTGGCATCCGTTACTAAGGGTGCCATTTTTATTATATGCATCACAAATAGGTGTTTTCATAATTTTTAATATTCTATCAATGGGAGTCTAACCGGCTAATTCGTAAATTAACACCTGAGATTCGGGAAAATATGGCAATAATAGAAATAAATAACATTTCAAAAACTTTCGTTTCATCATTCGGCAAGAAGAAGGTTGAAGCACTTGTTAACCTGACTTTATCCGTTGAAGCAGGAACGATCTTCGGCTTGTTAGGACCGAATGGCGCCGGTAAAACAACACTTATCAAGATTCTTCTTGGAATTACGTTTCCAACAAATGGAGACGCAATGATTCTGGGCAGCAGGCTAAGTAATTTTCATTTAAAAGAGCGAATTGGGTACCTGCCGGAGAACCATCGTTTTCCAGCTTACCTGACAGGGGGTGAGGTCTTAAATCTATTCGGAAGATTGAGCGGACTTGACGGAATAACACTTAACAAAAAAGCTGATGAACTACTGGAAACTGTTAACCTGGCTGCATGGAAAAAAACAAAGATTAAAAATTATTCAAAAGGAATGATGCAGCGATTAGGTCTTGCACAGGCAATGATTAACGATCCGGATATAATTTTTTTGGATGAACCTACCGATGGTGTCGACCCGTTAGGAAGAAAAGAAATCAGGGATTTACTTATATCTCTGAAGAATCAGGGTAAAACTATTTTTCTTAACAGCCATTTGCTTTCAGAAGTTGAAATGATATCTGACAGCGTTGGGATTCTGAACAAAGGCAAATTGGTTAAGGAAAGCTCTGTCTACGATCTCACTGAAAGTAAAGAAGAGTATCAATTATCTGTTGAAGGTGCGCACACAATTCCATATTTATCTACGCAGATAAATAAAATAGATGAAGAGACATTTAATGTTAAGGTATCAGGTTTAGATGAATTAAATAAAATAATTGACGAACTGCGCAAAAGCGGTGTTCTTATCCGGGAGTTAAAACCTTTAAAAACCACACTTGAGGATATGTTTATTTCCATTATCAAAGATTCTGAAGGAAATAAGAAATGAAAAACATCCTGATCCTCAGTCTTTTCACCTTGAGGGAGGCTCTCTCTAAAAAAGTCTTTCTGTTTTTTATAGGTATTTCACTTCTTTTCTTACTGGTGCTTGCAATAATCTTCTCCCTGATCAAAACTGATTCACTTCTTGCTTTTGTGAATCCGGCAGAGGAGATGGTAATTCTTCAGGAACTTCTACTGCATCTCAGACTTATCATCTTATCACCTATAGCTAATCTCTGCCTGCTGCTTGCAATTTTTTCAACCGCAGGATTTGTTCCCGCTATGCTGGAAAAGGGAACTATAGATCTGTATTTGTCAAAGCCAATTTCCCGCGCACAGCTTATCATTGGTAAGTATTTGGGCGCTGTATTAACAGTGCTGATAAATATTTCTTTTATCATAATAGGGATATGGATAATCATTGCGATTAAGTTTGGTAGCTGGGACCCATCATTTTTATGGGCGGTATTTACAATCACTTTTACCTTTGCGGTTCTTTACTCAATTATAATTTTATTTAATGTAATTACCAGGGGTTCGATTGCCGGTATGATGCTGGCGTATTTTACTTTTCTTATTTTAGGCCCGGTTCTATACGAGGCAAAAAAAAGATTCGGTGTGCTGATTGAAAGTGATTTCTGGAGAGGAGTGATTGATGTCTTTTATTACATATTTCCCAAAACAACAGAATTGATGGGGCTTATAACCGTTCAATTATCTTCAGGCAAAGGTATAGACGAAATTCAACCTGTTTTAACATCATTTTTATTTCTAATTTTAATGGTGGGATTAGCAATTATGGTTTTCAGAAAGAAAGATTTTTAAATGATGAGAATATCAGTTTTCGTTATCATATCTCTTTTAATGCTGCAATCATGTTCCGAAGAAGTAAAAGTTGATACTTTGAGTAATAGTCAAAGTTTGGCTTTCGATATTCTTCCTGATAACACTCAATTTCTTCTGTACTCAAACTTTAAAGAGTTGAGGAAAACCGCTTACTGGGAAAACTTCCTGAGTGAAAATTTTAAAAATGACCGGCAGAATAACTGGCTTCAGGAATTTGAAAAAGAAACGGGCTATGGATTTAATAAAGGCGTAAATGAAGTGTTCACCTCAACAACATGGGATGGAATAAACACATTCATTATCTCATTTGATAATCAATCCGGAAAGCTTAGGGATTATTTTAAAAACAGGAAAAATTTCAAAACTATTTTGATCAATGGTATTGAAATATTTCAACCGGTTCAGAATCCGTCTTCCTTTTTCTATCTTAAAAATGATACTTTGCTTATCATCATTAACGATATCGAATATCTGAATGACCTTTTAGCAGATAAACATGAACCGCTCTCTTTAAATAGTAATTTTATCGGGATTGTTAATAATATCCGTTATAAAAATCATTACTGGATGGCAACTGATAAAGGCAGTTATGCAGCAATCCTGCTCGAACAAGTTGGGGGGAAAAATAACATCCCGCAGGTAAGAGACCTGGTGAAGAACATAAATGAAATTACTTTATCCGCTTACTTTGGCAGTGGAGTTGAAATTGAATCGAACTGGGGCTGCAGTGATACGAAGAGTGCATACCTGCTTTCAACTGCTCTGCGAAGTGCACTTGCATTGGATCTTTTTTCGGATATTGATCTTGCACTTAGCAAAGTACTTGAAAACACCAGGATAAAAAGAGATGAAAAGGTTGTGAAGATTTCGCTCGCACTTGATGATAAGGCAATTACAATGCTGCAAAGTCTGTCAAAGAAAAAAAATATAGATAAAAATCTGTGAGTGATATAATGAAAGAAGAAAATCTCAGGCTTGAAGACCTGCTTGAGCGAAGTAAATCAGCACAGGAAGCTGAAAGAATAAATAACGTTGCGATTATAGGTGCGGGAGTAATGGGGCAGGGCATTGCTCAAACTATTGCTTCTGCCGGCATGGAAGTTATTGTGGTTGAGAAAAATCAGGAACATCTTGATTCTGCTCTTAAATCTCTGAAGGAATCTTTAGACCGTGAAATAAAACGCTGGGCATTAACTTATTCTGAAAAAAAAGCTATCCTCAGCCGTATTAAATGGGAGCTTAATTTTAAAAATGTTCGTGACTGCGAGCTGATAATTGAAGCTGTTGACGAAGACTTGGAGCTTAAGCGCTCGATTTTTCAAGCCATTGATAAAATTGCTAAACCGGGAACCATCTTTGTTTCCAACACTTCAACTCTCAGTCTAACTAAATTAGCAGAAAGCATAAGCCATCCTGACAATGTTATCGGCATGCACTTCCTTAACCCGGTACCTAAAATTCCGCTGGTTGAGCTTGTAAAATGTTTACACACTTCAAATGATACTGTTGAAGCTGTTAAAGCCTTTGCTGAAAGAATCGGTAAAACCGCGGTAGAAGTTTATGAGTACCCCGGCTTTGTTACTACACGTGCTATAGTTCCGCTTCTGAATGAAGCGATGTATATACTGCTTGAAGGCGTAGCTACGGCAAAAGACATTGATACCGCGATGAAGCTCGGTTATAACTTTAAGTACGGTCCGCTCGAAATGGCTGATTCGATGGGTCTTGATGAAGTGCTTGCATGGATGGAAACGTTGTGGAAAACTCTTGGCGAACCACGCTACCGTGCCAGCCCGATACTACGCAAGCTTGTAAGGGAAAGAAAGCTGGGCAAGAAAACCCGCGAAGGTTTTTACAAGTATGACGAGCATGGGAACATCATATAGCCCTTGAATAAAAAAAGTTTAAAGAGGAAATTAAAATGAAAGTGTTAGTTCTTAACTGCGGTAGTTCCTCAATCAAATATCAGTTCTTCAATACAGAAGAGCAGCTTGCTCTTGCCAAGGGTATGGTTGAGCGTATCGGTATGAGCAGCGCGGTGCTTACTCATACCCGCTATGACGGCGATGAAATAAAAATTGTAGGTGAAATTCTCGATCACGCTATCGCTATTGAGTATGTGCTGGGAGTAATGCTAAGTAAAAACCATGGTGTTATTGAAAATAAGAATGATATTGAAGCTGTTGGACACAGGGTTGTTCACGGCGGCGAAACATTTTCCGGTTCAGTCTTTATTACAGATGAAGTAGTTCAGGTTTTACAGGATAACATTGAGCTTGCTCCGCTCCACAATCCTCCCAACATAAAGGGTATACAGGCTGTAAAAAGAGTATTGCCGCAAACGCCGCAGGTTGGAGTATTCGATACCGCATTTCATGTTAAGATGCCGCCAAAAGCATACTTGTACGGAATTCCGTTTGAACTCTATAAAAAGCACAGAATAAGAAGATATGGATTTCATGGTACATCGCATCATTTCGTTTCAAATAAAACCGCAGAGTTCCTTAATAAAAACATTGAAGATTTAAAAATTATAACCGCTCACCTTGGTAACGGCTGCAGTATGGCTGCTGTTAAATACGGTATTTCAGTTGATACAACAATGGGATTCACTCCGCTTGAAGGTCTTTTAATGGGAACAAGAAGCGGTGATCTCGATCCATCGTTAATTCTTTATATAATGAGCAAAGAAGGTCTTTCGGTTAATGAAGCCGGCACTTTGCTTAACAAACACAGCGGACTTATAGGCATATCCGGAGAAAGCAGCGATATGCGTGAAATTATTACCGCAGTAAATGAAAATCATAAAAGGGCATCGTACGCTTTCGACATGTTCTGTTACAGAATTAAAAAATATGTCGGCGCTTACGCCGCTGCTATGGGTGGACTTGATGCGCTTGTTTTCACCGGCGGTATTGGTGAAAATGCTTCACTTGTACGCGAGGAAGTATGCAAAGATATGTCTTTCCTTGGTATTGAGCTTGATCATCACAGAAATCAGAATAAGGATACATTGATCTCATCCGATTCATCAAATGTTAAAGTGCTGCGTATTACGACAAATGAGGAACTGGTAATCGCGCTGGATACTCACCGGATTGTTTCTGAACATAAGCAGGAATCAGCAGTTAAATAAATTGATATTTTTTCCTTCAGAATTTAATAAATAAATATTTTTTCAATTGGTTAAACAAATGAATCTGAACATCCAAACAAAATCTGCACTCATTACAGCCGCTAGTAAAGGTATTGGCAGGGCTGTTGCCGAGGCGCTTGCAGCCGAAGGCTGCAGAGTAGCTATCTGCTCAAGAGATAAATCGGAATTAAATTCAACTACAGATGAAATAAAAAAGAAATATGATGCAGATGTAATGTGGGCTGTTTGTGATATTGAAAAACAAAAAGATATTGAACAAACTTATAAGGCAGTTCTTGATCAATTCGGAAGTATAGATATATTGGTTAACAACTGCGGTGGGCCCAGTCCGGGAAATTTTCTGGATCTTGACGAACATAAGTGGGCTGCAGCTTTTGAACAGGTTCTGCTCAGTGCAGTAAGATTTTCAACTCTTGTACTTCCAAATATGGTTATGAATGAGTGGGGAAGAATTATAAATATCACTTCACTTACGGTAAAACAGCCGCAAAATAATCTTCTGTTGTCAAATACATTCAGAACAGGGTTGATCGGATTTGCTAAATCAATAAGTAATGAATTTGCAAAATATAACATAACGGTTAACAACATTGCTCCGGGCTTTACATTAACAAGCCGCTTATATGAATTAGCAGTAATAAGAGCAAAATCCTCCGGTTTATCCCACGAAGATGTTCTTGTTGAAATGGCAAAAGAAGTTCCGATGAACAGACTCGGCAGCCCTGAAGAAGTTGCAGCGCTTGCTGCTTTTCTTTGTTCCGAACAGGCAGGCTATATTACCGGAAATACTATTCACGTTGATGGGGGATTGATTAAAGGACTGTTTTAGTAATCGCAAGATTGCAAGATTGGGTTGTTGAGTTGTTTCTTAATCAATTTGATTAATGAATTGCAGCTTTTGTTGATTAGATTATAAATTTCCTCATAAATAGAGGACGACAATGAAAAAACAAATTGAAGTTTCTATCCCTCCTGATTCTATTAATGATAAGAATTTTCTTTACGAAAAAGCCGCCGAAAAAACAGGGAAGAACATTGCAGAAATAACCGCTGTAGTTCCTGTCAGGCGCAGTATTGATTCGCGCCGGGGTTCGCCCGTCTTTAAAATTCTGCTGAATGTTTTTATAAATGAAAAGCCGCAAGTTGAATCCATCAAACCTGTTTATAAAAAAGTTTTTGATGCCGGTAAGCAGATAATAATTATTGGCTGCGGACCTGGTGGAATGTTTGCAGCTTTGCATTTGCTTGAACTGGGGATAAAACCCATCATATTTGAGCGCGGTAAAGAAGTGCAGGAAAGACGAAGAGACCTGCGTGCAATTCAACAAAATCATTTTGTTAATCCTGATTCCAATTATTGTTTCGGTGAAGGAGGCGCCGGAACATACAGTGATGGTAAATTATATAGCCGCTCAACAAAACGGGGGAATGTTAAAAAGATATTGCACGTGCTCGTTAATCACGGCGCTCATCAGGATATTCTTATTGATGCACATCCACACATCGGGTCAAATAAATTGCCCGGAGTAGTAAAAGCAATGCGTGAGACAATTCTGAACCACGGCGGTGAGATACACTTTAATTCAAGGCTTACTGATTTTATTATTGAAGATAAAACTATTAAAGGGATAGTTATTAATAATAGTGAAGAATTTTTCGCTAATGCTGTTGTGCTTGCAACCGGACATTCAGCAAGAGATGTTTATTACCTTCTCCATAAAAACGGTGTGCTTATAGAACCCAAACCATTTGCAATGGGTGTGCGAATAGAGCATCCTCAAAGCCTCATAAATGAAATACAATACCGCACTAAAAATAAAAGCATAAATCTGCCGGCAGCGAGCTATAATCTTGCTTGTGAAATTGACCGCAGGGGAGTTTATTCGTTTTGTATGTGTCCCGGCGGTATCATCGTTCCTGCAGCGACGGCTCCGGGAGAAATTGTGGTGAATGGTATGTCACTTTCAAGAAGGGATTCACCTTTTGCGAATGCAGGGTTCGTTGTTTCAATCGGACCTGAAGACTGGAAAAAATATGACAGCGATCATCCTTTCAACGGGTTAAAACTTCAGATGGAGATTGAGCAATTATCATTTGAACTTGCAAACCGAACTCAAAGTGCGCCGGCACAGCGGGTAACAGATTTTGCAGAGAATAAACTCTCTGCCACTCTTCCCTCAACCTCATACATACCGGGATTGACTTCAGCGCCGCTTCATGAGGCATTACCGGGATACATAACTGAAAATCTCAAAAAAGCATTATCTGTTTTTAACAGAAAGATGAAGGGATATTTTTCAGATGAAGCACAAATAGTTGCTGCAGAAAGCAGGACAAGCTCGCCTGTAAGAATTCCAAGAGATAAAAATTCTCTAATGCATTTGGAATTACAAGGGCTTTTTCCGTGTGGTGAAGGAGCGGGTTATGCAGGTGGTATTGTTTCTGCTGCAATTGATGGTGAAAATTGTGCTGATGCCGCGATGAAATATATTAGTATTTAATTCTTAAGAGGCGCTAACCTTCAACGCTGGCGAAAGAAGAATAGCCACTCTGACGATTAAGGTTCTGCATAAAAAATGCTGCCCGGTTGAGCAGCCTCTTTCAGTAGGACAGATTTTAATCTGTCTGCTTTTTCAGTAGGACAGATTTTAATCTGTCTGTTTTTTCAGTGGGACAGATTTTAATCTGTCCACAACACAATTTGCACGGGGATTACTTGACTAGCAGCATCTTCTTTGTGCTTACGTAATCACCGGCGGTAATGCGATAAAAATACACACCGCTTGGCAGGCTGCTTGCATTGAAACTTACTTCATACCTGCCTGCTTGTTTTGACTCGTTGTTGATAATCGTTTTTACTTTTCGTCCGAGTATATCGAATATGGTTAACTCAACGATACTCTGTTTTGGCAGATCATAACGAATGGTAGTTGCTGGGTTGAAGGGATTGGGGTAGTTTTGGTACAGAGTGAAATCCTTAGGAATAACAACATCTGTTGTTTTTTCTTTTCCCGAACCAAAGTTGTTTATAAGCAGATTATTTAACTTGTCAAAGTAACCTTGCCCGCCTTTTACAAGATACTTACCAGCCGCGCCTTTCATTAATGTTGAGTCGCTGCCATCCAGTAATAGCGATGCGGTAATAGCATCTATCTCTGCATATACAGCTTCTGTTGTGTTAGGGTTTTGCTGAATTACCAGATCAAATTCGCCTATTGCTGCAGGAATTTCCTGTTTGCCAATCAAACTCAATGAGCCAAGTTGATTAAGTATCTTCTTATGCAGTTTGTTTTCTGTGTTTTGCCCTGCAGATGTGAATACACCGTAGAGATTGCTGAAATATGCTGCTGGCTGTGAGGTAAGTCTGCCTATCTCATACAGCCTCTGATAGGCTTTTAGTTTTACAGAAATTGGTTCATTGCTTGCTGTTATCTGATTATATATTGTGCCTGCTGAATTATAATCCGCAGAAATAAACTTAACCTCTGCTTCAGCGTAGAGCAGTTCTGTGTTGGACAATTCACCAACTGTTCTGTCCATTGCATAAATAACATCAACAACATCACCAGAGGATGAATACAGCAGAAGTTCCTCACCACCACTCTGAGGTGTTGGGCAAGGCTCCTCAAGATAAGGCTCGTAATAAACTGTCAGATTACCAAATCTTTCTTCCAGTGAATACAATGGATGTTCATCCCAAAAGTTTTCCTCTGCGTAAACAACTATCTCGTCTTCACCCGTTCCATTCATAAGCAATTGAGTATTAACAAGCGGCGGGCTGTCTAATGCCTGTGGTTCTCTTTGGTCAGTTATCTCGTTGCATCCTCCGGAAAGATATGCGTTAGCATCCTGGAAAAAGATTTCAGAACCGTCATTATTAACCGGACCCGGGACATTCCATCCGCCATTATTTTTGATCTGGTTATATCCGGAAATAGCATACCAGTTGGGTGGTGAACCTGCAAGCTGGGCACGCATAACCGGGTAGGAGCCTGTGCCAATGTAAATGCCATTATATAAATTTCCCCATATTACATTACCGCCGGTTGCCGGTGAGGAATTCCCATAATGTATTCCTTCTGTGTGACCAGATATTAGATTTGACCTGACAAATCCATTGCAGCTTTCCATCATAATACCAGGAAGAACAGGCGTGGCGGCTGTAATAGTATTTCCAATTACCATAGGGGTTGAAACATTAGAGAGAAATATTCCAAGTTTGGTATTAGTAATTATATTTTCCTGAATGATTATATCTGAAAGGTTCGAAACTGAAATACCGTGAGGCGAGTTTGTTATAGTGCAATATTTTATTTGTGTTGGAGACCCGAACCCGCTGTAGTTTCGTCCAACAATAAAAATGGATGCATCGCCACAGTTTTCGAAAGCAACCTTTTCAGCTATGAAACTGTTGGAATTCAGTTTTGCATTTATTCCATATAAAGCATTTTTAACTTTGGAGAAAGAAATATTAAGTGTACCGTTTTCTTTAATGACAATGCCGTTTTCCTTTTGTGAATTAGGTGACTTAAAGTCAAGAATGAGCGTATCGTTTTCGAAACCGTAAACAAAAGCGCTGCCTTCTATAATTAGACTTGCTCCATTAACGAATTCAATTTTTCCGTTTTCATAGTTGACAATTTTTCCACCATCCTTGACTATTATGTCTGCATAAGCGTAGTATGTTCCGGCAATCGAAAGAGTTGCACCGTTTTCAATAGTTATTTCACCATAAAGAATGTTCCCTTCACCTGCTATTTCAGGATATATCAGCCTGCCGCCATATTTTATTACGGGGGCTACCTGGTATAGATAACCTTCGCCGGCAGTTATTGTAATTTGTTCCGAATAATTATTTGTAAATGTAGTGTCAAAATTAAATTCAGGTTCTACATTTCTAAATCTAGTATTAACATAACCATAATTATTATCCAATACTCCTACTGTAACCTCCCTTTCATCTATTGTATTCAGATTTAACAGTAAAAAGTAATGATTTTCCGGTTGGTTATCTGGTTCTAAAAATCCGGCAAAAAAATGAATAAGATTACCGGGATAATAAGTGGGTATAGTGCTTAATGTTAGGTAATTGCTTGATACCTCATCTAAAGTTTCAAGTGCAATATTTGATGCATGATACATAAGCGTAGGAAACCAGTGTTTATACTAGTTGCCGGATATTTTAAATCTTTTAATGTATTACCCAGCGTTCCTCGTAGTCTGGAAGATAGGTTTTGCACTTTATACCAGTTTGGAAACGGTTCAAAATTATTTTCTGGCAAATCTACTAATGCTTCAACAAGTAAATCAAATCCATCAATAGAAATACTATCTAATGTATAGTAGTGCTCATAAAAAAGCCCTTTGGTACCGTGAGCTAGAGCCAACATAGTTTGTGCACTTATCTCTTCCGGAGTTGGAGTCATCCATCTCACATACCTATTAACATTCTTTCCCCACCACCCCCAGGCTTGCAATGTCACATAAAAATCAGGCTGCTGAAGATGTGCTTGCTGCAAATTCCGGTGGAACCAATATTGTGTAAAGTCTCTGGGGGTTGGGCTTCCATTTTCTTCAGCAAGATAAGGTGAATACCAGAACATTATTTTCTTCGGCTGTGCGAGCGCTTTATAAACTGGCCACGTATTATCGCCATCTCTGTTGTGATGCCAGCCCGGATACCAGTGCGTAAGTAACTTTTTATTTATTCCAACACTATCTAATATTTCCTGAACCTTTCTCAGTGGTATATAGCAATCTATTACGTGCGGTTCGTCAAGCGTTCCATAATATTTCAGTTTTGAATAAAAATCGGAGTTAACACGAAATTCCTGATCGTAGTTAACGATATTTGATATTAACTGTGTTGGATAACCCATAAACCATTGCTCCCAAATTTGCTCATCATACACTTCAATAAAGTCAACAAACAATTGCCGGTTTCCCAGCCATTTTACTTTGAACTGAACTTTTGAGCCTGCGTGCATTGATGGGTTTGACTCAATTTCCTCAAACGGATTTGTAATGGTTGATGGAACTATAAATTGCCCGCCACCCTCTGTTGAAAGTTGAATGTATTTACTATAATTATAACTTAGTTCAAATAACTTATAAACTCCGGCAGTATCAAAATCTGAAGTGGTAACTAGCAAGCTGTCTAAAGTTTCCTCTTTCCATCGTTTTACATTAGTGTCGAAGTAAGTTGTGGTAACGAATAGAGAACATACCGGCAGACTTTCAGCAGCATGTGAATCTATTTTCATTTTGAACACTGCCTTATACTGTATTGGCGTAGGATTAAAACCAGGATTTGTGTAAGTGTATCGGGGATATTGCCAGTAATCTGGTCCGTGAATTAAATATTTACCGATATTATTAGCATCTAATCCACTTGCTCTTGCAGTTATATCTCCATCTGTTACATTATAACCAAATTCATTTTTTATTCTAACATTATAAGGGAATTACGCGTCCCCTTCTGCTTCCCACTTCATATATTTTGCATGTGTGAAGTAGCTGATCCAATCAATGTTTTCCGGTTCTGCATTGCACCAGTCACAGATTTCCGGAGCACTGCCAGTCCCGGAATCATTTGCAGCATAGATATACGGGAAAAGGCTTAACTGCTGGAAGTTATTCACCTGTCCTAATCTTGGAACATCCTTAACAGCTATCTGCATTGCTGCGTTTATTCCCATATCCTGAACTTGCTCATAATTATTATATAGTGTGTGTTGCATTACCATAGATGAATGGATAAATGACCCAACAAGGAATTCTTCTTCCGGTGAAGACCCGATCTGCGCGTTTGCATTTGTTATAATTAATACTGCAAACACTTTAATGAATATCAGGTTTTTGAATAATTTCATCTTCTTTTCCTCCCATAGAGTTATGTGTTCAGTAATTTCATAATTATTAAATGTTATTTAATTAACAGCATCTTCTTCATATCAGTAAAAACAGGAATGTTGTTCTCACCTCTTACCATTATCTGGTAGATATAGATTCCCGATGCTAATCCTTTGATACCGGATTCCTGATACCGGATTCCGGCTGAAGCATTGAATTCTACTTCATAATAGCCTCCTTCCTGATGCTGGTTTACGAGTATGTCAATTAGCTCACCCTTTATGTCATACACATACAGCTTTACGTAACCTCCTTCCTTTAACCTGTATGCTATTTTGGTGGATGGATTGAATGGATTTGGATAATTCTGATAAAGTATATAGTCATTTATCGTAAATGGGTAGTCATTCGATCTTATTGATGTTAGATTGACTGCAACTTCTTCTGATGGCAGCGATTCATTTCGCTGGTTATCAACGGCTGTCAGCTTATAGTAATAATTATTTACTCCGGGTGGAATGATATGATTATAAAAGGTATCACTAAGGCTCTTTACAAAGGTTGTTGAATCTGCAATAAAGTTTGCAGTTGTATCTCTGAAGAGTTTGTAATGGTTGAAATCAGCTTCGGTATTTGGATTCCATTTAATTGTAATGTTAGGTGAATCAATAACAGCAATAACATTTCTAGGAGGGCGGGGCGGCAAATCAATATATTGATAGCTCATACCATAAGGTCCGCCATAAAGTCCTATGTCGCTTCTTGAACCGTCCACGTCAAGAATACCTGGGTCGCCTGCATCTATTAATGGCGAGAACATTTGCAGCTTAAAGTCCATGCTATCGGGATTGACGAACATAGGGTCAAAAGATATGTTTGTGGTATCGGGTAAATAATTAACGTAATTCCGGCTATTTCCCCAAACATTGTTGTACTTAAATACAGGTGTGCCAGTTGAACCTGAATTTTTTCTGTAACCAATACCGCCATTGGTAATTGAATTATTTACTGTATAATCAAATCCGTAACTTAGTATTCCGGCTGACGAAAAGTAGCCGTAAACAGCATTATTAATTACCGTATCTCCATAATATGTTTCAATTCCATTACTGCTATTACTGCTAATTATAAGATTATTTCTCATCCTTGTTCCATAACTAAAACTACAGTCAATACCTATGGAATTATAGTTCTTTAAGTGAATTATATTATTCTCAATGTTAGGGC
>JBBIGV010000074.1:0-16237 GCA_037447335.1 Ignavibacteria bacterium | reverse complement strand
GAGGAATTAATTGAAAAAGCTGCTTAACTTAATGCGTACTTTTTAGGGGTAAGATTAATATAATACCCGAAGGGTGATAAACCAGTTATATGCTTTGCCAGCACATGATAAAAGGAATATCTATTCCTTCGAGTTTTATTTTTTATAAACTTTCTGCTACAGGAAAAACCGGCACTAACTTCAATGACGTCAAGAAAATGATCCTTGCAAAATAAAAATGGCTTTTTTGCGATACTATCTAAACCGGGTAGTATCGCATTCCTTTTATACCGCTAATCTCAAATATCATCCACCCTCCTCAGAAATGGGTCGTTTTATCATAGAAATGATCCCAATCGTAACTTATTATTTGAATTAAATGATCTGATTTGTTATTTAGGAGACGGATTTCAAAATCATTCTTTCTTATTCTGCATTTATTCTATATAAAATTAAAAAATTATTTTCAGAAATAAATTAGTACAATCTAAATGGAGGATATATGAAAAATAATCTTAGCAGAATTCTAACTAGTTTAAAATTATTCTGTGTATTGGCGATTGCGGCATTTTCAACTTTGCAGGTTAAGGCGCAATGGAATGCAATGGGACCAAATCAAGGCGAATGGATTATGTGTCTTGACTTCGACCATCTGAATAATATGCTTCTTGTCGGAACGGCTGAAGGATTCTGGTATTACAATTTATCAACTTCAACCTGGACTCAAAGGGAAGATGTTGGCTGGATTGGCAGGACGGTTCATGCAATCACTGCTCATCCGACTTTGCCCGGAAGAATAATTACAGGTCGCGAAAATGCATTCTTCAAGGGTTATATGGAATACACGAATGATTGGGGAGTTACTAACAACAATGCCTATAATGCAAATGGCGGCTGGGTTACAGATGTAAAAAATGTACCCGGCTCTCCCGATGTCTTTTTTGCAACTACCTGGTCGGATGTAATTACGGGTGAACTTCTTAAATCCACAAACGGCGGAATGTCGTGGGCGCTTCAGTCAAACTATATTCATCAGGTACTTACGGAAATAGTTATAAATCCACTTAACACAAATATAATGTATATCTCCGGGGACGCGCTCGTAACAAAAACTACAAACGGAGGAACTAACTGGACGGTGGCTGCTAACGGTTTGCCTGCCGGGTTAGGAGTTTACTGCATCGCGCTCAGTCCGGGAAATCCTGATATTCTTCTTGCCGCCAATGATAACGGCATTTACCGTACAACTGATGGCGGCGCTAACTGGGTGCAGGTTAATAATAATGCAAGCCGCAGACTTGAGTTTAATCATGTGAATCCGAATCTTGCCGCTGCTGTTACTTTTTCTCCATTCAAAGTGCTTTTCTCTACTGATGCGGGAGCAACATGGATGGACTTTACAGGAAATTATGCAGGCGCTCACATGCGTGATGTTGCTTTTTCCGGCGATGGCAATACAATGTACGTTGCATCCCGCGATCAGGGTGTTTTCTGGATGGACATAACTCAATATGTGCCGGTTGAGTTAGTCTCCTTCACTGCGGAACCGGTTATAAATGGAATAAGGCTTAACTGGTCAACAACTTCCGAACTAAATAACTCTCATTTCGAAATTGAGCGAAGCGCAGACAAAATAACTTTTGAAAAAATTGCATCAGTTAATGGTTATGGTACTACCACCGTGCAGCAGACATATTCATATATTGATAAGAATGTTAAAGAAGGAATTTACTATTACAGATTAAAGCAGGTAGATTTTGACGGAACTTCTTCTTACTCGCTTATAATCGAGGTCGAAAACGCTGTCCCGTCTTCATTTGTGCTCGCTCAGAATTATCCGAACCCGTTTAACCCTTCAACATCAATCAGTTGGCAGACTCCGGTTAGCGGCTGGCAATCGTTAAAAGTGTATAATGCAATCGGTAAAGAAGTAGCAGCGCTGGTAAATGAATTCCGGGAAGCGGGTAAACACTCTGTGGAGTTTGACGCCTCTTCGGCACGACTTTCAAGCGGTGTTTATTTCTACAAATTACAAATTGGTAATTTTGTTCAGACCAAAAAGATGATCTTGCTTCAGTAATCTTTAATTTAATTCAAACCTCCGGGAAGTAAATCCCGGAGGTTTTATCTGATGGTAATTTGATACCCCCGATCTGGTGATTTTATCCGCAATGTTCACCACAATACCCTTTTACATAAATTGCAATTCTAATGCCTTATAATTAACTTTCGCCCTGAATTATCCCTACGGAGACTATAAATAATGCTCAACTTAATAAAAAAGATTTTTGGTGATAAGCACAAAAAGAACATTGAAATGCTTTTACCTGTTGTTGATGAGATAAATGAAGAATATGAGAAGATCAAAAATATTTCTGATGATGAACTTCGTGCAAAAACTCCTGAATTCAAACAGAAGATAAGTGATTATACCGCTGAAACCCGCCAAAAGATTGAAGAAATAAAAACACAGCTTCAATCTAACGAAGAATTTGATCGTATCGCCCTGCATGACCAGCTCGATGAACTTGAAAAACAGCTCGATGAAGAATATGAAGAAATTCTTGATGAGCTTCTTCCGGAGGCTTTTGCCGTTGTTAAATCAACTTGCGAAAGGCTTGTAGGGAAAAGCTGGACAGTTGTCGGCAATAAAATTACCTGGGACATGATCCCTTATGATGTTCAACTAATGGGCGGCGTGGTGCTTCATCAGGGAAAGATGGCTGAAATGGCTACCGGTGAAGGTAAAACTCTTGTTGCAACTATGCCTGTTTATCTTAATGCTTTAACCGGAAGAGGGGTGCACCTGGTAACAGTTAATGATTATCTTGCACAACGTGACTCTGAATGGATGGGAGAAATTTATAAGTTTCACGGGCTTACAGTTGGGGTTATTCTAAATACAATGGACCCTTCGAAAAGAAAAGAACAATACGCTTGTGATATAACCTTCGGCACAAATAATGAATTTGGTTTCGACTACCTCCGCGATAATATGTCTGTTGATAAAGAGTACCAAGTTCAGAGACTTCATAATTATACTATAGTTGATGAGGTGGATTCGGTGCTGATTGATGAGGCAAGAACACCCCTAATCATTTCAGGTGCAGTTGAGGTTGATAATCAGAAGTTCACCGAAATGAAACCCAAAGTTGAAAGACTTGTCAGACTTCAATCAAACCTTGTTGCAAAAATTGTTGCTGAGGCTGAAGAAATTTTAAAGAATGATGAAGGAGACGCTAATCAGGCAGGCATACTTCTGTTGAGGGCATCCAGAGGCTTGCCAAAAAATAACAAGCTCGCTAAAGTTCTTGCTGAACCGTCTTACAAAAAACTGATGCAGGCAACCGAGCTTGAATTCCTGCGCGAAAAAGCAAAGAACATGTACATAATTGATGACGAGTTATTTTTTGTAATAGATGAGAAGCATAATACGATTGATCTTACCGAGAAAGGCAGGGAAGAGCTTGCAAAGGGAAGCGGTATGGAAAAAGAATATTTTGTTCTTCCGGACCTTGGAACAGAAATAAGTAAATTTGAACACGATACTTCGCTTACTGAAGAAGAAAAAATAAAAAAGAAGGATGTTCTTTATCAGCGCTACTCTGAGAGCAGTGAACGAATCCACACGATTCACCAGTTGCTTAAAGCTTACACGCTTTTTGAAAAAGATGATGAGTACGTGGTTACTGATGAAGGTAAAATAGCCATAGTTGATGAGTTCACCGGTCGTATTCTTCCGGGCAGAAGATATTCCGATGGTTTGCACCAGGCAATTGAAGCAAAAGAAAATGTTAAAGTAGAACGCGACTCACAAACTCTCGCAACAATAACACTTCAGAATTATTTCAGGATGTACAAAAAACTGGCGGGTATGACCGGTACCGCCGAAACCGAAGAAACCGAATTTTTTGATATATACAAGCTGCAAGTAGTTGTAGTACCTACTCACAGACCTTGTGTTAGAGAAGACCTTGATGATGCTATCTACCGGACAAAGCGTGAAAAATATAATTCAGTTATTGACCAAATAGAATTCCTGAGAAAAGAAGGAAGACCGGTTCTTGTTGGTACCACTTCTGTTGAAGTTTCTGAAACTATAAGCAGGATGCTGAAAAGAAAGAACATTCCGCATAATGTATTGAATGCAAAACAGCATCAGCGCGAAGCGGAAATTGTTGCGCACGCCGGTGAGATTAGCGCCGTAACAATTGCAACTAACATGGCTGGTCGTGGTACGGACATTAAGCTTGGTAAAGGCGTTAAGGAAAAAGGAGGTTTATACATTCTCGGTACCGAACGACACGAATCCCGCAGAATTGATCGTCAGTTGAGAGGGCGTTCCGGCAGACAAGGCGACCCCGGTACTTCCAAATTTTATCTTTCGCTTGAAGATGACCTTATGAGACTTTTCGGTAATGAACGCATTTCTTCAGTGATGGAAAGAATGGGCTTTAAAGAAGGTGAAGTTATACAGCATCCGCTCATTTCAAAATCGGTTGAGCGCGCTCAGAAAAAAGTTGAGGGGAATAACTTCTCCATCAGAAAAAGACTTCTCGAATATGATAACACCATGAACCAGCAGCGTGAGGTAATTTACACCAGAAGACAGCGGGCATTAGAAGGCGAGAGACTTAAGAGCGAAATCTTCGAACTGCTTGAAGAGTACATTACCGAGGTTGTTGAACGGAATTTTGATGACGTCCTTGTTGACAATCTGAAAGAAGAGGTCAGACGAAATTTGCTTGTCGAGTTTTCTCTTGAAGCAACAGAATTCGAAGCCTTAGGGCATGAAGGAATTAAAGACAGGCTGCTTGAAGCATCGAAGGAATTCTACAGAAAAAAAGAGGAGATGATCGGTTCTGAGCTAATGGCACGTCTTGAACGATATGCCGTGTTAAGCGTAATTGATCAGAAGTGGAAAGAACATCTCCGCGAAATGGATGATCTTAAAGAAGGAATCGGTTTAAGAGCATATGGTCAGAAAGACCCGCTAGTTGAATATAAATCCGAAGCATTTAAATTGTTTGTTAATCTGCTTGATAATATCCGCAACGATGTTGTTTCTTTCGTCTTTAAGTTTTTCCCGCAGGCGCCTGATGAAGTTCAGGACAGAAGGAGAAGACAGCCGATACGCGGAATAATGGAAAGTAAACAAAGTGCAACAAATATCGGGCTGGCTGCAACCCGCTCAGCGGGTGAAGCGCAGGCAGCACGGGCAGGTAAACCCCTTCCGGTAAAAGTAGAAGAAAAAATCGGGCGTAATTCACCCTGTCCTTGCGGCAGCGGTAAAAAATATAAGCAGTGTCATGGCAGATAACAGATGAGGGCACAATGAAAAAAATAGAAGCTATCATTCGTCCATTCAAACTTGATGAAGTAAAAGAAGCCCTTGTTGAAGAGGGAATAAGAGGTCTTACTATTACCGAAGTCAGAGGTTATGGCAGGCAAAAAGGTCATACTGAAACTTACCGCGGCAATGAATACCGCATTGAATTTGTCCCTAAAATAAAAATTGAAATTGTTGTTGAAGAATCAAAAGTTGAAAAGGTTATTGAAGCAATCCTTCGCACCGCAAAAACCGGACAGGTAGGCGATGGCAAAATCTTTATTTCGACAATTGAAGAAGTGATAAGAATCCGTACTGAAGAGGCGGGAAAAGAAGCATTGTAATTACTTTTACCTTTTTCTTTAATTTTTACTTTTATAGGTTTCTCATCGAAATGAAAACTCGTCGTCTGATATACAGCCTTCTTTTTGTTTTACCTGCTGTTTCATTTACAAGCTGCAGTTTGTGGCAGGATTTTACCACCTACTTTAATCTTTATTACAATACATCAGAACTTTTTGAGCAGGCTGAAACATCTATATTTGAACAAAAAAGAGCGCTGTTCTCAACGGAAGAATTAACAATTCCGGGGAATGCGAATCAGCAGCTTGTTAAAGTGATTGAAAAATGTTCACGCCTGCTTCAATTCCATGCAAACAGTTCGTTCGTTGATAATGCACTATTGATGATAGGCAAATCGTTTTACTATCAGAAAAATTACCAGAAAGCGTTAAGAAAATTTCAGGAGCTGATTGTAACGCAGCCCGAAAGCGGGCTTATTCTTGAAGCGCAGTTATGGATCGGAAAAACACAGATGCGGCTGAGGGATCATGAACAGGGGCTGCAAACCCTCATTGATGTGAGAACAGAAGCTTTTACCGAAGATGAAGATGAGATTGTTACTGATACATTTATCGAAGAGATCATTTACAGGATAAGCCGTTCAGATTACAATTCTGCTATAACGCTTACAGAAGAATTTGTCAGCGTTTCAGGCAGCAATGAACGAAATGCAGAATTAATGTATGAGCTTGGGAAACTCTACCTCAAAGTAAATGATTACGATAAAGCAGTAAAAGCATTTGAGGATGTTTTCAGGTATTCACCATCCTATGATGTTGAGTTTGAATCAAGGCTTGAAATTGCTAAAGCTCTGCGGGAAAGGGGAGATAAAGAGCAGGCACTTGATTTGTTCAGGACTTTACGGAGGGAAGATAAGAACAGGGATTTATTTGATATAATTGATCTTGAAATCGGTGCTGCTCTAACAGAACTTGGTGATTATGAATCAGCCGTTGAAGTGTTCACTGCGGTTGATACTACTTACAGAACCAAACAAACATCCGGTGTTGCAAAATATAAGCTGGGAGAAATTTTTCAATATCACTTCCAAAATTATGATAGCGCAGCAACCTACTACCTTGATGCTTCGCGTGCAGCAAATCTACCCGAGTACACAGTCAGAGCTATCCAAAAAGGGCAGCTTTTTAACAAATACAAGCATTTATCTTCACAAATCAGGGAATTCAACAGGCAGTTGTTTTATCTGGATAACCCTGAAGAATTCACAAAAGATTCGCTTCAGTTTGTGCAGGACTCCATTGCGCTTGCGAATGAATTCTTTTGGCAGCAGATTCAAACTGATCCGTTTTTCATGCAGGGTGAAGATGAAATTGAATCCAAATTAGTTCCGATTGACAGCCTTAAACTGGACAGCATCTATCAGGCAGGATCAGACATAGACTCTCTATTGCTTGAAGGGTATAAGCTTGATTCTTTGTGGATCACCGGACTTAATATAGATTCGTTACTTCAGCTAGGATTTTCAATTGATTCGTTACTTATTGCTGAAAGAAAATTGATTCCTAAAAAGGAAGACGACTTTTTCGGAGATATAAGAAGAAGAGGTGTTTTTGAAGATAAAAAAGAAAATGAACAGCCTTTAGTTACAACACAGCAATCTGCTTTTGATTCTTTGCTGCAAAAATTAACCAGGCCAAAACTTCCAGCGTTATCAGCAGATTCGATCAGAGTAATACTTGCAAGAAACCAGCTTGAACTGGGTAATCTGTTCCTTACAGAATTAGAATATCCGGATTCTGCCTATCATTACTACTACCGGAACATAGAAAGATTTCCGGGCTCTCCTTATGAAGCATCTACACTATATTCGTTAGGAAGCTACTACCTCACAGTTAATGAAAATAAGAAAGCCGACAGCCTGTTCAATTACATATATGACAATTATAAAAATGAATCAATTGTTAATGCTGCGGCTGATAAGCTTGGCAAACCGTTTATAGATCTTGACTTTGATCCTGTGAAAGAACTTTATGTTGAAGCTGAGAGTCTTATGCTGGAGAAAAATTATTCTGAAGCAATAAAGAGCTTTTATAATTTGTACCGGGAATTCCCCCAATCTCAGTGGGCATCTAAAGCTGTTTATGCAGCAGGCTGGCTGCTTGAGAATGAGCTTAAGCTGATAGATTCAGCAGTAGTTTTTTATGATACTCTTCTTATCAAATATCCTGCAACTAATTATGCATCGCAGATAAGACCCAAGCTGAATTTATATAAACAGGAAAAAGAAAGAGAGCGTCAGATGATACAGGATTCACTCCACGCTCTTCAAAAACAAATGGAGGATTCTCTCTCAACTGATTCTCGCCATATTCTTGAAGGTCTTGAAGATACCAGTGATGAAACTATTAAGCCTCCTCAAGAGGATATTGAAGAGGAATTTATTGAGCAGGAAAAAATTGATGAAGAATCAGGGGAAGAGTCAAAATCTGAAGGGCAAGGTTATGATTTCGGTGCGCATCAACCAAATGACGGATTAAGAAGAGTACACAGTGACTTATACATTCCGGTTATTTTCGGAAATTCTTTCAGCTAAGAATTTCGGTCTGAAAACTTGCTTTAATCTGACAGGTTAAATTAAAAATGCCGCTTCAACAATTTACCCGGTTAGAAATCGGTGATTTCTTTACGAAATTATTACCTCTGATTTCCCGAAGGAAAATTAAATTTCTTCTTCTCTATTTAGTGTCGGTTGTTTATCTCAGTTTACCTTCCTTCAGCATTCCTGTATTAGAATACAACAGCTTCAGATTCACATCGCTTATGGAGCAGCGCGCACTCGAAGCCGGTCTTTTATTTTATCCGCGTCAGTCCTGGACCAGTATCGGTGATGTTCATCCGAATGTCTTAAAGGGAATAATCTCAATGGAAGACGGAAGCTTTTTCAATCACAAAGGCATTGATTGGAAGGAATTAAAAAATACTTTAAGGGCACACAAAAGACGCGGAAGGACAGCACGTGGTGCAAGCACAATTACCATGCAAACTGCAAAAAATCTTTTTCTTACCACAGATAAGAGCTTGTTAAGGAAGGTAAAGGAGTTTGTTATTACATTCAGAATGGAAAAGGAATTAAGCAAACGTGCTATACTTCAGAACTACATTAATGCAATCGAATGGGGTGATGGCATATTCGGAATTAAAAAAGCATCTGATGTTTACTTTAATAAAGAACCCAAACAGCTTACAAGAAACGAAAGCGCCAGACTTGCGGCAGTTATTCCTTCTCCATTAAGATTTAAACCAAATACAAACTCAGGTTATGTTTTACGGCGTTCATCTATTATAATGGGCAGGATGAACGATGTTATACTTTTTCCTGATAAGAAATTATGAAGCGTAAAGATTTAATAGACCTTATCGAGGGAGGTGAAAATCTTCACTGCGAATTCAAGAGGAAATTTTCATCCCCCGAAAAAATTGCCCGTGAGATGATGGCATTCGCTAACACAAAAGGCGGGTATATAATTTTTGGCGTTGATGATGACAAAGAAATAATCGGCGTTGAGAGCGAAAAATCGGAATCAGAATTGATAAAAGATGCCGCTCTTAATTATTGCGAACCTCCCCTCGAGTATTACATAGAATATATTGAGTATATTGGAAAGGAGCTTGTAATTGCGGCTGTACCGGAATCGGATAGAAAGCCCCACCGCTTACAGGATTATAAAAATGAGCTCGATATAAATACTGCCGCCATTACAATCAGGATTAACGACAAAAGCGTGCAGGCAAGTAAAGAAATGGTAAGAATTATGCGGGCTAATTCCAACAATTTAAAATTAAAAAAATATAAACCCGGCGATAATGAAAAATTCGTTTTCGATTATCTTGAGAAAAATGAAAAAATATCTGTCAAAGAATTAAGCCGCCTGATAAACATTTCTCAGAGAAGGGCATCACGCACACTCGTTAAGCTAGTCCGTGCAAACCTGCTTGCAATTCACACTAAAGATAACGGTGAAGAGTATTTTACGAGTATAAGTTAATCCATTTTCATAGACATAACATAATCCGGATAATATTTCAGTTCAATTTTCTTATTTCTTTCAAACTGAAGGCTGGATATTCTGATTCAGAAAAATCCTGACCCCGCTAAACTAATGTTAAATCTTATTTCGTTTTCAGTGTTTAATTCACTTCTCGAATAAAAATATTTAAATAATGAGTATTTATTTTCTTTATAAAAGATGTCATCTCTCTATTTTGCGTAACGTGAGTAATTATTTTAGAAGTTGTTAATATAGACTCCTTTTAGTATTATTAATCACACTATTAAAAGGATTATTAATATGCCGCACGTTATAACAGCAAATGATTTGAAAACAAAAGGAATTTCAATTCTGGAAGAAGAAATGAATGAAAGCAGCGAAGTTATTATTACAGTCAGAGGGAAAAATAAATATGTCCTCCTGCCTATTGAAAAATATAATTATCTTCGTGATTGTGAACTTGAAGCTGCTTTAGTTGAGACAAAAAAAGAAATAAAGGAAGGCAAATTTGTAAAGGAATCAGTTGCGAAACACCTGAAGAGAATGAAAAGTGGCTGAGATAATTTATACTCACAGCTATATTAAACGGGTTAAAAAATATTTTTCTAAACATCCCGAATTAATTTCCCAATATGAAAAGACGTTAAAACTTCTCGAATTAAATCCATTTCATCCATCTTTACGACTGCATAAACTTCGGGGGAAATTATCTGAACTTTATTCTGGATATGTTAATATCTCTTACCGAATGACAATTATTTTTCTGATTGAAGATAATAAAATCGTCCCGGTTGATATTGGAACTCATGACGAAGTATATTAAAAATGTTTTAAGTCTCTCTCAGGATACTCTATATTTTATGAACAATATTCACAGTGGAGCCGTTGCCTCAAAACATTTCTTTTTACAAATCAAATATCTTCCTCATTTCAAACACTGCTATCCCATAAGCAACAGCAACATTGAGCGACTGCTTAATTCCATATTGCGGTATCTGAATTGCTAATTCGCAAAGGTCAATTAACTCCTGCGAAACTCCTGTTATTTCGTTTCCTACAACAAGGCAAAGCGGGAAATCGTTTTTACTAAAGTTGTAGTAAGGTTTACTGTCATCGGTAAGCTCAAGAGCGCATATTTTTATGCCTTCTGATTTGAGCCTGAGTAATACTTCTTTCGGGTCTTTCACATATTCCCAGTTTACACTATCGGTAGCGCCGAGAGCTGTTTTCAGAATTTCTTTTTTGCCGGAGGTTAAACCTTCTTTTGGCGGGTAAGGTGTGTAACCGCACAAATAAAGCTTTTCGATCATTGCTCCATCAGAAGTTCTGAAAATTGAACCCACATTGTATGTGCTTCTTATACTGTTCAACACAACATAAACCGGCAGCTTTTTTACTTTGTGAAGTGTTTCAAGTGTGCTTCTGTTTCGCGAGATTTCTTCGTGGGTGAGTTTTTTCATTTTGTTTAATAAAATATTTTTTGATCGGCTAAAATTAACGATAATGAATCGTAACGGAAAGACAAGACATTCAAATTATAAATTGGTTTGCGCTGTTCTTAAATAATATATTAATTCGGCACTAACAAATCCGCGTAATTTGATTGATACTTTATTATCAACCTGCCGGTGTATGACGAATACACTCCGCTTTGTTATGCTTCATCGGATACTTATATTTGCGCTTCAATTTTTAACAGTAAGGAAAATTAGTGAGTAACATAAAAGAAAACATAAGAAATATTGCTATCATTGCCCACGTAGATCATGGTAAAACCACACTGGTTGATTTTATGCTGAAACAAACCGGCGCATTCAGAGAAAACCAACAGGTGGAAAAAAGAATAATGGATTCGAACGCACTTGAGAAGGAGAGGGGAATAACTATCCTTGCAAAAAATCTGAGCGTGAGATATAAGGATCTGAAAATAAATATTGTTGACACTCCCGGACATGCCGACTTCGGAGGCGAAGTTGAAAGAACCCTCAGAATGGTGGATGGCGTTTTGCTTCTTGTTGATGCTGCCGAAGGTCCGCTTCCCCAAACACGTTTTGTACTTAAGAAATCTCTCGATTTAAATCTCAAACCAATTGTGGTTATAAATAAAATAGACAGAAAAGATGCACGACCGAATGAAGTTCTGAACGAGGTCTTTGATCTTTTTGTTTCTCTTGGCGCCTCTGAAGAGCAGCTTGACTTTCCGTTTGTATATACTATCGCAAAAGAAGGGATTGCAAAACTCAATCCTGAAGATGATAACAACAACCTGATTCCTCTTTTTGAAATCATAACCGAAAAAGTTCCGCCGCCTGCTGCAGATACAAATGCCCCGTTCAGAATGCTGATTTCTGCAATTGATTACAATGATTACCTGGGCAGGATCGGGATTGGCAGAGTGCACAGCGGTTCATTAAAAACAGGAGATCAGGTTATACTAATTCCAAGAATTGGAAATAATCTGCAAGCAAAGATTACAAAGTTATACTCTTTTGAAAATATCAAGAGAGTAGATACTTCTGAATTATCTGCAGGTGATATAGGCGCCATCGCCGGTCTTGAAGATGTTGATATCGGAGATACGATTGCAGCCCCTGATCTGCCTGAAGCGCTTCCTTATGTTTCGGTTGACGATCCAACGTTAACAATGAATTTTATAGTAAACAATTCTCCCTTTGCCGGTCAGGAAGGTAAATACGTTACAACAAGAAATATAAGTGAACGACTATCCCGCGAATTAAAATCCAATGTTAGCCTGAGAGTTGAAATGACAGATTCTCCCGATGCATTTAAGGTCAGCGGCAGGGGGGAACTGCACCTGGCTATTCTGATAGAAAATATGCGCCGCGAGGGATACGAACTTCAACTTAGTAAACCGGAAGTTATAACCAAACGTATACAGGATGTTATCTGTGAACCCATTGAACATGTAATAATTGACGTTCCGGAAGATTATGTCGGAGTTGTGATCGAGAAGCTTGGGAAGCGTAAAGCTGAAATGAAAAATATGATCACAATAGGCGATAGTACCCGGCTGGAGTTTTTCGTACCGTCAAGAGGATTGATTGGCTACCGTCCCGAATTCTTAACTGACACAAGGGGGACAGGGATTCTCCATCATAACTTCCACTCTTACGAACCGTTTAAAGGTGAAATTACTCACCGGCAAAAAGGCGCTTTGGTTGCTATGGAAACAGGTATTGCATCCTCGTATGCAATGTTTAAGCTGCAGGAAAGATCAGTATTTTTTATTGAACCTGGCATAGGTGTTTATGAGGGTATGGTGGTTGGAGAAAACTCAAGGAGCAGCGATATGTTTGTTAATGTGACAAAAACAAAACAGCTTACAAACTTCAGAGCTGCCGGCGCTGATGAAGCTATTAAACTTGAACCGCCAACTTTATTAACTCTGGAACAAGCTATAGAGTGGATCAGCGATGATGAGCTTGTTGAGGTTACTCCGCAAAGTATCAGGATAAGGAAAAAATATCTTACGGAACTTGACAGGAAGAACGCTAAGCTTGCGCTGAAAAAGGAATCAGAAATTGTAGTTTAACCGGGTGATAAGCTAACACGATTTTACTGAAGATATTAAAGTTTGATTGTATATGTCCTCACCAAAGAATTCAGGCGCACAACCTGCATTGACAATATTCGTAAATCTCTTCGTAGCCGTAGTCAATAGTTAATTCTTCACCGGCTTTAATATGCCGGTACGCTATAAGCATCAGACTAAATTCATCATTCCCCACCACATCGCAGTTATAATCACAATTATGATTTATATACTTGATTTTATCTGTTGAAGAAGTATCAATATATGTATCGTCGCCGTTCCAGAAGATATATACATTGCCTTCTTCCTCTTCACGCCGCTCACATTCATCTCCTGAGATCACCTCTCCCCGGATGAACATAATCAATGAGCCTTGTGGTATATCCACAGAAGTAAAAACCCCGCTGCCATGTATAAATGATTCACGCACAAAAACAAATTTTTCAAATTCGATTTCTGCTTCTGTCATCTGCTGCCTGCCTGGGTTTTCATATACTCTTTAATTACTTCGTGAAGGGTTGAATTTTCTGTTACAGGGTAAACGAACAATGTGTTTTTTTCTACAGTGGCGAGTTCGTAGTTAAATCTAAAAATTTCCCTGTTCTCTACGCTGTAATAGACTACCGTCATTATTCCATAACGGGCATCTGAAAGATTTATTGCATAAAGGGTTTTTGAACGGTAGATGTCGCCCTTAATACCCTCAAACATAAGAGGAGGGCGGTGCATTTGAAGCACCCACACACGTAAAACATTATCCTCAACATTTGTAAAGGATGCGGCATCGTACCATGCTTTTTGATTATCGGTAAGTATAAGCGGCTTCCACCTGTGGTATTCGCTTTGCGGGAAAATTAAGTATGTGAAAACTGTGAATAAAAGAACAAAAAATTTCATTGTCATTTTGATTTATTTTAAGAATTGACGGCACGAAAATAAACATTTTAAACGAGAGTTTAAACGGTTCAGTAATAATTACCCAGAGTACTATGAATAGTTCACGGACGTAGAACAAATATAAATTTCATGGATAGGGAAATGAAATTAAGAATTGATTAAATGTCAATTAATAACATCCGCAGGACAGATTAATGATCTGTCCTACGGTGACGAAGATAATTATTTTATTTCGTTAGCAGCATCTTCTTAGTTGAGTTATAGTCCTTTCCATCAACACCTCTTGCCTGAAGCTGATAGAAATAAACGCCGCTGTTCAATCCGCTTGCATCGAACAGCACTTCGTGGAATCCTGCTTCAATCTTTGAATTGAGAACATTTGCAACTTCCTGTCCAAGCACGTTGAACACTTTCAAAGTTATATCACTTTCAACTGCAACCTGGAAACGAATTGTGGTTGATGGGTTGAATGGATTCGGGAAGTTCTGATTAAGAGCAAATAAAGCCGGAGGAGTAACCTCTGCAAGAATTTCATCCGAGTAAGCGATAGTTCCGTCGAAGTCAATTTGTTTTAGCCTGTAGTAGTACTCGCCGGGATTAACTCTTCTGTCAACAAAGGAGTAGTTCTGAATTTCAGTAGTGGTTCCACTACCGTCAACATAACCGACAGAGGTAAAACCATCCTCTGAGCTTCTCTGAATTTCGAAACCTTTATTGTTTGTTTCGGTAATGGTTTGCCAGTTGAGCATAACATCGCCATTGCTTACAGTAGCGCTGAATGCTGCCAGTTCAACAGGAATAGGAATATAGCAATTACCGGCAATGCCGGTAAGAGTAGCCCTGTCATGAGTTCCCACTGCAGAACCAATCCATCCGGCTACAAGGTGAACAACATTATTACCTGAACCGGAACCTCTAAAGTTAGATCTTGGCTGAGACAATGATGGAGTAAGGGTTTCCCATGCATCAGTACAATAATTGTAGAGATAAGTACCACCTGTATAAGTTGCACCATTAACTGCACCGCCGCTAAAGAATACACCTGCAGCGGAGGGTAGAGAACCAAAAGTTACGTGGTGACTTCCCATCCTTGTAACACCAGTGCCAGGATAGTTTGGAATTGGTGTCCAGGTGATATTAGCTAAATTGGTGGGATCAATTACACCCTTATAAGCGGCAGGCTGCCCCGTAGTGCCTGTCCAACCTCCAGCAGCAATAATTGTATAGTTAAGAATTCCACCACCCAGCATAGCAACAGAAACCGGGTAGCTTGTTGCTGCCGTGTAGGTATTGGTGGCCACATTATACAGTTGAACAGCGTTAGAAACTACAGTACCAAATAAACCGTTGCCGCCTGCGATTACATAAACATAATCTTCGGTGACAAGTTTAACAACTAATGCATCAGTTACCGGGGTAAGCATATTTGCTTTGGTAGTCCAGGTATTTGCAACCGGGTCGTACATATAAGTTCGGCCTAGTCCTGCGGCATTTTCGCCGCCGAAGATATAAATTTTATCACCGATTGTAACTGCAGCCGCTGCACTCATACCTGATGGGATTGGTGCAAAACCCGTGTTAGTCCAGGTATTAGCTGCAACATCATATCTTCTGACTTCAGATAGTTGTGCGCCAGCACCACCACCGAAATGATAGATATAGTCATTTCCACCAACATTAATGTATGCAATACAGCTTCTGGAAATCGGAACTGAAGTAGCCAGAGAGGTCCATGTCAATGTGGACAATACATCCTCACCAACATCCTGTACAAAAGCGTAAGGCGCGGCATTGGGATTGAAATCTGCACCGGGTATGCCTGCATCCTGAGCAAGGCTAAATGAACCTGAGAAAAGAACAATGGACAAAATGAAAACAATACAATTCTTCATATTGCTCCCCTTCTTATTAAGTTAAAGAATTATGTTAATTAATTGATTTTGACTGACTAAATAAACAAATCAAGTTCCCTTTAATTACTTCTAAAAAGTCTTTGAGAAATTGGGATCGTCTTTTCATACAGCTTATGCTTCAGGAAAAACAACTGCATAGGGTAGAAAGAATGACATACTAAAACTAAAATCATAAACAAGAAACTTCAAGAAAAACATCCGCAGGACAGATTAA
>JBBIGV010000073.1:0-18094 GCA_037447335.1 Ignavibacteria bacterium | reverse complement strand
AAGCTGTATCCCCTCCGCCAACTACAGCAACATGTTGATTTCTAAAGAAAAATCCCGACGGGAGATTGATCAAACAGCAGGCGATATCTTGCTTCACTTTGATTCAGAGATTCCCGAACATGAACTTTTTCAGTTATATCATACACAGTTCCCTGTATAAGATTTTTGCTGCCTGATTCGTTAATGACGTTCTTGCAGATGTCCCTTACCCATTTTTGCGCTCCGTTTTTAGTGACTATTCTGTAAATAATATCGGAGGTATGCTGATCATCCTTTTGTAATAATTTTATTTGTGTGAGAACTTTTTGTTTGTCATCACTATGGATAATATCAATCCATGATAACCGACCTGAAAGAAAATCTTCTTTCTGATACCCGGTTACTTCACCTACAATTCCCGCTATAAAGCTGACATACAAATTTTCTGAGGAAACCTGGTATACTATACCGAAAAAGTTTTTGAGGATGGGGTTTGTTTCATTTGCATCAGATCCGAAAGCAATAATTTCGCTGCTGCTGTAAGATACATCTTTAAATATCCCTGCAAATTGTTGAGCGCCCGTCTGGAATGTAATGACCTCGATTAGTTTTTTATTATAAGCAAGAAGCAGCTTGTTTTTTATTCCGGGTGATTGCTCTGCACTCGTCGGAGCAATCTGTAACAGAAATGAAACGAAATCGTGCGAGATATTACTTGCTGAAAAATTATTTGATTTTGGAATTGGAGGAATATCAAAAAGCTCTCTGAATTTCTCATTGAATTCAAGAATATGAAAATCACCTGTAATACCATTTGATGCCTGTTTCACCTCAAAATGTGAATAGGCACATTCTGTATAGGCTAAGATTTTATTGTATAGTTCGGTTTTGTTCATCTTTTTCAAGACAATAAGTATTGAGTATCTGCAAATAAAAAAAAAAAAATTACCTTTAGTATAATACGTTTCCCCTTTTTTGAGCTTTTTATAAGCTTTTTGGCTTTCAGGCTTAAATATCTCAAGTATCATTCCATTTGGAAAGATGTGGATATGTTGTGGAAAAAGGCAAAAAATCAGGCTTAAACCGCAGAAATATTCGATTATTGTTTGAAAATTCAGTGTAAATCGGTATTTACTACAACCTAGAAGGGGCGGGGTGTAAAATAATTTAAAATAAACAACCCTGAATGGCTCCAGGGTTTAGGTAAGAGCTGGCGATGGGACTCGAACCCGCAACCTATTGATTACAAATCAATTGCTCTGCCAATTGAGCTACGCCAGCAAATTTAGCGCACAAAACTAATATTTTTCATTCAGTTATGCAAGGAATTTACTAATGAAAAGTCTTTCTGTTCAGTTTGTTTGTGATGGGGTTTTCTCGCTGAAGCTTCCATCTGTCGAATAGACTTTGAACTGCACCATCTTCTGCCTTAATTTTTTTATGAGTTCGAAGACAATGTTCTCATATTGGAAAGCTTCTCCTATATTCAGGATCTTCCCGGTTTTATCGGATACAAATCCGGCAACTGTATTATATTCTTCAGACAGAGGCAAATTAAAATTGAACACCTCATTAAAATCATCAATATACATTGAGCCAAGAACGTAGTACTTACCATCAGGCAGTTTAGTGTGAAATGATTGTTCAGCCGCGTCTTCACTTTTAAATTCACCAACTATTTCCTCAAGAATATCTTCCATAGTAATAACGCCTTCAGTTCCGCCGTACTCATCGGTTACAATGGCAAGCCGTTCGCCGCGCTTTTGCATTTCTTTAAGAATATCTGAATTCAGTTTTGAATCGGGCACAAAGTATCCCGGTCTTATCAGTTGTCTTAAATCTGCCGAGCCGTTATCGATCATAGACCTTACAATATCTTTTGTGTGAATAACCCCGATTATATTGTCGGGCAGGTTTTCATAAACCGGTACAAGAGAGTGCCCTGACCGGATTATTTCCCTTATGATTTCATCTTTATCATTAAGTATATCCACAGCAGTCATCTCTGTGCGGGGTCTCATAACTTCTCTTGCTTTAAGATCATTAAACTCAAATATGTTGCTGATGATTTCGTGCTCTGTTTTAGCAATCACTCCTGATTTAAGTCCATCTGACAGGATGATCCGGATTTCATCTTCAGATAAACGGGATTCGGAAAAGTTTGTGCTGTCATTAAAAGGTTTAAGGATTACATTGCTTATTGCAGTCAGCATTTTTGCCGGGTACCTGAATATGAATGTAAGGAAGATCAATCCTCTTACAGTAATCTTACCTATTAACTCTGCATACTTAAATCCAAGCGATTTCGGGATAAGAATTCCTGCTACAATTGCAAAAGCCGAAACGATAATAAGAGTAATGATGAAGGTTATGAAATAAGCATAATCTGTAAGCCATTGAATGCCGGATTTTTGAAGCAGCGGGAACAGCGTTTTTAATGCTATGTGATATGCAAGTATTGCTGAAGCAAGCAGGGAGGTTGTCGTAATTATCTGAACAGTCCCGAAAAATGACTCGGAATCGCGTTGAATTGATTCAAATGAATGTGCAAGCGGGTCTTTCTTTTCTTTAAGCTCCTCAATTTTATTTGTTCCGAATGCGGCAATAGCAATTTCAGCAGCGGCAAGCAGCCCCGATAGGAGCATCAGCAAAAGAAAAAGCAGCAGCTCGGTCAGTAAGCTATCCATTAAGGTTTCTTGTTATTACAATTTCTGTTTCTGTAGTATGGTTAATTTGCTCATGCTAAAATAAACAATTAAGTGTTATTTTGCTGTTAAGAATTGCAATCTTTAATAATGGCAGGCTAAATTAATTTTTAATTTATAGGCTTATGAAGTGATTTGATGAAAGTTGTTAAAGGAATGTAATCTCGCAAAGCTGTATCTCACTCTCAATTCACAATTTAATAATGCAAGAGAGTTTATATTTCAAATTAAATGCACAAAATATATGGCGCCAAAACAAATTAAAATTTTTCAAAAGAGTAAACTGAAACTCGTGTGGAAAGATGATTCCGAATCTCTGATTGATTTAAAATATCTGCGTGATGAATGCCCATGTGCCGGATGTAAAGGCGAAACAGTGCTATTCAAAACTTATCTGCCGCCGACAAAAAGCAAGGATAATCCGGATATGTATGTGGCAACTGATATTCAGCTTGTTGGTGAGTACGCAATACAGGTAAGCTGGAAAGACGGGCATAATACCGGAATTTATTCATGGGATTATCTGAGGCAGCTTGAAGCCGATCAGGATTCGGGGAAAACACAGAACTACAACAAGCTTTTATGTTAACTCAAAAGCAATTAAAATATTATTCTTCTCTGCTTCATAAAAAATACAGACAGAAAGAAAAAAAATTCTTAATTGAAGGTGAAAAACTCGTAAATGATGCCTTAAACGGTTCATACAAAATCGAGATTGCATTTCTTACAAATTCATTTGCAGAGAAAAAACCGGATCTGAAAAATCGAATAAAAAGTTTTCGCCTGCCTTTTGAATTACTTCGTGATAAAGATTTTGAAAAACTCTGTGATACCGTAACTCCACAGGGGATAGCAGCGGTTTTAAAGTTTCCCGATAAAATAAAACCATATAGTTCAGGTATCATTGTATGCATCGATAATATTTCCGACCCAGGTAACCTCGGAACAATATTAAGAAATTGTGAATGGTTTGGATTTAAAGATATTCTTGTAAGTGAAAATTCGGCAGAGGTATTCAATCCAAAAGTTATCAGGTCAGCTATGGGTTCATTGTTCTACCTTAATATTGCCCGCGATGTAAATCTGCAAGCACAATTACAAACTTTTAAAAGAAAAGGATATCGCATTATCTGCTCTGATCTTAACGGAAAAGATATTTACAATTATACTTTCCCATCGAAAGCTGTGATAGTTTTTTCGAACGAAGCTTCCGGTCCCTCAGATTCATTACGTGAAATAGCCGAGGATTTTATAACAATACCGGGAAGGGGAAGTATTGATTCACTAAATGTTGCAAGTGCATCGGCAGTAATCTTATCCGAAATAAGACTAACGCAGAGTTGATACAGAAAGTGGAATCCGGTTCAGATTGCAGAACAGGATTCCACTTAAAATAAATATTGAGTTTCAGATTGAATGTCTACTCACTTACTGTTAAGACATTTGTCGTTATTTCAGAAAGACCATTTTTCTGGCAGAACTGTAATTTCCTGCCTCCATCCTGTAAAAATAAACACCGCTTGAAACCTGTTGTCCTGAATTATTATCTCCGGTCCAAGAGGTAACATATGATCCTGCTGACTTTGTTTCATTTACGAGAGTTTTCACTTCACGCCCGAGCATATCATAAATTTTTATTGTAACATCAGCAGGCTCTTTGACTGTGTAAATAATATCAGTTGAAGGGTTGAACGGATTAGGATAATTCTGTCCAAGGTAAAATTCTTCAACTATACCGGCATCGAAAGCTTCAACATTCGAGAGAATTCCGTCTTCAGGCTTTGGCAAACGGACTGTTGTGTAAATCCTGAACTCACCCGGTTCAAGCACAAAAGGCGCTTGCGTATCGGTTACAAAAATTGAATCGCCGGTAAAGTATTCATACCACCATCCTGTATTGCTGAAGTTCGGATTATTGTTCATCGGCAGAACGTTGAAATTGCCGATTACCGAGACGTTCATGGAGGAATGATTAATATTTATTCGCTTTGAGTATGTGCCTACATTTAAATTAAAATCAGTACTGCGAAATGCATCATACTCCTTTAGTTTTATAAGCGCTGCAAAAACCTTATACACGTTCGTTCGTCTGGCATCATTCAGATAATTCCACAATATTGGCTTATTGCAGGTTCTGCAAGGATAGTTGATTGAAACATCATAACCAAGCTCGCCAAACTGCCAGAACATTTTAGGACCCGGTATTGTGAAGAGAAAACTTGCAATCAGCTTTATTCTTTGCAATGCTGTATTAAGCTGTTTTATGTTATACGAACCGGAAGAATTTCCCCATTGCAGATTTTTGTACATAATTCTTTCTTCATCATGACTTTCAGCATACGTAATCAGATGCGGGTCATTCCATCCTCTGGCTTTATAAGAACCCCACGACAGATTAGAATTATAACCCATTGAAGCTTCAGCATAATCGTGATTCATATTACCCCAGAGCATCATACCATAATTTGACAGAACAATTTCTTCACTGTTATCAGCAAAATGTTCGAGAATGACGTACGCTGTTGAATCATAGTTCCATATTACATCTGCCATTCTTTTGAGCAGGTTTATTCTTGACTGGTCATACTGATTCCACAGCGCAATATTACTGCCGCTGTAGGTTTGAGTAAATCCCTTTGAGAGGTCGAATCTGTAGCCGTCAACATTGTATTCCTTCAGCCACCAAAGATTAACGCGGTCAACGTAGTATTTGGTTGCATCCCTTTCATGGTTGAAGTCATTAAAAACATTAAAAGGATGGCGCGGCAGGGGATTAAGCCACGGATTATTTATTGAAGGTCTGTTGTTTTGTGCATCCCAGTATAATCTTGCAAGGGGCGAAGGGTTATCAATATGATTCAGAACGATGTCAAGAATTACAGCCATACCTTCAGCATGTGCAGCATCAATAAATTTTTTCAGATCGTCTTTAGTCCCATAATATTTATCAGGCGCCAGGTGAAATGTTGGGTTGTAACCCCAGCTTTCATTGCCGGAAAATTCCATTACCGGCATAAGTTCGATTGCATTTACACCAAGCCTTTTCAGATATGAAAGAGTATCTTTCAAAGTTTTATAATCGTGAGTTGAAAGAAAATCTCTGATAAGCAATTCATAAATAACCAGGTCTGCCGGAGCAGGTCTTTCGAAGTTGGTTACCTGCCAGTTAAAAGGCTGCTGCCCGGTTTGAATTACCGAAGCTATCTGTGTGGTTTTTCCGACGGGATACTGAATCAAGTTCGGATAAGTTGAAGCTGAGATATTCTTATCATGCCATGGGTCGCTTATCTTTTCAGAATATGGATCAGCAATTCGCATATTTCCGTTTACGAGATATTGAAAAATATATTCCTGTTGTGAAGTAAGCCCGTTAACTTCAGCCCACCAGCGCTTGCCATCGGGAGTTTGCTTCATAAAATAATCCGTTTCAACTTCCCAGTTGTTAAAATCGCCAATCACATAAACAAAATCCTTTTCGGGTGCATACAGCGATAAGGTCATCGATGAATTACTCGTATAGTTTATTCCGTCCACAATTCCTGAGGGCAGTGGTTCAATTGTAAGCGGAGGATTGACAACATAATAGATGGAATCAGCAACTGTTTGATTATTTGAACCTGTAGCCATTGCTTTAACTCTCTTCTTTCCCGATTCAGTTACAATGATGTTGTGGTTCAGTGTGCTGTCTGTTGTTTGCGCAACGAGAACATCATTCACATATAATGCAAGATTTATCGAGTGAGATGAAATTGCAGTAATCCTGACAGTATCATTCATAGCCGGGAATACCGGGTATTGAGCCGGCTTCGTTATTGCAACATTTAGCCCGGCGCCAAATAATGGAAGGAAAATATCGCCGCCGGTTTCGGTTTTTCCTTCAAGGTATTGACCTCCGACCTGAACACCGCTTCTGAATACGAAAGCAGCCTGAAGGATATTTTCACTAACAGGCACACCATAAAACGCTCGTACAGCAGGACGTATTTTGAACAGATACAGATCAGGTCCGATTCTTTCCAGTTTGGTTTCAGGTGTATTTTGCCCCCAATTTGTTTTAACATATCTCCAGTCGGATGGATTTGTGCTGAGATTGGTAATTACACCGGTGTGTGCATAAACATCACCGGTATATCCGGCTAAACCACCATTGCCTTGAGTAGCATTAAAATAAACGTAAATCGAATCGTTTTGTGTGGGAAAGTTAGGTGTCCAGGTAATTACCTGTGCAATTGTAACTTGTAATGAAAAAAGAAGAAATAAAATTGTACGCATTATCATAAATAATTTCCTGTAGTTTTAGTTAGCATTATTTAAATCCGGTTTACCTGCATCACTCCACGAGGAATAAAAGAGTGATGCGATAGCTCCTGATGCAGAACTAAATTGTCGTTGGGTAACATACTTCGTTCTGAACCACAGAATTCTGTAATATTCATCGTTTTCTGTGGAATTGCTTATTGCATGAGCATTCAGGTCAGCATCAAATAACACGGGATGATAGCTGAAAGATTCAGTGATAAAATCAAAAACAAAATTGAGTTTATCTTCTATATAAAAAGGCGGTTTGATGCTCATTGAGTTTTTTATATCGTCTAAATAACGGTCAACCATTACTGATTCATACCTGCGGTGAATGCCGTTTTGACCGCTTAACTGACCATCATAATTTAGAATTGTGTGCATAGGCTGTGAAGCATCACCAATGTAATGAGCCAGGTCTCCGCTAAGTATCAGGATTCTATCCCTGTTCTTTTCCTTCATAGCTTTTACGAGTGCATTGTATGTATCAACAATAGTCCACGGTAAAATTCCCATTGCCGTTACGATACTGTCTCCGTAAATTTTAAGCAGTTCCTGTTTATCGAAAATCATCGTACCCGCATTAAACTCTTTGTAGAAATCTATATCAATAAAATGTTTCGGGTGTTCTGTGCTGTCATAGTTCCTGCGTCTGTCAGGCTCAACAGAGAGATCCTCTATTTCAGCCGACCATTTCATAAAGAAATTCATTTCTTTTGGTAGAAGTTCAATTGCCTTGCGTGTAATTAATTTGTGACCCTTCTCGCCCCATGCAAATCCGTTTTGGGATAGAATAAGAGAAACAAATACGATTAAAACTATCCTTAAAGCTTGTCCGATAATCATTTAAACCTTTCGATATTTTTTAAAAATTTTATTAAGAAAAATCGTTCTAAAGAATTTGATAATATGAAATTACAGCTTATCTCATTTGTAAATTACTTAAGCGGGGTTCTAATAGCAAGGTTAATGGTTAAGCCTGAGAGCAAGCTTCATCCCATCACGTGATAAAACATGCTTTTACTCAAAACAGGATGCAATATTTTTTTAACTCAGGGCTTTATTTGATAAATTTGATTATCATAAATTTTAATTTAATAAACGGAGAAAAAATGCAGTCAAGCAAATATTTTATAGAACTTGAAGACAAATACGGTGCGCATAATTATCACCCGCTCGATGTAGTAATTGATAAGGGTAAAGGAGTCTGGGTATGGGATGTGGAAGGGAAAAAATACCTCGATTTCCTTTCAGCATATTCTGCAGTGAACCAGGGTCACTGCAATCCTGAAATCATAAAAGCATTAAATGAACAGGCTGATAAATTAACTTTAACATCACGCGCTTTTTATAACAGCGTTCTTGGTGAGTATGAAAAGTATATAACAGAACTTCTTGGTTATGATAAGGTGCTGCCGATGAATACCGGCGTTGAAGGTGATGAAACAGCAGTAAAGCTTGCACGCCGCTGGGCTTATGATGTTAAAGGAATCGAAAAGTATAAAGCTAAAATTATTTTTGCTGAGAATAATTTTCACGGCAGAACTATGATGGCAATTTCTGCGTCGAATGATCCGGATTCACGTGAAGGTTACGGACCGTATCTGCCCGGTATCGAACTTATACCTTATAACAATATTCCCGCACTCGAAAAAGCGCTTGAGGATCCTAATGTTGCTGCATTTCTTGTAGAACCTATACAGGGTGAAGCCGGTGTTGTTGTTCCTGATGAAGGCTATATTAAAAAAGCATACGAGTTATGCCGCTCAAAGAATGTTTTATTTATTGCCGATGAAGTTCAAACAGGATTAGCAAGAACCGGAAAAATGCTTGCGTGCGATCATGAATCGGTTAAACCGGATATACTTATACTTGGCAAGGCATTATCGGGTGGAGTTCTGCCCGTATCGGCAGTTCTGGCAAGAGATGAAATAATGTTGACAATCAAGCCGGGACAGCACGGGTCAACTTTCGGAGGTAATCCACTTGCCTGCAAAGTTGCAATGGCAGCTTTGAAAGTAATTGTTGATGAAAAACTGGCTGATAATGCAGAGAGGCTTGGCAAAATTTTCCGTGCAGAAATGGAAAAAGTTATGAATGAGGCAGAGATACTCACTACTGTTCGCGGTAGAGGATTGCTTAATGCAATTGTTATCAAGCCGACTAAAAGCGGAAAGACAGCATGGGATGTGTGTGCAGCGCTCAAAGAAAACGGACTGCTGGCAAAACCAACTCATGGTGATATTATCAGATTTGCTCCTCCGCTTGTTATAACTGAAGAAGAAACAATGTGGGCTGTTGATACAATCCGCAAAGTGCTTATTAATATGGAATAAAGTTCGAGGTGAATGCAATTATTGTATTTTCATATTTTGTAAATGCGATAAATCGCATTTAGAACCTGCGGGGAAATCATTCAGGTTCTGTATGGGATTTACCCCATACACAAAGAGTTGGAATACCCCCATCGCTTAAAAACGGTTCAAACCGATTTGTGAGTTTTTTTTCTTATCTGGTAAATGCGATAAATCGCATTTAGAACCTGCGGGAAAGACAATGATTTATTTCGCCGGTTCTCGTTTTACAAGTTCGAGGTTCAGAACACTCGGAATGACCGGTTGAATATATCTGTGGATGGGAAGTATAACCTGACGCTTTGGGATTCTTCTTGCATCACCTATGGGTAAACCGGGATGACCAACATTGCTCCTGTCAATCAGCAGCCGGGGAAGATTTTCTGTAAGATATTTTCCGCCATATAAAGAAAGGAAACGTTCCGGAAGGAGAATTCTCATCTGAGAATAATCGGGTATGGATAATTCATCGGAACTGTCTGCAAAAGCAATGGTGATCGCAGGGTACCCGCTGTGCACAAGTACCGGTGTTCCGAAATCTATTTTTGAATAAATGTCCTTTGCATCTTCTCTTGATAAACGCACGCAGCCGTGTGAACTTTTTCGCACACCAAGGTATCTGTAATAACTGTTTCCAAGTAATGCATGAAATCCGATTCCATAATTAAAGCCCATCCAGTTCAGCATTAATGTGCTGTCGAACTGCCGTGAATGCCACCTCGGCATCATTGATTGAATTACGAATAATCCCTCCTTTGTTTCAACGCCGTCTTCAATTCTTCTTGTGCCGGTTGATAAGCCAAATTCCATCAAAGAATCGTAACGCGAATGTAAATAGCCTGTCTGGGAGGTGAGATTTACTTCAATAAAATAAGGCTTTAATGTGTAGAGAGTATCGCGCAATGAACTGTAATCCATAACGATATTTTCATCCGGGTAGTATTTAGGCGGATCATCTTTGCCGATTCCTTTAGTAAAATAAAAAAGCAATCCGAGCGAGGTTATTGATAATATGATTACAGGGTATTTTATCATTGTATTTTTTGATTTTCAGCTTTTTGATTTTCAGTTTGGTTAAAATATCGCACTACTATTTCAGCTTTTTGTCTGCCGATTAATTCAGCAAGCGTATCAATTGCTGAAGCTATTACTCCGTTAACACTGCCCAGTTCCTTTAATAATTTATCCGCAGTAGCCTTTCCGATTCCCTTAATTTCGGTTAGCTCTGTTCTGATTGTTCTTTTACTTCTTCTTTCACGGTGGAATGTGATTGCAAACCTGTGTGCCTCATCTCTTATTTGCTGAAGAAGTTTTAACCCGGACGAAGTTTTTGGTAATGTAGCTGGCTCGGGCTGATCAGGGAAAAAAACTTCTTCAAGTCTTTTTGCCAGTCCGACGATGGTGTAATCTGAAAATCCGAGTTCATCAAGAACTTCAACCGCACTTGAAAGCTGACCTTTTCCGCCATCAACCATAATCAGATCGGGGAGAGTGCCGTTGTATTCAGTTATCTTTACATACCGGCGTGCAATAACTTCTCTCATGCTTGCAAAATCATCAGGTCCGGACACAGATTTAATAATAAACTTTCGATACAAACTCTTCTTTGGTTTACCGTCTTCAAATACAACCATGCTTGCAACTGTATCCGTGCCCTGAAGATTAGAAATATCGAAGCATTCAATTTTCCGCGGAAGTTTTTTTAAACGCAAATCCCTCTGCAAAGCAGCAAGCGAGTAAGGCGCCTGTCCCAGGTTTTTCATTCTTTGAATCTGAATTTCTTTGAGCTGCAATATAGCGTTCTCTTTGCACATTTTAACGAGTGATTTAAGATCTCCTCTTTGCGGTACAATAAATTTTACTTTAGCGCTTGATTTTTGATTTAGCCACTCAAGCATTGTATCAGATTCGGAGGGTAAAACTTCCACTACAATTTCTTTCGGGATTTCCACGAACTCACTGTAATAAAACCTGATTGCAGCAGAATAAATTTCTTCAATTGTTTCGCCTGCTTCGATAGAAAGCTTCAACTGTCTTTTTCCGACAAGCTTACCATTTCGTATGTTGAGAATAGAGCAGGATGAGTCTTTGCCTTCAAAAGCTGCGGCGATAATATCCCTGTCTTCAAAATCATCGCTTACTATTTTTTGTTTATTCGAGATGGCTTTTAATTGTTCAAGTTTATCCCTGATCTCGGCAGCTTTTTCAAAATGAAGATCAGCAACTGCAGCATTCATCTTAACAGTTAAATCTTTAATGAGATCATCAGTTCTTCCGCGCAGCACTTTAACAACTTCGTTTACCATTTCGCCATAATCTGATTCGGAGATCAGTCCTTCGCAGGGTCCGTCACATTTATTAATATGGTAATCCAGGCACACTTTAAATTTCTTTTTTTCAATGGAATCCTGAGTTATGTTCAGCTTACAGCTTCGTATTCTGAACACCTGGTTAATTAATCTTAAAGAAGCCTTCATACTTTTTACTTCGGTATAAGGGCCAAAATATTTTGAGCCGTCTTTTATTACCCGCCTTGTAGGGTAAATTCTCGGATATGGTTCCTTCGTTACTTTTATGTACGGAAAAGATTTATCGTCCTTAAGGTTTATGTTATATCTCGGCTTAAGACTTTTAATAAGATTATTCTCAAGCACAAGCGCTTCAATTTCATTATCAGTAATTATCAGTTGAACATCATCAATCTTGTTTACGAGCGCTAAAGTTTTGGCAGAAGTTATACCGGACTGGAAATAGGTCCGGACTCTGTTGCGCAGATTTTTTGCTTTACCGACATAAATAACCCTTCCTTTATCATTTAAAAATTGATAAATACCCGGATGGGCGGGCAGGGTTTTCAGCTTATCTTCAATCTTATTTATTTTTTTTGTTTGCCGTTCCATTTGAAATTACAATAAAAATTCTTTCCTGACGAAATTCATTATCGCACAGTTACATAAATAGACTTAACCGGTATCAGGGGATATTGATTGAAATTACTCTTTTTAATACCCGGTTGAGAAAGTCTGCATAAAAACTAAACTTCATCTAATCTGTAAACTCATAATTCTTTCCGATTACGACAATGCCGCTGTCTGTAACTGTAAATTTTTTCTTATCACCTTCAGGGTCAAAACCAATTTCGTATCCATCGGGCACAGTAACATTCTTATCAATTATTGCTCTTCTGATTCTTGCGTACCTTCCGATAGAGCAGCTATTCATAATAATTGAATCGGTAACGTAAGAAAAGCTGTTAACCCGAACGTTGGGTCCGAGAAGCGATCTTTCAACTAAACCACCTGAAACAATCGAGCCATCGCAAATAAGCGAGTTTAACGTACGTCCGACTCTTTCTCCTTCATGCGAAACTGTTTTAGCGGGTGGGTATTGGTACTGATATGTGCGCATAGGCCAGCCTAAATCATAAAAGTTAAATTCAGGCACAACGCTTATCAAATCCATGCTTGCGGCAAAGTAGCTGTCAATTGTTCCGATATCTTTCCAGTAAGGAGATGATTTTTTGTTTTCATCAATAAAATTATATGCGTGGACACTCATTCCGGATTTAACCATGTATGGAATAGTATCCTGACCAAAGTCATGGCATTTTAATTTCTGGTGCATCATTTCACTGAAAATATCCCTTAAAGTATTAGCATTGAACACATAAATCCCCATATTAACAAAAGAGCGGCGTGGTTTGCCGGGAATTTGTGGTGGGTCGGATGGTTTTTCTACGAATGACTGCACGGCATATTTTTCATCAATTCCCACAATACCGAATCGTTTTGCATCATCTGTTGAAACTTCAATACAGGATATCGACAGTTCACTTTTTGATTCAATATGGAATTGTAAAAACTTAAGGTAGTCCATTTTATAAATATGATCGCCGCTTAATATTAGTACCCACGTTGCTTTTCTTTCAGACGAAAAGAGATTCATATTCTGATAAATAGCATTGGCGGTTCCAAGATACCAGTCATTATTCAACTTTCTTTGGGGCGGAACCGAATAAATAAACTCGCCAAGTTCAGGATTGAAAATACTCCATGCTTCCAGCAAATGCTGATTAAGCGAGTCTGATTTATATTGTGTAAGTACATAAATTCGTCTTAAACCTGAGTTGAGGCAATTAGAAAGCGCAAAATCAATTATGCGGTATTTGCCTCCGAAAGGCACGGCAGGTTTGCTTCGGTATGCTGTTAAGGGATATAATCTTTCCCCTTGCCCGCCGGCTAAAAGCATTGTTAAGGTATCACGAAGAATTGAGGAGCCCGGATAAGTCATAATTAGTTCCTTTGAATTGCTCTTAATATATTGAAATATGATTTGATTGGCAATTGCTATAATAGTTAATTTAGGTTAAAAGATTATTAAAGTTATTAATTTTCGGTCAACAGATCATCAGAAAGTACATAGAATTGAGCCGGCGAGCACTTCCATACATCCTGCTAACTGCTTTCTTTATTATCGGATGGAAGTTTGGTGTTTCACCTTTGAAAGACAGTTATACGCTGGTGAAACAATCCGGTTTGGAATTATCACACAAGTTAAGTGATGGTCCATTAGTATCAATCCCTCCTGATTACATATCAGAAAATCAGCATAAAATTGATATTCTTCATTATGATCTTCACATTGATCTATACCCGGATAAAAAATTGCTAAAGGGTGATATAACAATTACAACCAGATTTGTAGACGAACACCTGAATAGAATTGATCTTAACTTCTATGACAATATGAAAATTGAGCGGCTTAGTCTTAATGAATTACCTGCAAAGTACGAACATAAAGGAAGCAGGTTATCCATTTTTTCTGACGAGAGTTCAATAACGGACACCTTCACAGTCTTTGTCAAATATGAAGGCACGCCCAGGAGAATGGGCTTATCGGCGTTTGTGTTCGGGAAAATAAACAGCCGGTCAGTTGTCTATAATCTTAATGAACCTGTATATGCATCTACATGGTTTCCGTGCAATGATGTTCCTTCTGACAAAGCTCTTCTTGATATAAGAATTACAAATGATTCCTCTCAAACTTCTGTCTCTAACGGAATTCTTATCAACACAACAACAGAGGGTGATAGAAGGACCTATCACTGGAAAACAATTTATCCGATCTCGACATATCTGATTGCAGTTTATTCTTCGGAATACGAGCACTTTACTGATCAATATATTTCTCTCGATGGACAGGATACGATGACTATTGATTATTACGTATTCCCCGAACAGGTTGCCAATGCCCGGATTGATTTTGAAGACCACCCGGACATGCTCCGCTGTTTCGCAGAATTATTCGGCGAATATCCTTTCATGAAAGAGAAATACGGAGTCGCTGTATTTTTATGGAATTATGGTGCAATGGAGCACCAGACAATTACAGGCATAGGCGCAAATTTTATCGGAGGCAGAAAATTCTTTAATGACCTGTATGCCCATGAATTAGCACATCATTGGTGGGGAAATGCGATTGCACCTAAAACGTGGAAAGACATCTGGTTAAATGAAGGATTCGCAACTTATTCTGAGGCTCTGTATTATGAATACAGATCAGGTGAGACTGCTTTACGCTCTACAATGATGAGTAACTTTAACGAAAATTTCAGGCACCGGCTGTACAACCCCGGTAATGATATCTTCTCAAACACAGTTTACAACAAGGGAGCATGGGTTCTTCATATGCTGAGAAAGGAACTTGGCGATCCGATCTTCTTTAACATTTTGCGTCAATACTTTGAGCGATTTAAATATGAAGCTGCATCAACTGAAGATTTCAGACTTTTATGTGAGGAAATTTCAGGTTTATCTTTGGATAAATTTTTTGATCAATGGCTCTATACCGGAACAGGACATATTAAAGTTGATTGGTCATGGAAAATTTATTCTTTACCGGAAAACAATGTTCTTGAACTAACATTCAATCAGACTCAAACAGAATATCCTGACTATTATTTCACACTGGATTTACTTTTAGAATCGGATGACGGCATGCGCCATTATGAAAAATTATTTATAGATTCACGCGAAAAATCTTATAAAGTTAATCTTCAGTTTAGCCCCGTAAAAGTAACCCCGGATCCCGACAACTGGCTGCTTGCAGTATTTAATCACACCGAAAGAAATCAATAACTATTAGTATATTTGCATAGAATATTATTACAACACGTGAATTTTTTGTGAACAAAAAATATCTTTTTATTTCTGATGTGCACCTCGGTCTTCAATCCAGGGATGAAGAAAATAAGAAGGAGAGACTTCTTGTAAAGTTTCTTGAATTTGCAAGGCACAATTGCGATGAGCTGTTTATTGTTGGCGATCTTTTCGATTATTGGTTTGAATACAGACGCGTATATCAAAAGGGTTTCTTCCGAACGCTTACAGCTTTGCAGGATTTAACTGAAAACGGAATTAAACTACACTATTTTATAGGGAACCACGACTTTATGCACCGCGATTTTTTCTCCACCGAAATTGGTGCTGTTATTTATGAAAAACCAATAGATATTGTGCTCAACAATAAAAAGTTTTTTATCGGGCATGGTGACGGACTGGTTAAGAATGATTTCGGTTATAAAATTCTTAAAGCGATTTTCCGGAATAAATTTATACAGGGCTTGTATTCAATTATCCATCCCGACCTCGGTATAAATATTGCGAGCAGGACAAGCAGATCAAGCAGGAATTATACATCCCAAAAAAGCTATGGTGAAGGCGACGGCTTATTCGATGCTGCAAAGTTAAAGATTGATGAAGGATTTGATTTTGTTCTGTTTGGGCATTTACATAAAAGATGTTTTATTAATTACAAACACGGAACATATATCAATCTCGGATCATGGTTGACAGAACCATGCTACGGGGCTTTCTTAAATGATAAATTTGAAATAGTGAACTGGAATTAAAATGGCAAAGAAAAATTTTTCTGATTCTGATATGGACAGGTATTTTAATGATTCTTCTTACAGGAAAAGGAAAAAGAAATCCGGAAGAAATAAACGCAAGGTTTTACTTTCGGTAACGGGAATTTTATTAATCCTCTTTATCATTTTTACCGCGTACATTTTCAGCGGCTTGCCTTCGCTTGAAGAACTTGAAAATCCCCGACCGCAGCTTGCAAGCAAGGTTTTTACTGCCGATGGCGAGCTTCTCGGTCAATTCTTCATTGAGAACCGGATTGAAACAAATATTGACAGCCTGCCGAAGCATTTAACTGATGCATTAATTGCAACAGAAGACCGGAAATTTTACAGCCACTGGGGTGTTGATCTTTCGCGATTCTTCAAAGCTATGATCAAAAACGTTTTTACCTTTTCCAGAGAAGGCGCCAGCACTATTACACAGCAGCTGGCACGAAATCTTTACGAACTTAAAATGGGCAGAGAAAATATTTTTGATACTGGTGTTAGAAAAATCAGGGAATGGCTTACCGCAATTCAGATTGAAAAAACTTATACCAAAGATGAAATACTCGAACTGTATTTCAATGTTTCCTATTTCGGCAGAAGCGCTTACGGAATTGAAAGCGCTGCCCAGGTTTACTTCGGTAAAACAGGCAAGGATTTAACTCTTCCCGAATCAGCTTTGTTTATTGCATTGTTAAAGTCACCCGAACATTACGACCCGATCAGAAGGAATGAAAATTCACTCAGAAGGCGAAACCTTGTTATGCTGAACATGGTCCGCACAGGAATACTTGAGCAGTCCGTTTACGAAGAACTTCGCCAGCAGCCAATCCTCCTTGCATCAGAAAGACCAAGCGCCGTAAGAACAGAAGCGCCGCATTTCATGGAATACGTGCGATTACAGCTTACCGGACTTTCTGAAAAGTATGGATATGATCTTTACAGAGATGGATTAAATATCTATACCACTCTTGATCTCCGGATGCAGCGAATTGCAAATAAAGCTGCAGCCGAACATCTTAAAGAATACCAGGCAATCTTTAATAAAAACTGGAACTGGGACTGGAATAAAAGCCTGCTTGCAAATATTATTGATCGTGCTATTAAAAACTCTCCTGTTTACATTGCTGCCGGAAGTGCGGAAGAAAAAGCAATTGTATATAACAGTTTAAAGGAAGACCCCAAATTTGTTGATTCAGTTAAAACTGCCGAGACAACTATCCAGGTAGGTTTTGTTGTTATTGATCAATCAACGGGTCATATTAAAGCTTTAGTTGGCGGTGCAAGCCAGGAATTTGGAAGAGGACTGAACCATGTTTCCGGTATTAAACGACAACCCGGTTCAGCTTTTAAACCGATTGTTTATACAGTTGCAACTGACCACGGATACTATCCGGCTTACACAGTACTAAATCAGAAATTTGACTACAAAGGATGGTCGCCTTCAAATGCTAATCATGAGTACAGCGGATTTATGACTTTGCGGCAGGCGCTTGCTTTTTCCACCAATGTTGTTGCAGGCAGATTAACTATCGGAGAGATTGCACCACCTTCAAATGTTATCAGGTATTCAAAACGCATGGGTATTCAAAGTGAAATGAGTCCATATCCTTCAATTGCACTCGGTACATTCGAACTCTCACCGTTGGAGTTAACTGCTGCATTCGGTACGATTGGAAATAACGGCATTTATGTTTCGCCAATCTCCGTACTTAAAATTGAAGACCGAAACGGGATACTGATTGACCAGTTTGTTCCCGAATACAGGGAAGCAATTTCACCTGAAACAGCAGCAATTGTTACAAACATGATGCAGGATATCGTTTCATACGGAACAGGTGCAGGTG
>JBBIGV010000072.1:0-18188 GCA_037447335.1 Ignavibacteria bacterium | reverse complement strand
CTGCGCAGTAAAATGCATCCATTTTATGCTCTATATCGGATTTAAGATTTTTTAATAAGCCCGAATTTTGTTTTGTTAAAAAACTCCAAATAATTAACTTTACACTTCTATTTTTAATCAATTAGGAACAAAATGAGCGAAATAAAAGGCAAGATAATACAGATTATCGGTCCCGTTGTTGATATAGAATTTGAAGGCGGGCATCTCCCAAGTATTTATAATGCAATTAAAATACCCAGAATTAATACCGAAGGACAAGAAGAAAACCTGGTTGTTGAAGTACAGCAGCATTTAGGTGAAGATAGGGTGCGTGCTGTTGCAATGGATTCAACTGATGGACTTGAACGCGGCATGGAAGCAATTGATACAGGGCAGCCAATTTCAATTTCTGTTGGACCGGAGACGCTTGGCAGGTTATTAAATGTTGTTGGAGATACTATTGACGGATTAGATAAGATCAAATCCGATAAACGATATCCAATTCACAGACCCTCACCGCAATTAAAAAACCTTTCAACGAAGACAGAGATATTTGAAACCGGGATAAAAGTTATTGACCTCATAGAGCCTTATTCAAAAGGTGGTAAGACCGGTTTGTTTGGCGGTGCGGGTGTTGGCAAAACAGTAATTATCCAGGAGCTTATTCATAACATCGCACAAGAACACGGAGGCTATTCCGTATTCGCGGGTGTTGGCGAAAGAACCCGTGAAGGTAACGACCTCTGGCTTGAAATGAAAGAATCAGGCGTTCTTGAAAAAACTTCGCTCGTTTTTGGTCAGATGAATGAACCTCCGGGTGCAAGATTAAGAGTTGCGCTTTCTGCTCTTACTATTGCAGAGTACTTCAGGGAAGAAGAAGGAAGAGATGTACTTCTCTTTATTGATAACATCTTCCGCTTTACGCAGGCAGGTTCTGAAGTGAGTGCTTTGTTAGGAAGAATGCCTTCTGCTGTTGGTTATCAGCCGAACCTTGCAACCGAAATGGGTGCTTTGCAGGAACGAATTACTACCACCGATAAAGGGTCTATCACTTCTGTTCAGGCGATTTATGTGCCTGCTGATGACCTTACCGATCCTGCGCCTGCTGCTGCATTTGCTCACCTTGATGCAACTACAGTTCTCAGTCGTCAGATTTCGGAGCTTGGTATTTATCCTGCAGTTGATCCTCTTGATTCAACTTCAAGAATTCTTGAACCGGGAATTATCGGGCAGGAACACTATGACGTTGCTAAAAGATGTAAAGAAATTCTCCAGCATTATAAAGACCTGCAGGATATTATTAACATCCTCGGTATGGATGAACTTTCCGACGAAGATAAGATTATTGTAAGAAGAGCAAGGAGAATTCAAAGGTTCTTCAGCCAGCCGTTCCATGTTGCTGAGCAGTTTACCGGCTACAAAGGTAAATACGTTAAGCTTGAAGATACAATTCGTGGTTTCAAAGGCATTATTGAAGGTCAGTATGATGACCTGCCTGAGGCAGCTTTCATGTATGTCGGAACTATTGAAGAGGCAGTTGAAAAAGCAAAGGCGATGAAATAACCATGGCTGAACTTCACCTTGAAATAATTACACCTGAAAAGAAAATTTATTCCGGGTCAATAAAATCAATTACTGTTCCCGGAACCAAAGGCAGTTTTCAGGTTTTACCTCAGCACGCTCCCATTATCAGTACGCTTGAAATTGGCGTTGTAAAGATTGAGGACACATCCGGTTCTGTTAATTTTTATGCTGCCGGAAGCGGATCAATCGAAGTTCTTAACAACAAAATACTGCTGCTTGCTGATTCTTTAGAGGCTGCTGCCGATATTGACCTTGAACGTGCAAAGAAGGCATTGGAACGTGCCAAAGACAGACTGGCAAAACGAAGCGAAGAAGAAATTAACGTAGCACGTGCAGAAGCCGCTCTTGCAAGAGCATTGAACAGAATAGCTGTTGCCGAAAAGTTTGCTGAGATTAGTGTATAGTTAACAGAAAAATATTTTAGTTTTTACGATCCCGCACTTGCGGGATTTTTTATATTGCAAGGATGTTTGGTTTGTCAGGGTAATTAATGTTTACGATTTGTTTATATAGCCATCGCCTAAAATAACTGATTGCATAGCCATGTTTTCATCCATTCGTTTATCAAGATCGATCAGATGATGCAATAAATAATCTAATCTTCTGTTCTCATTATTAAGGGTTAATAACTCCTGCTGCTGGTGGAGAGTCAGTCCTGCTTTTTCTGCAAGTTTAAAGGATTTCATTTTAGATTTCTGATAATTTATCCAGAAGGCATCGTCAAGCTCATATTTGATTTTATTGAGAAGACGCTCAAACTTTTGCTCCACTTCAGTTACGAGTGAAGAATTTACCTTATTCGGATCATCAGCAAATGAATTTGCAACTGCTTCATAATAACCATTCTTATGCAGGATTAAATCTTCAACGGAAATTCTTTCCATTCCGAGCACTATGATATCCATCTCACCGCCGTCATATTTTTTCAGTACGCTGCTGATAATAACGTAAGTACCGATTTTAGAAAATTCTTTATCGAACTGAGCAATTATGCCAAAACCTTTTTGGTTTTTCAAGCAGTCATTGATCATAATTTTATATCTTTTTTCGAATATGTGAAGAGGGTAAACTGATCCCGGAAATACAACAAGCGGAAGTGGGAATATGGGAATCCTGTAATTCATATATCAATTATAATGGAAAAATCAGAATGGAAAAAGGCAAAGAGATTGGAGTTGATGATTATTTTAATCACCAACTCCGTTTTTAATTATTTTGTTTTATCATACAAAGCAGCTACTGCATCCCAGTTAACAACGTTCCACCAGTTCTCGATATATTCGGGTCGTCTGTTCTGGTATTTGAGATAATACGCATGTTCCCACACATCAAGCCCGAGTACAGGCGAACCTTTAATTTCCGCAATATCCATAAGAGGGTTATCCTGGTTTGGGGTTGAAGTTACAACCAGTTTACCGCCTGATACAACAAGCCAAGCCCAGCCGGAACCAAAACGGGTAGCGCCTGCATTATTAAAAAGCATTTTGAATTCATCGAATGAACCAAAAGCATCGTTAATAGCTTTTGCGAGGTTACCGCCCGGCTGCCCGCCGCCGCCCTTTTTCATAATATTCCAGAAAAAAGTGTGGTTCCAATGTCCACCGCCGTTATTTCTAACTGCCGCAGATGCTTTGGAAATATTCGCAAGAATTTCTTCGAGCGATTTGCCTTCCAGGTCGGTACCCTGCACAGCATTATTAAGGTTTGTTACATAGGCATTATGATGTTTGCTGTGATGAATTTCCATTGTTGTTTTGTCAATGTATGGTTCTAATGCATCATAATCATACGGCAAAGCCGGCAATTCAAATTTTGACATAACTGTATTACTCCTGTTTTTATTATTAAATATATTATTTACAGAATCTGAAAACGAAGCTATGGTGGATACTACGGGTATAGCACCCATCGAAAAAATAAATTTTCGTCTGTGCATTTTAGCCCTCGAAATAACTTAATTAAGTATTATTAAAAATCAATGTTGTAACTCTGTTCGACTGCAAGAGCAAAACAAGCGAATGAAAGAGCAATAGTTTTGTTCATAGTCTAAACGCCGAATGATTCACCGCAGCCGCATGTTTTTTTAGCATTAGGATTCATAAAGACAAATCCTTTACCATTTAACCCATCGCTGAAATCAAGCTCTGTTCCTGAAAGGTAGAAGAGGCTCTTACCATCAATAAAGAGTTTTATATCTTTATCCTCAATAACCGTATCACCTTCGCGGGGTTCTCCATCAAACCCGAGTGTATAAGTCAAACCTGAACAGCCGCCGCCTTTAACTCCAACTCTTAAGCCGTAGGTTTCAGGGACACTGTTCTCACTCATTATCTTTTTAATTTCTTTAGCTGCCTTTTCCGTTAGCTTTATATCGGTTTCAATTTGAACGTTTGACATAATCTTCTTCCTGTTTAATATTGTACTTCACTTAGAACGGATCACCCGGTACTGCAGTAACATGCCCGGGCATATTTATCCGCCATCCCCGACTGTTAACTCTGATAAACGCATTAGTGCTTTCGAGATACTCGCCGATTTTGTTTGCAATCGCTTCTGCTTCTTTGTAGGTAATATCAATTTCCTTTTTTTCAAGAAAACTTCGTACGCCGTATTGAAGATCCCTGAAAAAGAAATTAGAATTATGGAAGAAAGGATATTTCGCTTTAAGGTAGTTTATAAATACTTCCATATCACTTTTTATAAAATTGAAATTTGTTTCTACATTTTTCATTTGAATTATCCGTAATTATTAGTGAGAAAGAGAATAAGCAGGGGATTGTGCCCTGATTTTTTTAACTGCTTCCGAAATTCTGTTTATTGTATAATCAATTTCCTCCTCGGTTGTGAACCGACCAAGCCCAAACCTGACCGATGAATTAAGTAATTCCTTATTCAAGCCCAGGTCTGCCAGAACGTAACTCGGTTTTGATGATGTACTGCTGCACGCTGATCCGGTTGAAAATGCAATTTCTTTCACATCGCTCAGCAGAAGGTCAGTACTCACGTAAGGAAACGCAACATTTAAATTGTTTACGAGGCGATGTTTCATATCTCCGTTAATAATAAGATCATCAATATTGCTTTGCAGACCTGCTAACAGCTTATCCCGAAGATCCTTTAATCTTATGCTTTCGGCATCAAGTACAGAGGCAGAAATTTCTGCAGCTTTACCAAATCCAACAATAGCCGGTACGTTCAAAGTTCCTGCTCGCAGTCCCTTTTCGTGTCCGCCGCCGTAAATCTGCGGAATAATTTTTTCGGCGTCTGAACCTATTCTTATGAATAATGCACCGATACCTTTCGGTCCGTAAAATTTATGAGCTGAGATTGAAAGAAGATCAGCATTTAATTCAATCACATCAATCTTGATCTTACCAGCCGCCTGTGCAGCATCAATATGAAGAATCACTCCTCTTTCTCTGCAAATCTCACCAATTGATTTTAAATCGTAAATAGTTCCGATTTCATTATTTGCTGCGGAAAGCGAGGCTAAAATGGTACTTTGAGTAATAGCTTTTTCAACCTGATCGGGATAAATCAGACCATTTGTATCCACAGGCAGATAAGTTATTTCAAATCCTTTCTTCTCAAGTACTTTAAGCGATTCGAGCATTGCACTATGCTCGATGCTGCTGGTTATTATATGACGCCCTTTTTTAAGTAATGCTTCGGCAATTCCGAAATGAGCAAGATTGATAGATTCTGTGGCGCCGCTTGTGAAAATAATCTCTGATGCCGTGCAGTTGAGAAGTGCGCCGATTTTTTTTTGTGCAAGTTTAACGGCAGCTAATGCTTCTGAACCGAATGCATGTTTGCTGGATGCGTTTCCGAAACGTTCGTTGAAGTATGGTAACATCACTTCAAGAACTTGCGGGTCAACCGGCGTTGTTGCATGGTAGTCAAGATATATTGGTTGTTTTGTATTCATTATAAAATCTGGACTAATAATGTATCAGTAAACACTTTTTCAATTTTTCTTTGAATTTCAGCAAGAGGATCTTTTATTTTGCAGCAATCAAAATGCACACAGTCTGCTGAAGAGCTGTTTGGCTGCATGCAATCAACAATTTTAAAATTCATTTCAATTGCTCTGATAATGTCAATCAAGGCAATGCTGTCGGGCTTTCTTGCCAGAGAAAAACCGCCGTTTACTCCTTTGGCAGAAATGGCAATATCACTCTTTACAAGATTCTGAAGAACCTTTGCTACCAATTGATATGGTATCTGATAACTTTCGGAAATTTCCTTTGCCGTGGAAAATCCGGAAGAGTTTTTAAGCGCCATGTATTTGGCTGCCATGAGAGCATATTCTGCTTTTTTTGACAATTTTAGCATATAAAAAGGACTGATTTAGTCTGATATAAACTAAATAAAATATGAATTAAAATCAAATTTCGGTTAGTTCAAAACCCTAATAAGGTAATAGAGTTTGTAGCAAAATTAACTAATGGTGTGAAGTAAACTCCGAAAAGAAGAACCGGTATCAAAAGGACAACCAGAATCACCAAATTAAAAGGAGTTACAGCAATTGCAGGGGGTTCTGTTTCAGGTCGAACAAGGTAAATATTCTTCAGAACTTTAATATAGTAGTAAAGCGAAACCACCGTATTGAGCAAAGCGATAAAAGCAGCCATAACCATATCTACATCAATCAATGCGATAAAAATGTAAAGCTTTGCAATAAATCCGGCAGTAGGCGGTAATCCAATTAAAGAGATCATAAAAATTGCAAGTGATGCTGCCAGCACAGGCGAGGTGTACCCCAATCCTTTATAGTCATCAAGTTCTTCACTTTGTATGCGGTTTTCAATAAGTATTACAACAAAGAACGCTCCGAGGTTCATTAAAGCATAAATCGCAAAATAGATAAGCATTGCAATCAAACCCTGGTTTGTCATAACTACAAGCCCGAGCAATATATAGCCGGCATGCGCAATACTTGAGTAAGCCAACAGCCTTTTCATATTTGACTGCCAGAGTGCGGCAAAATTTCCGAGGGTCATTGTTAAGATTGAAAGCACGATCAGGAAAGTCTGCCAGTCAATTAAAGTCAGCAGGTGCCAGTTGCCAATTGTATCAACTGACTGGATGAATGTGATCTTAATGAAGCGAATTAGAAGTGCAAAACCTGCTGCTTTACTTGCAACCGAAAGAAACGCTGTAAATGGCAGCGGGCTGCCTTCGTAAACATCCGGGGTCCAAAAGTGAAAAGGCGCAGCGGAAATTTTAAAGCCGATACCTGTAAATATCATTAATCCGGAAAGCAGCAATGCAAGATTATTTATACTTGCCGGCTGAATAAGCGAATTTATTTCATAAAGATTTGTGCTGCCGGTTAATCCATAAAGAATTGAAATTCCAAACAGCATTATGCCGGAAGATACGCCGCCGTAAATGACGTACTTAAGCGACGCTTCACTATTTCGCAGAGAATGCTTGGTGAAGCCCGCAAGCACATAGGATGAAAGTGATACAAGTTCCAGTGAAACGTAAATTAATATAAGATCCGATGAACTGACCAGGAACATCATACCAAGAACCATCCCTAGTAACAAAGTATAATATTCACCGAGGCGGTCAGAGCCTTCGGTAATTTCACGCGAACGAATTGAAAAGTAGATAACAAGAAAAGTAGAAAGAAGTATCAGCAATTTGAAAAAAGCGCCAAATGCATCAACTACCATCATCCCCTTACTGCCGCTTACTGCAAATGCAAATGCAGTAATACCAAACTGTTCGATAACAAAATACGCGGCTGCAACAGTTCCTGCTAATGAGATATATGCAAGCAGGTTTTTCTTTTTGATGGGTGTATCTTTAGAAAAGAAAAGGTCTACTGTAACAACTAGTACCAGCGCAATTGAAATAACAATTTCAGGTTTGATCAGGTAAAGGCTTTCAAACAGGTAGCTAAGATTTAAGTCCACTTTCTTATTCTTTCAGTTTCAGATATTTCTTAAAAAATTCCTAATGAACCATATAATATTTTTGCATCGTCCATAAACCGTACTATCTGGTTAACGGATGAATTCATCAGATCAAGCATTGCTGACGGATAAACGCCAAGGAAAATAATAATAAGTGTAAGCGGTATAAGCATTGCATATTCTCTGAAAGTCAGATCCGGCAAGGTATTCCATTTTTCTTTCAGTGAGCCGAGGAAAACTCTTTGCAGTGTCCACAACATATATCCTGCGCCCAATAAAATTCCGAGCGTTGAAATAATAGCCAGAGCCCTTATTGGTTCATAACCGAAGGCACCAACAAAAACAAATGCTTCAGAAATAAACGCGCTTAAGCCCGGTAAGCCAATAGCAGCGAAGAAGGCAACAGTTGTAAATCCGGTGAAGACCGGCATTTGATTGGCAAGCCCGCCAAATGCATCAAGATCACGGATATGCGCACGGTCATAAATTACACCAACCAGCAAAAAGAGCATTGCGGTAATGGTTCCATGGTTGAACATCTGAAGTATAGCCCCCGCTATACCAATTGAGTTAAGCGATGCCATTCCAAGCATAACAAATCCCATGTGTGAAACTGATGAGTATGCGATCAGCTTCTTAAAATCTTTCTGTGCCATTGCACATAATGCACCGTAGATGATATTTATCATCCCGAATAGCGCTATATACCAGATGAGCTGATGGGTAATATCGGGAAATATCGGATATGAAAATCTTAATATGCCATAAGTTCCCATCTTCAGCAGAATTCCTGCAAGTATTACACTAATGGCTGTCGGAGCTTCAACGTGTGCATCGGGTAACCACGTATGGAACGGAAACATCGGGATTTTTATAGCAAATCCTATAAAGAGTGCCAGATATGCTATGAACCTGAGGTTTGCCGGATTAAGCGGCGAAAGTATTCCTATTTCTGAATAATTTGCCGTATCCATTAAAGCCAGAATATTAAATGTGAAAACTTTCGTACCATCTGCAAGTGTTTCCTGTGCGCTGAAGTAAAGACCTATCATTACTAACAGAATGAAAATACTTCCAAGCAAAGTATACAGGAAAAACTTAATAGCTGCATATTCTCTTCTCGGACCGCCCCAGATTCCAATCAGGAAGTACATCGGAAGCAGCATTAGTTCCCAGAAGACATAAAATAAGAAGAAATCCAGGGCAACAAATACACCCATCATTCCTGTATCAAGAAGCAGGAACATAGCGAAATAACCTTTAACCGACTTATCAATTGACCATGAAGAAATAGCTGCAATAAAAGTTACAATTGCAGTTAAGAGAAGCATCGGAACGCTTAAACCATCTATTCCGAGGAAGTAATCAATCTTTATAGTTCCTAACCATGCAAATCCTTCAATTTCTATCCATCTGAATTTTTCAATAAACTGAAAAGTTGACGGATCATTTATTCCTCCAAGTGTATAATCATATAAGCTTAAAATAACTGCCGCAGCAACAACCTGAATTCCGGTAACAAAAACTGTTAATCCTTTTATCAGTGTTGTTCTGGTTTTCGGCAGGAATAGCACGATGATCATTCCAACAATTGGAAAGAATGTGATAAACGATAAGATTGGGAAGTGTTCCATTTATTTACCTGACAATTTCATTTTATTAAAACTTTTTCTGCTATAATGACTTAAATATGAATAATAATATCACCAACGAAAAGATGACCATAACTATGTATGTTTGCACTTTACCTGTTTGGAATCTTCGGAAAATCAAACCGATAAAGCCGCTGAGATAAGCCATAAAATTCACAAGTCCGTCAACAACAATGTTATCAAATCTTCCGCTGAAGGTGGAAGTACCGCGTGTAACCGTTGCAGAACCATCTACAATACCGTCAATTACTTTCAGATCAAATTTTGCGAGCAGTTTACTTAAGCCCGTAGTTCCTGCAACAAAAGTTGCGTCATATATCTCATCAAAGTACCATTTGTTGTAAGAGATGTTATACAACGGTTTCATTTTCAAAGCAAGCTTATCGGCATCCAGTTTTTTCCATTGATAAATCACAAATGCCATAAGGATTCCAAGTCCTGCAACAAGTAATGAAAGCAGCATAGCCGGGTAATGAGCCTGATGAACTGCCTTTGTATATTTTTGTGAGTAGGAAACCGGGTATCCGTCAATTTTACCATCCTGAGCGAGGATATCAGTTTTCATAAAATCGTATCGTGCATTCTCCGGAACGGAAATCTGCGGTGGTTTGATCCATTCGGTAACAACCCAACCTTTGGAGGCATCGAGCGGGTTAGGAGTATACCAGAAGAAGAATGACAGACCGGCAAGTACAACAAGCGGCATCACCATAATGAACGGGGATTCGTGTGCATGATCGTATTTGTCTTTATTTCTTGGTTCGCCATGGAAAGTAAGTATTACGAGACGAAACATGTAAAACGCTGTCAGCATTGCAACAAGAAATCCTACAATTGCAAATAACCAATGTCCGGTAAGTGATCCGAAAGCGAATGTGCCTGCAAGTATCCCATCTTTACTCAAAAACCCTGATGTTAATGGCACTCCTGATATTGCAATAGAGGAGATAAGAAAGGTTGCATAAGTAAGCGGCATTTTCTTTCTCAACCCGCCCATGTTTCTGATATCCTGTTCGTGATGCATTCCATGTATTACAGAACCGGAGCCGAGGAATAAACAGGCTTTGAAGAATGCGTGAGTGATCAGATGGAAAAATGCGAATGTGAACGCACCAACACCGAGCGCCATTATCATATAACCAAGCTGACTTACAGTAGAATATGCGAGCACCCTTTTAATATCATTTTGTGTTAGTGCAATTGTAGCAGGAATTAGCGCTGATAACATTCCTATTATGGCAATAATGAATAGCGCATCGCCGGTGAGCATTGTGAAAACTTTTACCACCAGATATACTCCCGCAGCTACCATTGTAGCAGCGTGGATAAGTGCACTTACCGGAGTAGGACCTTCCATTGCATCCGGAAGCCACACATGCAACGGGAATTGTGCAGATTTTCCGATTGCGCCGCAGAAAATCAGCAAGCCTGTTACTGTCAGCCAGAATTCACTGTTAAAGGGAAGTATTCCCTGTGAAATCTGATCAAAAATTTTATCAAAGGTGAATGTATCGTAAGTAATGAATAACATCAGAACACCGGCAAGCATTCCGATATCACCAATCCGGTTTACAATAAATGCTTTCTTTGCAGCATCTGATGCCGATTTCTTCTCATACCAGAAGCCGATTAAAAGATAAGATGAGATACCTACCAGCTCCCAGAAGATATACATCATCAGGATGTTGTGTGTTAAAACTATTCCTGACATCGAAAATGTGAAAAGACCCAGATAAGCGAAGTACCTGTTATACCGGGAGTCGCCTTTCATATAAGCAATTGAGAATAAGTGCACCAGAAGGCTGATGATCATTACTACTAAAATCATCAGGACTGCAATGTTGTCAAGTTCAATACCGAGCTCGATGGTTGTGCTGCCGACTGTTATCCATTGAATTTCTGAGGTAATGGTGGAGTCGATAAAATATGCGAGCTTTGCATATACAAGGATAACCGATAAGACAAAACTGATGAACAGGACGATATTCTCAAATAGATAAATGCGGCTGAATCGCTTCCCAAACAAAAGCGCTACTATAAACCCGATAAGCGGAAGAAACAGGATCAGTATTGAGAATTTTATTAGTAATTGTTCCGTCATATTCTAATCTTTCAGAGTATCTATCTGATCAACATCAACGGTTGAAAATGTTTTGTAAATGTTAAGTACGATTGCCAGAGCTATTGCAGCTTCGGCAGCAGCAAGCACAATAACGAATAAAGCTACAAGCTGTCCCTGATAACCAAAGCCTCCGTATTTTGCGAAGGCAATAAAATTTATATTTGCAGCATTAAGTACAAGCTCAATTCCCATCAGCACCATCACTGCATTTTTTCGCGTAACGATGCCGAATATTCCTAACGAAAATAAAACTGTGCTTACAATCAAAAAGTGATTTAATCCGATTTCTGTCATTTTATTTTCTCGCCATAGATGCAGCACCAATAAGTGCAATTAAAAGAAGAATACCTAAGAGTTCAAAAACTATCACATACTCATTCATCAGCAGGTAGCCTAATCCTGTGGTAGTGCTTTCAGGTATTATCGGTTCAATAGTTTTCCAGGAAGTTCTGATAAGAACAGCCCCGAGTATTCCGGCAAACAGCCCTACACCAATTGCAGCAGGGATGGTCTGGAACGCACCTGATTTTATCTGCACGCTTGTAATTTTATTTGTAAGCATCACACCAAAAAGCAGAAGTATAAGAATTCCGCCTATGTACACTATTATCTGAACGATCGCGACAAAGTCGGCGCCAAGTAACACATATATTCCCGCTACTCCGAAAAAAGTAAAAATCAGGTAAAATGCCGCGTGTACAATATTCCGGGTACTAACAACAAAAAAGGCTGACAGAAGTGTGATGGCAGCAAACAAGTAGAATATTAAATCATAAACGTTCATGACTGATCTTTCTTTTCATCTGTTTTTGCCTGTGCTGCTTTAGCTGATTTTTCTGCCGCCTTTTGAGCTTCAAATTTTGCGTAATTGCTATTCTTTTCTTCTATTTCCTGCGGAGTAAGAGTAACGAAATCATAAATCAGCTTATCACGTTCAAATTCCGAAAACTCATAAACATCTGTCATATAAATACATTCGGTAGGGCAGGGGAATACGCACAACTGGCAGTAGCAGCATTTTGCAATATCAATATCGAATTTTGTTACCCAGAGAGCTTTCTTTTTTCCGTTAGATGTTTTTCCCAGGTCTTCTGTTGGAAGGGACTTAACAGTTTCGATCTCGATGCAATTTACGGGGCATGCACGCGCACATTGATCGCAGCCGATGCAATCATCCATATTAACATACAGCCGGTTTCTTTCTCTCTCCGGCAATGTCGGGCGTATATCAGGGTACTGAATTGTTACGGATGGAACGAACAAATGCTTGAATGTTACTTTCATTCCAACAAGTACTGTAAAAATTCCGCTCCAGATATTTAGAAAGTATTCCTTCATCTTCTTATAAAACTGTTATTAGTCCAACAATTACAAGGTTAACGAACGCGATCGGTATAAGATATTTCCAGCATAAACTCATTAGCTGATCAACGCGAAGTCTGGGCAAAGTCCATCGCAGCCACATCTGCACAAAAACAAAGAAAACACCTTTTGCCGTGAACCAGAAAAACTGTTCAACGGGCACAAGCCATTCAATACTTAAAGTATTTCCAAGATAACCGAATGGCGATTGATAGCCGCCAAGGAAAACTGCAACAACAATTGCGGATACAGCAAACATATTAGCATACTCTGCAAGGAAGAACATTGCGAACTTCATCCCGCTGTATTCTGTATGATAACCTGAAACAAGCTCAGACTCTGCTTCAGGTATATCGAATGGTGTTCTGTTTACCTCTGCCAGTGTGCTTAAGAAGATTACCACGAATCCGGTAATCATAAATGGAATTAATAGGAACTTATCAATTCCGAAATCAGGTCCGCCGAATATCATCCAATTCCAGAAGTAACCGGTTTGTGATTCGCTTAATGTGTAAAGATTAAGCGTTCCGGTCAGCATAAGGATGGTAAGCACAACAAGGATGGTTGGAATTTCATAGCTGACTATCTGGGCAACAGAGCGCATTGCGCCAAGCAATGAGTATTTATTATTAGAAGCCCACCCTGCCATTAAAATCCCTGCTACCACTAATCCTGAAATTGCAACAATAAATAATAATCCAAGGTCTATTTGAGCGCCAATGAATGCACCTGAAAAAGGTATCAGAGCAAATACAGCATAACTTCCGGCAAAAACAAGTATCGGGGCAAAATTGAAAAGAGTTTTATCGTTGTCCTTTGCAACAATATCTTCCTTCTGGATAAGCTTAATTATATCTGCAACCGTCTGAAGAATTCCATGATAGCCGACCCTCATTGGGCCGAGGCGGTCCTGCATATGTGCAGAAACTTTTCTTTCCAGTAAAACCGCAATTAAGGCAAATGGCAGGATGAAGAGGAATAACGGGAGCAAGCTCTGCAAAATTCCCGCAATTAATTCACTTCCTGTTAATGTGTAAAAGTAATCGTAGATCATCTATCCACCTCGCCAAGAACGATATCAATACTACCCAGAACTGCCACAACATCGGCAACCATATGACCTTTGCAAAGGTCGTTTATAACGCCAAGATTTACAAAAGAAGGGGCTCTGACTTTCACACGGGCAGGGTTCACAGTACCATTGCTTATAATAAAATAGCCTAATTCACCTCGAGGATTTTCTACACGTGTGTAAATCTGTCCCACCGGAGGTTTAACTCTTTTTGGGATTGCAGAAGTAACATCGCCATCCGGGATTTGTTCGATCGCCTGCTCCACAATTTTCAGGCTCTCTTCCATTTCTATAATACGAATGTAATATCTGTCCCAGCAATCTCCAACGGTTCCCATCCATCCTTTCCCGACAGGGATTTCATAATCAAATCTGTTATATATGGAATATGGGTCATTGACTCTTAAATCCCATTTCAGCCCGCTTGCCCGGAGGTTTGGACCGGTAATTCCGAAATCAATTGCAGTTTCGAGTGGAAGGATACCAACGTTGGCTGTTCTATCAATAAAAATTTTATTATAGGTAAGAAGATCATTTAACACTTTGATCCTCGGACGGAAGTATGCAATAAATTCTTTTGTAAGTCTGATAAAATCAGGATGGAGGTCGTGCGAAACGCCGCCAATCCAGATATAATTATAAAGCAGACGCGCACCGCAGGTTATTTCAAAAAGATTAAGAATTTTTTCACGATCAATAAAACAATAAAGAAATGGTGTAAAAGCGCCGATGTCCAATCCATAAGTTCCGATGGCAACAAGGTGAGAAGCGATCCGTTGAAGTTCTCCCATTATCACACGGATATATTCAACCCGTTCAGGTACCTCAATGCATGAGAGTCTCTCAACTGCTAATGCATAACCAAACTCGTTGTACATCGAAGCAAGATAATCCATTCTATCTGTATAAGGAACGATTTGCGGATATGTCATAGCTTCGCAGTGTTTTTCAAAACAGCGGTGAAGGTAACCGAGATGCGGTCTGACCCCGGTAATGATTTCACCTTCAAGAAACAATTCGAGTCTGAGCACACCGTGTGTGGATGGATGCTGCGGTCCCATGTTCAGCACCATCTCTTCTGTCCTGAGTGCAGAGCCCTGAGTATTTAGTATTGAGTCTTGAGACATAAGCTTTATCGTCCGACAAATTGAATGCTAAGTGTTGAGAAATCCGGATGAAATTTTTGACTGTTAAATTATAGAGAGAGATTATACATAACAGTCAACCCGGAGATATTAAACCTGGTAACTTGTATAAATTCTGAAAACTCAACATCCATCAAAAGCAATTATTCCTCTGTTTTTAAAGATTTAATTAAACCAAATAACATTTTTTGGATTTCTCTATGTAAATAGCAGATTCATTTAAGTCATCTTGAGTAATAAATTCTAAATCAAATGCCAGAATTATTTGTGTATCTAATTCACAGGATGATGCATAAGCGATTTCTAAATACCGTGAAAATTCTTTATCCGAAAAATGCCCGGAGCCCTCAGCGATATTCGACGGAATTGAAATGACAGATCTCTTTACTTGATATGTAAGTGCATAAATCTCTTCTTTTGGAAACTTTCTTGTAAGTTTATAAATGAATTTTACAAGTTCCCTTGATTTTTGCCAGACTTTCAACTCTTTATAATTATGCATCAAAATTCATCCAATAAGTGTTAATGAATTATTTAATAAACCGGGCTTCATTCTCTCTCATACTCATTACTCAAGACTCATTTCTCAATACTCATTACTCAATACTCATTACTCAATACTCATTTCTCAATACTCATTACTCAGTACGGTACCTTCATTCCTTTATAGAACTCGGGATTCTTATAATCCTTTCTTAAAGGATGTCCAAATTCCCAGTCATACGGCATAAGAATTCTTCTCAAGTCCGGGTGATTGAGGAAAATAATTCCTATCAAGTCATAAGCCTCACGTTCTTCCCAGTTGGCGTGGTTCCACACAGAAGCTGCAGAATTCACTTCAGGATTTTCGCGCGGTGCAGAGACTTTTAAAGTTATTTTATGGCGGTGTTTTATTGATTCTAAATGATAATAAACTGATAAGGTGCCGCCATTTATAGTTTCATTGCCCTCGGGGTCGGCTGTTTTAACTCCGTTAGCATCATCAACGCCGGAGAGACACATAAGGTTATCGAAAAAAAACTCTTCTGTATTTTTCAGAAACAAACAAACCTTATCAATTTCTGAAGGGGCAACTGAAATAAATGGCTCGACAGGTTGATCTGAAGTCAGTCCAAATATGGCATCACCAAATTTTTCTTTTAGAGTATTATAAATTTCTTCGGCTGTTTTCATGCAGTTTTCTTTACAAGTGATTCATTACGGATTTTTTCCTGCAGTTTAAGCAATCCTTCAAGCAGAGCTTCGGGGCGCGGCGGGCAGCCGGGCACGTACACATCAACCGGAACAACCCTGTCAACACCTTTCAGCACGTGATAGCCGTGTTCCCAGTAGGGACCTCCGCAATTGGAACAGCTTCCCATTGAAATAACGTATTTAGGATCCGGCATTTGCTCGTATAATCTTTTTATTCTAATAGCCATTTTAAGCGTAACCGTGCCCGAAATAATTATTACATCTGATTGTCTTGGTGAGGGGCGGGGGATAACACCAAATCTGTCAAAATCATAATGAGAAGCAGAAGTAGCCATCATTTCAATAGCGCAGCAGGCTAATCCAAATCCTACTTGCCATAGAGATGAAAGCCTTGCCCAATTGAGAAGATCATCAACTCTGGTTATAACTATGTTATCGTCTGTAAACTGCTTATCTAATAATCCCATTTACTTTCTTAAATTATTTTAGGATGAAACCTCTTCGGGAACCGCAGGTTTAGGAATTTTCGGAGGTACAATTTTAGGACGAGCCCATTCGAGGTCACCCTTCCTCCATTCGTAAGCCATACCAAGCCCTAACAAAAACAAGAAAATGAACCCGACCATAAACCCTGCAAATCCGAACTCCTGATACACAAACGCCCAGGGAATCAGCAGCACAACTTCCACATCAAAGATGAGGAAAATAAGTGCAACAACGTAAAACCTGATATTAAATTTTACCCATGGCGAACCGATTATGTCTTCGCCGCATTCATAGGTAAGTAATTTTTCGTGAGTAGGACGGGAAGGCCTGATAAGTTTAGCGGCAATCAGCGCAATCATTACGAATGCAACTGCTACCAGAATAAATATGAAAATCTTACCAAACTCAGTCAGCATTTTTTGTGAAAATTTTTAATCAAAAGTAATATAACGGAATAGGAATGTCAAGAATAAACATTAACAAAGATTTAATTTTAGCATCCTTTCCGTGAAAAATCTTTCGGCTTTTGGCAACATATATGCCAGTCCGGATAGTTAATCTTTTAATTGAAGATGGATAACAGACATTCAAAAGCCGGAATGAATTATCAATATCAAGAATTCAGAATGTGTTCATCTTCTTATTATCGAGAATTTTTTTAGTGATCCGAATAGCCCGGGGTTTTGGCATAGCCATTCCTATGGAATAAGTTGGGGAAACAATTAATTGTTTGGGCTATTCAAAGAATCCCTTCGGGAAAGCCCGTAGAGTATAGTTGATTTCTTCTTAACCCCGACTATAGGGTCTGTTGTATAACGGTTAACTGTCACCCCATCCCGATTTATCAGAATCAGGGGTTGAATAATTAAATAATTCAGATGCTGAAATAATCCGCCGTGGCATACAGCATGCCAAATTAAACTTACGCAACATATCCTAAAGTTAAGTAAAGGGTTTCCTTCTTATTGTGATCATCAAACCTCAAAACTGTTACTCAAGGATTTTATTTCTTTTTGTATCTGATTTATTTCAAGTTAATTTTTCGATACTACTTTCATATTAAGATTTAAAGTGGAATCATCCCCTCCCGGGAGGGGTGAGGGGTGGGTTATTTATTACTGTGATCATCAATCAGGCATTTGTTTTTCCTTTTAAGTGGTGCCAAATTAAAATTTCGGAATAAGCGCTGTTGTTACGCAAGTGTCTTGCGTACTCTTTTAGTTTAGGATTATAAGTAATAATTTTTCTGCGCTTCATATATATTGACAAAGTTTGATGGTTAACTTTCGTCCAGAGTTTGACCCACCCCTTCTGAGGCTGACCAAAAAGTAAATTTTGCAAACAACTCTGAATTTATATGTCTGATTTCAGATTAAATTCAAATTCATCGTAGCACAGATTAGTAATCTGTGCTACATTTTGGTCAGCCTCTGACCTCCTTTTTAAAAAGCAAAATGCCGATGGTGGATAAAGGGTCTGTGCATAACTGCTAACTCTCACCCCATCCCGATTTATCGGAATCAGGGGTTGAATAATTAAATAATTCAGATGCCGACCCTATTTTATCCCTCTAAATAAATCAGAAAGCCCCGTGTCTGATTCAGGAATAGATTCTTAAATCCGATATAGAGCATAAAATGGATGCATTTTACTGCGCAGTTCCGA
>JBBIGV010000071.1:0-18856 GCA_037447335.1 Ignavibacteria bacterium | reverse complement strand
CTCCTTATCCTTTTCATTTATTATCTTCTTTTAGGATGCCCGGCAAGTCCAAGCCGGTTTATTTTACGTGTAATGCCGTTGATAGATCTGTTTAGTTTTTTAGCAATCTCTTTATTAGTCATTTTCACGTAGTTTTTTCGTATGAATTCCTTTTCTTATTCGGTGTAAAGATTTTTCCTGCCTTTTAACGTCAATTGTTTTTTCTCATCCGTTCCAACTAAACCAAGCACTGATCCCATTGCTGCAATACCTTTTTTTGTTCTTTTCCCCCTTGATACCTTCGCGGTCAGCTCTCTCTGGCAATTTGTTCGTTTGTCATCTTCAAGTAGTTTTTGCGGATAAATCTCTTTTCTTTTTCCGTATAATCAGATGGATGTTGTTTCTTTAACTTTTGAAGATTTGCGTGACTTATAATAGATCCGGGAATTCTGTTTAATCGTTTTGCTATTTCATCAACGGGCATTTTATTATAAAACCTGGCAAGAAATCTTTTTTTCCTGCGGTGTTCAGTTTCGTTCAGGCAACTTTATCCTTTTCATTTTCTGTATTCTGTGTTGTACTGAACGTACTGTCCTGTTAAGATGCTTTGCTATTTGTTTATATCTCATTGTGCGAAAGTTTTTTATAAGAAAATGATCTTCATCGTTTGTCCACTTTCGCTGTACACTTTTTAACAGACCAAGCTTTATTGCTCTTTTAACAATGACTGAAGTCGTACGTTTCAATCGTCGGGGCAATTTCAGAAGGGTGTTTCTTCCCGTACCATTTTTTCAGATATGCAATTTCCTTTTCATTCCATAATAGAAGACTGCTTCTTTCTACTCTCAATGATCTTGCCTTTGTCCGGATTGAATCCTGACTTCGCCCAAGTTTCAGAGCAACGTACCTGCTGCCCTTTAACGGGTAATACTTTTTAATGAAAATTATCTCTTGTGGTGTGTAATGATGATTATATAATAGCTTTGACTTCTGACCGAGCTTCCGAGCCTGTAAATAAACAGCAGCACGGGTACGTTTTAATTCTTCTGCAACAAATTTGCTGCCTTTTGTTGGATAGAATTTTTTTAAGAAATTAATCTCCTCTTCATTCCAAAAGCGTCTGTTTCCCATCTTGTATCCTTCAAAAACGGATTTTATTTTTTAACTGCTTTTTTTCTCCACGAAGCGGCTCTCGCAGGATTACCGCTGAGCCCAAGTTTACCAACCATTGCGGCTATACCGTCTTCCGGTCTGTTAAGCTTCAATCCAATCTGTTTGTTTGTCATCTTCAGATAGTTATTGCGGATAAAATTCTTTTCCCTTTCAGAATAAACATAATCATGGGTTCTCGGATATTTTCTTTTCTCAGGTTTTCCGGCAAGCCCGATTTTTTTTGCATATTTTCTTATTCCGTCAACTGATTTTCTTTTCAATTTTCCGGCGATTTCCTTGTTAGTCATCTTCAGATAGTTATTGCGTATAAATTCCTTTTCTTTATCAGTGAAAGGAGGTGCAAAACCTTCGGGTCTTAAATTCATTTTCTCCTGATTTGCTTTAAGACCAAGCCTGGCAGCCATCCGAAATATAGCCATATACGATCTGTTCAGTTTTTGAGCAATTTGTCTGTTGGTCATTTTTAAATAATTTTTAAGAATAAATTTCTTTTCTTTTTCAGTGAAAGTGGGGGCATGTTTTTTTGTTTTCTTTTGAATTACAGCATAACCGACAACCGAAGGGAGTGTTCTGTTCAACCGTGATGCAAGTTCTGCACGAGTAATTTTGCCATAAAGACGGCTAAGAATTCTTTTCTCCTGCGGTTTCCATTTTCGTAATTTTTTCTTTTTCATTTTCATTCTGGAAAGCTTTCCCTGCACAGAGGTTCTTGTTCTGTTAAGATGTTTTGCAATTTGTTTGTACGTCATTTTACGGAAATTGTTAATTAAAAAAAGCTCTTCGTATTTATTCCACCTTTTTACTTTATGTTTGGTTAGCCCTAACTTTCGAGCCTGTGTTACGACAGCCGGAGTTGTTCGTTTTAATTTTTTGGCAATTTCTAAAGGTCGTTTTTTGAAATACCATTTCCTTAAGTACTCGATTTCCTTTATGCTCCATTTCGTTGTATTTATTCGTCTTACTTTAAGTTTTCTTGCTTTATCACGGATTGCGCCAGGGCTTCTGTCCAGCAATTTAGCTGCATAGCTGGCTCCTTTGGCGGGGTAATATTTTTTTATCAGGATAATTTCCCGGGGTGTGTAAGGACGATAGTATATGCTTATTAATACTTTAAGACCAAACTTAGCAGCGTGATTGTAAACCGAATGGGGTGATCTTCCAAGAGCCCGTGCAACATATTTACCACCTTTGACAGGATAATATTTTCTCAGAAACTTAATTTCTTTTTCAGACCATAAACCTTGCTTTTTCATTTTTTCTTCTTTGCAGTAGTATTGATATGTTTCATTAAAAAAGCGGCTCTGTATAGTTGCCGCCATGTTAATCTTTTACGTTTGTAATAAATTCTCTTTTTATTTTAAGCACTCCTTCGGCTGGTCACTCACATAGCGGTAACAGCAATAGAATAAGTAAATGCTTTTATTTCTTTTACATATCGGCTGGCATAGTAATCAAGGTATCCTGTCAAAGCCACCTTTTCCCCCGCAGGTTAAATGATTTGGGATAAAAAACGGAAAAATTCATTTCCCCGCGGTATATCAATCAAGTCAACCCCAAACTATTTTTATTTTTCAAAAGAATCAACTAAAATGAGTATGAAAAATTTTTTAAAGATATGACCCGAAAACCAGTTGAAATACTTAAACAATATTTTGGATTTGATTCATTCCGCGGTGAGCAGGAAGCAATTATCAATCGTATTGTTGATGAACAAAAACATTCGCTTGTTTTAATGCCGACCGGCAGCGGCAAGTCGCTTTGCTACCAGGTGCCTGCGCTTTGTTTTGACCGCGGAACTATTGTGGTAAGTCCGCTTATTGCTCTTATGCAAGACCAGGTTGACGCACTCCGAAAGAAAAAAATTCCTGCCGGTTTTGTTAATTCAACTCTGTCAAAAAAAGTAAGAGATGAGCGCTTAAATCAGTTTGTTAACGGAAAGATAAAACTGCTTTATGTAACTCCCGAACGATTCAGAAAACAGGAGTTTGTTGATGAGATAAAAAATACTTCCATCTCACTTCTTGCAGTTGATGAAGCGCATTGTATTTCTGAATGGGGGCATGATTTTCGTCCTGATTATTCGCGGCTCGGTGAGTTCAGAGAGATACTCGGTAATCCTTTAACCGTAGCATTAACTGCAACCGCAACGCCCGAGGTTCAGAAAGATATAATTTCGCGGCTTCATATAAATCGTGATAAGATGAAAATTTTTCATCAGGGAATTGAGCGTCCCAACTTACGCCTTGAAGCGAAAGAAATCTTTGACGAAAAAGAAAAGCTCAACGAAATACTAAAGGTGCTTGATCATTACAAAGGCTCGGGTATAATTTATTTTGCATTGATAGAAACTCTCGAAAAGTTTTCACAATTGCTGCGGGATAAAGGTTACGAGCACAGAATTTACCACGGTAAGCTGCCCGACAAAGAGAGGAAAAAAGTTCAGCGTATGTTCCTTAAAGGTGTACAAAATATAATGCTTGCAACAAATGCATTTGGTTTGGGCATAGATAAACCGGACATCCGCTTTGTAATTCATGCTGAAGTACCCTCTTCAATTGAATCTTATTATCAGGAGATTGGACGCGCGGGAAGAGATGGTCTTGATTCGCTTTGCCTTTTGCTTTACCATCAGGAGGATCTTCACATACAAATGGAATTTATTAAATGGTCAAATCCTGATGCTAATTTTTATTCTGCACTATATGATCTGTTAAGAAGAGAAACAGGAATTATTAATTCAAGCGGCATTGATTATATCCGCGAACAGATGAATTTCAAGAACCGCAGAGATTTCAGAATTGAAACGGCGCTTTCTATGTTAGATCGATATGGAATTACTGAGGGAAGTATTGAAGAGCAAAATCTCAAAATAGTTGATGAACTGCCTCATGAACTTGAAGATGATGAAAGGATTAAATCCAAACTGATGAACGACAATAAAAAGCTGCTCTCAGTTGTAAATTATTTCCGCAATGATAAATGCAGACGCGTTTTCATTTCGGATTATTTCGGCTTTCCCGGCGAAAAACCATGCGGTAATTGCGATAACTGTAAGCTGCCTGAATAAATGAAGTTTAACTTTTTTAATGCCTTTCTTTTAAAAACATTTTTATTATTTTGAACTCAGGCATTTGTCTGATTGTTACTCACTTACAAATTAATAATTTATCAGAGAGGTTTATCATGCGAAAGACAAGAATTTTTATAATTTCGGCAATAATTGCTTTTGGTGTAACATCTTTTTCGTTTTCAGGCGGTGGAGATGAAAAGCAGAAAGCTGAATGTCCATATCTGCAAAAACTAAAAGAGCAAAAAGTGGAATGTCCCTACAAAGGTGATAGATCAGGGAATCCATCGGAATGTCCCTTCTTAAATAAAGATGGTAAAACGAAAGGAAGCGGAGCATCAAAACAATTGCGTATTATCAGTACATAAATTTATAAATATCACAATTGCGAAATTCCAAATAATAATTAACGTGGAAGATTTGGATTATGTAATGGTGGCTGAATCTGTCCTAATCAGCCATTAATTCCAAAAAGAATAATCGCTATTATTCCCGAGTACAATGCAAGTTTACCAAAGAAGTTTAACCGCTCTCTCCAGATCATAGCAGCGGCAACACTGGTAAAGATTATTATTCCAACATTAACCAGCGGATAAACTGTATATGCAGGAAGTTCGTGCAGTGCACTGATTAAAAAGAATGAGCTGAATACATTCGGAAAGCCGAGTACAAATCCCCGCAGCAATGGTTTCTTTTCTACCTTTATCTTCCTGAACAAAATAAAAGTAAAAGAATAAACACAAGCAGAACCAAACACATTAAGCAGGAAGAAATTCTTTTCGGATTCAAAACGAAGCTGCTGGAATATTTTCATTGAAAAATCACCAATTCCGATCCCGATTAAAACTAAAAAGAGAATTATAAAATCATTGATGTTCAGCTTGCCGCCGTCAAGTCTTTTCAAAGAAAAATAAAACAGAACGATAGTTATTACAGTTACCAGCAAACCTGAAATTTGTACCATGCCGGGTAATTCTTTAAAGAAAATGATTGACAGGATTACCGGTATCACAACAGACAGCCTTGAGCTTACAGTTGCAAGTGCAGTTCCGGCTGCGGCAATCGCTTTTGCAAATACAAAAAAAGATAAAAGGAAAAGGAGTCCCACAATCCAGCCGAGCAATAATGTTTCAATTGAGTATGTACTTTTACTGCCGGATAAAAAAAGATAAGCTGCGATTGAGCCTGCAATAAAATAATTTCCGGCTAACAGCACTATCGGGTGCTCCATTTTTGTGCTGCTGTGCTTTATTATTAAAGCGATTGTTGTTGAGCAGAGTATTGTAAGTAAAATAAAAATCATAAGTCGTTACCAATTGGTATTAATCCATTTAAGCGGATCGGGATAAATAAAAGTGTAATTCAATTTTTGCCTTAACTTTTTGTTTGAGATGATCTTATACTCGCTAAGTGCATCAATAAACTCCGGAACAGGCAGGTTCTGTCGTTCGGCCGCGGCAGTATAAAACTCTGATCGTGTCGGATGCTCATCAGCAACTGCGTTAAATATTTCGCCATAAACATCTTGCTCAATTATTTTATGAATTATGTTTATACAGTCATCAATAATAATGAGATTAACCGGCGCACTTCCGTTGGGAATATCTTTTCTGCCGGCAAAAAACTTTCCGGGTTCTCTGCCTTTACCAATAAGCCCTCCAAACCGTAGCACAGCAGTATTGAAATTTTTATTAGCCATTAAAATCTGTTCGGCAATTTTTAAAGCTTCGCCGGTTTGTGATTCGGCGGGAACATCGTCGGCTTCTGTTAAGGTTTTGTTTACGCTCTTATAAATGGATGTCGAGCTTGCAAAGATTATTTTTTTAACCGGACTCTTCTCAACAAAATGTATTATCGCTTCAATTTGTTTTGTATGATATGAAATAACATCATCTCTTCTGCCCGGAGGAAAATTGATTATGAGAATTTTAGAACTAAAAAAATCTTCAATATTATTTCCCGTTAGATCCGGTTTAAGCTGCAATAAAAATGGTTCGATTCCCTCACTTTGCAGCATCTCTGTTTTGTCAGCAGAAGTTGTAGAGCCATTAACCGAATAACCTTTACTTACAAGTGACTTTGCAAGCGGGAGTCCAAGCCACCCGCATCCAAGAACAGAGATTTTATTAACCATTCCTAAACAATTCAATTTTGATAATGGAATATAGTATTATGTTTGAATTTCTGATGATAAATCAGAGTAGGGGTTGAAATCAAATGCGTGAGTATTTATGAAGATATATCCGTTCGGGATTTACTAAGTTATAAAATAAATGTGCTTTACTGAATAAGCAGAAAGAAATAAATCCGCAATCTTTAGTTGTTCAGAACATAATTACTTCACCCACTTGTTATTAGCCGGATTTGAATCAGGAATCTTGTAAGTTGATATTTCAACCGCTGCTACCTCGTCATTAACCTCAAAGGTATAATAAGAAACATTCTCCCATATTGCGGCGGATTCTTTCAGTTCAAGTACTTCCCCGGAAGATGTTACAACCTTAAGATGAACAGGTATGGGTTTACTTCCGGTTTTTTCAATTACAATTATCGAAGCCCCATCTTTATAATCAACATTTTTTATTCCTATATCAGGATAACCCCGCTCAAAAAACCATGGCTTCCAGAACCAGCTTAAATCTTTTCCCGTTACATTATCATAGGTGAAGAAGAAATCGTAAGGTGTAGGATGTTTTCCTGCCCACCTGTAAATAAATTCTTTTAATGCCTGTTTGAAAATATCTTCACCAAGAACATTTAAAAGCATTTCAAATGCGACTGAAGATTTATAGTAATTCAACATTTGTAAAGTACTCCCTGTCAGGTACATTGTCGGGGTCATCAGGGGCAGGTCATCATCTTTCCCTGCAAAATTAGCATATCCTGCAGCAGATCTGATCCTGTGATCGAATGGCTCGAACGCTAATTGAATTTCGGTGGGCAGAAAATATGCAAACCCTTCTTCCATCCATGCGTGTCTTGTTTCATTTATTCCCACATAAAAAGGGAAGTAGGTATGAGCAATTTCGTGTGCGGTAACATAAACATCTGTAATGCGGTTACCGAACTCGCCATCATTAACTATCATCGGGAATTCCATTCCCTCGCTGCCATGAAAAACCGTTATGTGAGGGTACGGAAATGGCACACCCGGCAGGTCATCAGATAACATCTCCACTGTTACTTTAGAAATATACGTTGCTTCACGGAAAAAATTTGATGATGGATTGTACGCAGTATGACACATAACTCTCCTGCCCGGTTCAACTTCTGTGCTTACTGCATCCCATAAATAGAAGCTGTTCAGTCCAAATGCAAAATCAGGCACATAGTCAGCTTTGAATTTCCAAACAGCAGAACCGGTATTGTTAATAAAAATATTTCCTGATCTGTAGCTTTCTTCATCAATAATTTTAATTACTTCATCAGAGGTCATTGCCTGTTTATATCTGTTATAAAATTCAGCGTTTAAAATTTCATTCAGATTCTGAACAACACCTGTTCCCCATACAAGATAATCATGAGGAACTGAAACATTAACTTCAAAATTGCCATAGTCATTATAGAATTCATGCTCTCCGTTGTATGAGGTAAGGTCCCATCCGTTTATATCGTCATAGACAGAAATTTTCGGGTACCAGTAAGCAATAAAGAAAGCGCTGTCACCATAAGCACCCATTCTCGGATTTGGGTCATCAGGAATGGTGAAACTCCAATCAATATCAATTTTTGATTTATGATTCGGAGCCAGTGGTTCTGCGAGATTAAGAACAAGATTGTTTCCGAGATAGGTGATTTGTTTTGCATCCGGGTTGGTGCTCAGGCTGATGTTATTGTAAATTATTTTGTGTAAAGTTACTCCATCGGTAATTGCATTTTCGGGAAGCTGAGCATTACGCCGATTGCCTTTCTTATTCATGTTCTGATGGAGTTTTACATGAATTTTTTTGAGTGTATCAGGACTATTGTTAAAGAAAGTGATTTCTGCTTTGCCATCAACTAATTTTAAAGATGGATTAATATTCACATCAATTTTGTAATCAGCAAAGTTCTGCCAGTAGTTCATCCCGGGTTTTCCATCAAAAGACCTTGTTCCTTTGTTGTAAGCTTTAAGCAGGTCTTTATGAATATACAGATTGGATTGCGGGAGAAGGTTTGACGAAGATATTACAGCAATTAACAGAATGAAAATTCTTTTTGTCATAGTTAAGCACTCCTTGCAGAAAATATTTATCACAATATGACAAAAAGAATTTATCGGAAAAAACCGCCCATCAAAAAATTGATCCGCTCTTCTGAAAATAAAGATCAAATGTTTCTAATCTTCAATCACATAAACGCTGCCTTTTTCGGGGAGCTTTATTGTGTAAGTTTTCCCGCCCGGATTTTTAAGTACATTATCACGAAGCCATGGGTTATACATCTTAAGAATTTTATAGTTGATCCCGTAGCCGCGGGCAAAATCAGCAAGGTTATCAACGCTGCCTGAAACTGTCACTTCTGTAGTTTTAAGAGGCGAATATAAATCATCATCATCAAGATAAAATCCATATTTCTGCGGGTTCTCAAAAATTTCCTTCGCTGCAATAATTCTTGCAACAAAACGGGATGTTTCCTCATTAAGGACAAGGTTAAAGTAGTTGCCGGCTTGCTGCCTGCCGAGCTGGCGGTCAACACCTGCCAATCCCATATTGTATGATGCAGCAGCAGTTATCCAACTGCCAAACTGAGCATAAGAATTACGTAAGTATTTACAAGCCGCTTCGGTTGATTTTTCGACATGGTATCTCTCGTCAACTTCTTTGGTTACTTCAAGCCCGTATTGCTTTGCCGCGGCTTCCATCAACTGCCAAAAGCCTGTTGCCCCGGCAGGAGAAACAACATTTGATAAATTACTTTCTATTACAGCCATATATTTAAAATCATCAGGTATGTTATTTTTTTTCAGAATTGGTTCGATAACCGGGAACCACCTGTTTGCTCTTTTAAATGCAAGAATTGTGGCGGAGTGCCAGTACATATTTACAAGCAATTCTCTGTCAACCCGTTCATAAACATCAAAGTTTTCCAGGGGAATTTTTTCGCCGGCAAATATGATATTTGATGGAACTTTGGGGGCTTTTATTTTATAAACATCAGGTATCTGTATTGTTACGGGTCCGCCGGCAGTTTCTTCTTTTGCGATAAAAGTAGTGCTGTAAAAGAAAAACAGTGCGCCTGCAAATCCTGCACCGAGGAAAAAGAATGAGAATGACCGGGTGCCGTTAAATATTTTTTTCACTGTATTCATAATTTCATCCATAAAAATGATTTAATGAGAATTTTGAATTTATCAGACGGATATATATAAAATAATTCTGAAATTAAAAACTCAATAAGTTCCGGGAAATTCACTCACCGAATTTTATCATACTTTGTAATGCAGAAAAGGATTTTTAATTAATTTTTATCTAAATTTGCAACAACCCTCAAGAGGCAGCAATGGCAAAAACTTACGACCCCAGAATGCACTCAGCCGAGCACATATTAAATCAGACAATGGCAAGAATGTTCAACTGCGGCAGGTCATTCAACGCACACATCGAAAGGAAAAAATCAAAATGTGATTACCGCTTTAACCGTGATCTTAACAGCGTTGAGATTTCCGAAATTGAAGACAGAGTAAACAAAGTGATTGATGAAAACATTATCGTTCGTGAAGAGTTTATTGATCGTACAGATGCAGAGAGTTTTTTAAATCTTGATAAACTGCCGGAAGATGCGGGCGAAAAAATAAGAGTAATACGGATTGGCGATTACGACGCCTGCCCCTGCAGGGGCGATCACGTTCGTTCAACCTCTGAAATCGGCGCCTTTAAAATTATTTCTACCGGATATGATAACGGTGTTTTAAGGATTCGTTTCCGGCTTGAAGAGAAATAAAGATTTAAATCTAAAATGTGAAGACCTTATCGGCTTCAACCGTCCATTGTGCAAGCTCGCTCATATTGCTGCGTGTGCATCCTTCTATAAACGGGAGAGATGCTATTCCACGCGCATCAATGCAATTGCCGCACAATTTAACACTACCACCTTTACTTATGATACTTTTAAGCATTCTTTCTATATTATAATATCCTTGCGGGGTATTCTGATCGGATAAGGCGCCTGTTACTGCATCAGCCATAAGAAATATAAGAACTTCCGATTCAGAATGCTCTTTTTGTAAAGTGATTGCCAACCGGCAGGCATTATAAAATTTCTCAGTGCCGTAGGGTGCGTCATTTATAAGCAGCAATATTTTCATTCGATTCTCCTCTGAATTAAATGATCAGTAATGTGTTACATTATAAGGTTTAAATATTTTATAAGGAATTATTACCGGGACTTCTTTTTGATAATCAATATAATCTTTCCCAAACCTGATAGTGAGCTTTCTTTCTTCATAGAAAGAACCGATATAAAAATAGGCAATAATGCAAATCAGGCTCGTAAGGTAAAACAGATCCATTACCGGTCTGAATATCAGAATCACTATTACAAAAAAATAAATTGGATGACGCACAAAACGATAAGGACCTTCTATTCGTAATGTCATATGCTCATCAAGTTCATTCGCGTTATAAGTACCCTTGAATAAACGCATTATCTGATTAATGCCAAGAAACTCTTTTACGCAAACATATCTTAAAGTCCACACAAATCCGGCTATACCCAAAAACTGCGGAACAAGTATGACGAAATCATAAGGTGAAGGAAGATCATAAATTTTATAATCAGGCCGGGGGAGATATTCAAACATAAAGTAGAGAATTACTAAAGACAAAAGATTATAGCCAAACCGGTACAAAGCTATAAGATTACCGAACTTTTTAACGAACCATTGCTTAATATTATCGGAAGCCAGTAGTGAATGTAAATAACCAAAGAGTGCGAACGATGCAACAATTATAAATACATCGGGCAGAAATGAGATCATACCTCTCTTCGAAGCCTTGCAACCGGAATTCTAAGCTGCTCACGGTATTTAGCCACTGTTCTTCGTGCAATATGAATACCTTCTTCATTCAGAATCTCGGCTAATTTATCATCGCTGAAGGGAGATTGTTTGTTTTCCTTTTCAATAATTTCTTTCAACCGCTCTTTGATGTGCTTATTTGAAACTTCTTCGCCGGAATCCGTGCTCAATCCTTCTGAGAAGAAATATTTCAACTCGTGAATACCCATCGGGCTTTGCACGTACTTGCCGTTAACCACACGGCTTATGGTTGAAATATCCATGTTTATTGCTTCTGCAATATCTTTATATATCATCGGGCGAAGATGTTTGGGCCCATGATCAAAAAACATGTATTGTCTTTCGAGAATTGCCTGCATTATTTTCATTAAAGTTTCACGCCTCTGCTGAATGCACGCAATAAACCACTTGGCAGATTCAAATTTTTCGCGAAGGAATTTATAGGTTTCTTTTTCTTTGGGTGTTTTCTTACCCTTGCGGTTTGATTCGAACATTTCAAGATAAGTTCTGCTTATAGTAACGGAGGGCATGCTTTTATCATTTAGAGTAATAACAAAATTGTCGTCAACTTTTTCAACTATAAAATCGGGTGTAATCTGGTTCATCTCAACGGATTCAATATTACCTTCACCCGGTTTCGGATTCAGGCTTGTAACAAGCTCAATTACAGCTTTAAGCGTTTCGTCGGTGAGATACATTTTTTGTTTTATTGCATCAAAGCGGCGCTTGGAAAAATCATCAAAGTGCTTTTCAACCAGTTCTTCTGCAAGGTAACGGTAATAAGGATCAAAGCTGGAATTTTTCAATTGAATTAACAAACATTCCTGAAGGCTGCGGCTTGCGATTCCTATCGGATCAAATCGTTGGATTCTTTTTAACAAACTATCTGCTTTTTCAAACGGTATGTCAATCTGTTCAAACATAGCCAATTCATTCAGAATGTCTTCAAGTGATCGTTTAAGGTAGCCATCTTCATCAAGGTTGCCGATTATCTCATCACCAAGCATGAACAGATCATCATCAAGGTTTAACATTCTTAATTGATTACGAAGATGTTCGCTGAGGCTTTCTCTTGCAGGGGCAAGCGGGTGATAAACTTCATCGTCTTTACTGCGGTTTAAGCGGTCGGATTCGTAAGTATCATCGTTCATAAAGTCTTCAAGTTCAAACTCTTCCTTATCAAAATCTTCATATTCATCTTCAACAGAATCTTCACGGTCTTTTTCATCCTGTGATAACTCAAGCTCTCCTTCTATTACTTCTTCAAGTACGGGATTAAGCTCAAGCTCGGTTTTAATTCTTTGTTCAAGAGCTAATGTATTTAGCTGAAGCAGCTTCTGATACTGGATCTGCTGCGGCGATAATTTTTGCTGCTGTGAAAGTCGTTGATTAAGAGATAACATATTTACTTACCACTTATTTCCTTTAATTTGTTGTACCAATTGATTCCATATTTTCTTTCCAAAGGTTCTTTGCAGAAATTAACAAGACTGACGGATTCAGCTTTGCCTTTTTCTACAGCCGGTTCACACTCGGTTATTTTTTCATAACGGATAACATCGCCTCCAAATTCAGAAACTCTTATCGGGAAGAGATGACAGGAAATCGGTTTCCTGAAATTTGTTTTTCCGTCAATAAAAGCTTTTTCAAGTGCACACCGGGCTGTCCCGTTCTCATAAAAAACAAAAACGCAGGCTTTGTTATTATGACTCCGCAGGAGAAGTTCTTTTTGCCTGGTTTCGAAAAAGTCTGCCTGCTCAATTTCTGTTTTATGTTCCACCTGGAGGTAATCCTTTACCAAATATAGTACCGAATTGATTTCGTCGATTTCTTCTTCGGTTACCGGTGCGCCAAATTCGCTATCTAATGTGCAGCAGGCGCCTTTGCATTTGCTTAAATCGCACGCAAAATCAACTTTTAGTAGCTCCGGTCTGACTAATACATCTTCAATTGGTATCAGGTTACTTAAAAACATTGGAATAATTTTTGTTGAAAGATAACAATTCAAAACTAATTTGGAAAGTGAATTTAAAAATTACCTGTAAAACTCTCCGGTTGTCAAAGCATTTTACCGTTCAGGGATGATTCATTTTATAATTTTGCGGTGAATGGTTAATTTGGCGACGTAAAAACCATATAAAATCCATGGCTGCTGCCAAAGACCGAAGCGAAACAAAAATATTAATTATCGATGATACGCCGGAAAACCTGTACGTATTTCAGGAAATGCTTCAGAATGCAGGCTTTATAGTTCTGACTGCAAAGGATGGGAAAACCGGACTGGCGCTTGCATCATCGGAACTGCCGGATGTTATCATTTGCGATATTATGATGCCCGACCTTGACGGGTATGAGGTAATGCGAAAACTCAGAAGCCAGCCGCATACCGAGATCATCCCTTTCATTTTTCTAACTGCTAAAACTGATATGAAGGATGTGAGGGAAGGGATGCTTTCAGGTGCAGATGATTACATCACAAAACCGGTAACTGCAAAAGAACTTATCCGTGCTGTTGAAGCTCGCCTTGAAAAGAAAGACATTTATGAAAAAAGATTAAAAGACCTTTCACGGAGTATTTCTTACTCGCTTCCGCATGAACTTCAAACCCCGCTTACTGCTATTCTTGGCTTTGCTCAGTTTCTTAAGGATAATTATGACTCTGTTAAGAAGAAAGATATTTTTGAGATTTCAACAAGCATTGCCGAATCAGCAAGCCGCCTACACGAACTTATCGAAAAAATAATGCTTATTTCCCGTCTTGATCTTTTAATGAAAGATAAAGAAGCAATTAAAATATTAAAAAGCAGCACGGCTGTAATTACCGACAGAATTTTCAAAGATGTAATAAAAAAGAAAAATGAAAAATTCGGTAAAAATGCACCGGCGGTTGATATCAGCGTTGAAAACTGCGACGTGAAGGTCAATGCAGATAATCTTAGAAAAATTCTGGATGAAATAATTGATAATGCTTTTAAGTTTTCTGAGCCGAAGGGTAAGGTTGAGATAAGAGCATTTACCGATAACGACAATTACATCATAGCAGTTTCGGACTTCGGGAAAGGAATGACAAAAGAACAGGCAGCTCTGGTTGGTGATTACATGCAATTCGACCGGGCGAAAAATGAAAAGAGCGGCACAGGTTTAGGATTATCTATATCCAAAAGGCTTATGGAACTGCATGGTGGAAAATTGTCAATTAAAAGTTTTCCCGGTAAAGGAACAACATTTATCATTTCTTTAAACAAAACAAACCCGGTTTAAATTTAAGTGCAGGACAGACTTCTGTCTGTCACCCGCGTCACAAATTTTATTTCAGAAATCTAAACACCTTATACCCGAATATAGAAACAGGAATAACAAGCAATGCGGAGAGGAGATACTCTTCATTCCTGAAAGTGAAAACCAGAAGGAACAGGTGAAACAGAAATGTTATAGTTATAAAAAAGAAACTGATGTTTATTTTACGGCGTTTTAACATTGCTTTCAAATTAATTTCAGATTACACAATCCAAAATAATAATCTCTGGTAAAACGTCAAGAACGGAGCCGATACAAGTCGTGTCAACTCAATTAGTGCCCGTTTGTATTCTAAATCAATACCGTCTTTAGCCGCGTATACGCGAATGAATTTTTTTTGTGTTTATCAGTAACTATTGGTGTGGTTGGCGGTAAGAGTTTTTAAAGCCGCCGGTTTATTAACCAGCACCCCCGAAGTTCTGTCATTACTTCATTAACAGCATTTTCTTAGTATCCGTAAAAAGAATTCTGTCATTGTTTGCAGCGGTTAATCTGTAAATGTAAACTCCGCTGCTTAAATTAGAAGCATCAAAATCTACTATATGATAGCCTGCTCTTTTGGTTTCATTAACTAATACTGCAACTTCAGAACCGAGCATATCATATACTTTTAGCCGAACACTTGCTTCTTCCGGTAAAGCATAGTTTATTCTGGTTGATGGATTGAACGGATTCGGATAGTTTGATGATAAATAAAAGTTTTCCGGTTTAACAGAAACTATATTATCATCAGCACCAATTTTCCATGCATCTCCATAAGCAATATTAACAATAATCGACCACAGGGATTCGTGAGCATTTTTATCTCTGGCTTTTATTCTATACCTGGCTGAGCCGTTGCCTGAACCTGCGTAAGGAACATCCCAATCAATAAAGCTTGTTGCTTGTCCACTTAAATTTCTAACCACTGTGAAAGTTCCATGATTCAAGCTCCGCTCAATAATAATTCCGTTTATATGATTTTCACGAACATCTGGTTCATTTACTGCTGACCAGGTAATTTTAGGATAAGCATTCCAGCCAACATCGTGTATTCCACCCGCAAAATTTGCAGGAGTTAATGGGTTTTGGTCGTTTTGTTTATATCTTAAACGGCTGTCTCCTGATGTTGCCCAAATTAAATATAAATCATTTGAAACTGCAGCGAATCCAGGCTGTATAAACATTTTAGGATTGTTGTCTATGTTAAAAGGATTGCTCCAAACCGAACCGTTATATGCCGTAAACTGTAAACCGTCATTCATATGCATATATAACAAATTAATGTTATCATTAGTTGTTTTGCATAAGGTGAATGCATTTCCAAGTTGATAAATATTTGTTCTTATCAGTTCAGGCGATGACCAGATTCCACCTGAAAGATTCCTTGTTCTATAATACAAATCATTTCTTATTGGTAATGCATAAAATCTTGAATAAAACAGATATAATAAACTGCCTCTCACAATAAGTTTTTCATCAATTGATTCTTCTGAGCCGGAAAAAACAAACTCCGGTGTTTGCCAAACGCCGTTATACCTTTCTCTTGCTATGGCAATCCCCGGTACCCATGGTTGATTTGAATTATCAGTATTAAAACTTACATGAACTCTATCTGATGAAAATGTAACCGAAGGATTGCCGCCAACAGGCGCACTTACGTGGTTTGTTACATCCTGGAATTCTACCCAGTTATGATCTGGATGTGGGGTTAACCTTGAATAATATGTTTTGAAATCTGAGCCGGCATCCCGGGTTGCCCAAACTAGATGAACTCCACCCGACAATCCTCCCTGATAAACAGCATCAATGCCATTGCTAATATTTGCGGTTGTTGGTCTGTCAGGTAAATTTAACCAAATATTTCCGCCATTGGTTGAATACCTGCCTTTAATATTGCTGCCTTCTCTATAAAAAGCATAAACAATAGCAGAAGAGCCGGTTATAGCCGGGAAATCTCCGTTTGCAGAAAATATAATAGGATTAGGTGCTTCTTCATCGGGTATGATCAATTGCCCCGAACTGTTTAGCCTGTAGCAAAGAATAGTTCCGTTTGTTCTTTTGATCAAAGCGAAATTACCATAAGAATTTGTAAACAAATCCATCTTCTCGAGGTTTGGTTCGTTGATGGAAGTTGTAACTGTAGTGTTCCATCCTTGTCCGTAAGAAATTGAACAGAATAGAATCATTAATAAAACTATATTTTTCATTTTTTTTATCTCCTAAAAAATTTTGTTAAAAAAATTATTTAAGTAACAATGCTTTTATTGTGTGTATGTAATTACCGGCTTTACTATTAGTAGATAACTTTATTAAATACACACCTGAGGGAAGCAACTTTCCGTTACTATCCCTGGCTTCCCAGTCAATTGTATAACTGCCGGGAGAAATTTGTTTTTCTAACAGCGTTGTTATTTCTTTCCCTAAAATGTTATATATCTTAACAGAAACATTACTAAGATCACTTATTTCAAATTTTACAGTGGTCAACGGATTGAATGGATTAGGATAGTTTTGAAAAAGTTTATTACTAATTGGCAGAATTTCATTATTATTAACACTTGTAGTGCTATCAGATCTATATATCTTTGTTACACCTCTACTTATAATATTTGGTTGAGTATTAATAGTATGAGCCATAGATATTAATATTTCCGGGCCTCCATCGTTTTGTAAATTATACATTACTGCTCCAAAATATGTCTGCCATTCTTCCAATGTATATAGTTCATTCTTCTTAATATAATAAAGCTCGTATGAGTGATGTTCCTTACTCCCATTGAACTTGAGTATCAGGAAATTTTGATCTATACAAATTGCAACTTCTTCTGTTCCGTCTCCATCAATATCAATCGCCTGTATTGTGCCTGCATAGAATGAAAATATACCGATCAAGTCTATCCTTCCTACTGCATGGTACGAATTGTTTCCATTAGTCTCAAAGATAGTTATCCTGGTTGTTCCTATCCCGTTGTAATATGCATCACCCATTACCCAGAATTCAGGTTTGCCATTCCCGTCTATATCATTTGTAGAGGTATGAAAGTAAACATTATAGGTCTCAACCATCCCCTGCCAGGAATTGGTGTATTGGTTGTCTGCTTCATTTTCCAGAACATATACAGTGCCGTTGATAGTGCCAAATACCATATCGGTCTTTCCATCGAGGTCAAAATCACCAACAGAAAAACCACCTTTACCATCCATTGCTTCAAAACGGTAAACAGAATCGAAGTTGTTTATGAACGGATTATATTCAACAATATAAACATAAGGCGTTGAGGCACGGGAGAACAATAAATCTGTATAACCATCTTTATCAAAATCACCAAGCGTCAGATTATTAAGCTGGGGGTATGGAAATGAGTAGGGAACAAATGTAAAATTCAATTCTGTTGCTAATGATGTATCAGTTGGCTTTGAATAGAACCGCTGCTGAAAAAATTCAAATATAAGTGCACCCGGGGTTGTTAAATGCAGCTCCTGCTGCCCATCCCCGGTAACATCATAAATGTTTCTGACTCTTGACTCCTGACTATATTGAAAGACAGAATCAAAGCCACCTGTTTCATTTAATTCATAAATGGTTACAGGTTCATAATCAGACCAAAAGAATTTTCTTGCACCATACAATTCAGGTTTTCCATTGTTGTTAATATCGCCAATTCTTACATAATCAAAATCCCAGTTATGGATCGGCACTTCCTGCCAGAAGCTGTATTTGTGGTAATAAAGAGTTGTATCTATGTATCGCAGGTCTATTATTGTGCTGTCAAAGGTTGGCGAAACCGGATGCAGGATGCCAGATTCCGGATACTGGCTTGTTCCGGCAGAACGAAGTTCTGACGAATAATCACCAATGTTTTTATACAGCACTTTGCCGCCGGGGTATTCCAGCTTGAGTATATCCTTTTCTCCGCCTGCGGTGGACTCGGTTACTTTAATGTCGGTTCTGGTTTTTAGCTGCTGTAATTTTTGTTCACGGCTTTGTTGTGCAAAAGAAATACTAACAGCAAATAATAAATAACAAACTATTTTAATCTTCATCAGTTTATTACCTTTTTAAAATTACTTCTGCCACAGGCAGATAAATAGGGAAAGAAATAATTTGCTTTTTCAGAGCTGCGTAAAACCGGTTGGGTAAAAATCAAAAATGCAGGATAGAGAGTTAACAACACAGGTTGTGACTGCCGTAAGTTCATTTGCAGCCTCAAGGGGATGAATAATGTTTGCGCAGCAGAAAGTTATGTATGCAAGATACGCTAACATTTTCTCCCCCAACAGAGAGAGAGAGAGAGAGAGTAAAAACTATACCACAAATTTCTCATCAAGCGACCGTGACCTCCTAACCCGCTATTGTTAAT
>JBBIGV010000070.1:0-18971 GCA_037447335.1 Ignavibacteria bacterium | reverse complement strand
TCGGAACTGCGCAGTAAAATGCATCCATTTTATGCTCTATATCGGATTTAAGATTGAATTATCTACTCGAAGTCATGCTCAAACCAATTAACCCGTCTGTTTTCCCCGGATGTGTTTTTATTTATCCTTGAGGTAAGCCTATTTTGAAGGATTTCAGCAGCATCATAGCCGTAGTGTCTTAGCAGGTAATTCAGGCTTATCACCTCTGATATTACTGTAATATTTTTACCCGGAAGAATGGGAAGTTTAATATAAGGGATTTGCACTCCTAAAAAATCTGTTTCTTGTGCATCCAGCCCTGTCCTCGTATAGTCCGAAGCGTCATTCCATATTTCAAGCTCGACAATTATTTCAAGCCTCTTTTGGTATCTGATAGCGCGGATTCCGAATATTCGTTCAACGTCTATTATTCCAAGTCCCCGAATCTCCATGAAATGTTTTGTGAGGCTGGTACCAGTACCCATAAGAATACCCTCCCCCTTTTTGGTAAGAATGATCGCATCATCAGCCACAAGGCGATGGCCGCGCTCAACCAGGTCGAGTGCAACTTCACTTTTACCAATTCCGGATTTGCCAACAAATAAAATCCCAACACCATAAACATCTACAAAAGAACCATGGATAGATACACGGGGTGCAAACTGATCATCCAAAAAATCACTGATCAGATAAGCAGTTGAAGTGGTTGAATTCGGTGAACCAAATATGGGTATATGTCTTTTATTTGCCAAGGCTAACATTAGATCTGATGGCTGATTGTTATATGTAAGAATAATGCAGGGAATATCAAAGCTGAATAGTTTTTCGAGTGTCTGAACTTTTTTTTCTTCGGTCAGATGTTCAAGATATTTCATCTCTGTATTACCGAAGACCTGAATCCGCGAGTACGAAAACAGATCAACAAACCCGGCCAAAGCAAGACCGGGTCTGTGAAGATTTTGTTCTGATATTTTATTCTGAAAACCGGAATCATCAGAAAGCAGATTCAGATGAAACCTGTCTTTGGTATTTTGATAAAAAAATTCAACTGTAATGAATTCTTTTCTTGAAACTGCTTTCTGATCTATTTTAATCATTATACTTTTATTTTTCTCTTCGGGTTTATTCGTTTTGTTTTAAGTTTTCTTAACTGACGGGATAATTTTTCTACTGCTGCACTAACAGATTTTTTAAAATCATCCGATTCTTTAGTTGCATTTAATCTTTGCCCCGGTACTTTAATAATAATTTCTGCATTTTTTATGCTATCCTTTGTATTCCTGTAACTCAGGATAACATCTGCGTTCATTATTTCATCATGATATTTCTGCAAGGAGGTAATTTCTGATGTAATGAATTCTTTTAAGGTTTCGTGTGCCTTAAATTTTCTGGCTGTGATCGAGATATTCATAGTAACCTCCGATAGTTAATTAAGATTTTGGATGTGATTTTTTGTATGTGGACTTCAGTCTTTCTATACTGACGTGTGTGTATATTTGTGTTGTAGAAAGACTTTCATGTCCTAAAATTTCTTTTACTGCATTCAGGTTTGCACCGCTGTCTAACATATGAGTTGCTGCACTATGCCTGAGTGAATGCGGACTTTTTTTCTTTATATCTGTAACCTTTGACAGATACTTCGTTACAATCCGGTAAACATAGCGGGGATAAATTCTTTTTCCGGTACCTGTAACAAGAAGTGATTTGTTATCCTTTGCCTCCTTTCTGACGGATAAATATTTTCTAAGAATTTCGGCTGATTTGTTTCCAAGCGGTACAATACGATCTTTACTGCCCTTTCCTGTAACTTTTACGGTGGCCGAATTAAAGTCAACACTGCGCAGATTAAGTGCACACAATTCACTAACACGGAGTGCGCAGCCATATAAGAGTTCAAAAATCGCTGCTACGAGCTCGGGAAGTTGGTCTGTTTCTTCAGCGTGCCTGCAAGCCTCAAGAATTTTCTGAGTTGAAATTACTTCAGGCAATTGCCGCTTTCCTTTTGGATTTGAAATTATTTTTGCGGGGTTTATTGCTATATAGTTTTGCCGGTGTGCATAGTTAAACAACCCTTTTATTGAAGACAGTTTACGGGCTATTGATCTGACTTCAAGACCGGATTCATTTAAGCTCATCAGATATAATTTTATAAATTTTTCGCTTAATGATTGAATACCGGTTTTGGAGTTTTGTTGGCAGAATTTATAAAAATGCTTTAAATCTGCTGCATACGATTTATTTGTATGGTAAGAATATCGTTTTATGTTTTTCAGTTCAGAAAGATATTCTTCAATAACATTTTTTAACAACATATTTATTCTTCATTATCCTGCGGTATTACTTCTTCCCCGCAAGCAGGGCATTTAAGATAATTTCCTTTTTTAACAGAATATCTCTGTTCTATGTAGTCTGAATCACTGTTCGGACATGAATGAGGAACAGGCTTATACCAGCTAACAAAATCACAGTCAGGATATTTGGAGCAACCGTAAAATAGTTTGTTTCTTCTGGATTTTCGTTCAACTATATCGCCATCTTTACATTTCGGGCATTTAATACCAAAGGAGATGTTCCGTATGAAATCACAATCCGGATATTTTTCGCATCCGATAAAACGTCCGAACTTTCCATTGCGATAGACGGTCCGGCTGCCGCATTTCTCACAGTTTTCACCCGTATATTCCGGTTCCTGGTTTTGCTGTGCAACATCTTTGAATGATTTAATATTTTTACAATCAGGGTAATTGCGGCATGCAAGAAATTTTCCGAATCGTCCTATTTTAATTTGCATCTCGCCGCCGCAGAGATCGCATTTTATCATCTCAATTTTATCTTCAACTTCCTTTAGTGCCTTTGAAAAGGGATGATAAAAATCATTCAGCACTCCAACATAATCATATTCACCAGTAGCTATCTGGTCTAATTCACCTTCCATTTTCGAAGTGAAGGCTTCATTGATAATATCAGGGAAATTTTCTACGAGGATTCTGTTCACTTCCCTGCCAAGTTCGGTTGGCATAAGCTTACGGTCATCAAGTGTAACGTATTTTCTTTCCTGGATAGTGGTCATAATACCGGAGTATGTGCTGGGTCTGCCTATTCCTTTGCTCTCAAGGTCTTTAATAAGTGAACTTTCCGTATATCTGGCAGGTGGGCGCGTAAAGTGCTGCGACTTTTTCAAATCATTCAAACCAAGTTTCTGATCCTTTTCAAGTCCGGCAGGAATGGTTTCATTCCGGTATTCTTCTTTGTCCTCAGCATCATCTTTCTGTTCGGCAATTTCCTCATACACCTGCATATATCCGTTGAATAAGACTGTTGTACCGAAAGCTTTGAATAAGTACTCATCAGCTTTTATTTCAATGATGGTAGTTTCAAGTAAAGCCGGATTCATCTGTGATGCAAGAAATCTCTTCCAGATTAACTCATACAGTTTAAATGATTTATTATCCAGATACGGCTTCACGAATTCCGGAGTATAGTTCAGAGATGTAGGTCGTATAGCTTCGTGTGCATCCTGAACATTAGCTTTTTTCTTCTTTTCATAATTATTAGGTACTTCAGGCAGGTATTCCTTACCGTATTTTATAGAAATAAAATCTCTTAAAGAAGACAGCATTTCTTCACTTATACGTGTGGAATCAGTTCGCATATAAGTAATAAGTCCGACCGTTCCTTCAGGACCAAGGTCTACACCTTCATAAAGTTTTTGAGCGAGTGACATGGTTATTTTTGGACGCATCTTCAATCGCCTTGAAGCTTCGGCCTGAAGAGTACTTGTTATAAAAGGCGCATAAGGATTTTTTCTTGTATGACGCTTTGATATTTCAGAGATGTGGTAATTATTTTTTCCCGTGAGAATATTAAAGTGACCTAATGCAGTCTCTCTATCCGGCAGTGCTATATAATCCTTTAAGAATTCCTTCCAGTCAGCCTCTGTCATTTCAGGTTTGGGGGCAGTCTTTAAATCCTTACCATCTATACTGAAAAGCTTTGCTTTGAATAATTCCCCTTTATCGGTTTTAAATATTGCCCAAATAGACCAGTATTCTATTTGTATAAAACTCTCAATAGCATCTTCCCTGTCGCATACAAGTTTAAGAGCTACAGACTGCACTCTTCCTGCTGAAATTGAACTGCTGCCAGACATTTCGATAATTGCTTTCCAAAGAAAAGGGCTCATCTTATAACCGATGATTCTGTCCATTACCCGACGGGCACGCTGTGATGAAACAAGCCTGATGTCAATCTGGCGCGGTGATTCCATTGCATTCTTAACACCCGTTTTGGTTATTTCATTGAACAGTACACGATAAATGTTAGAGTTTGCAGTACCGTTCAGGATATCAGCTATATCCTGGGCAATTGCTTCGCCCTCGCGGTCAGGGTCTGTTGCGATATATATGTTTTTACTCTTCGCTGCTAATCCCTTAATCTTCTTAACCACATCACCCTTCCCCCGGATCGTTACAAATTGCGGTGTGAAGCCTTTGTCAACATCAACTCCAAGTTTGGTTTTTGGCAGATTCCGGATGTGACCGATTGTGGCTTCTACTATAAAATTCTTTCCTAAATATTTATTTATCGTCTTAGCCTTTGCAGGCGACTCAACGAGTACTAAATTCTTTGACATAATCCTTAATATTTAATTTATGGTATCCGATGAAAAGAGTAAGTGACGGCTGCCCGGTAATGAATGATTGTCAAGTTCAAGAAACAAATACAAAAGTATAGTTTTCACTTTTTCAATGTTGTTGCTATCGTTTGAAAATACCCGGACCTGATCAATAATAATATCTAGATCCTCTTCCGTAAGAATACCTGAATAATAAAAATACAGCAGATATTCATAGCTTTCCTTTCCTAAAGCAGCAATTTCGTCATCTGAAAAAAACCTGAGGCTTTTACTATTGGCAATAGGGTCGTCATTTATGATTAAATCGCGTTGCACTTTTTCAACTATCCAGCTAAATGCGGCAGCAACAAGGTTCTCATCATATTTTTCTTCTTTAACAATAGAAACAGCAGCTTCTTCGAAGGAACATTTATTCCGCGCCTCCTTCACCATTACTGAGAGAATTTCAACAATATCAGTTAACATTCAATCTTTTTTTTATTATAATAAAGCAAATTTAAATGTATTAAGCAATCTATTTTCTTCTTTCTTCATAAAAATTTTATTTTTTTTGGATTTATCGTCAAATCCGAGTAAATGTAAAATACCGTGAATAATCAGCCTGCCGATTTCTTCTTCAAAACAAACATTATACCTTTTTGCATTTGAAGCTGCCTCATCAATGGAAATAAATATTTCAGCCTCAATTGCGGGTTTTTCTGGTAAATAATCGAATGTTATGATGTCTGTCGGATAATTATGATTCAGATATTTTTGGTTAATGTGTAAAATTTTCTCAGAAGGAATAAAGTTAAGTATCAGCGCATCAATACTAAAGTCAAGCTCTTTTTGAAGTAAATCTACAAAAGTATGAATCTTTTTTTTATTGATTAATCTTTGCTGTGAACTATATATACTTAGGTTCTTTACCACAATCTTAGCGTAAATTAATATTTTACCCGAGGTTTATTTTTAAACCCTCTTTTGCAGCTATACAATTTGTAACTGCTTTATTTTTTCTTAACAACTCATTGGTTTGCTCAAGCAGAGAATCTATCATAGCATCCGAATGCTCAGGATTATAATGAAATAGCATAAGATTTTTTACGTTAGCCTGCGCACTGAAATAAGCTAACGAGACGTTATCAGAATGACCCCATCCTTTTTTATACTGAACAGCAATATCATCGTACATTGCATCGTGGATGAGGAAATCACATCCATAACAAAACTCTACCAGGTCAGAGTTGAGACGCTTAATAATCTCAGGCTTAACGTGGCAGCCCGGGTGGTTACAATTAAGTTCATTATCGGTCATATACACAATTATTTTATTACCAACTTTTAGCTTATATGTTAACGCCGGTGAAGAATGCTGAACATCAAAAGTTTCAACGGTTATATCATTAATTGTAAAAGTTGACGACGGACAAATATTTTTAAAATTCAATGAAGCGCCTGCATTTTTCAGGTTGACGGGAAAGTGTACTTCATTCATCTGATGGTTAAGCAGGTTAGAGACTCCTTTTCCGTAAATTTTTAATCCGTAAAAATTTATTGTGTTTTCTTTCTGATACAGGGGTTTAAAGTATGGGATTCCCTGAATATGATCCCAATGATAATGACTTAGAAGAATATTTATATTCTCTTTATAGTTCGAATTCAGTAATTCATCACCAAGCCCGCGTATTCCGCTGCCAGCGTCTAATACTATAAGATTATTGTAGTCAGCTCTTACCTCGACGCAAAGTGTATTTCCGCCGTATTTAAATGTTGATTTCCCCGGAACCGGAATTGATCCGCGTGTTCCCCAGAATTTAAGGTACATCTTAGTATTTCATTTTATTTAATGATTCGATAGTCAGCTCTACATATTTTTTGTAGCGATGAGCTGAAATTTCAAACTCAGCCATTTCGTTATCAGTCAGATCTCTTATTATCTTAGCAGGTACACCGGCAGCAAGTTTGCCAGTCGGGACTACAAATCCCGGTCTGACCACAGCGCCGGCAGCAACCATTGACTGTTCTTCTATTACAGCGCCATCGAGAACCACAGCACCAATCCCGATCAAGGTTAAATCCTGAAGTGTGCAGCCATGCAATGTTACTGAATGTCCAATTGTTACTTTGCTGCCTATATTCAACGGGAATTTGCCGTTTGTTACGTGCAGCATGCAAAGGTCCTGCACGTTGGTAAGAGAACCTATCTTAATATAATGAACGTCACCACGAATTATTGTGTTGTACCATACACTTGAGCCTTCACCAATCTCAACATCCCCTATAATTTTAACACCTGAGGCAAGAAACACATCCGGAGCCAGGCGGGGAGACTGGTCGAGATATGGAAAAATTTTAATTTCTTCGTTTACTGCTTGAATTTTGGAGGTGTCCATCCTTCTCTCTTCCATTTAATTAATTCAAGAGTAATGTTGCCAATTATAACTTTCATCTTTGCCACAACAGGAATTGAGGCTTCGTCATTTGTAAACCATCCCTCAAAATAACCTGTTAATCCAAATACGCTTACAAAATCTGTGGAGCCGTCTAACCTGACGCAATTGATGGGGTAATCAACTGCATCGATGGTAACAGGAATCGGCTTATTATAAAAATTTATTTTTGCAATTTCTTTCTTCTCTGTAACAAAGCACGGAACTTCGATGTTTTTGCCGGAACCACTGTATGCCCTGGCATAATAAAATATCGAAAGCCCGTCCTGATACCTGGTTTCTATTGTTGTTGTTGAATCAGTCCAAACTTTAGGGGGATTTACTTTGCCCTTCTTAACGTGGATCTCAGATTTTTCATAATTGAACCTGTATTCCGTGTAAGCGCTGTATTTCTTTTCTTTTACAATTCCCCTGAAAAAAATCGGGTAGTGTTCTGATGTTACAGAGCTTTCATATATCTGGTGAAGATCAACAAACGGGACGGAACTGTACGAATCAATATATGCTATTGTATTATATACCGTTTTGCCGTTAACAGTTTTCTTATCCCTGATCCTTAATTTAACTTCACCAAGGTTGATGAATGAATAGCTTACAAGATAAACCAGTTCTTCTCCAACATGGAAAATTTTATCAGACGAAAAGCTGAATTCATACACCGGCTTATTATTAGCGGGTTTTTCTTCCGCATAAATAAAAGCCGGTAGGATAAAAAGATAAAGGATGTATCTCATTTTAGTTTTGCCAGATCTTTTGCCTGGTTAAATAAACCTGATGCCTTTTGTACCTGGTGATCAACCGTGAGCATAACAGAATACCAACCTTCATTTTTCCAGTAATTTCTTGCAATCTGAGCTTTCAGTCTTGTTGCAATATACTCTCTGTCTTTTTCAAAATCTTCCTTTAAAAATTCAACTTCATGATCAGATGCGAAAGCAATAAAATCATTTACGACTGATTCGGTAATAGCAAAACCTTCATGGAATTTTTGCAGATCATCACCAAATCGCGATTTAATATTTTGCCCGTGGTTATCAAGATAGCTCAATATAAATCTGTAAAAAATATTTTGACGCAGAAGATTGGTAGTATATTCTGATATTTCATCATTCTTAACGATATAGTCAGGAGTTATTCCACCACCTCCATAAATAAGCCTGCCGCCGTTTGTTTTAAAGACAGGTCTTGATGTATCCTGCTCAATAGTGTGATTAATATTATCACCTTCTTCTTCATCCCGATCGTGGAGTTCGGAATAGTATTCGCTCTTACCTTTTTTATCTTTATACGGTCTTTGAATAAGCCTTCCTGAGGGTGTATAGTATTCGGAAATAGTAAGGCGCAAAGCTGAATTGTCTGATAAAGAGAACTGCCGCTGAACTAATCCTTTTCCGAAAGAAGTTTCTCCGACAATCAAGCCCCGGTCCCAGTCCTGCACTGCACCGGCAACAATTTCACTTGCCGAGGCGCTGCCTTTGCTTAACAGGATTATGAGGGGAATGTTTTCATATTGTGATGGTTCCTTAGCAAAATACTCTTCGTTAAATTCTGAACGTCTGCCTTTTGTATAAACAAGTTTTTTCTTTCCTTCAATAAACAGATCGGCAATTTTTGTTGCCTGATTCAGATAACCACCCGGATTGCCCCTCAAATCAAGAATTAGCTGCTCCATTCCCTGCTGCTTAAGATTATCCAATGCGGAAACCAATTCATCAAATGTTGTTTCTGAAAATCGGGATGCACTCACGTAGCCTGTCTTTTGATCAAGCATGAAGTGAGTATCAACAGAGTAAAGCGGAATTTTATCCCGAACGATTTCATATTCGATCGGGGTACTGATACCGGTGCGAATAATACTTATCCTTACCTTGGTACCAGCTTTGCCTCGCAGGCGCTTTCTTACCTCCTCGTTAGTTATCCCGATTATTTCTTCATCTTCAATTTTAATAATTCTGTCGCCGGCTTGAATACCGAGGGCTTCGCTTGGTCCGCCGCTTATGGGTGATACGACGGTTAGTGTATCATTGACAACCTGGAACTCAATTCCGATTCCTTCAAAATCTCCTCTAAAAGATTCTTCAACTGATTCCATTCTTTCGGCGGGAATATAAACTGAATGCGGATCAAGCTTTGAAAGCATTCCGTTTATGGCTGCTTCAACAAGCATATGCGTATCTACTTCTTCAACATAGTATTTTTCCGTATATGATAATACATCATTGAACTTTAATAGATTTGCCCTCAGGTTATCGCCTGAGAAAACTTTCTCTATCTGTATCCCTAACACAATCCCAATCGTAAGGATGATTATACCAAACGGTATTTTTAGTTTACCCAAATTCATTTTTAACTCCGGTTTTTATTAGAATCGAATTGACAGATCCAAAAAAGTAAAAAGCTGTTTTTCAATTAAAGAATTTTGTAATGAACTGAAAGTCAAAACGGACGAAAGCGTTATTGTCATTAAATTTATTGGTTCATAATATAAATCCACACTGTATTCCCGGCTGTACTGACGGTCACCATCCAAAAAAACAGAAGTATCTGAATCGAAAAGGCGGTGTCCCAGATTTATATCTCCGCCCACATTTCTAACAGAGCCATCAGTATTCACTGGATTTGCACCATGCACGGAATAGGCAAATGAAGTTCTTAACACAAATTCGCTGCTAAACCTATAATTTATTTTAAAGAAAAACAATGCACTGTTTGGCTGCAGGTCGGGTCCTAAAGAATATCCGAAATTAGTGTAAGTATTTCTGCTTAACCGGTGAGTAAAGGTGTAAGGTTCAATTCGCAAATACTCTATTCGGAAATCGAGAGGAAGAAAATCGTAAAGATTGGAAGAGAATAATCCAACGTTTACTAGGAATTGGTTACCCCACCAACCGGTACTGATTTTTGAAAAAGAAATATCATCAATAATTAAATTTCCGAAAAATTGTAACCCTTTGACAGAATTATTCTTCACATCAAAAAATAATAAGGCATTATCACGGTCGCGGTTTGAATGTTCTACAGATTTATAAAAGTTAAAAGGATTTAAATATGAAAGATCCATTGGTCTGTCGCCGTAAATTATCATTTCACCCACGCCAAAACTGAAATGCTTTGAAATGTTAAAACCAAGCCGGTGGTAACCAATATATTTTTCAGTTATTACGTTAGAACCTCCGGTAATTGAATCCGGAGCATAGTAAACATCACCCAGAAGCTTTCCGTGAAAGTATGAAAACTGAAGAAAACGATAATTTATATCGAACGAAATGTTGTCAAATAAAGGTGAGTTATCAGAAAAAATTGACTTAACGCTTCCATATCCGGTGACGATTCTGTTCCTTCCAAGCCTGAATCGGACAATATCAAAATCAGCAGTGATATAGCCTTCTGTTTCATCAAAAAAAGTTTCATCTGGATTTTCGTTCAACTTGTAATTGTATTGAAGTTCTCGCTTTAATAATGCAACTTTTTTGTTCCCAAAAACCTTGCCGTTAGTTCCTTTTATGGAAAATCCGAATTTATTCAGAAAGGTTCCTCTTATTACGCCGCCAGTAAGTCTAAAATGTGAAGTAGAATTGATCGCAGGTTTAAACTGGTTGCGGCTCATCAGTTCCCCTTCAGCAATTAAATTGATGAAGATAGATGCTTTGCCGGCTTCACTATGGAAATACAAATATTTTTCATAGTCAGAAAAAAGATCATACTCTCCGCTGCCGATCAAGCGCTGAGAATTATTTAAAGTTCCGAATAAATCAAATTCAAATTCGATTTTATAATCTTCAAGAAAAGCCTGATCAACACGATCAAGCTGACCGGTTGATAATATTACTTCTTTCAAATATCCGGCTATCTGCCCTCTTGTTTTGGGCAATTCGAAAGAATTGTAATTTGAAATTATGTGTCTTGAATCCATCCGATTTAAAAAATCATATACCGGATGATCATACGAAACGTATTCCGCCTGTGCAAAAATTAATTGCAACGGAATGAATACTATGAATAATACTTTTTTCAATTTATCTGACAGCTTCCCACTCTTTTGAAATAGATTTATTTTTTAGAAAAACTGAAAAACTATTCTTAACCCAGTTCAAAGTTACGCTTAAGTAACCCAACTTTCTGAAGCGACGGGGTGATTCGAAAATAAACAATTCTTTTGTAAATAAAGTTTTACCAAGCTTTCGGATCCTTCTGAACAGATCAAAATCTTCACCTGCAGCTAAGGTTTCATTGTAGCCTCTAACCTGATTAAAAACTGATTTGCGGATAATCTGGCACTCGCCTCTTCCCATTCCAATACCTGCATTATTTAACAAACGAAAGTACGAATTATATCCAAGGTGAAAAAGTCTGTCGGAAATTGTTTCTTCCTCAGGAAAAACTCTTACACAGCAGGTCATGGCGAGATAGCTGCTGTTTTTAAAATAATTTTCAACAAATAAAAAAAACTCATCCGGATCTTTCAGCCTGACATCTCCATTAAGAAAAATAAGTATATCGGCAGAAGCTTGTTCCGCTCCTCTGTTCCTGCCCATGGCAATGTTTTGATTTTCGGGCAAGGTGTGTGAAATAATTTTATCGGCAAGTTTAATTGCAATTGGAATAGTTGCATCAGTACTTCCCCCATCAGATATAATAATTTCATATTGATATTTATTTTTCAGTGAACTATCCGATAATTGCTTTAGCAGATCCGGAAGCAGCTTCTCTTCATTTAAAACAGGAATTATAATGCTGTAATTCAAATTGTTACCATCAAAACAGAAAGACAAAAAATGCTGCATCGGGAGTGATTCTTATACCCGGCATAGGAAAATGAAAATAGTTAAGTGTATTCTTAACAAACTGCCAGAACTTACCATACAATGGGATTACTTCAGCGTCAAAGTCCAGACCAATATAGAATTCCTGTTTCCCTCCACCTGAACCATCAAGATCACGAACTCCCATTCCGGCAGATAGCATCAGGAATGATGGCCAGTATTTAGCAATTCCTTCCGGCAAAATATTTTTCATACGAAAGCTGAACCAATATATCTGCCCTTCATAATCATCAATGCCATTTCCTTGGTGAGTTCCGTCCCTCATCTTTTGAGATGGTACATAGCTGAACCGGGGTTGAATATTTTTTAATGAAGGATAATAGTATTGTGCTAATGCAAATCCTGCTCCTAATAAATTGGCAATTGCATCGCCGGGACTAAACCCCCACTCTTCACCAAAACCATCTTCAATTTCAACATAAGTATGAAATGCAAGGGCTAATGCACTTCCGTAAATTGCAGAGCGCTCGTAATCAAGATTACCGGCTTCAAGGCCGGCAGAAAATAAATGAGATAGCAGAGCGCCAGCATAAATGTGACCGATTTTGTCTGCCCAAAGAGCATACTCCCAATCGTGCTGTATATGAAAACTTCTCCGGTTATCACTCCACCATGCATTTCTCTGGTAAATGTGAACTGTGATGCCACCTCCTAAAAATACTCCGCCAACTGCGCCAAGTACAGGATAGTTTAATTCCATTTTGAGCGGGTCATTATTCAGTAAATCAGTGTTTCTCACACTTAGTAATAGGGGTATTCTTTCAGTTATCGGCTGTTCATGAATCAAAGCAGGAGCAATGAGCGAATCAACATTTTTATTCGTTTGTGCTATGATGAACTGAGAGAAAACATTAAGAAATATAATAAGCGCTATATTCAGACTATTCATCAGCTTTTATTTTTACTTATAGGAAAGCTATTGATTGATGCAACATAATAACAGTCAATTTTAAAGTTACTTATCACTTCACTTCCGGCTTCATTTGCGGGAAAAATATTACATCCCTTATTGAAGACTGATTTGTAAGCAGCATAACCAGCCTGTCGATTCCAACTCCCAGACCTGCGGTTGGCGGCATTCCATACTCAAGCGCACGAATAAAATCTTCATCAACCTGGTGGGCTTCTTCGTCACCGGCTTCACGCATCTTAACCTGCTGTTCAAATCTTTCGCGCTGATCAATCGGATCATTAAGTTCGCTGAATGCATTGCAAATTTCTCTGCCTGCAACGTAACCTTCAAATCTTTCAACAACGCCTGGCTTAGAGCGGTGTTTTTTTGCAAGCGGTGATAGTTCAACCGGATAATCAATCACAAAGGTTGGCTGCACGAGCTCAGGCTGAACCGTAACGCTAAATATTTCATCCATCAGTTTGGCACGGGATTCAATTTCTTTTATATCAACACCATGATTTTTTGCCGAAGATTTAAGTTCATCCAGTGAAGCGGCAGTAATATCAATACCGGTTTTTTCTTTGATTGCATCAACCATTGAAATACGTTTCCATGGAGGAGAAAAATTAATTTTATGCCCTTCATACTCAAACTCTAAAATATTAAATACATCCTTACAAATCGAATTGATCATCTTCTCAACAAACTCCATCATCCATTCATAATCTCTATACGGAACATACAACTCCATCATAGTGAATTCCGGATTATGAGTTCTGTCCATTCCTTCATTTCTGAAATCTTTGGAAATTTCGTAGACGCCGTTGAAACCGCCAACGATTAATCTTTTCAGATATAATTCATCTGCTATTCTAAGGTAGAGTGTAGTATCGAGCGTATTGTGGTAAGTTTTAAACGGACGTGCAGCAGCGCCTCCATACAGCGGCTGAAGTATCGGGGTTTCAACTTCAAGATAACCGTGCTTATCGAGAAAGTTCCTCATTGAAGTTATAATTCTGCTGCGTTTAACGAACACTTCACGCACGTGCGGATTTACAATCAGGTCAACATATCTTTGCCTGTAGCGAAGTTCTTTATCAGCAAACTGATCATAAATGATTTTATTGCCTTCCTCATCAACAGCTTCTTTTGCAATTGGAAGAGGTTTAAGAGATTTAGCGAGCAGTTGAAACGATTTTGCGTGGACAGAAATCTCGCCGGTTTTTGTTTTGAATACAAATCCATCAACACCAATAATATCGCCTATATCCAGAAGTCTGAATGCATCATAAATCTCGCCGAGTTCGTCTTTCTTCAGGTATATCTGAATTCTTCCCTTGCTATCCATAATATGTGCGAAAGATGCTTTACCCATCCCTCTGATTGCCATAATTCTTCCGGAAATTTTAACATCGCGTTTTTCATTTTCATTAAAATTATTTTTTATGTCTTCCGAATCTGAATTTACTTCATAAGAATATGCAAAAGGTTCAATACCTTTGCTCTTTAATTCCTCAAGTTCTTCATATCGTCTTTTTATAAGTACGTTAATATCCTGCTGGAAATTTTCTTCCAATTTATCCTCCGGGTTATTTTCTTCTGAAGTTTGCAAGCCGTAAGCAAACCAGGTCCTGAATATTTTCTGCAAGCTTTACCGGCACATTAAAATTATTTACAATTATAGAAAAAGCAATTGGTTCATTATCGGCGGTATAGGCATAGCCTGAAAGGCTTCTTACATTAGCAAGATAACCTGTTTTAGCCCGCACTTTATTGGCTGCTTTTGTGTTTTTCATCCTGCTGTGGAGCGTTCCATCAACACCGGCTATCGGGAGTGAGTTAATGAAGGGCAGATAGTTATTATTCCTGGACATATAGTGTAATACAGTTAAAATTTGTTTTGGAGTTACAAGATTAATATGAGATAAGCCGCTGCCATCGGCAATTATCATACTTTCGGGATTTATTCCCATCTCTCTGTGGACTTCCTGTAAAGCTTTTACACCGTTTTCAACAGAGCCGTATCCTTCTTTTTCAAGCCCTATTGTTTTGATTAGCTGTTCGGCATAAAAATTATGACTGTTCTTGTTAATAACTTTTATTATTTCTTTAAGAGGAGGTGAAAGATGTGAGAATAGTTTTTCAACGTTCGAAAAATCAATATTATATGCAAGGTCATCAATATCAACCGGGAAACCGCGAATAACAATTCCTTTTTTTTCAAAAACTTCCTTAAGAACTACCATAGAAAACTGAGTGGGATTATTAACTGTAGCGAATAATTTATCTGAGGTAGTATTGTTTTTTATTGCGCCAAAAACGGAGATTACATTTGTTCCTCTTTCGCGGTAAATATCCAGACCAACGCCTGAATCACCGGGCACAACATTTACATTATTAATAATGCTGATGTATTTGGTATTAGGTTGAACAGTCAACAATGCTACACCGTCAACAGCCGAAACAGTTATCTCAACACAGTTATCATTAAAAGAAACAGCGCTTGAAGGAGCGGCATACCAGTATGGTTCGTAATTCCATGCCCAGCCAGCGCCTAACCCGACCGGATCGAAGTTATTGTCATCACCAATGATGTTTCCGTTTATTTCATCAATACCGAGTGCAATCAGCGAATCGGCCCAATCATTAAAAACTTTAAACATATCGCCATTATAAAATCTTCCGGAGATTGTAGGATCTCCGTATCCGACAATTACAAGGTCTCCCTCAAGGATGGAACCATCAATCTTACCTGTGATAAAGATATCAGTAGTGTATTGATAATCCGCTCCTAACAAAACAAGTGAAGCCGCAGTAGTGAACAATTTAAGATTTGATGCCGGCACAAAAAGTTTATCTTCGTTTCTTTTGTAAAAGTATTCGGTCGTTTCAAGTGATTGGATGATTACCCCCCAATGTGCATTACTAAAATTCGGATCATTAAAAATATCATCCATCTGATTCCAGAACTCAGGGATTGTTGAATAGGAAACGGGAGGAAGAGTATCCTGTTTTGTCGCTGTTACGGTTTCCTGCGAAAATGATAAATTAGAACAAAGAATCAGTAAGAATAAAATTGTTTTTTTATTAGCCATATTTTTCTATAAGGTCTGTTACTTCTTCTGAACTTAACTTTCGGTATGTACCCGGCTGAAGATCTGTAGTTAAACCAGCAAAACTTTTGCGATTGAGAGAAATTACCGTGTAACCTAATGCTCCAAACATCTTTTTAACAAAATGATTGCGACCTTCTACTGATTTAACAGTGATTATACGCGATTTGTTTTTTGAGCGGACAACAGAAATGAACTTTCCCTTTGTACCATCGGGATAAATACCTTTAAGGAGTTTTTGTTCATCCTCCTGCTTAAGAGGCTTATCGAGCATTACTTCATATTCTTTCGGGACATTATTTTTTGGATGAGTCAGAAGGTTGCAGAATTCACCATCATTTGTTAAGAGCAAAATACCGGTAGTATTATAATCCAATCTTCCGACAGGAAATATTTTTTCGCGGGTATTGATCAGGTCTGTAACCGTTCGTCTCTTTTTTTCATCTGAAGTTGATGTGATTACACCTTTAGGTTTATTCAACAGCAGATAGATATGCGTTTTAGGTTTCATTCTTTCCCCGTCAACACTTACAATATCTTTTTCAGGATTAATTTTAAATGAAAGATCAACTACAACATTTTCATTAACCTCTACCCTTCCCTGCCGGATCAGTTCTTCAGCTTTTCTTCTTGAAGTAATTCCGCTGTCTGCTAAAAATTTATTAATCCTTATTTTCATTCCCGCTGCTAACATTAGTTTGTTCATCTTCAATTATTTCTTCGATCGCATTCATCATGATCTTACGCTTTTGTTCGAGGAAATCTTCATCATTCATAATCTCCTCAACTTCGCGGGGTTTGGGAAGATCACTAAGCTTGTTAAGTCCGAAGTATTTAAGGAATTCATCGGTTGTTCCGTACAGCAGTGGTCTTCCGATTGTTTCGGCTCTGCCGGTTATAGTGATTAATTTTTTTTCGAGCAAAGTATTAATTATGTAATCCGAATTAACGCCTCTGATAGCTTCGAGTTCAGGTTTGGTTACCGGCTGTTTGTAAGCTATTATCGAAAGCGTTTCAAGCGCAGCCTGGCTTAGTCTTCTTTTTGATTTTTCGAGTGAAAGAAACCCAATATATTTTGCATAGTCGGGCAATGTTCCGAACAGATAACCGTTCGCAATTCTTTTTATCTGAAAAGATAATCTGCATTCGGCATAGAAAGCATTCAGCTCATCAACAACCTTTTCAATATCATCCTGCGTTATTGAAATATCTTCGCCGTCAATCCCTTTGATAGCCCTTATAATTTCCGAAGGAGAGAGTGCCTCATCGGATGAAAATATGAGAGATTCTATTATTGTTTTATAAATTGCGTCCATTGTTCAGTTTATAAATTACAAAATCATTATAGTTGGCTGATTCTTTTATTCCTATTCTGGAAATTTTGACAAGTTCAAGCAGTGCGATAAAAGTTATGACAATTCTTATTTTTTCTTTCATTCCATGAATAAGACTGAGAAAATGTATTTCATTATTATCATCCATACTGTTCATAATAAAATTGATCTGGTCATCAATTGAAACAGAAATTTTCCGGATTTCGTGAACCGGTGCCGGTTTAAGACCTTCAATTACTTTTTTAAATGCTTTAGCAAGATCATATATAGATACATTCTTTAACAACACATCAAATTCGGGCGGTGCTTCCTTAACATCAAGATCATAATTACCGCGGAAACTGATCCGCCTCTGATTTGCTTCAAAAAAAGATAATTCTTCCGACATTTCTTTGTATCGCTTGTATTCGAGGAGCGCCTGAACAAGCTCTGCACGCGGATCTATTTCTTCGCCCTGTTCATCAAGTTGGCGCGGCAGAAGCATTCTTACTTTTATGTGCATTAAGGTTGATGCCATCAGAATAAAATCGCCTGCAACTTCAATATCCAGCATTTTGATAAGATTCACATACTCAAGAAACTCCTTTGTAATTTTCGATATTGGAATATCATAAATGTTCAACTCATCTCTCTTAATAAAGAAGAGAAGCAGATCGAGCGGTCCTTCAAAGTGGTCTAATTTAATTTTATACATCAACCAAACTTCATTTTTTCACGAACTTCATTCATTGTAGCAGCAGCAACCTCTTTAGCTCTCTTTTCGCCGTCAAGAAGAATATCGAGCACTTCATCGGTGTGCGCTTCATAGTATTTTCGTTTTTCAAGAACCGGTTGAAGCATAGCAGATATTTTAGCAGCACAATTCATTTTGCAATCAAAACATCCTAACTGACCCGAACGGCAGCCGGCATCTATTTCAGGGATTTCACCGGGATTAAATTTTTTATGATAGGAAAATACAAGACAAATATCCGGATTGCCGGGATCACCTTTCCTTATTTTGTTAGGATCGGTAACTGCTTTTTTAAGTTTTACTTTTACAGTATTCGGATCATCTGAAATTAAAATTGTATTGCCAAGTGATTTACTCATCTTCGCATTTCCATCCAGACCCGGAACTCTTGCAAAGTTCGTTAGCAATGGTTCCGGTTCGGGAAAAACCGCGCCATATTGATTATTAAATCTTCTTGCAATCTCACGTGAAATTTCTATGTGAGGCACCTGATCCTCGCCAACAGGAACCGCATTACCTTTATATAACAGAATGTCCGCTGCCTGCAAAACGGGATAACCAAGATGACCATAAATTACATTATCAATATTCAGATCACGCACCTGATCTTTAAGAGTTGGATTTCGTTCAAGACGGTTAACGGTAATTAGCATACTAAAAATAAGATGAAGTTCTGTATGCTCTTTTATTTTTGATTGACGGAACATCGGACTTTTAACCGGATCAAGTCCGGCAGCAAGCCAGTCAATAAGCATTTCAATTGTGTTCTGGTATATCTCATCGGTATTCAAATCCGTAGTTAAAACATGATAATCTGCAATAAGATGATAATTCTGAAATTCATTCTGAAGCCTGACCCAGTTTTCCAGCGCGCCAATATAATGCCCGATGTGAAGTTTACCGGTCGGTCTCATTCCGCTCAATATTCGTTTTTTTTGCATGAAAAGATATTCTAATTAAAATTTGACTGCCAAAAATAATAATAAAGCGAGTAAGATTCCTGATTTTTTACAGCGAGTGTGTATG
>JBBIGV010000069.1:0-19222 GCA_037447335.1 Ignavibacteria bacterium | reverse complement strand
GGATTATTATATAAATAACAGATCGGATTTACTCTTTTTAAGCAACATAATTGATGTGCAAACTACATCATAAGTATCATTTTTCTGTTTTTTACGGCTCTTATTGCTTAAATTTGAACAACAATTTTCAAATTATTCTATTTATAATTGTATGCATTATTACTTCACCATTAAACCAGATACTAACGAAAAAATAATTCTCCTGCCGAGAATAATTCCTCCTTAGCTTCTTAACTGCACATATCGAAATTATCATCCTGCTAACAGGATTAAATCTGAATTCTATTGTTCCAGCATCGGACGAATCAATTAAATATTTAACAAATACCGGAGAAATTAATGACTAAAAACACACTTATTATGGGAGCCGCAGGGCGGGACTTCCACAATTTTAATGTTTTCTTCAGAGACAATAAAGATTATAACATAGCAGCATTTACTGCAACTCAAATTCCCAATATCGAAGGAAGAATTTATCCAAAAGAACTTGCGGGTAAACTTTATCCGAAAGGAATAAAAATTTATGAAGAAAAAGAACTTGAAACATTAATTAAAAAATTAAACGTGCACGAAGTAGTTTTCTCTTATTCAGATGTTCCGTTTGATTATGTCATGACAATTGCATCAAGAGTTAACGCTGCCGGTGTATCCTTTCGATTGATGGGTGCAGCAGAAACTCAGGTGAACAGCTCTAAACCGGTTGTAGCCGTGCTTGCAGTAAGAACCGGATGCGGCAAATCTCAAACATCCAGAAAAATTGTTGAGGTACTTACAAACGCCGGAAAGAAAGTGGTTGCAATTCGTCATCCCATGCCTTACGGTGATCTGGTAAAACAGAAAGTTCAGCGTTTTGCTGCTTACGCCGATCTGAAAAAGCATAATTGTACAATTGAAGAAATTGAAGAATATGAGCCGCACATAGCCAGAGGCGGTATTATCTATGCAGGGGTTGATTATGAGGCAATCCTGCGCCAGGCAGAAAAAGAAGCCGACGTAATTTTGTGGGATGGCGGCAATAACGATTTTTCATTCTATAAAGCTGATGTAACCTTTACAGTGCTCGACCCCCACAGAGCGGGTCATGAGCTTACTTATTATCCGGGCAATACTTCCCTGCGATTAGCGGATGCAGCCGTGATAAATAAAATAGATTCGGCCGATGCTGAGGATATTCTTGCTGTTCGCAACAATATCATGATGGTTAATCCCAAAGCAACCATAATTGAAGGTGCATCACCGGTAAGTGTTGAAAAGCCACATCTTATACGAGGTAAACGTGTTCTTGTAGTCGAAGATGGTCCAACCTTAACCCATGGAGATATGAAATACGGCGCAGGTGTAGTTGCTGCCCAAAAACTTGGCGCTAAAGAAATTGTTGACCCGCGTCCGTTTACGGTTAAATCTATAACAGATACCTTCAAAAAGTATCCGAAAATCGGCGAACTTCTTCCGGCAATGGGATACGGAAATGCACAGATGAAAGATCTTGAAACCACAATCAACAGAACTAAATGTGATTCGGTTGTGATTGGAACCCCGATAGACCTTAGCCGCTATATTAAGATAAACAAACCGCATACACGGGTTAAATATGACTTGCAGGAAATCGGTGACATAACAGTTGCTACAGTTCTGAAGGAGAAGGGTCTTTTGTGAAGAAGATTGCTGTTGTCGCTCTTGGCGGCAATGCTATAATTCGCGGCAATGAGATCGGAACGATCAAACAACAGGAAACGAATACTTACGATACCTGTATTCATCTCATCGAATTGTTGAGACAGGACTTTAATATTGTGATTACGCATGGTAATGGTCCGCAGGTTGGTAACATTCTTTTAAGAAATGAAGCCGGTTACAGCGAATTTAAAATTCCCAAAATGCCGCTGGATATTTGTGTGGCTGATTCCCAGGGCGGAATTGGTTATATGATAGAGAGGCAGATGAAGAATATCCTGCTTGAAAAAAAAATTAAAAAGAATGTAGTAACACTGATTACTCAAGTGCTGGTAGATATGAATGACCCTGCATTTTCAAACCCGACAAAACCGATTGGCGCATTTTTTCTGAAAGAAGAAGCCGAGCTTTTAGCGAAAGCAAACAAATGGGTTTTCAAAGAAGACTCCCGCAAGAGAGGATGGCGAAGAGTTGTAGCATCGCCTGAACCGGTTGATATCTTAAATAAAAAAGTAATTAAAGATCTTGTTAAGAAGGGTAATATTGTTATTGCAGCCGGTGGGGGTGGAGTCCCGGTGTATCTTGATGAAAACAAGCAGCTTAAAGGTGTGGAAGCTGTGATTGATAAAGACCTCGCATCAGCGCTGCTTGCTAAAGAAATCGGCGCCGAAGAATTTTTTATTATTACCGATGTTCCTTATGTGTACATCAACTTTCATAAACCCGATCAGAAAACACTTGAAAAACTTACAATTGATGATGCAAAGAGATATCTTGCCGGCGGTGAATTCGGCTCCGGCAGTATGGGCCCTAAAATTCAGGCGGCTATCAACTTTGTTGAATCAGGCGGCAAAGAAACCGTTATCACTGAATCAACACAGCTTTCAAATCCTAACTGCGGAACAAGAATAGTACGAAATGCAACTTAACCGGAGTTCAAAGACAACCAGTGCTGATAAATAGTGATATTCCTTTAAGACACATTTTTTTTCGTAATTATAAATGTCTCTGCAGGAAAATCATCTCGAAAAAAATATTTTTAATAACTAAACTAACTAAGAGGATAATATGGCTGTAAACATGAGAGGTAAAGACCTCATCTCAATAAACGATCTGACACTTGAAGAAATTTACCAGATATTTGATGTAAGTAAAACTTTAAAAGAAAAATTATACATCGGTGAACCTCACCCCGTACTCGATGGAAAAACTTTGGGGATGATCTTCGCCAAGCCTTCTACACGAACAAGAATTTCTTTCGAAACAGGAATTTATCAGCTTGGCGGAATTGGAATGTACTTTGGTCCGAATGACCTTCAACTTGGAAGAAGCGAAAATATTTCGGATACGGCACAGGTTCTTTCAAGGTACCTGAGCGGAATAATGATCCGCACTTTTGATCATAATGATGTTATTGAACTTGCAAAGTATGCAAGCATTCCGGTCATAAATGGATTAACTGACCTTTTACATCCCTGCCAGGTCCTAACAGACCTGTTCACAGTACTTGAAAAGAAGAGAAAATTGCAGGGCTTAAAACTAGCTTACATTGGCGATGGTAATAATATGGCGCACAGCTTGCTAAACGGATGCTCGAAAGTCGGCATGGATTTATCTATAGCTTCACCTTCCGGTTATAAACCTGATGAAGAAATAGTCAAGAACGCTCGGGCTAATGCAAAATATATGGGCAGCAAAATAGAAATTCTTGAAGACCCCGTTGAAGCAGTTAAAAATGCCGATGTTGTTTATACAGACGTTTGGGCAAGTATGGGTCAGGAAAAAGAATCTGAAGAGCGCAAGAAAAAATTTGCAAAGTATCAGGTTAATCCCAAACTGGTTAAACATGCAAAAGAGGATTATCTTTTTATGCACTGTCTGCCTGCGCACAGAGGCGAAGAAGTTGTTAACGAAGTAGCTGATTCACCAAACTCAGTAATTTTTGACGAAGCTGAGAACAGGCTTCACGTTCAAAAAGCTATTATGGCGTTGGTTATGTAATTAAGTCTGTCATTTACACAACTAAAACGAATAATGATAGGATGAGACGCCGTTACCTTCCAAAACGATATTAAATTATCCGGTTATTTATTACACCGGGGGATACCCGAACTCTCCCGGTGTGTTCATTTTTTCTCATTCCTCAATCAAGTGATGATTTGCTTACCAGGTAAATATTCTGACTTAACAATTCTTGCTTTATGGAGAAAAAAAACTTTACTGAATCCTATTATCATTGCGTGGTAAAAGGTTTCTTTCTAATTTTCACAGCAATTTTTTAAAAAATATATGCTTTAAATCACAAATTTTTAGGAGTTAATAGTGAAGAAAGTTTTTTCGATCGTTCTTTTCCTGACTCTCCTCGTTACATCAGCCCCGCTTGCACAGGTTGAAGTTAGCACCAGGCTGCAACATGTTATCGAGCTTAGCAAACCTGATGATTACATTCGCGCTTTGGTGCTTTTAAGAGACCAGGTAGATATACAATCTCTTGACCAGCGTTTGTACGAAGAGAATGCAGCAATTCAAAGAAGAGCTTATGAAGTTATAACAGCTCTTCAGGAAAAAGCCAATAATACGCAAGGCAATATGAAGCGATACCTTGATGAGTTATCCGAAATCGGAGAGGTTTTCAGTTACCAGGCTTTTTGGATAAGTAATATGTTCATGGTTGAAGCAAAACCTCATGTACTCAACAGTCTTTCGATGCGTATGGACATTGCTGAAATGGACCTGGATGCACTTCTCGAATTAGACAAACCGGTTCTTGTTGAAGATGCCCCTGAGAGCACTGAATCTGTTGAACCCGGCATAAGAATTATTAATGCTCACCTGCTTTGGGCAATGGGTATTACCGGGCAGGGCAGATTAGTAATGGGTATTGATACAGGTGTTCATCTGAATCACCCAGCATTAAGCCACAAGTGGAGAGGTAATCATGTACCTCACAACCGTGCGTGGTTTGATCCCAATACAGGTTCACCAACCCCAACCGATTGCGACGGACACGGTTCGCACACAGTTGGAACAATGGTCGGTCGGTCATTAACCACAGCCGATACAGTTGGCGTTGCTATTGATGCTGAATGGATTGCAGCAAAAACAATTTGTTCAAGTCCGCACACTTCAAATTCAATTGCGGCATTTCAATGGGCAATGAATCCCGACGGCAACCCTGCCACAACCAACGATATGCCCGATGTTATAAGCTGCAGTTGGTGGGACCCTAATATTTCCAATGAATGCACAAGCATTTATAAAACTACTTTAGATGCCGTTGAAGCAGCAGGAATCGCCGTGGTATTTTCTGCCGGTAACAGCGGACCAAATGCTTCAACAATAACAAGACCCAAAAACATCAATACGAATGAAGTGAATATTTTTGCAACAGGCGCTATTGACGGCGCTCAATGGTTAGGAGGAAACAACAACCCTATTGCAAGCTTTTCCAGCCGTGGTCCTTCCACTTGCGGTGGTACCGGCTCGCTTCTGATAAAACCGGAGGTAGTAGCACCGGGCGTTAGTGTACGGTCTTCCGGTACATCTACCGGTTACAACAGCTTAAGCGGAACTTCAATGGCTGCCCCGCACGTAGCAGGTGCAGTTGCATTGCTGAAACAGTTTGCTCCAAATCTTACAGGCAAGCAAATTCTTGAAGCGCTCTATCATACAGCAAGAGACCTCGGTACTGCCGGCGAAGATAACACTTATGGAAAAGGTTTAATTGACGTATATGCTGCTTTTATGTCTTTAGGTACACCCGACAGCATTCCGCCGGATCCTATTACTGACTTAACAATAATTAACCCAACATCAAACTCACTTACCCTTCAGTGGACGGTGCCGTTTGATTCATCAATGAATGGCGTAACCGGATATGACATCCGAATGTCAACATCGCCGATTCCGGATACAACTGCATTTTTTAATGCAACCCAGATTCAATATGTCGGGGCACCGGATACGATTGGCGCAACGGAAACTTTTACGGTTACCGGATTAGACTTCAACACGAACTATTATTTCTCAATAAGATCGCGTGATGTATGGGGCAACTGGTCTGATTTGTCAAACAATCCATCACTTTCAACATGGATTGCACCGCAAATTTCGGTTAATCCTCTTTCTATTACGCATCAGCTAAATCCAAACATGGTAATTGTGGATACCATTAAAGTTTCCAACATTACAACTAATCCATCAACTCTCGACTTTACTGTTTCGCTTGAGAATAACACATTCCCGCCTGACATGTTTACCTCACGGGTGATACCAAGAAGTGACCGGTCAACTGAAAGCACAGGCTCGGAAGACATAAAGGATAATCCCGAAGAAATTTACGGTGTTGCCATTGATGGAATGGGCGGACCAGATCTTTTCGGATATAAATGGATTGACAGCGACGAGCCCAATGGTCCACAGTATGTTTGGGAAAATATTGTTGCTACAGGAACTGCTGTTACAAACTGGATTCCTACAGGAACCTGGGATCCGAGGGATGAAGGATATGCAGGACCGATTCCGATAGGTTTCAACTTTAAATTCTATGGTAATCCTAAAACCCAGTTATACATCAGTTCAAATGGTAAGATTACATTTGCACCGCTTACTGCAAATGCATTTACAAATCAATCTATACCAAATCCGGGGCATCCGAATGATTACATCGCGCCTTTCTGGGATGATCTTGACGGCAGGAACCAGGGCACTGTGCATTACAAACAGGATGGAAACAGGTTCATTGTTCAGTTCACAAACTGGCAAAGGTATTCTACCACAGGTTCATTAACATTTCAAACGGTTCTTTACCAAAGCGGTAAAATACTTGTTTATTATAATAACATGAATGCTACTCTCAACTCTGCTACAGTTGGTATTGAAAACGCCCAGGGTAATGATGGTTTACAGGTAGTATTCAATGCTGCTTACGTGCAGAACAACAAGGCGCTTCAGTTTGCTGCTGAACCAGACTGGCTTGGCGCTAATGTAACAAGCGGTACTATCTATAACGGAAACTCAATTGATATTGAGATTACTTTCCGTTCAGAAGATTTTCCGCTTGGAGATTACTCAATGGATGTCGTAATCAACAGTAATGATCCGATCAATCCTGAAGTGGTTGTTCCTGTACATATGACTGTACCTATACCCGTTGAGTTGAGCGCACTTAGCGCTGTTACCGACAGAAATAATGTTACTATCAAATGGACAACTGCCACCGAAACCAACAACCAGGGCTTCAGTATTGAGCGAAGTCTGAGCGGAAGCAATAACTGGTCGGAAGTTTCATTTGTAAGCGGCAGAGGCAATTCAACCGAGCTTGTCAATTACAGCTATACCGATAAAGCTCTTGCTGTTGGTAAGTATCAGTACAGGTTGAAGCAAGTTGACTTCGACGGAGCTTTCATTTATACGCAAGTTATTGAAGTGGATATTTCTGCACCAAGAGATTTTACTCTGTATCAGAATTATCCTAATCCATTCAATCCGGCTACTACAATTGAGTACTCGCTGCCGGAAAAAGCTGATGTGGTTATCAGTATATACACAGCTTTGGGTGAACTGGTAACAACTTTGGTTAACAGTACCGTTGACGCCGGTTACCATAAAGCTACTTTCGATGCATCAAAATTTACATCCGGGACTTACATTTACCAGATTCGTGCTGTAAGCGGCGGAAATAATTTTGTTGATACGAAGAAGATGATGCTGATCAAGTAACCCCTTGCTAACTATGCCGCAGACAGATTAAAATCTGTTTTACTGAAAAAGGCTGCTCAATCGGGCAGCCTTTTTTGTGCAGAACCTTCAACGTTTGGGTGCTGTTTCCCTCTGCCAACATTGAAGGTTAGCTATGAAATAGTTTAACTGGTTTTAAAATCTGAATGATGAAATGTAAATCAGTTAAGACTGTTTGTTTGATAATTGGAGGCTGACCAAAATGTAGCACAGATTACTAATCTGTGCTACGATGAATTTGAATTTAATCTGAAATCAGACATATAAATTCAGAGTTGTTTGCAAAATTTACTTTTTGGTCAGCCTCTAAATCAAATCAGCATAGGCGCTGTCTGTCAAATATAAAAGGTCGTCAGGGTTCAACCTGATTTGTGCACCTCTCACACCTGCACTGACGTAAATACTTTCAAATAGTTGTGCTGTCTCGTCAATAAAAACCGGATACTTCTTTTTCATACCGATTGGCGAGCATCCTCCTCTCAAATAATCGGTTATGCTTAACAACTCTTTGGATTTGATCAGATCAAGCTTTTTATTGCCGCTGACTGTAGCAGCTTTCTTTAAATTAAGCTCTGCTGTAACAGGGATGCAAAAGACAAAAATTTCGCGCTTGCCGGAACAGGCAACTATAGTTTTAAAAACAGAATCTTTATTCGCCCCTGTTTTTTCCGCTACCGTTTCGCCAGAGAGATCGTCTTCATCAACTTCATAAGTATGAATGGTATGAGGTATATGCTTTGATTCAAGCATTCTTATAACGTTTGTTTTATCCATGGACGGGAAAAAGTTCAATTAACTTTTATTGAAATGAAGCTCATCATATTTTAAATCATAGCTTTCAGCTTTAAGAAGATAACTAGTATAGGGATGTCCGGGTGTATTAAAAATTTTTTCAGACGATCCCTGCTCAACAATGCTGCCCTGATACATTATCATAACTTCATCGACCAGTTCACGCAGTATCTGAAGATTATGCGAAATGCAGATCATAGTGATCCCGGACCCCCGGTTTATATTTCTGAAGAGCTGTGCAAATTTTTTTTGTGAATCGGGATCCTGTGCGGAAAACGGTTCATCCAGAACAAGAATCTGTGGTTTAACAGCCAGCAGCCGTGCAAGCGCTGCACGTTGATGTTCCCCGCCGCTGAGTTCATAACCTCTGCGACTAAGAAATGATTCATCCAGACCGACAGAGGCAAGCAGTTTGTTTATCTCGTCTGTCAGATGCTGCTTTTCACATCCGCCAATTAAAAGAGCTTCACTAATCATACTGCCGGCATGCCTGTATGGATTTAGTATTTCGCTGTTAAATTGAAAAAGAAGCTGAACCAGATTTGCCGAACTTTTTTTATTAAGATAAACTTCAACCATTCCTTCTGAAGGCTGAAGCAAGCCGCAGATAATTTTTGCGAGAGTGGTTTTACCGCTTCCGGATTCACCGGCTATTCCTGTTATGATTCCTTTCTTAAATTCGTAAGAAATGTTATTAAGGATTTGCTTGTATTCATTTTTCCCGGTCAATGAATTGCTGACGGTAACTTTATAACTAATATTTTTGAGTGCTAATATCCTCATGTATCACCCGGTGAAAACTTCATTAGTGGAGAGATTATCTGCGGGTAAAAAATCTGTTAATCTTTTATCCCGAAGCACAGCCGTAAAGCTGCTTACATTTTTTGCTAAAAGCACATCCTGTGTAACCAGAAGAATGGATTTATTTCCTGATTCAACGAATTCCTTCAGTTTATGAATAAAAAGATTAGCCGTTCCTACATCAACGCCGGATGTTGGTTCATCCATAATTATCAGATCAGGGTCTGAAAGAAGTGCAAGAATGAAAGCAACACGCTGCGCCATCCCGCCGCTGATTTCATAAGGATACAATTTAAAGAGTTCGTCTTTGGGCGGAAGGAGAAAAAAATCCAGTTGATCGTCAAGTTTTGTGTGATCTTCAAGCAACAGTTTAAAATAATATTCCAGTTTTTTCAACGGATCGAAGCTGCCGGCAGCATCCTGAAAAACGTACTTGATTTTTTTTCTTCTTATAAGATTCAGCTTTTCTTCACTTAGCGAGAGAATATCTTCCCCATAAAATAAAACCAAAGCATCGGTTTCATAAAAGCGATTGTCGTTTAATCCTGTAAGAGTTTTAATTAAAGTTGATTTACCGCTGCCGTTCTTTCCGAGAATTGTGTAAATGAAGCCGGGGTCAAGCCGGAAATTAATTCCGCTTAGTAAAACTCTGCTGCAGGGCGGGGTGTTCAGAGTTACTTTTCTTATATCAGCAATAAGCATTGTGAAGCTTTGAACTCTTTTGTATTTGTTTAACAAAATAATAAATTAACATCAAAATAATAAAAGATTATTAACGCACTTCGGGCAAATGTATCGCATCTTTTTGCTATTAGTATTAATACTGCCATTTATTACTTCGTGCAGGAAGGAATCGCCGTATAGCCCCGACAGAGTGATAATCGGAATACCTTCGGACATTCAAACCTTAAACCCTCTTTATGCTTATACCGTTGATGAAGGAGCTATTTCAGAGCTTCTCTTTCTTAGCCTGGTTACATTTAAATGGGATGAGGAAAAAGGAAACCTGAAAACTGTTCCGATGCTTGCAACTGACTGGATATGGAATAGTGATTCAACTTCTCTTAGTTTCAACCTTCGTGAAGATGTTTACTGGTCTGATGGCATTCAGTGTACTGCCGAAGATGTTCTTTACTCTTTCGATCTGTATTCAGACCCGGTTGTGCAGAGTAAACTGCTCGGTTCTTTCAAAAGTCTTTACCTGAACGATGACAGCAGTATTGATCTCGACAAGTCATTTAAAATATTAAATCCGTTCAGCATACAAATTAATTTTAGATCAGATGCAGCTCCGGTTTTACCGGAAATAATATTTCCACTTATTCCCAAACACGTTTTTTCTAAGTATGAAAGAAAAGATATTGCAACTGCAAAAGAAAATCTTGAACCGGTTACCAATGGTGCATTTAAATTATCTGACTGGTCTAAAAATCAATCCGTAACGCTTCGAATTAATGAAAATTCATTTCTTTACAATAACAGCAGCATAAAGGAGATAATATTTAAGGTTGTACCTGATTATAACTCCAGACTAACACAGCTTAAAAAGGGTGAAATTGATTTAACAGAACTTGTAAAGCCGGACGATATAAGCGAACTTAAACGCTACGCTCACCTCAGCATTAAACCTGTTAAGGGAAGAGAATACGATTACGTTGGCTGGAATAATATTGACCCGGATATTTATCAAAGAGAGGGAAGATTTATTTCTCACAAGCTGTTCGGCGATGCACGTGTAAGAAGGGCGCTCACCCATGCCATAAACCGGAAAGAAATTCTGGAAGAGTATCTGCTCAACTACGGTGAACTTGCAGCGGGACCAGTCTCCCCGATATTTAAAGAAGCAATTGATCCGAACCTGAAGCCGCATCAGTATAATCCATCAAAAGCAAAACAACTGCTTGCAGAAAGCGGATGGACGGAAACCGACAAAGATGGAATTCTTCAGAAAGGAAAATTGCAATTCCGTTTTACACTTCATATTCCTTCCGGCAACCCCAGAAGAAGTTATGCTGCAACTGTTATTAAGAATAACCTGCGTGCTGTTGGTATTGACGTTAATGTTATTACACTTGAACCGGGTGTGCTTATTGAGGAATTCTATTCGCGAAAGATTGATGCATGGATGATGGGCTGGTTTGTGCCTATTCCGGTGGATCTTAAGATGTCCTGGTACTCGGATCTTGAAGTTACCCCGGTGAACTTTGTCGGCTACGGAAGCGCTGAAGCAGACCAACTGCTGGATAAAATGGAAAAGAGGATTTCAGTTGATGAATACAACCAACTGCTTAAAGAATTCCAGGCTGTTATAAACCGGGATGAGCCGATGACGTTTATGTACTGGTTAGATAATATCACAGTTTATAACAACAGGATTAGCAATATGGATATCAGTCCCCTTGGTGTGGTTCATCATTGCTGGGAATGGACAATTAACAATTAAATTGAGCTATGAATAAAAAGATAGTTCGGATTTTTTTAAGAAGAGTGCTTAGTTCTGCAGTTGTATTGTTCCTGCTTATTACTTTTATTTTTTTTCTTGTAAGAATATCGCCGGGTGATCCTTCACAGCGATTTATTTCACCCGCTTTCAGTCCACAGCTTGCAGAATCAGTCAGGCAGTCATTCCGGCTTGATGAGCCTTTGTTTAATCAATACACAGTTTTCATAAGGAATTTTGCAGCAGGTGACCTGGGAATATCTTATAACTACCGCAGACCTGTGCTTTTTGTTATAGGAGATTTTTTGCCGTTCACTGTCACTTTTGCTCTTGTGAGCTTTGCTTTGCAATTACTCATTAGCATATCATTAGCATATTATACGGTAAAGCGCAAGAACAGTCTGACAGATAAAATTGTTTCCGGCACAATGCTGGCTGCGTACGCAACACCAGTATTTGTTGCGGGGGTTATACTGATTTATATTTTTTCTGTGCAGCTAAATCTGTTTCCATCCTCGGGCATAGCGCCGATTGACGTGCACACATACGGTTTTTTCAGAAAGATACTTGCATACGCACATCATCTCTTTCTGCCATTCATTGCTTTATCGATGGTAGAGGTTGCAATTCTTTATAAATATCTGAGAGACAATCTCAACGATGTGTTCAACAAAACTTTCATACTTAATCTTAGAGCAAACGGCATAAAAGAAAAAACAATTTTACTGCGTCATGTTATACCTAATGCAGCTAATCCATTAATTTCTGTAACAGGAATAGAGCTTGGTATTTTATTCGGCGGCACCTTGATAGTAGAAGTTATATTTGGTCTGCCTGGCATGGGAAGGCTTACAATAGAAGCAATACTAACGCGCGACTACCCGCTTGTAATCGGATGTACTTTGATTGCTGGAGTATTAATGATCTTTAGTAATCTCACTGCTGATATTGTCCGTGCAAAGATTGATAAACGGGTTTTAATCGGAGCATTAAATTGAAATCACGGATAAAAATATGGCACTTTATCCTGCTGCTATGGCTGCTGATTGTTATCTTCAGATTTGATAGAATAATTGATGCAGCCGGTTTTCTTTTTCTGAGTGCGCAATTAATATTCACTGCGCCGGGGTTTGTTTTTGATCAGTTAGATTTCAGCATGGTTGATTTTATAGTATCGGTTAAACTGATATTTTTACTGCCTTTTATTCTATATATATTTCGAAAGAAAGCCGCAATAATATTCAGATCCTCAAATCTGTCTTCTTCGGTTGTGATATTATTGCTGTTTGGGTTTATCTTTAGCCCGGTAATTTCAAATACACACCCGGATTTTTATAAAAATATCGGCATGACCCGGCTTCTTCCGCCTTTGTCAACCGTGCTTATATTGCATCTTAAAGAAGTTGCAACACATACGGAAGGAGCAACAGGAAATTTTCTGAAATTGAAAGAATCACTAATAAAAAAACCATTCGATGAAAAAATTATTTTTATTGACAGCCTTATCGTTGCTGATGAAGTTGTTTACTATCAAAAAGGTTTACCTGTGAAGATGAGTCTCACCGGTATTGAAATGAAAAATTCACTCCCACTGATTACGAAAAGAATGTTTATTCTTGGCACAGACGAATTCGGACGGGATATTTTTACAAGATTGATGTATGGCACCCGCACTTCACTTTCAATCGGATTTCTGGCTGTGCTGATCTCATTGCTGGCAGGTTTAATATTGGGTTATCTTGCAGGTTACGCCGGCGGTGTGATAGATTTAATTCTAAGCCGTTTAACAGACATGTTTCTTGCTTTTCCGGTTATCTTTTTCGTGGTTCTGATACTTGCATTGTTCGGAAATAATTTCATATCAATTGTTCTTGTGCTTGGTTTTTCAACATGGATGAGCTTATTTAAAATTGTTAAAGCTGAAGTTTTATCAGTTAAAACAAAAGATTTTTTTCAGACAGCCAAACTAATAGGTCTGTCAAAAACCCGCCTGCTTCTCAGGGAGGTATTGCCGGTAATTATGGTGCCTGTAATTGTTAATATTGTTTTCCAGTACGGAAATGTTATACTTGCAGAGTCCGCATTAAGCTACCTCGGGCTTGGCATAGGCAACGAGCTTCCTTCGTGGGGAAGCATGATTGAATCCGGACAGGAATATATATATAAAGCATGGTGGATGATATTCTTTCCCGGTTTAATCCTGACAGGAACTTTGTTGGCGGCTAACAGCATTGGCAGAAACATCAGCAAATATTTTAATCCAAGATTAGATTAAATGATAAATAAAAGATATAAAATAATTGAAAAGCTGGGCGAAGGCAGAAGCCGCGTCTTCAGGTGCACCGATGAGGATTCTTCAGGGAAAGAAATAGCTATTAAAATTTTATCCGGGAATTCCGATGTAAATGAAAAAAAATTATTCCGGAAAGAGTTTTTTACTCTAAGACGTCTTAAACATCCCAACATTGCAGCATGTTATGATACCGGCACGGTGCTTCTTCATGATAATGAATATGATATTAATGCCGGTGATAAATTTTTTACACTCGAATACATCAAAGGTTTAACCCTGCTGGATTACTACAAAAATCATGATGAAGAATTATTGAAGCAAATCATTGTTCAGATATGCAGTGCGATGCACTATCTTCATCAATCCAATTTTATTTATTATGATCTGAAACCGGAGAACATCCTCATCTCCGAACAGAATGGGAAACCACTGGTAAAATTTATTGACCTCGGGCTTGCAGAATATAATCCGTCAACAGATGATTTTATTCCGCGTGGCACAGCGGAGTACATTGCACCTGAAATTCTTAAAAAAGAAAAACATGATTACAGGGTTGATATATACTCGCTTGGCATGATGCTTTTCAGGCTTATCTGCGGCAAATTTCCGTTTGATTCAAACAGTGAAATGGATATATATAAGTTTCATCTTGAAGGAGAAATAAATTTTCCGGATACCGGAATTTCACCCGGGCTTCTTTCTGTATTGGTTAAGACTCTTGAGAAAGATCCCGAAAAAAGATTTTTCAGTCCACTGCAGATTCTTGGCGAGCTTGGATTATCAATTAATAAAGAAATGATTGAAGATTTTGTGCCCGCAAAAATATTCACAAACCGGCGGGATATATTAACAATTCTTAAAAAATATATTAAGGATGAAGAGACGGGCGAAGTGTTTACGATAAAAGGTTTTGAAGGAACCGGAAAAACATTTCTTACGGAACAAATTCAGTACCTTCATCAAACGGCTGTTCTTTTAAGAAGCTCTGATTCAGGAGTTGAAACGGAATTTCTTAATTCATTTCTTAAAGCGCTTCTGTTTAATGATGTCGTATTTAATAATCTTACGGAAGAAACAAGAAAAAGTGCAGAACTCTTTTTAAGTAATAATTCTGATGATAAAGTTGAAGAATTCAAGCTGCTCGTGAATAAGATCAGCGTCGAATCATTCTTTTTGCTGGTAATTGATGGCTTCAATTCATACGACGGTTTGGAGTTTGAAGTTCTTAAGGATATTATTCCCCTGCTGCAAATAAACGGGATAAAAATAATTCTTACCGAAGAGTCAGAACTTAATTATGCATCCGGGTTCATAAGCAACCTCCGCGAATTGAATCTTACTCCTTTTACAGAAGCCAATCTTTCAGAGTATATGGAGAAGTGCTTCTATGACTGTTTCCCAAAACAGGAGCTTAAGAAGCAGATTATGCTATATGCTGATCTCTTACCGGGCAGCATTGACAGCTTTATAAAAGATATAATGCTTTTAAATATCATTAAGTTCAGTCCGGATGAAATAAAAATCTTACTTAGAGATAAAGATATAAAGCTGCTGAGAAGCTCGCACCTGGAAATTTATAATATTCGCCTGGAGCTGCTATCCGAAGTTGAATTAAAAGCCGCTAAAATTCTGTCCGCTTTTGAAACTCCTGTTTCTCAAAAAGCTCTGGCTGTATTTACAGGATGTTCAAACGAAGAGTTTCCCGGAGTTCTTGATTCGCTTCAGAAAAAAAATATTATACAGAAAATACTTCTTGATGAATCCCCCGTATTTACTTCGCTTGGATTGAAAAAATTCATCTATGACAGCATTGAAAATAAAAGCAGCCTTCATTCTCAACTAGCAGACGGCGCTGTACTGAAAGCTACAGATGTGCCCAAAGCAGAAATTGCCCGGCAATACGAATGTGCCGGCAGGTTTGAAGATGCATATCAAATATTAATGCTGGCTGTTGAAGAAGCCGGAAATCTTTCTGCCTATTCTTATCAGAAAAAACTGCTTGAACATCTTGAAAGTCTGCCAATCAGCCGGGAAGAAATCAAAAATGTTAAGCTAAAACTTGCCGCAGCATACACAAAACTTAATGACGCCAAAAGCACTATCAGCAAAACAAATGAGCTGCTTGAGGTTAACCTTAATCCGGATGAGCTTTATGATGTGATGTTCCTGAAAGGAAAAGCTTTGCTCGAAACCGGCGAAATTCAGGAAGGCAGAGATTTACTTCAATCTGTAGTTAATCAAATTGATGATGAAAAAAAGTTCCCTTTTCTTGTTGAGATCGCTTATGCGGAATTCGACCTCAACAATGTTGAAAAAGCTCAGGAACTTTGCAGCCTGGTAGTAAGCAATCCTCTCTCTTCACTCGAAAACAAAGGAAGATGCTATAACCTGTTAGGTTTAATCAGTATTCTCATAAAATTTGATATTGAAGGTGGTTTAGATAACTTTAGCAAGGCACTTGCAATTTATCAGGAGGCTGGTTCAATACTTGACCAGGCTAAAATGGAAATGAACATCGGCAATATCTTTTACGAAAAAAGTGATTTTAAAAATGCTGAGCAGTACTGGCAGAGGGCAATTGATAAGAATGCTTCCGTTGGCAATATTGACCAGGAAGGCAAAATATTGCAGAATTATGGAGTTTACTTTAATAACCGGGGCAAACTTGATGAAGCATCAAAAAGGTATAAGCGTGCTTATGACATCTTCACAACGGTAGGGAATAAAACAGCCGGGGGGCAGGTTCTAAATAATATGGGAGAGAATTATTTGAAAAGTTGTGATTATGAGAATGCCTTTAAATGCCTGGAATCAGCACGCGATATTTTCAAACTTCTGCAAAATGCAAGCGAAGAAGGTGAAGTTCTGTTTATGACAGGAAATTTTTATTTTAATCTCAGAGACATTAATGGGCTTAAAGATTGTATACATCATTACAGTGAATTAATAAACTCTAATGACCTGACAGGCAGGCATTTGTTAAATATCAATTTACTGGAAGTTTATCTTTTGTTCTGCACACAACCCGGGCAAATTCAGATTTCGAAAGTCCGGGTAATAAAAGAAAAACTTTTTGAGCAGGAAAGCGGGTTAAATTATATCAGGTCTCAATTCCTGCTGGCAGAACTATACATACAAAACAAGATGATTAGCAATCTTTTTGAAGAACTTAATGATGATGATTTTCTGAATCGTTGTGCATTCAATAACCTTGATGAAGCCGAAAGATTGTATCTGCTGGGGCGCGGTTCAGAAATAGACAGGCTTCCTGAAATGAATGCGCCGCTCGATTACCTCCTGAAAGCATTTGATATCCTTACCGAAGAGAGTATATGCGAAACGACCTGTCGGGTTCTGTATGCTATCGGACAGCATTATCTTCAAAGAGGTAATGTCATTAAAGCAAAAGAACACATCATATATTGTTGTGACCTGATTGATTTTATAGCCTCAAATATTAAAAGCAGAGAAATCAAAAATTATTTCTTAAACCGTGAAGATGTTAAATTAGCTTTATCAACTATAAACACACTTCAGGAAAAATAGAACTGATGTCTGTAAATTCTGTTAAAATAAAAGTCTATTCAGATATCGGTGATTTCTCAACAATATCTGCATCGTTGAAGAATCTTGATATTAAGGATATCAGAGTAGAAGCTTCATATCCAAAGGTAATGGATATTAAAAAGGACGAGATAGTGATTCTTCAAATAAAGAATATCGAATCAAGATATCTTAACAAGATTCTCGAAAAAAAGAGTGAGTGGAAGAACAAATTTATCTTCATAATAAAAGAAAACGATGCAATTCTTGTAAGTTCAATAGCAAAATTAGGTTTTAATGATGTGTTCGTCTTCCCGTATGAGCTTTACAAATTTACCGGCTATTTACAGCAACTTATTCTTAATAAAGGATTTCTTACCAAACCAGATGAGAATTTAACCAAGCTGGATTTAGATGGATTTAAGGAAATAATTGGCAGCTCCCCGGACTTTCAGCGAATACTCGAACTGGCAAAAAGAGTTTCAGAAAATCCCAACATCAGTGTTTTAATTTTAGGTGAAACCGGAACAGGCAAAGGTCTTCTTGCACGCGCAATCCATAATCATAATAACATCGTCAATACTTCATTTGTAGACATTGTTTGTTCTGCAATACCGGAAAATCTCCTTGAGTCTGAATTATTCGGTCACGAAAAAGGCGCCTTCACAAATGCATTAAGCCGGAAGCTCGGGCTTTTTGAACTTGCAGAGAAGGGGACATTATTCCTTGATGAAATCGGCGACCTGAGCCTTAATCTTCAGGTAAAGCTTCTGCGTGTTATTGAAAATAAAGTGATAAGAAGACTCGGCGGCGTACATGATATTCCTATTGATACTAGAATAATCTCAGCAACAAACAAAGACCTTCAGAAAATGATTGAGCAAAATCTTTTCCGCAGAGATCTTTATCACAGGTTAAATGTCGTATCACTTGAATTGCCGCCATTGAGAGAAAGAAGTGAGGACATTCTGCTGCTTGCCAATTATTTTATATTAGAATTTTGCAAGCAGTTTAACCTGGGTAACAAAAAGATAGACGATGATGTTGCAGAGTTCTTTAAAGCGTACCCCTGGCCGGGAAATGTTCGGGAAATGAGAAATGCTATTGAAAGAGCCGTACTGCTAAGTGAAAAATCAACTTTAACACTTCGGGATTTTTCCAACATACTTACAAACATAAATTCTGATTCAGCAGAGTTTAGAGATAACATACAGCTTATGCCCAATTTCGTAAGATTAGATGTAAATTTTGAAAAAATTGATCTTAAAACACTGGAGAAAATGTACAGCCGTGAAGTTCTCAAAAAGATGAAGGGCAATAAGTCCAGAACCGCAAAAGTTTTAGGAATTTCCAGACCAAAGCTCGATACTTTGCTGGATTAGCATAATACTTAAAAAGCATTAAATTACAATTTCAGATAATCCTAAATGAGGGGGTTTTTTGTAATTATATTTTACAAATCGGCTATTCTTTCCTTGTCCGACCCGTAATATTTACCGATAATTTTCATTGAATCTTTAATTTCAACAAAAAATCAAATTTTTTACCCCGTGGCATAAACGTTGTCAAATTCCCTCGCTATGCTTTAGCAATGTGTCATTATACTAATTCACACTAGTGTTAGGGAGGACTATGCGTACACTACTGATAACTGCTGTAATTACAGTGGTCACTATGATCGGATTTGCACAGACCACATCAAATGTGGAAGATGCAATCCGCTTTAGTAACTCTCAAGGCACAACCATTCTAGAGCAAACACAAGCACAAATTCCGGGTCACAGCAGCGAGGGCGTTGTTGTACTCGAGAATCGTTCTAACAGTCAATTGGAAGAGATGGGCAGCCGCTTAGGTTACTCCCGCTCTAACACTCAGTTGGAAGAGATGGGGAGCCGCTTAGGTTACTCCCGCTCTAACACTCAATTGGAAGAGATGGGAAG
>JBBIGV010000068.1:0-19449 GCA_037447335.1 Ignavibacteria bacterium | reverse complement strand
GAACCCCAAACCTTCTGATCCGTAGTCAGATGCTCTATCCAATTGAGCTACGGGTGCATTGAAACTATAAAAAATGAAAACCTTCTGATCTCCCGCAAAGTTGGATAAACTCCGTCAGATAATATATCCAACTTGTCTCGGCGAATCCGCCTTTGGCGGAGAAGACAGATTGAGCTACGGGTGCAGAAATAAAATTCAGTGCAAATATATCACTTAGGGCTTATATTTACAATCGTGAAAAATCTCACTATTAGTTTGTATTTTCAGAATGTGTCTTTCAGTTTATACTCTACCGGATTAATAGCGAAAGGATAAAAAATGTTCAAAGGTGTTGGAACTGCTCTTATCACTCCATTCGATAAGGATTTGAGTTTGGATTACAATGCATGGCGTAAAATCATCAAACATCAGCTTGATGGAAATGTTGATGCACTTGTTGTATTAGGAACTACCGGAGAGTCTCCGGTGATTGACGTTGACGAACGAAAAAAAATGATGGAAATAGCCATTGAAGAAGTTAATGGTCAAATACCCGTTATATTAGGCACCGGAACCAATAATACTAAAAAGGTTGTTGAACAAAATAAGCTGGCAGAGGAATTAAAGGCGGATGGATTATTGATTGTTAATCCTTATTATAACAAAGGTACGCAGGAAAGCATTTTTGAACATTATAAATATATAGCCGAGCGTACCTCCCTGCCAATAATCGTTTACAACGTTCCGTCAAGAACATCAATGAATATCCTGCCTGAAACAATAGTAAAAATACACCAGGCTTGTCCGAATGTTGTTGCTGTTAAAGAAGCAAGCGGGAACATTTCTCAAATTGCACATCTTATTTCAATCAAGCCTGATTCGCTGTCGGTACTATCGGGCAATGACGACCAGACACTTGCGATGATGGCTCTCGGAAGTGTTGGTGTTATTTCTGTCTTTTCTAATCCTTATCCAAAACAGATGAAACAAATAACTGATGCTATGTTGAAAGGTGATCTTAGCTCTGCTCAACAGTTTAATACCAAATATCTTTCCATGATGAATGCACTGTTCGTGGAAACAAGTCCATCTCCCGTTAAATATGTTATGTATAAACTCGGACTTTGTGAAAATACACTTCGCCTGCCGCTGGTGAAAGCAACATCGAAGGCAGAAAAAATACTTGATGAAGAAATGAAAAAACTTGCGTAATGAATTATGAGTAAAACAATTAAATATGGTGTAATAGGCTCAACCGGAAGACTTGGCAGCGAAGTAATCTCTATCTTCGCTGAAAAAAATCATCTACTTGTTTATGAGTATTCAATAGAGGGTGAAAATCAAATTGATATTCCACAGGTTCTCATTGATTGCTCACTGCCCGAAGTTTTATCTGACTCAATTCATACTGCTACAAAATTCAATGCACCAATTATTGTTGCAACTACAGGATTGACAGACTCACAATTAGATGACTTAAAAAAATTATCTGCAAAAGTAGCTGTGGTTCAGAGTTATAACTTTTCAATCGGAATTCAGGTGCTGCTTAAGCTGACACAAATTGCCAAAGAAACCCTGACAGATTGGGATATTGAAATCACGGAAATTCATCATCGATTCAAAAAGGATAAGCCTTCTGGTACGGCTAAAATGATACAGCATCTATTCCCGGGAAAAGAAATCGGTGCATCATCTCTCAGATTGGGTAATATACCAGGGGAGCACACTGTTTATTTCGGAGGACCTGGTGAGGTTATATCTATTTCTCACAGTGCTACATCGAGGAGAACTTTTGCTGAAGGAATTTTGCTCTCGGCAAATTTCATTATTAATAAAAAAAGCGGATTATATTCATTTGCAGATATAGTATTTAACAGTAATTCATAAAATTTTAATAAACATTAACGCAACATGGATTCATATCAAATAATAAAATATATCTCGGATTCTGTTAAGAAAACACCGGCTAAAGTATATCTTTATGGTGACTTAGCTAAAATTAGCTTTGGGGATTTAGAATATTATGGCAATGACATTTCAGGAATTCTTTTTTGTGAGCACAAAGAACTTGAAACTTTCTTAGACGCTAATAAAAATTACATTAAAAGATACAGAGTTGAGATAGACAGACGGAATTCTGCAATCCCAATGGCTGACCTCACAAAATATAATTGCAGAATAGAACCGGGAGCAATTATTCGCGACCTTGTTGAAATAGGCGATCATTGTGTTATTATGATGGGAGCAGTTCTGAACATTGGCGCTGTAATTGGTGAACGCACTATGATAGATATGAATGTTGTTGTTGGAGGCAGGGCTATCGTAGGAAAAAATTGTCATATCGGAGCCGGATGTGTCCTTGCCGGTGTAATAGAACCACCAAGCGCAGACCCGGTAGTGGTTCAGGATGATGTTTTAATTGGAGCTAATGCAGTTATTCTTGAAGGGGTAAAAGTCGGTAAAGGTGCTGTTATTGCCGCTGGTTCGGTTGTTGTTAAAGATGTTGAACCATATTCGGTTATGGCAGGAGTTCCGGCAAAGTTAATTAAAAAGGTAGATGAAAAAACCAAAAGTAAAACCCAGCTAATGGAAGAATTGAGGAAATTATAATTGTCGGTAATAGTTCAAAAATATGGCGGCAGCAGTGTATCTGATACAGACAAACTAAAAAAAATCGCTTTGATGATTGCGGCAGTTAAACAAACCGGACATGATGTTGTTGTAGTTGTTTCTGCTATGGGTAAAACTACTAATGAAATTATTGAATTGGCTAAATCACTTTCTTCTGATCCATCCAGACGGGAACTGGACATGCTTTTAAGTACGGGAGAAAGGATCACTATGGCGCTGCTTTGTATAGCATTGAATGATCTCGGGGTCAAAGCAATTTCTTTAACCGGTTCACAATCAGGAATTATTACAAACGACCGTTATAATGATGCAAGGGTAATTGAAGTTCGTCCGTTCAGAGTACAGGATGAGCTTGCCAAAGGGCAGGTTGTTGTGATCGGAGGTTTTCAGGGCGTAAGCTATAAGCGCGATATTACTACACTTGGAAGAGGCGGGTCAGATACTTCTGCTGTTGCGCTTGCTGCTGCATTAAACGCTGAAAGATGTGAAATCTATTCTGATGTAGATGGAGTTTACACTGCAGATCCCAATATTGTGAAAGATGCAAAGCATTTGCCGGAATTATCTTACCAACAGATTCAGGAAATGGCTGAAGCAGGAGCTAAGGTACTCAATGCACAGGCAGTTCAATTCGCAAAGGAAGCAAAGATTGCTATTTATGCCCGCAGCACTTTTGAACCTGGGAAAGAAACTGTTATTCGTGAACTCGCACCGTCTGACAGACCCGGGGTAATCGGAGTTGTTCATGAAGCTGACGTTACCAGAATAATTTTTCAGGAAAATGATCTTAATGAAAATTTCTCTTTACTATTTAATTTCCTGGAAGAACGGGATATCCCGGTTAAAGAATTGAGCGTTGTTCATTCAGATACCGGGGTCGTTTCAAAAGCGTCTTTCATAATTTCTAAAAAGAATATTCATAACTGGAATAAGATAGAGACAGAACTAAAAGAGAGATTTGGAGAGAAATTAATAATTGATGATTCTCTTGCTGCTGTATCACTCATTGGTGAAGGATTCAGCAGAGATAACAGGATTGTTTCCGAAACGCTTGATGTTCTGAGAAAAGAGAAATTATACTTTTTCGGGCTGGCTACAACTTCATTCAGACTTTCAATCCTCGTTAAGAAGACATATCTTGAAAAAACTGTTTCTGTGCTTCATTCGCACTGGGTTAATTGAAAAAGTTTGCTTTCTGGTTTTTGCTGAAATATTATCAGGAAGAAAAGGAATATAGATTGCATTTTTCATCCAGGATATTTTTTTTAAAATTCTTCATTCCTCTAAGGTTCTCTATGGGCTTCAGCCTATAGTCGGACAATAACCGTCCATCCTTCTGCTGCGACGGTTTTGACTGTTTATGGAATGCATTATTGTCCCAATCACTTAAAATTGCTTTTTAAGCCTAAGGAACAAAAAATTTTTGAATTCAATTAAACCTTTAACTATTTTAGATTGTTTAATATTTATAGTAATCTGATTTCCATTCATAAAATTTAAGAAATTCATATGAGCACGAGTTATTTGAAGATTTTGACAATGCTATTATTCATTTTAACTGCTGAATTCAGTTTTTCTCAAGGCAGGGGGCAGGGTCGGGGTATCCAAAACGGTACAATTACCGGTAAAGTGATTGACGATGCTACGGGTAATCCGATAGAATACTCCAATATTGTTCTGCTCTCCGTTCAGGATAGCGCGCTTATTACCGGCGGCGTTACAAACGAAGATGGAATATTTACCCTCACAAATTTACGTCCCGGCTCCTATTTACTTAATGTGAGATTTATTGGATTTGAAGATAAAAGATTTGATGTTGCTCTAAACAGAACTACCATGAATATCAACCTTGGTGAAATCAGAATAGAATTATCTGAAATAGGGATGGAAGAAGTTGTGGTTGAGGGTCAGCGCTCGCCTGTAAGTTATCAGATTGATAAAAGGGTTATTGATGTTGACCAAATGCAAACTGTAATCTCAGGAAATGCTGCTGATATACTTGAGAATGTTCCATCCGTTACACTGGATATAGAAGGGAATGTCAGTTTACGTGGAAGCGGAAATTTTACAGTGCTCGTTGACGGGCGCCCCTCTGTACTGGATGCTCAGGATGCTTTGCAGCAAATCCCCGCAAGCTCAATAAGTTCTATTGAAATCATAACGAATCCTGCCGCTAAGTACGATCCGGAAGGAACGGCGGGAATTATAAATATCATTTTAAAGAGAGAACAAACCGGAGGTACAAGTGGAATTGTAAATGCAAATGCAGGACTAAATGATAAATACGGCGCCGATCTTTTGCTCGAATACCGCATCGGCAATATAAGTTCACACGTAGGTATTGATTACAACAGACGATTTTCTCCCGGTGACAGCAGACAGGAAAATCAATTTATGACTGAGCAAAATATCCTCTATAATAATTCTACAGGATCAAGAAAATGGGGAAGAATTGGTTACAGCGTACGTGCAGGCGCCGAGTTTCGGCTTAGTGAATCAGATGTTTTAAGCATTGGAGGAAGGATCGGGGAAAGAGAATCGCAGCAATATTCTTCACAAAATTATACTCAATGGTCGCAGAATAATCCACAGCCGTTCAACTATTTAAGCAGAGGTGAAAGACAACGCGCAGGGGCTTTTATTGCATTGAATTCAAACTATGAACATAAATTTAACAACAACGGGCACGCACTAATGAGCGAATTTTTTTTCAGTAAAAGAAATTCCGATGAATCAACGCGCTCTGCTGAAATAAATGATAATATTCAGTTTGGCGGCAAGCTTACAACTGAAGAAGGACCTTCAACTGATCAGCGCTGGAAATTTGATTATTCTTTACCACTTGGCGTAAAAAGCAAATTTGAATCAGGTTACCAGGGACAGTCCGACGTCTCAACAGAAAATACAAGCCTGTCTGATTTCAATCCTCTTACCGGTCAATTTGAAATTCAACGTCAATACAGTCATTCAACAGATTATATTAGTAGAGAACATGCACTCTATACAATATATTCTGACATGTGGAGTGACCTTGGTTTGCAGGCTGGATTCCGAACCGAGTACACATTTCGTCAGATTGAGATACCAACACTAAATCAGAATTTTAAAATTGACAGGTGGGATTATTTTCCATCTGTGCATGGTTCATATCAGTTTTCGCCCGGCAAACAAATTATGGCAAGTTATACACGGAGAATTGAAAGACCCCGGGGCTGGCAGCTTGAACCGTTCAATACCTGGATGGATGCAAACAATGTGAGGCGGGGTAACCCGGCTTTGCAGCCTGAATTTATTGATTCATACGAAACAGGTATCCAAACCTATTTCGGAAATGTTTCACTCTCTGCAGAAATTTATTACAAATACACTTACAATAAAATTGAACATGTCATTTCGGTTTATGAAGAAAATGTTTCATTAAACACCGTTGAGAATATCGGAAAGGATTACTCATTTGGTTCAGAGCTAATGATAATTTTTGATCCGCTTAAGTTCTGGAATCTTAACCTTATGGGAAATCTTTATAATTATAAGATTGAAGGCGAACTTTTTAATCAAAAATTTTCGCGCGAAAGTTTTAACTGGACTGCAAGAGTAAATAATGTGTTCAGAATCGGCAATTCAACCCAGTTTCAATTCAATGCAATGTACAACAGCCCCTCTGTTTCATCTCAGGGAAGAAGAGAGGGTTTTTTATCAACGGATCTGGCTGTAAGGCAGGATTTATTTGAACGGATGCTCACACTTACACTGCAAGTTCGGGATTTGTTTAGCTCCGCTAAACACGAGTTTACTTCTCAGGGTGTGGATTTTTATAATTATAACTTTTTCAACAGGGAGTCCCCGGTTGTTATGTTTAATGTAAGATTGAACTTCATCTCCCATAAATCTGAAAGAGACCGCAGAGAAGAACTTGATGATCTCAATGGTGATGAATTTTAGTGCGCAGTTGATAGAAAAGACCGGTAGTCAGCGTAAACAAAATTGAGGATAATATTTCAGTATTATGATTGGAGGAATAATTAATGTGGAATTGTTGATCGCATAAATCTGATATTGTTACTCGTTCTCTGTTGCTTTGAGATACATTCGCCGTTTAATCAGGTTGGCGTTCATTTCAAGATGTATATCTCCCCTGCCCTGCCCTTAAAATATTTTTAAATTCCTGCTTTTAATTTCTTTTTATTATTAACAAATTAGAATCACAAAAGTTAAATAAATATAAAGATGTTCTAAAGATGCTGTATCCGGAAGAAAAATACAGGTTTATGTACGCTGCACTGCAGGAAGCGGAGAAGGCAATGGAAGATGGTGAAGTGCCAGTAGGTGCGATTATAGTTCATAAAAACAAGCTGATAGGAAAAGGCTATAATCAGGTGGAAAGACTTCACGATCCTACTGCTCATGCAGAGATGATTGCAGTAACAGCAGCGGCGGCACACCTGGGAAACTGGCGCTTAAATGACTGTGAAATTTTTGTAACCCTCGAACCGTGCATCATGTGCACAGGTGCATTGCTGGCAGCAAGAATAAAGAGTATTTACTTTGCTGCTTTCGATACAAAAGTTGGAGCATGCGGATCAATTTACAATCTTGCTGAAGAAGGCAGGACAAATCATAAAATAAAAATTTATTCCGGTTTGTATGCATCCGAAAGTGAAAACTTGTTACAAAGTTTTTTTGAAAAGCTGCGCTTGGCACCCCGTAACGGCTCTTAAACTTGATAAATATTTTTATTAGTAATAATTTGAACTTAAAATTAAGGGAAATTGATGCGCATAATATTATTCGGTTCTCCCGGTGTTGGGAAAGGCACCCAGGCTAAAATTCTTTCCGCTAAATTTAATATACCGCATATCTCCACCGGAGATATTCTGAGACTGGCAGTGAAAGATCAGACTCCCCTTGGCAAAGCAGCACAAGAAATTATGAATGAGGGTGGATTGGTCTCCGATAAAATTATGATTGGTATTATCCGTGAGACCCTCCAATCAGATTTGTGTAAAAATGGTTTCATCCTCGATGGTTTTCCACGCACAATTGCTCAGGCTGAAGCATTCGATAACCTGCTTTCAGAGATAGGAGTTAACGATGTTCTGCTTCTAACCATTGAAGCTGATAAAGAAGAAATAGTTAAACGCCTTACCAACAGACGGGCTTGTAAATCGTGTGGTTCCATTTTTAATTATAATGAAATAAAGAACCTTGACACTTGTCCGAAATGCGGCTCAGAAAAAAGTTTTTACTTAAGAGATGACGATAAAGAGTCTGTTATCCGAAATCGTCTTGATGTTTTTGAAAAAAATACAAAACCTGTTCTTGATTATTATGAAAAAAAAGGACAGGCAATCCGGCTTGACGGGAGCGGCAATGTTGAAATGGTTACTGAAAATATATTGAATGCGCTTAAGAACAAAACTGAATGATAAGCTCACTGATGATGTTGCTGATTTATAGTTGTTGAGCCGGTTACCAGCCGTTGATTGGTAAACCGGATATCATATAATGGATATCTGATGCCGTGTACTTGCTGAAAGGTTCGATCCGAACTTAGCCCGGGTTAACTTTCGATTTAATTACCGCCTTATAAGCTTTTCCGTTTTCGATTTTAATAATTTTTGCATCAACCTTTTTTACAATCTCATAATTATGAGTAGCAAAGAGAACTGCCGTTCCCCTCGAATGAATTCGTTTCAGAATATCAACAATTTCACCGGAAGTCTCCGGATCAAGATTGCCTGTGGGTTCATCAGCAAGAATCAGAATCGGATCATTAATTATTGCCCTTGCAATAGCAACTCGCTGCTTTTCACCGCCGGATAATTCATTCGGCATGCTGTAGCGCCTGTGAAGAAGCCCTACATCGGTTAAAGCATTAGTAACTTTCTTTTTGAATTCACGTCTTGAATTATTTGTCGCATCAAGAATAAATGCAAGATTGTCATAAATATTTCTGTCGTTAAGCAGTCTGAAATCCTGAAAAATAATCCCAAGTTTTCGTCTGAGATAAGGAAGCTCGCGCGGTTTAATGGTGTTGGAATTATAACCGGCAACATTTACAACTCCGGAAACCGGCAGAATATTCATAAAGATCATTTGAAGAATGGTACTCTTCCCCGCCCCGCTTTTACCAATCAGAAATGCAAGCTCACCTGAAGCAAGTTCCATATTCAGATCACTGAAGAGCTGATTTCCGTCAAAATTAAAATCAACATGCTCGATAGATAACATTATTGCTTCCCTTTTTTTACGATAAACTGAACTCTGTATGAGCCAGCCTTTCCTTTACGCACAGTAAAAATTTCGAGGCAGTCAATTACAGCAAGACCTGATTTCTCAATTAGTTTGAACCATGTTTCAAACTTATAAATCTTCTGCCTGTGAACCTCGATATAAAGCTTATCATTCTTGTCTCTAATATAAAAAATATTCTTATGAATTCTTGATGCGGGCATATAAATGCTCTGCCGGTTATAGCTGAAATCATTCAGCTTGCCTTTTTTAATATGCAGCTTTTGATGTTTGTAACTATTCTTTTCAAAGCTCGCATCAAATGTGAATATACCATCGTCATTTAAAACTTTCCTGATTCCTTTCAGACAATCAATAACACTCTTTTCGCTTGTAAGATAATTCAGGCTGTCAAAAGTAGAAAAGACGAGATCGAATTTGGTTTTAAACGGAAGCGCTTTCATATCGCAGCACACTTTCCGGATATTTTTCTTTGTTGAGTGCTGAGTCAGCATTTCGAAAGAAATATCCGTTGCAGTTAAATCTTTATAATAGCGCTTTAACTTTTCTGCAAGAATGCAGGTGCCTGCTGATAGTTCAAGTACTTTAGGTTTGCGTTTAAGGTATGGTCTTGTAATTTCCCTGATATATTCTGCCCAGAGAGTATAGTTTACCTCGCGCATCAGATCTGAATATATATAAGCAACCCCCGAATAAGCTTTAAGCTTTACCGGTTTTGGCATAATTCATTCTTCTCTTTACGATTTGTTCAGCATAGTAACAGGCTTCAATAGTACTTTGCGGGTCGGCAACATTTTTCCATGCTATATCGAATGCTGTTCCGTGATCAGGAGAGGTTCTCACAATTTTTAGTCCTGCCGTGTAGTTTACTCCTGAAGAAAATGATAGCATTTTAAATGGAATAAGCACCTGATCGTGATACATCCCCATTACAATATCATAATTCCTATAATGATGATTAGCAAAAAAAGCATCCGGTGAAAACGGACCAAAAATATTTTCATACTTACGTATAACCGGAACAATTATATTTTTCTCTTCTTTTCCGATCAAGCCGGATTCACCAGCATGAGGATTAAGCCCCAGCACTGCTATTCTTGGTTCAGCTATTCCAAAATCTTTTACTAACGAATGATTTATAATAGACAGAACATTATTCAGATTTCTTTTTGAAATAAGACGGGGCACATCCTTAATACTTTCGTGAATTGTAACGAGGGCAGCTTTAAGTTTTTTTGAGAGAAACATCATTACAAAATTTTTTGTATTTGACCAGCCTGCCAGCATTTCAGTATGACCCGGGAAATTAAACCCGGCAAGATTTATTGCACTTTTTGAAATTGGTGCTGTTACCATAGCATCCGCTTTGCCAGAAGCACAGATTTCAAAGGCTTCTTTGATTGAGTGATACGCAGTCAACCCTGATAATGAAGAGTCATATCCCGGTTTAATTTTTACGTTTCTTCGTGATATTACCTGAACAGGCTTGGTTGTTTCCGATTCAATGTCTTTTATAATTTCGTAATCGAGTTTAATATCTGTAAGATCGAGTGCTGATAAAAAGACATTGGCAGGACAAACAAAGTAAAATTTTTTATTCTTTGATCCGGAAAACTTAGCGAGGGTTTTTACAACTATCTCCGGTCCGATACCGTTCACATCACCGCAGGTAAATACTATTTTCATCATACTTAGTTAATCAGAACAAACTCTCCGGTTCCATTTTTGTCAACAAAGCGGAATACACGATTGGATTTTTCGTAATGCCATATTTCAACAGCTTTGCCTCTTTCATCAAAAGCCCTTTCCGTTCTTTGGGGAGCGCCATACTTAATGTAAATTTTTCCCCTGTCGGATGTTGATCCATTCTTACCCGAAATCGGTTTGAAATTTTCATTCGCATGATCTACACGGGAGTAATACTCATACATTAAAGGATTGAACGCATCATCGGGTGTTGGATCATACCTTTTCCAATATTCAATCAAAACATCATAGTACTTATCTTTTGGTGATTTTAAAAGATTATCAATGGTATCATCTGATTCGATATGAATCAGAGCTTTGATTGCTGCTTCAGGCTTCAATAACAAATAAGGCTTGTTGAACCATGTAACATTGCAGCTATATTTTACCTCCGGCTTTATTTCATCATCAACAAAAACCAAAATATCAAGACGTCCTTCGTGAAGCAGATGGGAAAAATTCTTTAATATAAAATTTCTTGATACCCGGGTTACTTCGGAATTTCCTATTAAAAGTCTTTCATTACATTCTGCAATTTCAATTGAAGATACATAAGATGAAGTAATTTTTCGGCTGAAGATCGTATCATTCCTGCTGATAACAATTACTGAAAGTTCGGTAAACGATGTATCAATTACAGGTATCAGTAATTCAAATGCATCTGATGAAAAAGGAATGTTATTGCCAAAGTTAGCTAATACAGGATAAGGCGAATTATTACAAAACTCTGTTTTGTTGTATATGATTACCGGCTCAAGCAGCCTGGTTTCATCTTTTAATGCCTGGAAAGGAATAACCGGAATTTTTATTTCACGGTTTGAATTAAGATCAGTAAAAACAGGATGCAGCCGAAATTTACCGTTTGAGACGGAAAGAGTTACTACACCTTCAAGATACTTTTCTCTGCTGGTGGTCAGATTAAAGTCTCCTTCTGAAATATTCTTTTGAGTTATTTCCCTGGTTATAAACGCAAGGTTTGAATCAGTAACTTCAACAGAAATTCTTACCCCTGCTCTATATTCACTATCGGATTTCTCAAAAACTAAAATGTTGTAGGGTATTCGAAAAGAGAAGTAAACAATGCTCTTTTCATTAGCCGGAAATACTGTTACCTGCGTTAACGGCTGGTTGATGAATGGCTGTGCATAAGTTGATACGCTGCTGATTATTACTAAAACGAGGATTAGTCTATTCACAGAATTTTTTATTTCAAACTTACATTATTGAAAGCGTAATTCAATGTGAAATATTTGGTACCACACAGTACACTCCTCATGAATGTGGTAAATCTATCAGCAGATCGGAAAATTTAATACAAAGTAATTAAGACTATCCGGGTTTCAGGTATTTAGCGCCCCGTTTAGCTATTCATATTGATGAGGAACTCTTTATTGTTCTTAGTTCCTCTCATTTTATCGAGCAGGAATTCCATAGCTTCGATAGGATTGAAGTCACTGAGAATTTTTCTGAGGATCCATACTTTCTGCAAATCATCTTCTTTCATCAGCAGGTCTTCCCTTCTTGTGCCGGAACGGTTAACATCAATAGCAGGGAAAATTCTTCTGTCGCTGAGATCACGGTTAAGAACAAGCTCCATATTACCGGTACCTTTGAATTCTTCAAAAATAACGTCATCCATACGGCTGCCGGTATCGATAAGAGCAGTAGCGATAATAGTTAAGCTGCCGCCATCTTCAGTATTTCTTGCAGACCCGAAAAATCGTTTTGGTTTGTGAAGCGCATTGGAATCCACACCGCCGGAAAGAATTCTTCCGCTGTGAGGAACAACAATGTTATGTGCTCTTGCAAGCCTTGTAATACTGTCAAGCAGTATCACAACATCTTCGCCGGCTTCAACCATTCTTTTGGCTTTTTCAATAACCATATCAGCAACCTGCACGTGTCTTTCAGCAGGTTCATCAAATGTGGAGCTTATAACCTCGCCTTTAACCGAGCGCTCCATATCGGTAACCTCTTCAGGTCTTTCATCAATAAGCAGAATTAATAATTTGATTTCAGGATGGTTACGTGTAATTGAATTAGCTATTTTCTGAAGAAGAACTGTTTTACCACTCTTTGGAGGTGAAACTATCAAACCTCTCTGCCCTTTACCTATCGGTGCAAGAAGATCCATTATCCTTACGGAATATTCACCCGGTACGGATTCGAGAGTGATCTTTTTAGTTGGATAAACCGGTGTGAGGTTATCGAAAAGAGTTCTGTTTCTTATTGCTTCAGGGTCAAGACCGTTAACGGCTTCAACTCTGAGCAGTGCAAAAAACCTTTCTCCTTCTTTCGGAGGTCTTACCTGCCCGCTTACGAAATCACCGGTTCTTAAACTGAACTTTTTGATCTGTGAAGGTGAAACGTAAATATCATCCGGGGAAGGCAGGTAGTTATAGTCGGATGATCTGAGAAATCCATATCCATCCGGAAGCACTTCAAGCACACCTTTAGAGAAGGTCAACCCGTCTTTTGAAGATTGCGCTTCCAGAATTTTAAATATGAGTTCCTGTTTACGAAGATCGCTGTAGCCTTGAATATCAAGGTCTTTGGCTATCTCATTTAATTCAACGATCTTCTTTGATTTCAGTTCGGAAATGTCCATTGGCATAATTTAACCTGTTACTCTTTATAATTTATTTTTGGTTAGTTAATAATAATGTTGATTTATAATAATGAATTGAAAAAATTCTAACACATTTAAGTTTTAACCGGATTCGCAAATGGGGTAATAAACGCTCGTTAAATTAATCAGTTTATTTGTTGAAAGGAACAAGAGGTTTATGTTCAACTTAAGCCTTATTCAAAAAAATGTCAAGTGAATTTATGATTGTAAAGCAGATTTAATCTCACCAATCAGATACATGCTGCCTAAAACAACCAGGCATTGCTCCTTATCTCCTTGTTTAACATTATTTATCAGGCTGACCGGGTCCTTAATAATAGTTGTTTTGAGACCAAGTTCATTGGCAATATTTGAGAGATGTGTTGTATCCACTGCCCTCTCATTATTTACAGACGTGATGAAGATTTCATCGAAAGAGGCTGAAAGCAACTTCAGCATTTCGTTCACTGCCTTGTCCTTTAAAACTGCAAATAATAAATTTTTCTTAGTGTAATTTAAACTGTTTCGGTTAAATTCTGCAAGAAAATTTATTACCCCATCAGTGTTATGAGCCGAATCAAGAATAATGTCCGGTTTCTTGTTTATGAACTCATACCTGCCCTGAAATCCCGTATTCTTTATAATATTTTTAATTCCCCTGCAAATCACATTAGGATTGCTTTCATCAAGAGTTTTTGAAACTGCAAGCCCGGCAAGAGCAGCATTATACTTCTGATAGTCTCCGCGCAAGGGCATTGTCCAATCATCAAGCTCGATTTCTTCGGTGTAAAGCTGAAGTGAAGAAGGAGTTTCAATGACATAATCAGTTATTGCAAAAATTTCACTTCCGGTTTCGCCTGCCTTCTCAGTAATCACCTTTACAGCTTCTTCGGGCAGCTTACCGGTAAATATCTTTGTTCTTGACCTGATAATACCTGCTTTTTCGCGGGCGATCTTATCAAGTGTACTGCCGAGTATTTCTGTATGTTCAAAGCTGATTGAAGTTATAATTACAGCAAGCGGGTTTAATACATTTGTCGCATCCAGTCTGCCGCCTAAACCAGTTTCGATAACGGCATAATCCACTTTCATTTCAGCAAAGTACTGAAATGCAAGCGCAGTTGTAACTTCAAAAAAAGTGAGCCCGGTTTCATCAATATATTTTTCATAGTTATGAATAAAACCGGCAACATATTCGTCAGGGATTTCTTTACCGTTTATTTTTATGCGTTCGTTAAACCTGACAAAGTGCGGTGAAGTGTATAATCCCACTTTATTCTTCATCTCCTGCAGAATGCTTGCAATAAAAGCAGCGGTGCTTCCCTTACCATTAGAACCTGCAATATGAAAAGCCTTCAGTTGTTTCTGAGGATTACCGATATGTTCCAGGAATGATTGAACATTCTCAAGTCCTAATTTAACTCCAAAAGCGTGCAGGGAATAGAGCTTTTCTAAAGAGGCTTGTAAATTCATTAATGTCATATAATATATGAACCGGTCAAATCAGATATTTTTTCGATGCCTAATTTAACACAATAATCTTCCAGTTGTTTTAAAATTGTTTCGGGTGCAGCCGGGTTAATAAAGTTCAGTGTGCCTATTTGAATTGCACTTGAGCCAACTATCATAAACTCTACAACATCTTTCCAATCCATTATACCGCCAATGCCGATAATCGGAATGTCAACCGATTTTTTTATTTCAAAAACTTTCGCAAGCGCTATTGGTCTTATGGCTGGACCACTGAGTCCGCCATTCACATTATACAACTTTGGTTTTCTTGTAAAGATATTGAATGAAGTTCCCACAAGTGTGTTTATTGCAGAGACTGCATCCCCTCCTTCGTCCTTAACAACTTTGGCGAACTCTGAGATGTATGATACATTAGGTGAAAGCTTAACAATCAACGGCTTATTTGTTACGGCTCTTACCTTTTCGGTGATTCTTCCGACTGCTTTCACATCGTTGCCAAATTGCAGACCGCCTTCCTTAACATTCGGACAGGATACGTTTATCTCAAAGGCTTTAATAGTTTCTTCTTCAGTAAGGATTTTTGTGCATTCAACATATTCCTCTATTGTACTTGCGGCAATATTGCAGATAAGAGGGCAATCATATTCTTTCAGGAAGGGAATTTTTTCTTTAAGAAAGACTTCAACTCCAACATTTGCAAGCCCGATTGCGTTTAACATTCCTGCAGGAGTTTCAACAATGCGCTGTGGAGGGTTTCCTTTACGCGGCTTTAGACTTAATGATTTTGTAACTATACCGCCTAACTTGTTCAGGTCCGTAAATTCGGAAATCTCATTTCCATATCCGACTGTTCCCGAAGCTAACAGAATAGGGTTTCGTAATTTTAATGGTCCGAGTTGTACTGACAGATCTGTTTTGCTCATATCACTACATCCCTGACGTTAAATACAGGACCATCTTTACAAACAAGATAATATTTTTCGCTTTCGGTGGCTGATTCTATCGGGCATCCCTGGCAAATTCCAAAACCGCAAGCCATTGCACATTCTGTCGAGGCTTCGCACTCAAGTTCATGTTCAAGCGCAAAAGATTTTAAAGCTCTTAACATTGGTGTTGGTCCGCAAGCGAAGATTTTTACGTTTTCAGATTTTATAAGGTTCAGATGGTTTTTCATCAGTTCAATTACGTTCCCCTTAAAACCGCGTGATCCGTCATCTGTTGCAATATGAATATTTTTCATTCCGTAGGTAATAACATCGCGATGGGTTCTGCCTCCGATAAAGCAGTGAACTTCCTTTTCTTCTCCAAGTCTTCTTATAAAAAATGGAAATGGTGCTGCACCAAGCCCGCCGGCGACAATTATTGCTCTTTTATAATTTCCATTCATACTGAAACCATTTCCGAGAGGACCAAGAATATCTATCGTATCGCCTTTAGGTTTATGAGCAAGAATTCTTGTCCCTTCACCAAGTATATTGAACATCAGGTAAATAAATTCTCCATCCACATCGCAAACGCTGAATGGTCTTCTTAAGAGAGGATTCATAGTTTCACTAACACGAATGTTCAGGAATTGCCCTGGTTTACTTATAGCTGCAATTTCAGGGCAATGAACTTTCAATAAGAAGATTGAATTTTCAAGTACAATGGTTTTTTCAACCGGGGCATTAATAATGAACAAATTTGATCCATTTGGTTGATGAAGTTCTGGAAGCTCTCCCGCTTGATTAAATTTATTTGTTTTCCGGAAGGAAGCTACAGTATCAGATTTTTCCATTTGTGATATGCAAAATTAGTGAAACTTTTCATAAAAACGAGCAAGCACATAGTTAGTGAACCTGAGTTTTAATAATGATATGCTTTGCCGGTTTAATTTTAAGTTAATGCACAAACTAATATTATGCCAATTTTTCCCTCTGATAAAAGCTTATTATCAGTCCATTTAAAAATAATATTGAAATCTCAGGGAAAATTTTAGTGAATTTAAGCTGTAACAAAGACTGAATGCAAGAATATTTATTTGAAGTTATCGTTCTCAAGAGATGTTATCTTATCAAGCCTTTTTTGATGTCTTCCGCCGCCAAACGCTGTATTCAGCCAAACATCAAGAATTGATATGATAGTTTCTTCACCCAGCGCCTTTGCACCAAGCACAAGTACATTTGCATTGTTATGCTCTCGTGCGCTTCGCGCTGAAAATTCATTGTAACACGTTGCAGCCCTGATACCTTTTATTTTATTTGCAGTAATAGCCGAAGGAATACCCGTTGCATCAATAATTACTGCAAAATCTACCTCATTACGGTAAACTTTTATTGCCGCAGAGTTGGCAAAGTCAGGGTAGTCGCAGGATGATTCATCATAAGTTCCAACGTCAACTACATCAAATCCTTTGTCAATAAGAATTTTTGAGATCATGTTTTTTACCTTTAAACCTGTATGATCGCAGCCAACCGAGACTCTTTTTTTATCGGGAAATTTAGATAGCTCCTGGTTAGAAACACGTATCTTATCTGCTTCTTCCTTTTTAATTATTTTGATCTGAAGCTGCTTTGCCCTGTCAATTGCCGAAGGTGTAAGCACATCATTTTCACCTACAGGCAGAATTGTTCCGCCCTTTTTATGATAATTAATTATATCAAGCTCTGTGATCAGATTTTTCATCAGAGGAACTCGGTATGTTTATTTATTTTGAGATAGTCAATAACTTTTTGCACTTCCTGCGCCTGATCGCGCCTGCATATAAGTAATGCATCATTTGTATTTACTACTATCAGATTATCTGCTCCAATTATTGAAGTGAATTTCTCCGGTGAATATATGAATGAATCCACTGTCATATCACAGAATATCTTTCCATGCAGAACATTCCCATGTTCATTCTTATCAGAGAGAAGGTAAACCTCTTCCCAGGTCCCGACGTCACTCCAGTCGAAATCGCCCTTTGTCAGATATAATTTATTGGATTTTTCCATTACTCCGTAGTCAATCGAAATATTTTTTATCCGACCATAAACCTTGAGCACTGTTGATTCGAAGCCCGGGGTATTAATTGATTCTTTAATCATCATCATACCTTCAAAAACATCGGGCATGTGAATTCTTATTTCGTCCAGAATAACATCGGCACGCCAGATAAACATACCGCTGTTCCAGAAAAAGTCACCGCTTTCTATAAATCTTACTGCAGTAGCATAGTTTGGTTTTTCAGCATAAGTATAAACCTTGTGGATCTTTGGCGCTACTTCTTTTTCATTTATCTGAATATAGCCGTATCCGGTTTCAGGTCTTACCGGTTTAATTCCGATAGTTACCAGCCCGCCGGAAGTTTTAGCAAATTCGTATGCATTTTTAACGCTCTCTTTAAATGCTTCTAAATCCCGGATAATATGGTCAGAAGGCACAACCAGCATAACAGACTTAGGATCTTTTGCATGCAGCACAACTGAAGCAAGCGCAATACATGCAGCAGTATTCTTTCCAAATGGCTCTGTTAAAATATTATTTACGGGAATGTCAGAGATAAGTTTTACTATTTCCGGTTTTTGTTCAGTATTGGTAACAATAAAAATATCTTCGGGGGGCATTAAAGATTTAACTCTTTCGATAGTATCCTCTAACATAGTTTTGTTAGAATGGAACTTCAGCAGGTGTTTGGGCTTATTTATTTTGCTCATCGGCCAGAAGCGTTTGCCAATACCTCCGGCTAAAATTACACTGTATAATTTCATTTATGTAAAATCCCTGATTTTGATATTCTGAATTTTTCTTCCGAATTCTTCAGCCCGGTTTAAGTATGAAGTGATGTCAACCTCTTTGCTCTTTACAACTGCAACAATCACAATCAGGCAGGCACGAATAGAATCAATAACATCTTTACCGGGCATCAGTTCCCTGTTTTTAATCAGCAGAAGTGATCTTGCAATTATCCGGTGCATGCTTGCAATTATTTCAAATCCTACTTTCTCCGAAAGGCTGCCATTCGATTTCATTACCTCTGCGAACTCGATCAGTTCATCAGGTTCAAATTCATTCTTCTGCAAATCGCGAAGAAGCGCGTCAATAGGTTTGATTGGTTTAAGAATTGTGTCTTCAAAATTCACAAAGGAAATATCTTCCTCAGCCGGTTCATCCTCAAGTATGAAGCGTTCTTTTATCTTTTCGCTTTCACTTTTTTCTGAAATGAGGGGAACATGATTTTTCGTCGTAAACTCATAATCTATCTTATTTTCCTGTTCTAAAGGCTCTATTACACGAGGAGGCTTGGTAGCTTCGTGTACCTTTGTCAAAGCAGCCCTGAGAGTTGTGGGATTAACCATTTCAAGAAAATGACTGATATCCCTGTTAAGATACTGACAGTGATCCCTGAACTTATCTGAAAACTTCAGCAGGTCGATATTGCCTGATGTAAGATAGGAGAGAATCTCATTCAACCTGATTGCAAGAGTTGAAAGCTCTGTAATTTTTTTCATCTCCGAAAAATCTTTTTTAAGATCGGAAGCATTGTTAATATGCTGACGCAGGAGCGCAACAACCTCAATTTGCTGTGAGTTTAACCTGAGGTTATTTGCCGCAGAAGATATGCTTTGCGAAATATATTGTTTTATAAGGTCCATTAAGAAGTTTTATGTCCCATCTACTTATAAAAAACAGATTTAACCGCCTGAACGTAAAAATGGATAAAGATTGAAATTTAATTCGTCAAAATATATCAGTAATTCAGTTGTAAATCAATTTTGTAGATAGGTAAGGCATCTATT
>JBBIGV010000067.1:0-19643 GCA_037447335.1 Ignavibacteria bacterium | reverse complement strand
TAGTTGAAGCATATCCGGTAGAACCAAAAACAGATAAAGCCGCCCCGCCTTTTATATTCACCGGAGTAGCTTCGGCATACATAAATGCCGGATTTAAGGAGGTTGTAAGGCGTTCAGAGACCAGACCGGTTATGAGATTAGAATTTTAACAGAATAAATTTTCACATCATTATCATTTGTTATCAACCTCATTACTCTCCTTTCCTGCAAAATAATTACCAGCAAATTTTATAATTAAATAATTAACAATTAACAACAGCATCACTATTTATTATTTTCACAAAAACTTTATTGATTATTCTCAAAATTGAAAAGTAATGATATGTTAATGATTCCCTCACCTCTTTTACACTTTATAATCCGACTATAATCCAACATTATATCTTGCCTTTTTCTTCTGTTTGATGGCATACTTTGTGCCGATAACAAGCGAACATCAGACAAAAAAAAGTTAACAGACATTATTAGTAGTTAGTCGTGCAGTCAAAAACATTTTCCGGCGGTATTCACCCTTCCGAGAACAAGGCGCTTACTGAACACTTGCCGCTTGAGCAAATGCCTGTTCCGAAACAGATTTTAATTCCCTTATTGCAGCACCTTGGTAAACAGGCTAAACCAATAGTTAATAAGGGTGTGGAAGTAGCAGCGGGCGCTTTGGTAGCGGAAGCAGATGGTTTCATCTCTGCACCCGTTCATTCTTCAATAGCCGGAACGGTTGCTTCAATAAGTAAAGAACCACATCCCGGTGGATTTCCGAGAGAGTCGATAATAATTAATTCGAATGGTAAAGAAGATAAATTTTTATACCCGCCTTTAGATCCGGATACAATCTCCGCAGATGAAATCCGGCAGCGGGTTGCAGAAGCCGGAATAGTAGGGCAGGGCGGTGCCGCCTTTCCCACTGCAGTGAAATTAAATCCGCCCAAAAATGTTATCATTGATGCCGTGATCCTGAATGGATGTGAGTGTGAACCTTATCTTACAAGAGATTTCAGACTTATGGTTGAAAAACCTGAAGGTATTATCGGCGGACTTAAATTAATAATGAAGGCTCTTGGTGTTGAAAAATGTTTTATAGGAATTGAAGATAATAAACCGGAAGCAATTTCAATCTTAAGCAAATTAACCGCATCCGAAAATAAAATAGAAATTACAGCAGTTAAGACGAAGTATCCTCAGGGCGCAGAGAAGATGCTGATCAAAGCTGTAACCGGAAGGGAAGTCCCTCCGGGTAAACTTCCGCTCAATGTAGGAATTGTTATTCAGAATATCGGAACAGCGCTCGCAATCTGGAATGCAGTCGTTAAAGGCGAACCTTTAATCACTGCTTCAATTACTGTAACGGGTAAGGGAATTGTAACACCGAAAAATCTTGTTGTCTCTGTCGGAACACCATTGCTCGACGTTCTTGAATACTGCGGTGGTTTGAGAGAAGATGCAGAAAAAATAATTGTAGGCGGACCAATGATGGGCGTAGCACAATACGATCTTTCAGTCCCGATTTTGAAGGCAACTTCAGGTATTGTTGTACTCACTCATTCTGAAGTGAAAAGAAGCAGCGAAACTCCCTGCCTGAGATGCGGGCAATGTATAGATGCCTGCCCGATTAATCTGGTGCCCGCAAAGCTTGCCCGTTATTCTCAGCTACAACGATTTGAAGATGCCGAAAAACTTGGTATAACGGTATGTATGGAATGCGGATCGTGCGCCTTTACCTGTCCGGCTAATATTCCCCTGGTTCAGTGGATAAGATTAGGAAAACAAACGGTGCTTAAAATGCAGCGTGAAAGTGAATTAAAGCAAACCGTATAATTTTTATATATGATTGATCTGTAAAAAGTTTTTCAGGTCATCAAAAATTGAAATCTGTATGACATCTGAAGAAAAAATAGTTGAAACAAAAAGAGCAGTTCAGTTTGACCTGACAACCTCGCCGCATTTACATTCAGAATGGTCAACCGCAAAAGTAATGTGGTTTGTTACTCTTTCTCTTCTGCCTTGCATCATTGCATCGCTTTTGCTCTTTGGTATGCAGCAGATTATCGTTATTACCGTTGCAGTTGCATTCGCTGCCGGTACCGAAGCTGCAGTTCAAACTCTCAGAAAGAAAAAAGTAACATTGTTTGATGGAAGTGCTGCCTTAACCGGACTTCTTCTTGCTTTAACTCTTCCGCCGGATTTTTCTCTTTCTGCAACTGCAATTGGTTCGGTGGTGGCTATAGGGTTGGGTAAACAAATTTTTGGCGGACTTGGATTTAACATTTTTAATCCTGCTCTTGTAGGCAGAGCATTTCTTCAGGCAGCATTCCCGGTAGGTATTACAACATGGAAGCTGCCTAATTATGCAATTGATGGAGTTACTTCCGCAACGCCTCTGGCTGCAATGAAGTTTGATAATGTACTTGCGGACATTACACCTATGTTTTGGGGCAACATCAGCGGTTCACTCGGTGAAACATCCGCAATTGCCATACTCGCCGGTGGTATTTTTCTTATAGCTGTAGGAATAGTGAACTGGCGGATTCCTGTTTCAATGATTGTCGGTATTATAATCTTCGGCGGCTTCTTTTATCTTATTGACCCTGTCAATAATCCGACTCCTTTGTTTCACATATTTGCAGGAAGTTTTCTCTTCGGAGCTTTTTTCATGGCTACAGATTGGGTTACTTCACCCGTAGCGTCAAAGGGGATGTGGATATTCGGAATTTCAATTTCGCTTGTTATAGTATTGATCAGGTTATACAGTGGATTGCCCGAAGGTGTGATGTATTCAATACTTCTGTTAAATGGGTTCGTTCCGTTGATCAACAGGTACACAGTTCCAAAAATATTTGGGATTGTGAAGGGAGCGGCGAAATGAAGGTCTATAAGATCATAACTACCTTGTCTGTAATAGGGCTTATGTCGGGCGGCATATTATCTCAGTTAAGCAATTGGGCAAGTCCATTGATCGAAGCGAATCGTAAAGCAGAAACAGAAAGAGCGATCTTTCTTGTTCAACCCGGAGGGAAGTCTTATGAAATGATTAATGTTCCGGGAGTGGAGCTGTTCAAAGTCTTTGATGAAAACATCGCTTCTATCGGATATGCGATGGTTTACAACGGTAACGGATACGGCGGTAATATAAGAATAATGGCTGGCATTTCGGATGACCTTAAAGAAGTGAGAGCCATTGAAGTTCTTGAGCTTGCTGAAACCCCGGGTCTCGGTACTAAAATAACCGAAGAACCTTTTACAACTCAGTTTAAAGGATTAACTGCTTATCCATCTATCGAATTGATTAAAGGTGCACCGCCTTTAAAACCCAATGAGGTGCAGTCAATTACCGGTGCAACAATTTCTGCTAAAGCTGTTGTGGATATAATAAATAATGGTTTAAGAATAGTACGCAATTCTGTTTCCGAAGGCAGCCAATGAAAAAGAATGTAACGCTTTCAAAAGAATTCTTAAAAGGATTATGGGATATTAATCCTGTGTTCAGGCAGGCGCTGGGTCTTTGCCCGCTGCTCGCAGTAACAGTTTCAGCTATTAACGGAATTGCGATGGGGCTTGCAAGCACTTTTGTTCTGGTATCGGCAAGCTTACTGATATCAAGCATAAGAAAATTAATTCCCCCGCAGGTAAGGATCGCTTCCTTCATTGTGATTATTGCTACTTTCGTAACAATAGTTGACCTCGTAATGAAAGCAAAATTTCCCGATCTCAGTAAAGAGTTGGGTCCGTTTATTCCGCTTATTGTTGCCAACTGTGTTATACTCGGAAGGCAGGAAGCATTTTCATCAAAGAACAGTCCCGGCAGGGCGGTGCTTGATGCTTTTGGCATCGGCTTCGGATTCTTAATAGCACTTTTTGTTCTCGGCTCCATCCGGGAAATATTAGGTTCGCGAACAATACTTGGTTTTACAGTTCTGCCGGATTCTTTTGAACCATGGATAGTGATGATCCTTCCTGCCGGTGCATTTTTAACGCTCGGAATTTTAATGGGCATCGCAAATGCTTACAACATCAGGAAAGAAAGAATTGCAAAACAAACCCTGATGGAAAAATTTAAGATGGCTGTTGCCGGAAGAAACGTTAATCAACCGGAGGCAAAGTAATGGAACTGATAATAATATTTATCTCAGCCGCTGTTGTTAATAACTTTGTGCTTGCATACTTCCTTGGCATATGTCCGTTTATTGGTGTTTCGAATAAAATAACATCTGCCGTATCAATGGGAATGGCGACAACTTTTGTTATGACCATTACTGCTATTGTAAGCTGGCTGTTATTTAACCTTGTGCTTGTTCCGTATGACCTTGGATTTCTTCAGATACCATCCTTCATTCTAGTTATTGCATCGCTTGTTCAGTTTGTTGAAATGGTAATTAAAAAAGTCAGTCAGTCGTTGTACAGGGCGCTGGGAATCTTTCTTCCGTTAATTACAACCAACTGTGCAATACTGGGATTAGCGCTGTTCGCATCTATGCGCAGCTACACTTTTCCTGAAAGCGTTGTGTTTGGAGTTGGCGCCGGCGCCGGGTTTACACTCGCATTAACAATTATGGCAGGAATAAGAGAAGAGCTTGAGCTTGCGGAAGTACCGGAGGCGTTCAAAGGGGCGCCGATTACCCTGATCATTGCAGGTATTCTTGCGCTGGCATTCATGGGTTTTGCAGGAATGATATAAAATTTTAATGAGTTTAATCAATAAAAATATAAAAGAAAAGAGAGAATAAAATGATAACGCGTCGGTCGTTTTTGAAATCAGCAGGGCTTGCATCAATTGCGCTAAGTGCCGGAATCGGAGCCGGAAAACTGGCTTCTGTAAAAGCGTCAAATGACTTTTCTGTTTATGGATTTATACCGGCTGAAGAAAATGTCGTAACGTCTTTATTAAATGTAATCAACAGGAAATATAAAATTTCCTCTTTGCCGATGATAACAGCAAATGATCACTGGAAAAATTTTATCAGCCGGCATTATTCGGATTACTTACCATTTGCCGGTAATCGTATTGATAAAAAATTCCTGATCCGTTTATCGAAGCTGGGGCATAAAGTTGAAAGCGATCTGCTTATTAGTGACAGCCGGAATTTTATTTATGAACCGGAGAATGATTTTACCGCACCGCTGCTTATTCTTCGGGATGAGATCAGAACAAAGGAAGCCGGTTATGTTTTCTTTGCAGAGAGACGTTCCGCTTCTATTATGGAATCTCTCTTCGGGAATAAAAATGAAAAGACCGTTGTTATCGAAAACGAAAAAGGAATCTTTGATAAGATAAGTCTTGACAAAACATTTAAAGAAATAACCTTACACGGCGCAATTGGAAAAATGGTAATCAGTATCAGGAACGGCGCTGCACATATTCATTCTTCCTGCTGTAAAAATCAAATATGTAAAAAAAGCGGATACGCAGTTTATGACGGCCATGTGCTAGCATGCGCCCCGAATAAAGTTTTGGTAAAAATAGAATATACCTGAATTATAAACAGTTAAAAATGAAGCAGATAATTTTCTCAATATTGCTTTCTGTGGCTTTGTTCATGGCAGGTTTTTTTCTTGCGACATCGCTAATTAATGATCAGACCGGATTAAAGCGTACTCAGATCATAATGGGTACACCGGTGGAAATTATATTAAGAGAAAACAGTAGTAATGCCGGAATTGCCGTTACCGCCGCATTTGAAGAGATGAGAAGGATTGATAAAAAATTCTCTTCACACATTGAAGGGAGTCCTGTATATTATATAAATAACAGTAATGATACAATTTTTAATATTGATGATGAGTTTTATGGTTTGCTGCTGCTTTGCGATTCATTAAACAGAATTTCTAATGGTGCATTTGATGCCGGAATAAATGAATTGATTAAGGTATGGGGGTTCGATCATAAATCACCATTATTACCTGCACAGGATAAAATCGCGGAACATCTTAATAAATCCGGCTGGAAAAATATTACTCTTGATGAAACAAAAATTTTTGTAAGACACTCCGGCATCGGATTGAATTTTGGCGCTGTGGCAAAAGGTTATGCTGTTGACAGAGCAGTTAGGATTCTTAATGATCATGGCATTAATGATCTCATGGTTAATGCCGGTGGTGATATTAAAACTTCAGGAGTTGGATGGAGGATCGGAGTTCAGCATCCGCGTTTGGAAAGAAATATAATTCATAAGCTGAATGTAAATGATATGTCTGTTGCAACTTCCGGCGATTATGAGCAGTTCTTTGAAGTTAACGGGCTACGTTACCATCATATAATTGATCCGCTTTCAGGGTACCCGGCAAGGGGATTACAAAGTGTAACGGTGATTCACAAAGACAACGCTTTTGCCGATGGTCTTGCAACCGCTGTTTTTGTTCTTGGTAAGATTAAAGGGCTAAGTCTTATTGAAAGTTTAGATGATGCTGAAACGATGATAATTGATGAACAGGGTAAGATAACATACTCAACAGGGTTCAGTAAATATATTATCAACTGACAAAATAAATTTTTCGGGTTTCTTCAGAAGGAAAAGTATAATGGATACAGTATTTATAATAGCCATATCAACAATGGGAGGACTTGGATTCTTATTCGCAAGTGCCCTGGCATTAGCCGATAAAAAACTTCGTGTTGAAGAAAATCCTCAGATTGCCCATGTAAACGAAGCATTGCCAAATGCAAATTGCGGTGCATGCGGTTGTGCGGGATGTTATGACTTTGCAACAAAAGTTGTTGAGGGTAAAATTGATGTAAGCAAATGTACAGTTGGGGGGCAGGAAGTGCTGGATGAAGCAGCTTCCATTCTCGGCATAGAAGCAGGAAGCAGCATAAAAATGGTTGCCCGTGTGCTCTGCCGCGGTGGTAATGAAGAAGCAGCATTTAAACAAAATTCCTTTTACCACGGTCCGCAGAATTGTGCAGTGCAGGCGCTCGTATCCGGTGGAAATAAATTGTGCCTGGATGGCTGCCTCGGCGGCGGTGACTGTGTTGATGCCTGCCGGTTCAATGCAATGTATATGAACGAAAACGGACTGCCTGTTATTATTGATGAACTTTGTACAGGATGCGGCTTATGCGTTAAAGCTTGTCCAAGAGGTATTATCGAAATACATCCTGCCGATAGACTGGTCTTTGTTTTCTGCAGGAATCATGATGATCCCAAAACAGCCAGAAAGGTCTGTAAAGCTGCTTGTATAGGCTGCCAGATATGTGCACGTAAATCCGATGGCGGTATTGTGATGATTGATAACCTCGCGGTTATTGATTATAATAAGCTGGAAATTTCAAAAATACCGCTCGATAAGTGTACTACCAAAGCCATTGATATGTATAATCACGTTGAAGAACATACCGTTAAAGAAGCGATAAATTAAACTTTGATTTTGTATGAAAGAAGAATTAATTGAGGAAGGTATTGTAATATCGGCTGAAAATGGAACAGCGATTATTGATCTGCTGATGAATGAAAGCTGTGAAGATTGCAGTGCAAAGATTTACTGCAGTCCTTCAGGCAGCAAAAAAAGATCATTAACTGTTCGCGATCCTTTTGGCGTAAAACCGGGAGACTCTGTAAGAATCTCTGTCGGTGGAAGTAAATTACTCGCAGCCTCATTTTTTCTGTACGGTTTTCCGCTTCTGCTTCTGATTGCCGGGATAATGTTCGGAATAAATTACTTTGATTCAAACAAAGAATTACTTTCTTCGCTGTTAGGCGCTTCAATGCTGGCGGCTTATTACTTAGCAGTAATTATATACTCAAAACTTAAAAAGCAAACCGATTACTCAATGCCGGAGATCATAACCGTAAAATTTGATATGGAAGAATAAGAAATGAAAGAATTCACATTAAAAGATATAGAAGAATTCCTTTCAGGGGATTCTTTCGCTGTTGCCGGTGTATCACGTAACAATAAAAAATTTGGTAATGTGATCTACAATGAAATGAAGACCAAAGGTTATAATGTTTATCCTGTTAATCCGTCACTTGAGAATGTGAATGGCGAAAAGTGTTATCCATATGTAAAGTCTCTTCCTATAATCCCTTCGGGAATAATAGTAGTAACAAGCCCGCAGTCTGCGTTAAAGGTAATTAAGGAATCAATTGAACTCGATATAAAAAAAGTATGGCTTCAGCAGGGCGCCGGTTCTAAAGAAGCTGTTGAGCTTGCAGGATCAAATGGTATGATGTTATTTCACGGTGAGTGCATTTTGATGTACCAGAAGGATACCGGAAGCATACACAAATTTCACAAGTGGATAAAAAAGATAACAAGAACTTTACCTGTTTGAATCAACCGGTGAGGATATAAAAAAATCCTGTCCTTAATTAAACCAGGACGGGATTAATACCATAATGTTCTGTTGTTACTTCAGTTTAGGTAATTCTACCAGCAGGAATTTTACGGGCGTATCACCTACGTTGGTTGTTACGTGCATTCCTTCGGGGTCGCTCCACATAACCTCACCATCCGGCAGTTCCCATATTTGTGTGTCCCCTTCAACCATGTCGACTTCTATTTTTCCACCTTTGAACACATAAATAAAATGAGATGGATGGGTATGGGCGTCGGTTTTCTGACCGGGCTGAAGCGTTACTTCTACTACACGAACATGCTCATTTTCCAGCTTTAGCACTTTCCAGTCGTCTTTGGATTTACCCTCCTGAGCATTAGTGATACCATTGAAGAGGAATAACAGTGCGGCTGTAAACAGAATAGTTATTACCATTCTCCTTCTCATACAAAGATCTCCTCTCTCTTTCCTTTTACCGGAAAGGAATTTTTAGGCAGTTTTTTAACTGCATTATTTATTCGCTGCACAACTACATTACAAAGCAGGCTCATCGCAGCATGATGAACCGCCGTTGATTTTTATGTACAGTATGCGGAAAATCTTTTATAACAATTTTAAAAGGAACAGTCAGGAGAAGATTAAAGCGGAGTGATAACAGAAATTATTCTGTTCCGTATCTAAAATAAAAATGTGTTGATTTATTTACAACAGGAATTTAAAATTTATCACATCCTGTGTTTGTCGATCCGGAACGTCAGATAATTTTTTAATTTCGGCTAAACCTTCGAGGTAAGCGCATTTTATTCTCACCGAAATCTCGAAGGTTAGCATGGATGCGAATTCTAATTTTCAAGGACTGCTGATTCTTTAACGCAGCATAAACCTTGAAGTTATTCACTATTTCATCAGCATTAATTTCTTAGTTTCTACAAAGTTTCCTGTTGTTTATCTGTAAAAGTAAACACCGCTTGGTAATCCGGCAGCATTAAATTCAACTTCGTAACTTCCAGCAGGTCTTTCTTCGTTAACGAGTGTTATAACTTCTTTTCCAAGCACATCATATATTTTTAATGTTACTAACCCACCCCTCACCCCTCCCGGGAGGGGACTGTCCACCTGAGGGATTGTAAATTTTGTCTTCATAGTTACTCACTTTAAGCTAATTCAGATTGTTTTTTCAATTTCTATTTCAGCAATAACATTTTTTTTGTATCAGAAAAATCACCTGCCTGTAATTTATAGAAGTAAACACCGCTTGATAATCCTGCGGCATTAAACTCAACAGAATGATAACCTGCATCTTTGAAACCATCTACCAGTGTTGCCACTTCATTGCCAAGTATATCATATACCTTAAGCTGCACTTTAAGATTTCTCCACTCGGTTGACATGACGGAAGGTATAGTAAAATTAATTATTGTGCTTGTGTTGAATGGATTAGGGTAATTCTGAGCAAGATGGTATGAAAAATCTTTATCAACCGAATAATTTTTAATATCTGTTATTAGAAAAGTTGAGTGAAGAAGAGTCATTCCCTCGCCGGCAACCCATACGTGTAATCTGTCCCCTGCCAGAAAAGAAGCAAAAGAAAATAGGGCATTTTGTGTAAATGTGGTTTCTATTACTCCTAACGAACCACCCTCATTAAACTTAAATAACGTACCACCATATCCCGCAGCAAGAATAACATAACTATCATTATAATCCTTACCTAAAATTAAAAGATCCATAGACTGATTAGAATAAGGTTTATTCACGGTTTCCCAAAAATTTCCCCCATCAGAAGTAAACTTCATTGTTTCTTGTTGACCATCACTTACAGCGAACCAACCGTATAGGGAATCAGCAAAATCAAATGCCGAGTCAAAGGAACCAAACATCATAGGATTAAACTCCCAGGTTTTTGCAGTATCTCTTGAAAGCCAAACTCCTTGCTGATTCACAAACCACAAATGAGATCTGTCGGTAAATTTCACTTTAAAATATGATGTTATGTGCTGTTGATTAGTAATCGGATACCTCTTCCAGCTAACACCACCATCAGTTGTAACGTAATTATAAGTTGTGTCATTAAGGTTTTCGATAACTTCGTAAAGCACCGCGGTATTATAATCAAGAAATTTTATTCCCCTTATATATTGAATATTGTCATTTATTTTAAAGGCTGACCAAGAATTACCCGCATCATTAGTTCTATAAATAGAGTCATATCCAACCACCCATGTATTCAAATTATCGAGCATATCTATTCCGGAAAATTGGAAACTTCCTGCTTTCGCAATATTCCATGAATAACCTCCATCAGTAGTTCTATAGATATGTTCGCCTATTGCCATTCCATGGTTTTCATCAGCAAAATCAATTTTCCAAAAAATACCTTTTAATGAATTACTAACTCTAGACCAGCTTGCACCGCCATTTGTTGTTCTCCAGAGATCGTTTCCTGCAATAAATCCATTATTCTGGTTGAGAAAACATATTTTTGAGATACTGGAATTTAGATCTTCAACTTGACTGAATTGCCAGTTGTTACCACCATCATTAGAATAAATGACTTTACCGTTCTGACTGACTGCAAAAATGTGATCATTATCTATAGAATGAATCGACTGAATATGATTATCAGAGAACTGCTCGGAGTATTGCTCAAACCAGCTTATCCCACCGTTTGTTGTTTTATATAATTTGTTATACTCAAGACCTAACCAGCCAACGCTATCATTTGTAAAGTGAAATGTATACGCCATATATGGTAATCCACACCATAATGTATCCCAGGTAAATCCATTATCTATTGATTGTAAGAAAAAAGAAACAGAGTCAGAAATTATACCGGCATTTTTGGCTAAATGGCTGGACCCTAATGAAAGAATCCTCCCAGACAACTGCTGAAATTGAATTATATCACCATAAGCTACCCACATATGCCCATCCCAAAACCTTGGGATATCATAAACAGGTTGCCAATTTCCCGATGAAATATTGTATCTTTCGATAGCAAAATTTAACCATGCAAAAGATACCCGATTAGATTTAAGAAAATCGGTATTAGAAAGAGGAAGAAAATCTATAGCAACGGACATATTTATGTTTAACGAATTCCAATTTAGACCGCCATCGTTTGTGACCACAAATTGAACAGTATCTCCGATAACAGAATGAGGTGAAACTGCATAACCGGTTTTCTCATCTAAAAATTTAATTTTTGAAAAAACATTCCGCTGAAAATGAGCAGCAATTTTCCACGAGTTTCCGCTGTTGGTGCTTATCAAAATACTTCCCCCATTATTAACAAAAAATCCTTTATTCTCATTTATAAAGATCAAATCGTTAATATAATCAGAGGGAAAATCCGGATACCTAAACTCCCACTGGGATAGAATATGGGGGCATAAAAAAAATATAAAGACTATGAATGAACTCTTCGGTAACAAAACAGCTCTCCTATCTTAAAAGCATCATCTTCTTTGTTTCGGTGAAAGATCCTGCCTGCAATTTATAAAAGTAAACACCGCTTGATAATCCTGCGGCATTAAACTCAACAGAATGATAACCTGCATCTTTGAAACCATCTACTAGTGTTGCCACTTCATTGCCAAGGATATCATATACTTTAAGTACTTGATGACAGCTAACCGGCGACTGCCAACTTATCGTTGTGCCTGGGTTGAACGGATTGGGGTAGTTTTGGGAGAGTTTGTAAAATTCAGGATAATATGGATAATCATTCGTTATATTTGTGGTTGTATTGACACTTCTATAAACGCTGCCATCAAATGCGGATGCAAAGAGATATCCTTCCTCGGTTATTTGAAGCAGATTGATATCTGCGTTCCCTAAACCATTATTGATTTCCTCCCAATTCTGACCCTGATTGCTTGATCTGTAAACACCAGATGAAGTTGAAATAAAAAAGTGATCCTTAGAATTTATAACTACAGAATAAGCAAACGGATTAATTAAACCAAAATTTTTATCAATCCAGGTTATTCCATTATCTGTTGAGTAAAATACTCCCTGATCCCTTCCAGCAAGAATATTGTGTGAAGTATCGAAATCAATAGAAAAATTTACGAACATGCTTTGAAGGTTCCAGGTTTCACCATTATCAAATGAAGCAAACAATCCCATTTCAGGCATTTGATTACGAACCACAAAGATTATATCTAATGCGTTAATACGAATAAGGTTTACATTTGACCAAGAACCTGTTAGTCCGAGTTCAGTCCAGGTAAGTCCATTATCAGTAGATCTATATATTGTGGTATAATCTGGAATTTCAGTCCCAACGAAGATATGATCCAAACTATTAAACCCAATCGCAGTAATTCTTCTACCCTCCAATCCAACTAAATTCCAGGTAATTCCATTATCTGTTGAACGATAAAGACTATAATTATATCCGGAATAAATGTCATTCTTTGAATTTATTGCAATTGCGTCAATTGCGTTACCTGGAAGAGGTAATGAATCCCAGATTAATCCATTGTCAGTTGATCTATAAAAGCCTTGCTGGTTAATAATAAATATATGTCCATCTGGATTAGTTTTGATAAACCTCACAATTCCGCCAAGCGGGAAATTTAATTCCTGCCAAAAAGGTTGCGGACACACTTGTGCGGAAGTGATAAAAAGGAAAGCGATTATAACTATTATTCTCTTCATAGAAGCCCCTGCGAATAAATAATGATAAAATAACTGCTTACAAATAGCGAAATTTCTTTGCCAATGTCAAGATAAGATAGTAAGAGCAATATTAAGAGTTTGAATTAAATTAAAGTCGGAACTTATTTTAATAGCTCATTTAATTCATCGATGCTAATTCCTATGTCCTTGCAAATTGATTTTATGGTTTTTCGTTTAAGAGATTTTTTACCGTGTATTGGAATAGTGGTTCGACGACCGTCATCCGATCTTCTGTAAACAGCATGGCTGATTCCGGTTTGTCTGATTAATTCAAAACCAAGTTTTTCTATAACCTTAATTATTTGCTTTGAATTTACATCAGGAAAAAAGTTGTTCATACCGATATTTGAATAGAAGTAACTAAAAAGTTGTCCGATGGAAGTTCTTCATTTCTGGAAATATAATCGTCTATGAAAGCTTTTAAAGTATGTTTCATTTCTTTCATAGTTTCCTCAAAAGTGTCGCCTTCAACGTGGCAACCTTGAAAAGCAGGGCATTCGGCATAAAAACCACCCTCTTCACATTCCTCAACTACAATTTTATAGTTATATAATTTCATATTACATCCATTAATAATCGTCTGAATAATAATAACGAAAAGAATACTTAATTTCTATACTCTATCAAATATTGAAAATGAGCATTACTAATTACTAATAATATCAAGTAGTAGAATAATATTCCTGATCAAATCCTCGATCACACTCTCATTCCAAATCCTTGTTATTCAGCGTCAATTCTTGTATTTTTTCACTCCAATTTTGAGCATTAAAAAAGCCTGAAAAACCCGAATTTCAGCAATTCGTTGGCTGTAAAATGCTTATTTTTGTTAAAAATCGAAATTTTATAGATAAGGATATTTTATGAATGATCAGGTAAAAAAGGATCAGAATTCAGAAGAAATTGAAACCCGTGAATGGCTTTATTCACTCGATTATGTACTTGAGCACGGCGGACCGGAAAGAGTAAAAGAACTGCTTCAACAGCTTCAGATTCGTGCACAGAAAGCAGGTGTTCACATTCCGTTCACCGCAAACACACCTTATATAAACACTATTCCGAGAGAAGCTCAGCCGCCTTTCCCCGGCAACCGCGAAATTGAACGTCGAATTAAAAGTCTTATACGCTGGAATGCAATGGCAATGGTTGTTAAGGCAAATAAAACGGAAAGCGGTATCGGAGGGCATATTTCTACTTACGCTTCTGCTGCAACGTTATATGAAATTGGATATAATCATTTTTTCCGCGGTAAAGGTGACGATCACGACGGTGACCAGATCTATTTTCAGGGGCATGCATCTCCGGGTATTTATGCACGCGCTTTTCTTGAAGGAAGAATTTCCCGCGAACAAATTGAAAATTTCAGACGTGAGTTAAAACCCAACGGCGGTTTATCATCTTATCCACATCCATGGCTTATGCCGGATTTCTGGGAATTTCCAACAGTATCAATGGGACTCGGTCCTATCATGGCGATTTACCAGGCGCGGTTTAACCGATACCTTGAAGACAGAGGGTTGAAGAAGCCGGGCGGCAAGGTATGGGCGTTCCTTGGCGATGGCGAAACCGATGAACCTGAAACTCTTGGTGCTATTACTCTTGCTTCAAGAGAGAAGCTCGATAATCTCATCTTCGTTATTAACTGTAACCTTCAAAGGCTTGACGGACCTGTTCGCGGCAACGGAAAGATCATTCAGGAGCTGGAAGCAATTTTCCGCGGCGCAGGCTGGAATGTGATCAAGGTTATTTGGGGAACTGACTGGGATCCGCTGCTCGATAAAGATACAGATGGCAAACTTGTCAAAAGAATGGGCGAGGTTGTTGATGGTGAATATCAGAAATACTCTGTTGAAGGAGGACCTTATATTCGTGAGCATTTCTTTGGTAAAGAACCGGAATTACTGAAGATGGCTGAGAAGATGACAGATGAACAATTAACAAAAATGAAACGAGGCGGACACGATCCGGAAAAAGTTTACGCTGCTTATAAAACTGCTGTTGAACATACCGGACAGCCTACAGTTATTCTTGCAAAGACAATTAAAGGATACGGTCTTGGTGAAAGCGGTGAAGGAAAAAACATAACTCACCAGCAGAAAAAATTAAATGAAGAGGAAATGAGAGAATTCAGAAGCCGCTTCGGAATTCCTATTTCAGATGAAGAGATTTCCAATGCACCTTTCTTCAAACCCGATGAAGACAGCCAGGAGATAAAATATCTTAAGCAGCGAAGACAAGAGCTTGGAGGATTTGTTCCTTCGCGCAATAGTGATATACGCCCGCTTAAAACTCCTCCGGAATCTGTGTTTGAAGAATTCTATAAAGGAACAGAAGGACGTGAAGTTTCAACTACGATGGTGTTTGTAAGAATACTGGCAAAACTTTTAAAGGATAAAGAGATCGGTAAACTCATAGTTCCGATTGTTCCTGATGAAGCACGCACCTTTGGAATGGAATCGCTGTTCAGACAGGTGGGAATTTATTCGCACGTTGGTCAGTTATATGAACCGGTTGATGCAGACTCTCTTCTCTATTATAAAGAAGCAAAGAACGGACAGATACTCGAAGAAGGAATAACTGAAGCCGGTTCGATGTCTTCTTTCATTGCAGCCGGAACTGCATATTCTACGCATGGAACAAATATGATACCCTTCTTTATTTACTATTCGATGTTCGGATTTCAAAGGATAGGCGATCTTGTTTGGGCTGCGGCTGATATGAAAACAAAAGGATTTATGGTTGGAGGTACCGCCGGTCGTACTACTCTTAACGGTGAAGGACTTCAGCATCAGGATGGACATAGCCATTTGCTTGCATACCCAGTTCCGAATCTTGTTACTTATGATCCTGCTTATGCTTACGAGCTGGCGGTTATAATCAGAGATGGTATCAAGAGAATGTATGAAGACCAGGAAAACATATTCTACTATATCACAATTATGAATGAGAACTATGCAATGCCGAGCATGCCTCAGGGCGCTAAAGAAGGCATTATTAAAGGAATGTATAAATTCAGATCTTCAGAAAAGAAAAATGCAAAACTTAAAGCGCAGCTTTTTGGCAGCGGGACAATTCTAAACGAAGTTCTTAAAGCACAGGAAATTCTGGAAGAAAATTATAAGGTTGCTGCCGATGTATGGAGTGTTACCAGCTATAAAGAACTGAGGAAAGATGCACTCGAGGCTGAAAGATGGAATCTCCTTAATCCGCTTGAGAAACCAAAAACTCCTTACATTACAAAAATGCTTAAGAATGAAGAGGGTGTATTTGTTGCATCTTCAGATTATGTTAAAGCTTTACCCGATTCTGTCGGCAAGTGGGCGCCCGGAAGGTTATACTCTCTTGGAACTGATGGTTTCGGACGCAGTGAGGGAAGAAAAGAACTGCGCGACTTTTTTGAAGTTGATGCAAAGCATGTAGTACTTGCAACGCTGTACGGACTTTTTAAAGAAGGAAAGATAAAAGAACAGGTTATAGAAAAAGCAGTAAAAGAATTAGGAATAAATTCAAAAAAACGTAACCCGATGACAACATAATTAAAAGTTATTTAAGAAAAAGGAATTTAGATCATCAATGAGTATTGAAGTTAAACTGCCTGAACTTGGCGAAAATATTGAATCGGCTGATATTGTAAGCGTGCTGGTAAAAGCCGGCGATAAAATTGAAAAGGATCAAAGCCTGATTGAAATTGAAACTGATAAAGCTACGGTTGAAGTGCCCTCCACTATGAGCGGAACTATTGAAGAAGTTCTTGTTAAGGAAGGCGATAGTATAAAAGTTGGTCAGGTTATAATTAAAGTGACGGATGGTCAATCTTCCACAAAAGATCAAAAGCAGGATAAACAGGAAGAAAAAAAATCTTCTGATGAACTGAAAGAAGTAAAACCTGAAAAGAAGACTGACGATAAAGCAAAAGAAAAATCCGATGAGAAAAAGCCTTCCGATAAAACAACGCCCGGCAAAAGTACATTAGTTGATGTTAAACTGCCTGAACTTGGTGAAGGAATTGATTCGGCTGATGTAATTGGTGTAATCGTAAGTGCCGGCGACCGGATAGAAAAAGACCAGGGACTAATTGAAATTGAAACCGATAAAGCAACAGTTGAAGTGCCCTCACCTGTATCCGGAATAATTAAAGAAATATTGATCAAAGAAGGTGAAAAAGCAAAAGTTGGTTCGGTAATATTTAAAGTTGAGACTTCTGAAGTTAAAGAAGACAGTGCGGAAAAGGCTCCTGAACCGGAAGAGAAAAAAGCCGGTGATAAAAAAGAAGAAAAGCAGGAAGTTAAATGGGACATAAAACCTAAAGGAGAAATTGAATCATCAAGACCGGGTGAGATAGATGAACAGCCGCCTATAACAAAAGGCGCAGCGCCTGCCGCTCCTTCAGTAAGAAGGATAGCAAGAGAGCTTGGCGTTGATATAAATAAAGTGCCCGGCTCCGGTCCCGGAGGCAGAATTTCAATGGATGATGTTAAAGCGTATGTCAAAAAGCTGAACGAATCCAGAGAAGCCAGCGGATTCGGGGTTAAACAGGAAGCTTTACCGGATTTCTCTAAGTTCGGCAGCATTGAACGCGAATCATTCAGTAAAATAAGATCAAAAACTGCTGAACATCTCAGTTATGCATGGGTTTCTATTCCGCATGTTACCCAGCACGATAAAGCTGATATAACAGAACTTGAAAAAGCACGCAAAGCTTTTAATCCCGGTGTTGAAAAAGCCGGCGGCAAATTAACCATAACAGCAATACTGGTTAAAGTAATTACATCGGCATTAAAAAAATTCCCGCGCTTCAACTCAAGCATTGATATGGAAAAGCAGGAAGTAATTTTAAAAAATTATTACAACATAGGTATTGCGGTTGATACTGAATATGGACTCATCGTACCGAACATTAAGGATGCAGATAAGAAAAACATCACAGAAATTTCAGTTGAACTTACACTGCTTGCAAAAAAGGCAAGGAATAAGAAAATCTCACTCGATGAATTGCAGGGCGGATGCTTTACAATTACAAATCTTGGCGGAATAGGGGGAACATCATTTACTCCGATAGTAAACTCACCGGAAGCTGCGATCCTCGGTGTATCAAGAGGAAGTTACGAGCCGGTATTAATTGAAGGAAGATTTATTCCACGGTTAATGCTGCCGTTATCCTTATCTTATGATCACAGAATAATAGATGGTGCGGATGCAGCGCGCTTTTTGCGATGGGTTGCCGAATCACTCGAACAGCCGCTGAAAGTTTTGGTTGAGGGGTGAGGGGTTGGGATGTAATCCGAAACTTTGTTACGAACTCTTACCTCGTCGTCTTTTGTCGAATCAGCAAATCATGTTTCAATGTCCGACGAGCATAATCCTTCTCCGGATTATTAGAAGGATAATTAATGGGGTGAGCTTATTCAACCGGAAATCAAAAGCATTATCAGTTATCTGCTTAAAAATAAATAATTCCGCTCATTATTTCTAATTTGTCAGTTAAAAGAAAGTAAGATGAGCGTATGACATTCTTGCTGCCATTATCAAAAACCGGCAGCGAAAAATAATCCTGATTTTGCTTCATTTTGCGGTAGTTTAAATCCCTTACACCTCCGGCATAGTTCCGACACACTTTCGACTTAAATCAGACTAAAGTCCTTGTGATAATAAAAGTATGGATTGATCTGTTATTTTGTCATACTCATACCGGTTCATTCAAACGATACCTTACTTCAGTCTTGTAATAGTTACTAATCTCCCGGATTCCTTACACTTCCCCCAACCACAAGTGCCGCTGATATGATCAGCAGGTTTTTAATTATGTACTGACCTTCCATCGTTGGTGCATAGGGAAAACCTCCCGGTTGGAAAGTTACTTCTGTAAGAATAACCAAAGGCATAAAAGTGCCTGCCATTTGCAAAGCAAGCAGTGCGATAGCGATACGGATAGTTTTTTGAAACAAGAATGAAATTCCAATTATAACCTCCCACCACCCGATGATGACAACCCATCCGTCTATGCTGAAAAAGGGCAGCCATCCGACAGTAGCTTTAACAAGCGGTTCAGCCGGCGACATTCCGATTGTTTTCAAAATACCAAACCAGATAAAAATTATTCCTAACGAAATTCGTAATGCAATAACGCCCCAACGCTCCATAAAAGAAGCAATTTTGTTATCGATTTTTTTGAACTCCATCATTAGAAACCTGCTTAATTTTATTTGTTAGAGTATGTTCGGCAAAATTTTAATTCAAGATTATCATAAATCTCAGCAAATGAAGATCGCATTAATGGATGAAAGAAAACCATTCAAACATTCTTTTTGGCTGCCAATGTTCTGTTGATAAGTTGGTAAACAAGATTTGCCGCGATAAGGATGCATTGTTAATGTTTTCATGAAGTTATGCACCATTAAAAAACTTTAATTAAAATTACCCCAAAATATAGTAATTCAGGATTCTTAATTCCTTATTTGAAAGCCCACCTGCCAACTCCAGTTTTTAACCACTTCTCTCTTCTGAGTGCTTCGGTCTTATTTTCAAACTCTTCCGTATAAACTAACCTCCAATCTGATCCTCGCTTTGTCCAAAATGATTTGGTTTTATTGTTGTGTTCGGCTAATCTGCGCTCTAAATCCTCGGTCATACCTGTGTAGTGATAGCCTTCTAAACTTTTAATAACATATACAAAGTATTTCATACATTTAAA